>NZ_QGKU01000001.1 GCF_003172915.1 Meridianimarinicoccus roseus
AGCGCAGCGCGCGGCCGGCGGTGACGCTGGCGGCCATCGCCGGTCTTCGGAGAAGGTTCGGGTTGCGAAACCTGGAACCGAACCGGAGACGACGATGACCGACGATAGAATGACCCTGATGGAGCTGGTGGAGAAGTCCGCCGACGAGGATCTCGTCCGCGACATGCTCGCCTATGCCGCCGAGCGGCTGATGGAGATGGAGGTCGAGGCTGCGACGGGCGCGCCAAAAGGAACGCGCACACCGGCGCGCACCACGCAGCGCAATGGATACCGCGAGAGAGGCTGGGAGACCCGCGCCGGCCGGATCGACCTGGCGATCCCGAAGCTGCGCAAGGGCAGCTACTTCCCGAGCTTTCTCGAACCGCGCAGGACGGCGGAGAAGGCCCTCGTGGCCGTCATCCAGGAAGCCTATGTGCACGGCGTCTCGACGCGCGCCGTGGACGATCTGGTGCGTGCCATGGGCGGGAGTGGCGTGTCTAAGAGCCAGGTGAGTCGGCTCTGCGCCGAGATCGACGAGCGCGTGCTGGCATTCCTCACCCGGCCTCTCGAGGGCGCCTGGCCCTATCTCTGGCTCGATGCAACCTACATCCGGGTGCGCGAGAACGGCCGGATCATCAGCCGTGCCGTAATAATCGCGGTGGCGGTCAACGGGGACGGCCGACGCGAGGTGCTCGGCGTCGCCACCGGCCCCTCCGAGGCGGAGACGTTCTGGACTGGCTTCCTGCGCTCTCTCGCCGATCGCGGCCTGCGCGGCGTGAAGCTCGTCGTGGCCGACGATCACAAGGGGCTCAGGGCCGCAGCCCGCCGAGTGTTCGATGCGACCCACCAACGGTGTCGCGTGCACTGGCTCAGAAACGCGCTCGCCCATGCCCCGGCCAAGAGCCGCACCGCCGTGGCCGCAATGCTCAAGACGATCTTCGCCCAGGAGACCAAGGCCGAGGCGGAGACCCAGTGGGACGCCATCGCCGACGCCCTCCGTGAGAAGAATGACCGGCTCGGCGCCATGATGGACGCCTCCCGCGACGACGTGCTCGCCTACATGGACTTCCCCAGGGAGCACTGGGCGCAGATCAGCTCGACCAACCCGCTTGAGCGCGTCAACAAGGAGATCAAGCGCCGTTCCAATGTCGTCGGGATCTTTCCGAACGACGCGGCCATCATCCGTCTGGTCGGCGCGCTGATGATCGAAACCAACGACGAGTGGGCCGTCGCGCGCCGTTACATGGGGCTGGAGTCGCTGGCCCGCATCACCGATACTCACAACGTCAGACTGCCCGCCGTGGCGACCTGACCAACTCGAGCCTCTCCGAAGGCCGGCCCTCTTACACCACGCCGCGGGGCACTACCCTTCCGGAAGAGATCATTCTCGACAACGGGCCTGAGGGCACCAGCAAGGCCATGTTTGACTGGTCCGAGCGGACCGGTGTGCACCTGCGGTTCATCGAGCCTGGCAAGCCGCAACAGAACGCGTTCATTGAGTCGTTCAACGGCAGCTTGCGAGACGAGCTGCTCCGGTCTTAGGTAGCAGATGCACCAAGTTGCCGGATGGACCGGAACGGCGGTGTAGAGTGCAATCGGGGACATGAGTGACCCCCTGATCGTCCAGACATTGAAGCAGAAGCGCGCGGAGATCCTCGGGCAAATCAAGGCGTGCGAGGCCCAGATCGCGCATGCCGAGCACGACCTCGCCCATTTGAACGCGACCATGGAGCTGTTCGCGGCCCCAGAGCGCCAGCGTGCGCGCTACATCGTGAGCCACGGGTTCTTCAAGAAGGGCGAGATCGCCGAGATCTGCGTGCATCACCTCGGCGATGGCGTGGAGATGACGACGCGGGAGCTGGCCGAACGGGTGATGATCTAGCGCGATCTCGAGATCACGGACGCGGCGCTGCGGAACTCCGTGGTCTTCAAGGTCGTCCAGGCTCTGCGTCACGCCAAGCGCCGCAAGCTTGTGCGCATGGTGGAGAAGCGACAAGGCATGTGCATCTGGAGAGCTGGCGACGCTGTCACGCTGCGCGTCGTTGCCAGTAGCCCTTCCAGGCTCGACTGACCGGCGCTGCACAGCGCTCCTCCGATCAGGCGATCCGCCGAAGTTCCGTTACTTTCCAACCGGTGGTTCTCGAGTCAGGCGGCGTGGGCGGCATAGGCATCAAGACAGCGTCCCTCGACCCGGAGATGCTGGCCGCCAGTCATGCGCCTGAGCCGCGAGAAGAAGCTCTCGGCCAGATTGGTGTGCGCGCCATCGCGGCTGTAGGCCTCGGAATGATTGATCCGGCGCATGTCAAAGTCGGGATCGAGCAGGTCCCAATAGATCGCCTTCAGCGAGAGAGTTCGTGCAGCCGCCGAGAGCACGAAACGCTGAGCCATGATTGCCTCGCCACATAGCGCCTGTTCACACTATGTTCTCAAGTATCGACTGCGGCAGGCGTTTTGGTGCACCTGCTACCTAAGACCGAATGCCTGAACGCGCACTGGTTCATGAGCCTTGCCGACGCCCGCGAGGAAATCGGGCGATGGCGCCATCACTACAATACCAAGCGCCCTCATTCGGCGCTCGGATACCTGTCCCCAACGGAGTTCCTGATGAAAACAACCGCGCCAGCGCTTGAGACGCTTGCGGTCTCCACGCTGCCGCTCAACACTCAAAACCAACCGGAAGATTCCAAATCAAACCGGCCCTAATCGCGGGGGAAGGTCAGCAGAACCACCAAACCGCCGCGCCACGAACACCACACCCCTCGGCGCGGTGAGTCTGATAGGCTACCAGAACATCCGTGCCGGACGGGCCTCAAACGGGCCGCAAACGCCGTTTGTTACCCCATTTGCTACCCAACGACCGGCGCTCCAGAGAAAACCAAACTAAATCAGGATGATCGAAGGGTAAGGTGGCGGAGACGATGGGATTCGAACCCACGAGACCCTTTCGGGCCTACTCCCTTAGCAGGGGAGCGCCTTCGACCACTCGGCCACGTCTCCACCGACGCGTATAGCCAAGCAAACATAGGGATTACAAGGCGATTCTGCCCTTCTCCTGAAAAACCTTACCATACCCGAAAATCGGCTCAAGTGGCGCTGAGAGGCACTGAACGGAACCGAGTTTGGGCCAGATCTGGTCAATTTCTCCTCCAGAAAAAGCGCCCTCGAACGCTTCAAGCGGTTTGTGAGGCCGCGCAGACCGAACGCACTTTTGGACCTGCCACGGCCATTTCCGTCCGGTCGTTCGTGATCCGATTTCCTTCCCAGAATGAGGCTCGTACATGAAGACCGACAGCAAGGACAAAGGTTCGGCGAGCGCCTAAGAGCTAGCTACGTATTGGAGACTGCCTTCGGCCAGGGCTGCCCGTGCGCTCGCGCGGAAAATCGGCATCCGCAACGTCGGCGGCCGCTATGCGTGGTCTTCCATTGGGCAGCCGACGGTCTCGCGCAGCCTCCACGATCGCGCTGGGACGAACTGAAGCTGCCACACTGCACGGCGGACGACGTCGCAGGCATCCTGGGAGAGTCGCCGCGCTCCGCCACGCGACGCGGCTTGGCGAAACCGGATGCGAGCTTTCCCGATCCTATCCCGCTACGGAAAAAGCCAATGCTCTGGCGAAGGGCACAGCTGCGCGCCTGGCAGGCAGAATTGCATATGCCTCACTACGAGCGCGCCTCGACGACAGCGGTAGTGCCCCGCGGCGTGGTGTAAGAGGGCCGGCCTTCGGAGAGGCTCGAGTTGGTCAGGTCGCCACGGCGGGCAGTCTGACGTTGTGAGTATCGGTGATGCGGGCCAGCGACTCCAGCCCCATGTAACGGCGCGCGACGGCCCACTCGTCGTTGGTTTCGATCATCAGCGCGCCGACCAGACGGATGATGGCCGCGTCGTTCGGAAAGATCCCGACGACATTGGAACGGCGCTTGATCTCCTTGTTGACGCGCTCAAGCGGGTTGGTCGAGCTGATCTGCGCCCAGTGCTCCCTGGGGAAGTCCATGTAGGCGAGCACGTCGTCGCGGGAGGCGTCCATCATGGCGCCGAGCCGGTCATTCTTCTCACGGAGGGCGTCGGCGATGGCGTCCCACTGGGTCTCCGCCTCGGCCTTGGTCTCCTGGGCGAAGATCGTCTTGAGCATTGCGGCCACGGCGGTGCGGCTCTTGGCCGGGGCATGGGCGAGCGCGTTTCTGAGCCAGTGCACGCGACACCGTTGGTGGGTCGCATCGAACACTCGGCGGGCTGCGGCCCTGAGCCCCTTGTGATCGTCGGCCACGACGAGCTTCACGCCGCGCAGGCCGCGATCGGCGAGAGAGCGCAGGAAGCCAGTCCAGAACGTCTCCGCCTCGGAGGGGCCGGTGGCGACGCCGAGCACCTCGCGTCGGCCGTCCCCGTTGACCGCCACCGCGATTATTACGGCACGGCTGATGATCCGGCCGTTCTCGCGCACCCGGATGTAGGTTGCATCGAGCCAGAGATAGGGCCAGGCGCCCTCGAGAGGCCGGGTGAGGAATGCCAGCACGCGCTCGTCGATCTCGGCGCAGAGCCGACTCACCTGGCTCTTAGACACGCCACTCCCGCCCATGGCACGCACCAGATCGTCCACGGCGCGCGTCGAGACGCCGTGCACATAGGCTTCCTGGATGACGGCCACGAGGGCCTTCTCCGCCGTCCTGCGCGGTTCGAGAAAGCTCGGGAAGTAGCTGCCCTTGCGCAGCTTCGGGATCGCCAGGTCGATCCGGCCGGCGCGGGTCTCCCAGCCTCTCTCGCGGTATCCATTGCGCTGCGTGGTGCGCGCCGGTGTGCGCGTTCCTTTTGGCGCGCCCGTCGCAGCCTCGACCTCCATCTCCATCAGCCGCTCGGCGGCATAGGCGAGCATGTCGCGGACGAGATCCTCGTCGGCGGACTTCTCCACCAGCTCCATCAGGGTCATTCTATCGTCGGTCATCGTCGTCTCCGGTTCGGTTCCAGGTTTCGCAACCCGAACCTTCTCCGAAGACCGGCGATGGCCGCCAGCGTCACCGCCGGCCGCGCGCTGCGCT
>NZ_QGKU01000010.1 GCF_003172915.1 Meridianimarinicoccus roseus
AAGGTCGGCGGGCGCCCAGGCCGACCGCCACGCGGCGCGCGCCAGGTCATGTCCTTGTCGACCCAGATCAGCAGCGATCCTCGCTTCCGCAACGATGCGTTGTAGCTGGACCAGTTCGTCGTGCGATAGCGGGCGGGTGATGGCTTGCTCATGCAGTGCGTCTATCGGCACGGATTCACGAAGTGAATCCTTCACGACGATAGTTCTGAAACAACGCCGTGTGAGAAGGACGATGGGTTCGACTTGTTTGGCCCGGAAACTTCGGAGCGGGGAAACTTGGGTTGCGCTCACTCGGGTGGTGCGTGACGTCTGAGTGCGCCGGTGCTACAAGACGTTTCTTCGGTGCTACAATTGTAGCACCGGCAGCCGAAATAGTCGCAAATCGCTGCGAATGGTCACAGATCGAAGCCGCCATCGACGGAGGATAAGCGAGTGAAACAAGCGATTCGCAGCATGGTTGATACTGCCCGCCTGTCCGTTGCGCCGATGATGGACTGGACCGACCGGCACTGCCGGTATTTTCACCGACTTCTGTCGCGCAATGCCCTTCTTTACACGGAAATGGTGACGGCGCCGGCGCTGGTGCGGGGCGGTGCGAGGCAGCTGCTGGCGCACGATCCTGCCGAACATCCGGTCGCGCTGCAACTTGGCGGGTCCGATCCTGCGGAACTGGCCGAGGCCGCGCGGCTTGGTGGGCAGGCGGGGTACCGCGAGATCAACCTGAATGTCGGCTGTCCGTCGGACCGCGTAAAATCGGGTTGCTTTGGGGCGGTTCTCATGAAGCAGCCGTCGCTTGTGGCGGAGTGCCTTGCCGCGATGGCCGCGGCGACCGATGCCGAGATCACCGTGAAGTGCCGCATCGGCGTGGATGACCAGGTGCCCGCAGAGGTGCTTCCACGCTTCCTCGGAGCGATCCGAGATGCCGGAGTTTCGCGCGCGATAATCCATGCGCGGATGGCGTGGCTAGATGGGCTCAGCCCAAAGCAGAACCGCGATGTCCCGCCGTTGGAGTACGACCTCGTTCTTGCGATGAAGCGGGCCTTCCCGGACATGCACCTGTCGATCAACGGTGGGATCACGTCGCTGGCGCAGGCGCGGGACCTTCTGGATGCGGGCATGGACGGGGTGATGATCGGGCGCGCCGCTTACCACGCACCCGCCGACATCCTTGCCGGGGCCGATGTCGCGATCTGGGGCGACAGCCGCCCGCCGGCTGACCCTGTGCAGGTGGCACGGGCGATGATCCCCTATGTCGATGCCCACGTCGCTGGGGGAGGGCGCGCGCATTCGGTGACGCGGCACATGCTGGGTCTGTTCGCGGGGCGGGCCGGAGCGCGGGGCTGGCGTCGGCACCTGTCGCAGGCCGCGGTGAGGCCTGGTGCGACAGGAGCGGTGATTGCGCAGGCGCTGGACTTCATCGCAGCGCCGCACTCGAGCGCCGCGGAGTGACCGGGCCGGAAACCGGCGCGCAGCTGGCCCATGACGGCTGGTGCCGCGTTCCCGCCGATGCGGGAGCGCGATCCTGGGCCGCCGGAGCGCTGTCGCTGGCACGGGCGGCGCTGTCCGGCGTTCAAGCCGATCAGTGGCGCTGCGGCGCCACATGGTGCGTCGGGCTTGATCTTCTCCCGAACGGACCCGCCGGCCACCTGCCGGACGGCACGCCGCCGCCTGAAGAGGCACTGCGCTTGGCGTGGGCACATCTGGGTCGCGCACCGGCGGCGCTACACCCAGCGCAGGTTTCGGTTTTGCGTCCCGGTTATCCGCGTCACGGACCCGAAGACAGCGCTGCAGCCTTCCGCTACAGGCTGGAGCGGGACGCGGCGCACGTGGACGGGCTGCTGCCCTGCGGTCCCGCGCGTCGGCGCCACCTGCGCGAGGCGCATGGCTTCATCCTGGGGATCGGGCTGACGGCTGGCGGCACCGGGCAAGGCCCGCTCGTCGTATGGAACGGTAGTCACCGGGTGCTTGGCGCGGCCTTTGCGGAGGCGCTGGCGGGACTGGACGCGAACGGGATCGCCGCCACCGACCTGACCGAAACTTACCAGACCGCTCGCCGTGCGGTGTTCACAAGCTGCGACCGGGTTCCGGTCGCGCTGGCGCCGGGCGAGGCTGTTCTGCTGCACCGGCATTGCCTTCACGGAATCGCGCCTTGGCCAGCGGACATACCGGCCATCGATCCGTCAGGATTTCGGATGACCGCCTATTTCCGCCCCGCGCCCTTTGAAGATCTGCGTGAATGGGTGCCGGATCAGAGCTTGGGAACCTGACGCGCCGCGCGTCCGCCGCGGCGGTTCGTCGGCGCGGGCACACGCTGGGGCAGGGCTGTCATGACCGCGCGGCGATCGTCCGCCGACATTCGCGACCACGCTGTGATTTCGTCGATGCTGCGCGCACATCCCGTGCAAAGCCGGGTCTGCGGATGAATCACGCAGATATTTATGCAGGGGCTTTCGATCTCGTCGCGTTTCCAGACCGGGTCCGTCATGGCTGCCTCATGTGATTCAGGCGATCCAGCGCGCCCTGAAGGATGTATCCCGCCGCCACGTGGTCGATCAGATCGGCACGCCGGGCGCGCGACGTGTCCGCTTCCAGGAGGGCGCGTTCGGCGGCGACCGTGGACAACCGCTCATCCCAAAAGGCGACCGGCAGATCAATGACGCGTGACAGGTTGCGCGCGAAGGCGCGGGTCGATTGGCAGCGCGGCCCTTCGCTGCCATCCATGTTGCGCGGCAGGCCGAGCACGATGCCTGCGATATCGCGATGCGCGAACAGGTCCGACAGGGTGGCGGCATCGACAGTGAACTTGGCGCGCCGCACGGTCTGCAGCGGGGTCGCGACACTCAGCAGCCGATCCGACACCGCGACGCCGATCGTCTTGGTGCCGAAATCCAGCCCGGCGATCGCGCGCGTCTCCGGCAGCGCGGCGGCGAATTCGGCCAAATCGTCGGTGATCATTCCCGCAGTCCGGCACGTTCGGCGGCGGCATTCACCTCGGCCAGCCCGGCGCTGTCGTCGGCAAATACGCCCTGCGCCTCGCTCCAGATCGCCTGCGCGTTGCCTGTGTCGCCAAGCACACCGAGCGCAGTGATCAGGCGGGCCCATTCCGCCGCGGTGCCGCCCTGCGACGCGAGGCGATCAGACAGGCCTTCGACCATGCCGCGGATCATCGCCGTGCGGTCGGCCTCGTCCATGTCCTGCGCCGATGCGATATCGGCCGCGGAGGGGCCACGGAGGCCTCCGCCCGGCGGCGGCAGCTGGTAGCGGCGTCCGGCGCGCGCCGCCACGTCGTCAATCTGCGCGCGGATTGCGGGCACCCACGCCGCATCGGGTGACGACGCATCGAGCAGGCTGCGCCAGATGTCGAAAGCGATGTCAGGACGTCCATTCTGCGCTTGCATCAGCCCGGCATAGTACCGCGCGGGACCGTTGTTCGGATCGCGAGACAGCGCCTGCCCCAGCACGGCTTCCGCTTCGGGCGATACATAGCCGCCGGCGGCCAGCACCATCATATCGGCCAGATCGGCGAAATTGTCGGCATCCGCCCGTGCGCCCAGAACGCCGATCAGCCGTTCCTGCGTTTCATAGGCGGTCTTGAAATTGCCAAGGGCAGCTTCGTTGCGCGCCAGAAGTTCCAGCCCGCGGGCATCTTCCGGGCGCGCGGCGACCGTGTTGCGCAGCCGCTCAACCAGCGCAACGTATTCTTCGCTTGGCGGCGGAATGTCGGGTTGGAACGCGGCGGCCTGCGCTTCGGCTTCGGCTTGACCGGGGCGGGCCTTGCGCAGCTCTTCACTGGTTGCCAGACGCTCCTTCAGCGGCAGATCGCCATAGCCGGGCGCACCCTGCGCAAGATACAGCCCAACGCTGCCGCCGAGAACGATCACGCCGACGATCGCCGCGGCCGCAAGATTGGCCCATTGCGGAGCCAGCCCTTCGCGGTCGCTGCCACGCTGGCGGTCCGCATCAAGGATGCGGCGCGACACCTCGATCCGGGTGCGTTCTGCGGCTTCTGGCGTGATCACGCCCCGCGCCACGTCCTCGTCCACCGCGGCAAGCTGTTCGCGGTAAACGGCAATGTCGTAATCCGCGCGTTCCCGGTGAAGGCGGCGGTGGCGCAGCAAGGCTGCGGCCAGAAGCGCGGCGACGGCGGCGGCCAGCGCGGTGATCAGAAGCCAAAAGGTCATGGCTCCGACATAGTCAATCCCCGCGCCGGGAAAAAGACCGGATCGCGCAGGGCGATGCGACTGCGGCCAACGGCCTCGCCAAATGCCTTCCGCGCACGGCGTCCGGCACGCCGACGCCTGGCGCGCACCATCCATAATGGGGGGATCGGGGTTGACCTTCCGGGGGTGCGACCCTCATGTAGCGACTAACGAAACGCAACAGACAGGGGGCCAAAATGGCATTCGAACTTCCCGACCTTCCCTATGCGCACGACGCGCTTGCAGATCTTGGCATGTCCAAGGAAACGCTGGAATATCATCACGATATTCACCACAAGGCGTATGTCGACAACGGCAACAAACTGATCGAAGGCACGCAGTGGGAAGGCAAGTCGGTCGAAGAGATCGTCAAGGGCACCTATGACGCGGGCGCGGTTGCGCAGTCCGGCATCTTCAACAATGCCTCGCAGCACTGGAACCACACCCAGTTCTGGGAAATGATGGGTCCGGGCACCGGCGGTATGCCGGGCGAGCTTGAAAAAGCGATCACCGACAGTTTCGGATCGGTGGACGAGTTCAAGTCGCAGTTTTCCGCGGCGGGCGCGGGGCAGTTCGGCTCCGGCTGGTGCTGGCTGGTCAAGGACGCTGATGGCAGCCTGAAAGTGACCAAGACGGAGAATGGTGTGAACCCTCTCTGCTTCGGTCAGACGGCGCTGCTAGGCTGTGACGTGTGGGAGCATTCCTACTACATCGACTTCCGCAACAAGCGTCCGGCGTACCTGAGCAACTTCCTCGAAAAGCTGGTGAACTGGGAAAACGTCGCCGCCCGCATGTGATCGGAGCGACACTCGAAACGACAAAACCCGGCCGCTGCGGCCGGGTTTTCTTTTTCCTGCGCCCGTCGGCGTGCTGTGTCAGGCAGCGTCGAGTGCATCGATGATCGCGCCGAAATCGGCTGCCTTCAACGACGCCCCGCCAACCAGTGCGCCATCGACGTTCGATACGGCGAAGATGTCGGCCGCGTTCGACGGTTTGACCGATCCGCCATAGAGAAGCCGAACACCATCCGCCCCGTCGGCGAACCGTGCGCCCAGCTGGTCGCGGATGAAATCGTGAACCTCGGCGATCTGTTCCAACGACGGGGTAAGACCGGTGCCGATGGCCCAGACAGGTTCATAGGCGATCACGGTCGTGGCCGGTGTCATCTCGTCAGGAATAGAACCCGAAAGTTGTGCGCCGATCACGTCCAGCGTCTGACCATTCTCGCGTTCCTGAAGTGTCTCGCCAATGCAGATCACCGCGATCAGTCCGGCATTCCACGCCGCGGTCGTCTTGGCGCGCACCGTCGCATCCGTCTCGCCGTGGTCCTGACGCCGTTCGGAGTGGCCGATGATCACGTGGGACGCGCCCGCATCCACCAGCATCGCGGCGGAAATGTCGCCGGTATGTGCGCCCGATGTGGCGGTGTGACAGTCCTGCCCGCCCACTGCCATCGGCGCATCGCCCAGAAGGGCCCTCATCCGGTCGATCAGCGTAGCGGGAGGACAGATCAGCATATCGGTCTGCCGTGTCGCGGCCCGGCCCATAAGGGTGCGGATCTCGCCCAACTCGACCGACCCGCCATTCATCTTCCAGTTACCCGCGGCCAGTTTACGGCGCATCGATCATCTCCCTTGTCATGTCGGGAGCATAAAAACGACTTGGGCGGGCAGGTGCAAGGGCCGCGCGCGTTACGTGCCCGGCGTCAGTGCCTCGTCAAACTTGATGGATTCGCCACAGCCACAGGCTTCGGTCACGTTGGGATTGCGAAACTTGAACCCGGCTTCCAGCAGCGACACCTCGTAATCGATCTCGGTCCCGAACAGGAACATCTGCGCCATCGGCGCGATCATTACGCGTGCACCGTCCTGTTCGACCACCTCGTCCATCGGATCGATCTCGGAGACGTAATCGAGCGTGTATTCCATGCCCGCGCAGCCGCCTTTCTTAACGCCAAGCCGAAGGCCCTTGCTGTCCTTCTTCGACATCAGCCCGCTGATCTGCTTGACGGCGGCGGGGGTCAGTGTGACGGCCTGTTTTCCAGGAATTCCGAACATTGGCAGTGTCCTTTCGCTACTAAGGATAATAGCCCGCCTGCGCCGCATCAAGGGCCGTCAGGGTACGGAGTATGAACTGCGTGCCAAGCCCCGCCATCACCGCCCACAAGAACGATCCCAGCGCCCCGGCCAGGTCCGGTGCGGGGCGAGCCGACCGCATTATCATAGCCAGCCGGGCAACGCACAGCAGACCGGCCAGCACCGGCGCCACAACCAGCCCGCCGAAGATCACCGCCCGCTCGACGATGGCGGCGTGGTGGGCCCTGCCGTCAAGGTCACGCCAGGCGCATGCGGGGCATGGGCGCGGTGCGACGAGGTGATCGACGAAGAACAGCCCGCCCCGCGTGGCATAGACCGCACCCATCGCAAATATGCCAAACGCTAGCAGCCAATGCCCAAGGCCCGTTGCCGATCCGGCCCAGATGCCCCGGTGCCAGGCGTCCGGCACCAGCAGCGCCACGGCCAGGATAGTTGCGAAATGCACACCCTGATCAAGCCCGTAACTGAACCCGGTCTTTGCCATCTTGCGGGTCTTCGAGACGTCCATAGCAAGGTGCGACAGCGCCAGCGCCAGAACGGCAAGCGGCGCCGCGAACCCCAGCGCAGCCCAACTGGTCAGCCCCACGATGCCGATATGCACCGCCATCGGCATCAGAGCGCGCTTGTTCAGCGCGATCCACCGCGTCTGCAACAGAAAATCACTTGCGATATGTGCAATGGCAAGGGCTGAAAACGTTTCGATCGCTGGCATGCGTGAGGGCCAAGAAAATTGTGCAAACTATGGAATTCCATAGCAGCACGGTTTTCGACCCGCGAATGTGCGGCAGCGTACATAAAACGTTAAAGCCGTTCGCGTCAGCGGCGCGGCAGGGGTTTGGCGGGGTTTCCGGCGTATGTGCTTCCGCTCGGCACGTCGCGGGTGACGACCGATCCGGCGCCGATGATGGCGTCGTCGCCAACCTGAACCCCTGGCAGAATAAGTGCCCCGCCGCCGATCCAGACATTCGACCCGATGCGCACAGGCGCGCCACATTCCAGTCCCTGCGCGCGCGCCCCCGGGTCGCGCGGGTGATCTGCCGCCAGAATCTGCGTCATCGGGCCGATCTGCGTGCCGTCGCCAATCTCGATCGGACAGACGTCAAGCAGCACGCATCCGTAGTTGAGGAATACGTCCGCTCCGATCGTGATGTGCACGCCGTAGTCCACGTAAAACGGTGCCCGAATCGCACTGCCTCGTCCGATCGCGCGCAGCAGTTTGGCCAGCAGCGGCTTGCGCACTGCGCCGTCGGCGACTGTCGTCGCATTATAGGACTGCATCAGGCTTTGCGCTCGGGCGCGCATTTCCACGAGTTCAGCATCGCCGGGGCGGTAGTTCGCCCCCGATACCATCTTCTCGCGTTCGCTGTTCACATGAAGCCGAGTTCGAGCCGCGCCTCGTCGGACATCATGTCCATGCCCCAAGGCGGATCCCAAGTGATTTCCACATCCACGGTCTTGACGCCGGGCAGGGGTTCGATCGCTTCCGCCAGCCAGCCGGGCATTTCGCCCGCCACCGGACAACCTGGCGCCGTGAGCGTCATGACGACCCCGACCGCGCCGTCCTCGGCGATGTCGATGGTGTAGACCAGCCCGAGGTCGTAGATGTTGACCGGAATTTCCGGGTCATAGACGGTGCGGCACGCCTCGACCACGCTGTCGTAAAGCGGATGGTCGGTGCTGGACGGCCGGATCAGCGGTGCGCCTTCCAGCCTGGTATCGCTTTGCGGGGCGGACATGGCAGTTCCCTTACTATTTCACACGGGAATATATGGACGCGCCCGGCGGGCGTCCAGTGGCATCAGGGCGCGGGCCTGTCGGTGGCGACCTGCGCCGCGCCGGTTCTGCGCCGCGCCGGTGTCGGGCGGACCCGCTTTTCGATGTCGTCGTAGAGCAGGGCTGCGATGTTCTTGCGGCTGGCCTTTTCGATTCCCTCGAATCCAGGCGAGGAGTTCACCTCCAGCACTTTCGGGCCATCTTCGGACCGCAGCAGGTCCACCCCGGCCATGTTCAGTCGGAAGGCCCGGGCCGCGCGCACGGCGGTTTCCCGTTCGGCCTTGGTGATCCGGACCGAAGCGGCGATGCCGCCACGATGCAGGTTGGACCGGAAATCGCCTTCCGCCGCCGACCGTTTCATCGACGCGACGACCTTGCCGCCGATCACGAGGCAGCGGATATCCTCACCATTGGCCTCCTTGACGAACTGCTGCACGAGGAAATTGGCCTTCAGGCCCCGGAACGCGTCGATGACCGACTCGGCCGCCTTGCGGGTTTCGGCCAGCACCACGCCTTTTCCCTGGGTGCTCTCAAGCAGCTTCACGATCAGCGGCGCGCTGCCGACAAGGCCGATCAAGTTGGATGTGTCCTTGGGCGATGCGGCGAAGGCGGTGGCGGGCATGCCGATCTTGTGGCGGGCCAGGATCTGGTGCGCGTGCAGCTTGTCGCGGCTGGCTGTGATGCCGTCGGACGGGTTCACGCAATACGTGCCGATGGTTTCGAACTGACGGATCACCGCTGTGCCGTAGGGCGTGATGGACGCGCCGATGCGCGGGATGATCGCGTCGTAGCGCGCAAGCCGCTTGCCGTCGTAATGAACCTCGGGGGCGAGTTTGTTGATCGCCATGTAGCAGCGCGTGGTATCGATCACCTCAACCACGTGACCACGTTTCTCGCCCTCCTCGACAAGGCGGCGGGTGGAATAGTTTCCCTCCTCACGGCTCAGCACGGCGATGCGCAGGGCGCGGGTCGGTGCGGCGGCCTTCACAGCTGCCGAATGGTAGACGTCATAGTTGAGTTGCGGCTGGCAGAACCGCTGCGAGGGGGTGATGATCATGTCGTCGCGCAGCGCCTGTCTGCCCAGCAGCATCCGGTAGGTCAGCTGCGAGCGGTCCGTCAGCGTAATCTCGATCGGCCAGCGATGCCCACCAAGCACGATCTGGCTTTCGATCACATAGCGCCATTCCGACTCGCCGTTCGAGGATGTGACCTCGCGGCGGTCGATGATGCTGGCCGAGCAAGGGATGGACACGTCATCGCGCCCCGGGATCGGATGAATCGCGAAACGGACCTTGGGCGCGCTGGCCGGGCCGAATGCCTCTATGTCGAACGCATGCAGAGCGGAGGTGCGCGCGCCGGTGTCTATCTTGGCCCGCAGGGCAGGCAGGCCGAGCGATGGCAGGCCGACCCATTCTTCCCAGCCGATGCGAAAGCCACCGGCGCTGCTGTCGGTTTCGTTCATGGCCTGACCCTTGTCTTGGCTGAATGTCGCGGGCGCGCCGCGCGGGCCCCCGGATGCGATCGGCGAGCGGGTCGGTAACCGGCTGCCACCACCGTGATGCGTCAGCCGCGCACGCGATACAAGACCCGGCCGCATGACAATCTCACCACTGCCCGATCGCCGCGGTGGCGTTGCCGCCCTGCCGCACCCTTGCGTTGCGGCGCGGCTTGGGTAAATGGCACCGTATGACACAGCGATTTTCTTTCGACCTTAAGGCCACCGACGGCACGGCGCGCACCGGCGTCATAAGCACGCCGCGCGGCGACATCCGCACGCCCGCCTTCATGCCCGTCGGCACCGCGGCCACGGTCAAGGCGATGCTGCCTGGCTCGGTGCGCGAAACCGGCGCCGATATCCTGCTTGGCAATACCTATCACCTGATGCTGCGCCCGACTGCCGAACGGATCGACCGGCTGGGCGGATTGCACCGATTCATGAACTGGGACGGTCCGATCCTGACCGATAGCGGTGGCTTCCAGGTGATGAGTCTGGCCGAACTGCGCAAGCTGAACGAGGAAGGGGTGAGCTTTCGCAGTCATATCGACGGCGCGCGCCACATGCTTACGCCAGAGCGGTCGATGGAGATCCAGAAACTGCTCGGATCCGATATCGTCATGTGCTTCGACGAATGTCCGGCGCTGCCTGCTGATCGCGCCCGGCTGGAAAGCAGCATGGAGTTGTCGATGCGGTGGGCGCAGCGTTCGCGCGATGCCTTCGGCGACAGGCCCGGGCACGCGTTGTTCGGCATCCAGCAGGGTGGCGACGATGCGGAACTGCGCGCGCGCAGTGCCGAAGCGCTGAGAGGCATCGGCTTCGATGGCTACGCGGTTGGCGGCCTTGCAGTGGGCGAGGGGCAGGAGATCATGTTCCGCGTGCTCGATACCGCGCCGGGGATGCTGCCCGCGGACAAGCCGCGCTACCTTATGGGTGTCGGAAAGCCCGACGACATCGTGGGTGCCGTCAAACGCGGCATAGACATGTTCGACTGCGTTCTGCCGTCCCGGTCCGGGCGAACCGGGCAAGCCTTCACGCCGCGCGGGGTTGTGAACATCAAGAATGCGCGCCACGCCGACGATCCGCGCCCGCTGGACGACAGCTGCGACTGCCCATGCTGCACCGGGTATTCACGCGCCTATCTGCACCATGTGTTCCGGTCCCAAGAGATCATCAGTTCCATGCTGCTTACCTGGCACAACCTGCGTTATTATCAGCGTCTCATGGCCGACATCCGCGCTGCGATCGCCGCGGGTAATTTCGCCGGCTTCGAAGCTGCTTTCGAGGCAGGCCGGGCCGCGGGCGACATCCCGCCCGTCTGATTGCCGACGGCGAAGGCTTCAACGCCTGCTGCCGGACGGTGACCGGGTTCGGTCGCGGGCCGTTCCGTGCTTGCATATACCGTGCGATGCGCCAATTTGACCGACAGAGAGTTATTGGAAGGAGGCGGTTCGATGGGGAAGACCTGCAATTCGCCGCGCGGGCGCCTCGGCGGGGCATATCGAGCGGTGCGTCGCATCACGGCTGCGTCCGTGCTGATCGTCGCGGGAGCAGCTGGCGCACAACAGGCGCAGCTTGCGCCGGGCGACTGGGGCGTGCGCTGCGAAGCGCAGGGATGCCTTGTTGTCACGTCGGTTGCCGACGAACAGAGCAACCGCATGCTGTCGCTCACGCTCGCGCTGCCGCGCACGGAGGGGCCGGTTCGCTTCGCCGTGCTCACGCCTCTGGGAACCGCTCTCGACAAGGGGTTGCACTTGCGCGCCGGCGTGCTCGACCAGACCTATCCGTTCGCGACCTGCACGCCCGAAGGCTGCGCGGTGCTGCTGGACCTGCCGCAGCCAGATGTCGTGCAGCTTGCCGCACAGCCACAGCTGCGCGCGACCTTCTACGCCGTTAACCGGCGGGAACCTTACGAGGTCAATGTCAATCTGGAAGAGATGGGCGCGGCGCTTGACGCGGCCATGACCGAGTTGGCGCGCTGAGCCGCGGCTTGGGACTTGCGGCTTCCTGCGAGGGCTGACACTCTCGATCCAAGGGTGACGATGCGAGTTGACACGCCTGATCGGCGCCACCACCTATGTCGTCTGTCCGGAGAGGGTGCAGCGCTGCCATGCCGGGGCGCGCGCCTGCTGCCATAAGGAATCATCATGGAAGACCAACTCAGCCCGTCTTATGCCGTTCTTCCGCTGCGCGACATTGTGGTGTTCCCGCACATGATCGTGCCGCTGTTCGTGGGCCGCGAGAAATCGGTCCGTGCACTGGAAGAGGTGATGGCGGACGACAAACAAATCCTGTTGTCCTCGCAGATCGACGCCTCCGTCGACGATCCGAGCGCGGATGGCATCTACAAGACCGGCGTTCTCGCGAACGTGCTGCAATTGCTCAAGCTGCCCGATGGCACCGTAAAGGTGCTGGTCGAAGGCCGGTCGCGCGTGCGGATCGTGGAATACCTTGAAAATTCGTCGTTCTTCGAAGCGAGGGCCGAACCGCTGTCCGAAACGCTGGGTGACGGCGCCACTGTCGAGGCGCTTGTGCGGTCCGTGGCGGACGAGTTCGAACGCTATGCCAAGGTGCGCAAGAACATCCCAGACGAGGCGATGACCGCCGTGTCCGAAACCCGCGAGCCGGGCAAACTGGTCGATCTCGTGGCCGGGCATATCGGGGTGGAGGTTGATCAGAAGCAGGATCTGCTTGAAACGCTGTCGATCGCTGAGCGGCTTGAGAAGGTCTATGGCCTGATCCAGGGCGAGATGTCCGTGCTGCAGGTCGAGAAGCAGATCAAGACGCGCGTGAAGTCGCAGATGGAACGGACGCAGCGCGAGTATTATCTGAACGAACAGATGAAGGCGATCCAGAAGGAACTGGGCGACGGCGAGGACGGCCAGAACGAGGTTGCCGAACTGGAAGCGCGCATCGAGGCGACGCAGCTGTCCAAGGAGGCCCGCGAAAAGGCCGAGGGCGAGTTGAAGAAGTTGCGCAACATGTCGCCCATGTCGGCCGAGGCGACGGTGGTGCGCAACTACCTCGACTGGATGCTGTCGATCCCGTGGGGCACCAAGAGCCGTGTGAAGAAGGACCTCGGCCGTGCCGAGGAAGTTCTGGACGCCGATCATTTCGGGCTTGAGAAGGTCAAGGAACGCATTGTCGAATACCTTGCCGTGCAACAGCGGTCCAAGAAGTTGAAGGGGCCGATCCTGTGCCTCGTTGGCCCGCCGGGCGTGGGCAAGACATCGCTGGGCAAGTCCGTTGCGCGCGCGACCGGGCGGGAATTCATTCGCATCAGCCTTGGCGGCGTGCGGGACGAGTCCGAGATCCGGGGCCACCGCCGCACCTATATCGGCTCCATGCCGGGCAAGATCATCCAGTCGCTGAAGAAGGCGAAGACGACGAACCCGCTGATCCTGCTCGACGAGATCGACAAGATGGGGCAGGACTTCCGCGGCGATCCCGCCTCGGCCATGCTCGAGGTGCTGGACCCCGAACAGAACGGCACGTTCGTCGATCACTACATGGAGGTCGAGTACGACCTGTCCAACGTGATGTTCCTGACAACTGCGAACAGCTACAACATGCCAGGGCCGCTTCTGGACCGGATGGAGATCATCCCGCTTGCAGGCTACACCGAAGACGAGAAGCGCGAGATCGCGCGCCAGCACCTCATCGCCAAGCAGATCAAGAACCACGGCTTGAAGAAGGGCGAGTTCGAGATCGACGACGAGGCGCTGAGCGAGATCATCCGCACCTATACCCGCGAGGCGGGCGTCCGGAATCTTGAACGCGAGATCGCCAAGCTGGCGCGGAAGTCGGTCACTCAGATCGTGCGCAAGAAGACCGACAAGGTGCGGGTCACGAAGGACGATCTTGAAGAGATGCTGGGCGTGAAGCGTTATCGCTATGGGCTGGCGGAAGCGGATGACCAGATCGGCGTCGTGACCGGGCTTGCGTGGACGCAGGTGGGCGGTGATCTGTTGTCGATCGAGGCGCTGCGCCTGCCGGGCAAGGGCCGGATGAAGACTACCGGCACGCTGGGCGACGTAATGAAGGAAAGCATCGATGCCGCGTCCAGCTTCGTCCGTTCGATCGCGCCCGAGATCGGGGTGAAGCCGCCGCGCTTCGACAAGCTGGACATTCACGTTCACGTGCCCGAAGGCGCGACGCCCAAGGACGGGCCGAGCGCGGGCGTGGCTATGGTGACCTCCATCGTATCGGTACTCACGCAGATTCCGGTGCGCAAGGACATCGCCATGACCGGTGAGGTGACGCTGCGCGGCAATGTGCTGGCCATCGGCGGGCTGAAGGAAAAGCTGCTCGCCGCGCTGCGCGGGGGCATCACCACGGTGTTCATCCCGCAAGACAATGAGAAGGATCTGCGCGACATCCCCGATAACGTAAAGGATGGGCTGACCATCATCCCTGTTAGCCATGTGCGGGAAGTTCTGGCCAAGGCGCTGGTCCGTCAACCCGAACCCGTCGAATGGGACGAGGCTGCTGAAGAAGCAGCCGCTGCCGCCGCGCTTGCGGCGAAGGGGGATGGCGGCGGGTCGGGCGCTACGGCGCACTGATCGGCAAGCATCGGCGGTTCATTTAGGAGGGGCGGCATCGAAAAATGCCGCCCTTTGCATGTCTGACGCCCCGGCCTTGCGCATGCATCGCGGGGTGTTATGTCGGTCGAATACAAGGAGGCAACCGATGAAGATCGAATATCTGCACACGATGGTCCGGGTGAAGGATCTCGAAAAGTCCCTGGAATTCTACAAGTTGCTTGGGCTCAAGGAACGGCGCCGCACCGAGAACGAGAAGGGGCGCTTCACGCTGGTGTTCCTGTGCCCGCCGGGCCAAGAGGATGGGCGCGCGGACGTGGAGTTGACCTACAACTGGGATGGGGATGACGGGCTGCCGTCGGACGGCCGCCATTTCGGGCATCTCGCCTATCGCGTAGAGAACATCTACGACATGTGCGAGAAGCTTCAGGCCGCCGGGGTCACCATCAACCGGCCGCCGCGCGACGGGCATATGGCGTTTGTCCGGTCGCCGGACAACGTGTCGGTGGAACTGCTTCAGATGGGAGAGTCGCTTCCGAGCCAGGAACCTTGGGCGAGCATGGAAAATACGGGCCACTGGTAGGTCGGAGTAGGGTGGACCGTTCTGGTCCATTCGGTACGGGCGTTCACGCCCGGCCGGTCAGTAGATGTAGCGGATCTGGTCGGTCCAGTAGCGTTCGACCCGCCGAAGCGCGGTGGTGATCTGGCCCATCCCTTCGGGGCCCATTACGCCGCGTTCTTCCAGTCCGGTGGCATGGCGCGCGAACAGCGCTTCCATGATCCGGCGGATATCGCGCCCTCGCTCTGTCAGCTTGACGCGGACGGAGCGGCGGTCGATCTGGCAGCGCTGGTGGTCCATGAAGCCCATCTCCACCAGCTTCTTTAGATTGTAGGACACGTTCGATCCCTGATAGTAGCCGCGCGTCTTCAACTCACCTGCGGTGACTTCGTTGTCGCCTATGTTGAATAGCAGCAGTGCCTGCACGGCATTGATTTCAAGGATGCCGACACGTTCGAATTCATCCTTGATGACGTCCAGCAGCAGCCTGTGAAGCCGCTCCACCAGTGCGAGCGACTCCAGGTAGCCGCCCATCAGGTCGGTTTCGTCGGTCCCATCCGACAGGTTCGGGTGTATACTCATCGACATTCTCCACGGTTACACGTGGTTGGAATGTCACGGGGTTTCCCAAAAATTGGGTTAAGTTCGCGCGGGAACTTAGATCAATTGCCCATCACTTCGGATTGGTGCGCGGCAATGCGGGTGACCAGCGCCAGATAGGTTTCGGGCGTGGGCTTCTGCCCGCTGACCCAACCGTAGAGATCATGATCGTTTTCGGACAGCATCATGTCGTACAGCGCGACCTCTTCAGGGGACATGCCAGGCAGAACGTCATCGGCGAAACGACCGAGGATCAGGTCCATTTCCTTGATCCCGCGCCGCATGGAGCGCATTTTCAGCCGCTTCAGTCGCGCCTCCGGTGCTTCGCCTTCGGGGGGCAGTTCTCGCATCATGGCGCGGGGTCCTTCAGCAGTCGGCGTAGCCGCTTTTCCAGAATGCCGACTCGGTCCGCCTCGCGCATGAGGTCCGTGCGGACCTGTCGCAATTCGGTCAGCGCACTGCGCAGGTCGTCCGACAGCGGCTCGTCCTGCGCGGGGCCTTCCAGACCTTCGCCGCGGGCCGTCAGCAGCCATGTCAGCGATACGCCCAGCAGGCCCGACAGCATCTGCAGCCGGTTCGCGCGCGGTTCGGCCAGATCTTCTTCCCATTTGTCGATGGTGGACACTTTCAGACCCATGCGGCGCGCCAGTTGTTCGCGGCTCATGCCCGCAGCCTCGCGCGCGCCGGCCAGTCTGTCGCCGAAGGTGCTGTTCTCGGCAGTGTACCAGTCGCCATCGGTTTCGGCGTCGGTGTTTTCCGTCGGAATATCTTGATCCATCATGGCTTGCACCCTAAGCATCCGCAGCATTCATGACAACCGGAGAGACCGATGAGCTTCCTGTCCGCGACCCTTGCCCGCGTCAAACCTTCCCCCACAATCGCGGTCACCACCAAGGCCCGCGAACTGAAAGCCGCCGGCAAGGATGTCATCGGCCTTGGTGCGGGGGAACCGGATTTCGACACCCCCCAGAACATCAAGGACGCTGCCGTTGCGGCCATCGCGGCGGGCAAGACAAAGTATACCGCCGTCGATGGGTTGCCCGAACTGAAGGAGGCGATCTGCGCCAAGTTCCAGCGCGACAACGGGCTGAGCTACACGCCCGCGCAGGTCACGGTGGGGACGGGGGGCAAACAGGTTCTCTACAACGCGCTGATGGCAACGCTGAACCCCGGCGACGAGGTGATCATCCCAGCGCCGTACTGGGTCAGCTACCCGGATATGGTGCTGCTCGCGAGCGGCACACCCGTGGTCGCCGAAGCGTCCAGCCAGACCGGTTACAAGCTGACGCCCGAACAGCTTGAAGCGGCGATCACGCCAAAGACCAAATGGCTGATCTTCAACTCGCCCAGCAACCCGACCGGCGCGGGGTATTCGTGGGATGAATTGAAGGCGCTGACCGACGTGCTCGTGCGTCATCCGCATGTCTGGGTGATGTCGGACGACATGTATGAACACCTTGTCTATGACGGATTCGAGTTCTGCACGCCCGCGCAGGTGGAACCGGCGCTTTACGACCGCACTTTGACAGTGAACGGGGTGTCCAAGGCCTATGCCATGACCGGCTGGCGCATCGGCTATGCCGCGGGCCCCGAACAGGTGATCGGCGCGATCCGGAAGGTGCAGTCGCAATCCACCTCGAACCCCTGTTCGATCTCGCAATGGGCGGCGGTCGAGGCTTTGAACGGCACGCAGGACTTCATTCCGGCGAACAACGCCACCTTCAAGCGCCGCCGCGACCTTGTCGTGTCGATGCTCAATGCGTGCGAGGGGATCACATGCCCGACGCCGGAAGGGGCGTTCTACGTCTACCCCCTGATCTCGGGCTGCATCGGCAAGACCAGCGCGGCCGGCGCGGCGATCACCGACGACGAGGCCTTTGCGACGGCGCTGCTGGAAGAGAAGGGAGTCGCCGTCGTGTTCGGTGCGGCCTTCGGCCTGTCGCCCTGCTTCCGCGTAAGCTATGCCACCTCGGACGAGGCGCTGAAAGAAGCGTGCACCCGCATTCAGGACTTCTGCGCCGCCCTGCACTGAGCGGCACCGCAACACCTCAGGGGCGCGCCGCCAGGTCGGCGCGCTCCAGTCCCGGCATGATGCGCCACCAGAAACGGTGGGTCATCAGCACCGCGGCGCCGGTCAGCCCCAGCGCCAGCCCAAGCCAGATGCCCACACCGTCCAGACCAAGCGGAAATCCAAGCAGAAGCGCGACGGGCGCGCCCAGTATCCAGTAGCTTACGGCGGCGTGGATCATCGGCACGCGGGTGTCCTGCACGCCGCGCAGCAGTCCCAGTGCCATCACCTGTACGCTGTCGGCCAGCTGGAACAGCGCCGCCGCCGCCAGCAGCGACACGCCGATCGCCAATATCTCCGGCAGTTGCGGCTCGTCCGGGTCAAGAAACAGCCGGATCAGCGGTTCCGGTATGGCCAGGAAGGTCGCGACCGTCAGCACGGCGACCGCCAGAGACAACCCCGAGGAGACGATCCCTCCGCGCCGCAGATGGGCGATATCCCCGCGCCCGAATGCGCGTCCCGCGCGCACGGTGGCGGCCTGGCTCAGCCCGAGGTGGATCATGAAAACCCCCGTCGCCAGTTGTAACGCAATGCCATGCGCCGCCAGTGCTTGCGTGCCGACCCAGCCCATCATCACCGACGACGCGCCGAACAGCGCGGTTTCGGCCAGCGAGGTCAGCGAGATCGGCAGCCCGATCCGCACCACGCGCCGCAGCGCACCCCAGTCGGGTTTCCAGAGCCGCACGAAGATCTCGTGCTGCGGCTCGCGCCAACGAGCATAGACCGCAAGTCCAGCCGCCGCCACGACATTCGTGCCGATAGAGGCGATGGCCGCCCCCCGCACGCCCAGTTCCGGGAACCCGAGATTGCCGAAGATCAGCACCCAGTTCACGGCAGCATTGACCACGGCCGAGGCCAGCGTCGCCCACAGCACGATCTGCGTACGCTCCAATGCGGACAGGTAGCTGCGCAGCACCATGATGGTCAGCGCGGGCAACAGGCTCCAGGCGGCGATGGCGAAGTACTGGCCCGCAAGATCGGCCACGATGCGGGTCTGCCCCAGCTTGCCGAACAGGTCCGGCACCAGCAGAAGCGGCGGAAGCGTCAGCGCGACGAAGCCCAGCGAAGCCCACAGGCCCATACGCGTGACGCGCCGCACACTGATCTCGTCGCCGGCCTCGGCCGCAGCGGCGGCCAGCGGCATGAGGCCCCAGGCAAAGCCCGACCCGAAGATGATCATCGTCATGACCAGCGAGTTGGCGACCACCAAAGCGGCAAGATCGGGCACGCCATACCAGCCGATCATCACAACATCGGTCACTTGGATCACGAACTGGCCAAGCTGGCCCCCAATCAACGGCAGGCCAAGCGTCAGCGTAGCCCGGGCATGGGCGAAATGCGACATTTGCGGGGTCATGCCCCGTGCTAATCCGCCTTTCGCGGCCCCTCAAGCGGCAAGTTCTGACCAGCCCCGCCGCCGCGCGGCCGCCCCAGAACCATCTTCTGGTCCGCAAGGTCGTCGCGCCCGCCGACCCACGCATAGAGCAGCAGCGCCGGTTCGTCGCGTGCAACCGTGATCCGGTGCATGTGCGCGGGCGGATTGAAGATGAACGAGCCGGGCGCATAGACGCCGACATGGTTCTCGGACACCGCGCCGGTCAGGCAGACATAGCTTTCCGTCAGCCCGTGATGCGCATGAGCAGGATAGACGCAGCCCGGCGCGAACAGCACCAGCCCAAGGATCACGTCCGGGCTTTCGACAGGCCCATTCGGCCCCGCGAGCTCCGCAAAGCCGTACCGCGCGGCCAGCCCGCGCGGCACGCGGTCGTATCCGTACTGCCATTGCAGCTGTTCGCGGACATGCTCGATGCAGCGCACGATGGGCGCAAGCGGCGTGCTGCGGCCCGAATCGAGCGCGCGATTCAGGTGGTCCGTCACCGGCACGCGGGCCGGAGTGGGTGCCCGGACCGCCGGATCGTCCTGCATCAGGCGGCTGATCGTTTCGCGGACCTTGCGCATGTGGGCCCGGATCTTGTCCGATCCGCCTGATGACGAATAGCGGTAAAGTTCGTAGGTTTCCTGCAGCAAGTATCGCCAGTCGGGGCGGGCGGACAGACGCGGCAACGGCTCCGGCGCGCCGGACGACACAGCGTCGCCGGGCGCGGGGCTCTGATCAAAGGCCGACATGACGTGGTCCCTTCGCTACGATGCCAGCAGGGCTACTGCGCTTCCATATAGCGCTGCATGATCCGGCCAAGTCCGCCTTGGCGCTGGCTTTTCAGCGACGAGGTGCCCGGAACGATACGAATGCCGCCGGCAAATTCGTCATAGCTTGCGAAGCCGCGATAATCGTCAAAGGCTTCGCTGTACTCCAAAAAGAAGCTCATGCCCCAGCCGCTGGGTCGATACTCCACTCCCGCGCCATAGGCTTCGCCGTCGCTGTCGGCAAGCAGACCCGCCGACAGCGCCAGAGAGTCTGACGCATAGACCGTCGCCTCGCCCTGCACGAAGAAGCCTGAGGCATCGCGCCCCGGCACCTTGGTTTCATCTGCGATCAATTGCATCCCGACCAGCCCGCGCAGGTCGAGCGAGTTTCCGATATGTTCGATCGCATAGGCGATTTCGGTGGTGGTGCTCAGGTCCTCCAGCGTGCGCAGTCGCGCGCCGAGCCCATAGCGCTGGTTGCCGACCTTGCGCGCGAACACAAGCTCGCCCCCATAGTTGGCCGGGTAGTCCCCGTTCCAGTTGTTGTTGTTGCCGAAACCAAGCTCCAGCGCCGCGCGCATCCGCCCGTCGCCCGCGCCCCAGCTCAGGCCCGCGGTCAGGCGGGCAATATCATTGTCGATCTTCTCGGTCTGGCCCGGAAGGACGATCTCGTCCCGCGCGGTATAGGCCAGTGCCGCGTCAAACTGTGTTCCCTGCGCCATAACCGGCGCTGATCCGACCGCGGCAAGTGCGGCCATGATGAATACTGCCTTGCGCATCTTGTTTTTTCCTGCCTCGCTGCCCCATCATGTTGTGGCATGACATAGGTTTCAGATCAACCTTGCGCTGCGGCAATTTCGGTCTTTGATTGCCTGTCCTGCGCCGATCAGGCTACACTCGCGGCCAACCACAAGAAAAGAGCAGCACAATGGCCAACGATCTTCTCAGCGGTGCCGCGCAGCCCGATGCCTACGACGCCTCGTCGATCGAGGTGCTTGAAGGGCTGGAGCCGGTGCGCAAGCGGCCCGGCATGTATATAGGCGGGACCGACGAACGCGCGCTGCACCATCTTGTCGCCGAAGTGCTGGACAATTCGATGGACGAGGCGGTCGCGGGGCATGCCAACCGGATCGAGGTCGAGATGCACGGCGACGGGTCGGTGACGATCCGCGACAATGGCCGCGGCATCCCGGTAGATCCGCATCCGAAATTTCCGGACAAGTCCGCGCTTGAGGTGATCCTGTGCACGCTGCATGCGGGCGGCAAATTCTCGGGCAAGTCCTACGAGACGTCAGGCGGGCTTCACGGCGTCGGCATTTCGGTGGTGAACGCGCTGTCCGACCATCTGCGGGTGGAGGTCGCGCGCAACAAGCTGCTCTACGCGCAAGAGTTTTCCCGGGGTATCCCTCAGGGTTCGGTAACCGAGGTCGGGCAGGCCCCCAACCGCCGCGGTACCTCGGTCACCTTCCACCCAGATGCCGAGATATTCGGAAAGTTACGGTTAAAACCTGCCCGGCTTTTCAAGATGGTCCGGTCCAAGGCCTATCTCTTCTCCGGGGTGGAGATCCGCTGGAAATCCGCGATCGACGATGGCGAGACACCGCCCGAGGCGCGCTTTCACTTCCCCGGCGGGCTGGCGGACTACCTGACCGAAACGCTGGGGCAGGCGGCCACCTATGCCGACCGTCCCTTCGCCGGCAAGGTATCGTTCAAGGACCGGTTCAACACGCCCGGATCGGTGGAGTGGGCGATCAACTGGACGCCCTCGCGTGACGGGTTCATCCAGTCCTACTGCAACACGGTGCCGACCCCGGAAGGTGGCACGCATGAGGCAGGGTTCTGGGCCGCCATCCTGAAGGGCATCCGCGCCTATGGCGAACTGGCAAGCAACCGCAAGGCCGCCAATATCACCCGCGAAGACCTTATGGCGGGGGGCTGCGCCCTGGTGTCCTGCTTCATCCGCGAGCCCGAATTCGTCGGCCAGACCAAGGATCGGCTGGCCACATCCGATGCCGCGCGGCTGGTCGAGGGCGCGGTGCGGGACCATTTCGACAACTGGCTTGCCGCGGACACGAAATCGGCCGGTGCGATCCTTGATTTCCTCGTGCTTCGGGCCGAGGAACGGCTCAAACGGCGGCAGGAAAAGGAAACCGCCCGCAAGTCCGCCACCAAGAAGTTGCGCTTGCCGGGCAAGCTGGTGGACTGCACGTTGTCGGCCCGCGACGGGACAGAGATCTTCATCGTGGAGGGCGACAGTGCGGGCGGCTCTGCCAAGATGGCTCGCGACCGCAAGACCCAGGCCCTGCTGCCGCTGCGCGGAAAGATACTGAACGTGCTGGGAGCGGCGTCGTCGAAAATGTCCCAGAACGCGGAAATCAGCGATCTGTGCCAGGCGCTCGGCGTCGGGATGGGGTCGAAATTCCGGCTGGACGACCTGCGCTATGACAAGATCATCATCATGACGGATGCCGACGTGGACGGCGCGCACATCGCCTCGCTGCTGATGACCTTCTTCTTTTCCCAGATGCGCCCGCTGATCGACGGCGGGCACCTGTATCTGGCCTGCCCGCCGCTCTACCGGCTGACCCAAGGGGCAAACCGCGTCTATTGCCTTGACGAGGCCGAAAGGGACGCGTGGCTTGCCAAGGGTCTGGGCGGCAAGGGCAAAATTGATGTAAGCCGTTTCAAGGGCCTTGGCGAGATGGACGCGAAGGACCTGAAGGAGACCACGATGCACCCGGCTTCGCGCAAGCTGATCCGCGTCAGTATCGACGATGACGAACCGGGCGAAACCGATGATCTTGTCGACCGCCTGATGGGTAAGCGGCCCGAAAAGCGGTTCGAGTACATCACCGACAACGCCCGTTTCGTCGAGGAACTGGACGTCTGAACCCGCGCGCCGGGCCGTGCCGCCGGTCAGGCCGGGGCGCCGACAGTCCAGCTGCGCGCGATGTCGGTCAGGTCGTCCACCTTGCCGGGATTGGCGGCTTCCCAGTCACGTAGCGCCGAGAACGCCGCGTTGGATTGGCGTGCCCGTTCCGGGGTGCCTTCGGGTGCGGGGGGTGCGGCATAGAAATGGGTCTTGACCCGTTCATAGGCCAGTGAACAGCGCATGGCCTCGTCACCCGGTACCGGGGCCTGTTCCGCGGCCATTGCACAGGCGTAATAGAGGATAAGGTCGGTCATGAAACGTGTCATTGCGGCCTCCGTCGCAGGTTGGCGGAGGGACCGGCCGTCGGGGGACGTTGCATCACGTGCAAACCGATCCCCCCGCCCTGACCTTAGCGGGAAGCTCTAATGATGGCGCACCAAGAATGCTGCATTGCAGCATGACTGCGCCGTTTTGCCGATGTTTCGGGCAGTCTTTGGGGAAGTGCGCAGTGATCGGGCGATTGCTGCGCGGCAGCGCTAGTCGATCAGCTTCAGCTCAGACGCGGACTCCCGTCCATCGCGGCCTTCGCGCATCTCGAACGAAACTTTCTGATTGTCCGCAAGGCCGGTCAGGCCCGCGCGTTCGACAGCCGATATATGCACAAACACGTCCTTGCCGCCGGTGTCCGGTGCAATGAAACCATAACCTTTCGTGGTATTGAACCACTTCACGGTGCCTGTGGGCATCGCGTTTCTCCCTCTTGGTGCCCGCGTCGGGGCCGTCCTTACCATTCCGGCGCGCCGCGGCTTGGAAGCAGGGCCCGTGCCGCAAGCGCACCCCTTCTAAACAAGTTGGATCAGCCCTAAAAACAAGTCTTGAGCAAAGAAAATACCCGCACGGCGGGCGATTCAGGGGAAAGATGCAATGTCGATGATCACGGTTTACGGGATCCGCACCTGTGACACCTGCCGCAAGGCGGTGAAGGCGCTGGAGGCGGCCGGGTATAGCGCGGTTCTGCATGACGTGCGGGTCGACCCGGTCGGCACGGATCGTTTGATGGTCTGGATCGATGCGTTCGGCGATGATCTTGTGAACCGGCGTTCCACCACCTGGCGCGGACTGGACGACGCGGCGCGCGCGATGCCCACAGCGGCGCTGCTGGCTGCGCACCCCTCGGTCATGAAGCGTCCCGTGATCGACACCGGCGCGGCGCTGCATCTTGGCTGGGCCAAGCCGGTGCAGGCCGCGCTGGCAATATGAGCAGCGGGGGCGGCGCGGTCGGGCGCCGCCCCAAGCAGGTCAGACGAGATCCGGCGCGCGCGCGGCGATGCCAAGCTCGTTCACGATCGCATCCAGCGTTTCGGTGCTGGTGGCCTTCTCGCCCAGTCGGCGCACGGTGACGCTGCGCGTGTCCACCTCGCGCGCGCCGCAGGCGAGGATCACCGGCACCTTGGCGACCGAATGCTCCCGGACCTTGAAGTTGATCTTCTCGTTGCGCAGGTCCGCTTCGGCGCGCAGCCCCGCGCCCTGAAGGGCGTTCACGACTTCGCGGACGTAGTTATCCGCCTCCGAGGTGATGGAAGCGACGACCACCTGCCGCGGTGCGATCCAGAACGGCATCCGCCCGGCGTAGTTCTCGATCAGGATGCCGATGAACCGCTCGAAACTGCCCAACACGGCGCGGTGCAGCATCACGGGGCGGTGTTTCTCGCCATCGGTGCCGATGTAGTTGGCGTTCAGCCGTTCGGGCAGGTTGAAATCGGCCTGGAATGTGCCGCACTGCCATTCGCGGCCGATCGCATCGGTCAGCTTGAAGTCCAGCTTTGGGCCGTAGAACGCGCCTTCTCCGGGATCGACTTCATAATCATTTCTGATACTTAGAATGGCTTTCTCAAGTGCCTGTTCGGCCTTGTCCCAGACCTCGTCAGACCCGACGCGCACCTCGGGACGGGTGGACAGCTTGATGTCGAAGGATCCGAAGCCGGTGTCGGTATACACGCGGGACAGCAGGTCGATGAACTTGGCGCATTCCGCCTCGATCTGGTCCTCGGTGCAGAAGATATGCGCGTCGTCCTGGGTAAAGTTGCGCACACGCATCAGGCCGTGCAGTGCGCCGTGCGCCTCGTAGCGGTGGCACGACCCGAATTCCGCCAGTCGCAGCGGCAGGTCGCGGTAGGACTTGATGCCCTGGTTGAACACCTGCACGTGGCAGGGGCAGTTCATCGGTTTGAGGGCATTGACGCGCTTCTCGTTGGCGTGTTCTTCGTCGATCTCCGTGATGTACATGTTTTCACGGTATTTGTCCCAGTGCCCCGAGGCTTCCCACAGCTTGCGGTCCACCACCTGCGGAGTGCGGATCTCGCGATAGCCGTCGCGGGTCAACTGGCGGCGCATGTAATCCTCGAGCTCGCGGTAGATCGTCCAGCCGTCGGGATGCCAGAACACCATGCCCGGCGCTTCGTCCTGGAAGTGGAACAGATCCATCTCACGACCCAAGCGGCGATGATCGCGCTTTTCGGCTTCTTCAAGGAAATTCAGATACTTCTTCAGCTCATCGCGGTTCTGGAACGCGACGCCGTAGATGCGCTGAAGCATCGGGCGGGTGCTGTCGCCGCGCCAGTAGGCACCGGCCACCGACATCAGCTTGAACGCGTCGGCGGGCACCTGTCCGGTGTGCTGCAGATGCGGGCCGCGGCACAGGTCCTGCCAGTCGCCGTGCCAGTACATCCGCAGCGGTTCATCGCCGGGAATGGAGTCGATCAGTTCGACCTTGTAGGGCTCTCCGAGCGCCTTGTAGTGGGCGATGGCGCGGGGGCGATCCCAGACCTCGGTGCGCACGGGATCGCGCGCCGCGATGATCTCTTTCATTTTTTTCTCAATGAGACCAAGGTCTTCCGGGCTGAATGGATCGGCACGGTCGAAGTCGTAGTACCAGCCGTTCTTGATGACCGGGCCGATGGTGACCTTGACGTCCGGCCAGATGTCCTGGACCGCGCGCGCCATGATGTGCGCAAGGTCGTGCCGGATCAATTCCAGCGCCTGCACGTCATCCTTCAGAGTGTGGATCGCGATTTCGGCATCGGCGGTGATGGGCCACTGAAGATCCCAATGCGCGCCGTTCACCGTGGCGGAAATAGCCTTTTTTGACAGTGACTTGGAGATATCTTCGGCGACAGCGGCGGCGGTCACGCCAGCCGGGAACACGCGGTTCGAGCCATCGGGAAGGGTGAGGGTGACGTCTGCCATCTGGTGGCCTCCTCGTCGGTTTGGCGCCTACAAAACGCCCGGTTGCGGGTTGGGTTCGGCGCGGTTGTGCGCGCCGGGCCGGGGCATGTCAAGCCGCGCCGGAGCGTGATCCGGCGGTGTATGAATTCCATATGACCGTCATATGAATCGCATAGGACTCCGCTCACGCTTCGGCCGTAGGTCGGCGCGGGGGTCAGGCGGCGCTGACCGCTGCGCCGAAACGGGCCGGTGTGCCGGTCTCCAGCCATGTCTTGAGCCCCGACGCCCACCGCGCCCAGCCTTCGCCGACGCCGTCGGCCCCGTATTGCAACCCATAGTGCTGGATCGTGAGGCGGCAATGATCGCCTTCCGGCGCGATGAGATAGACTACGGTGGAGGTCACCGCCGCGGCGTCCCATTTCGGTTCGAAGGTGGTCACGAGCCGGGTCATCGGCGTCGCCTCGGTCACGCGGCAGACCAGCATCTCGGCCCCGTCTGGGGTGTAGCTGACCATCGCATCGCCGCGCATTTCGGCATGGCTGGCCATGAAATGGAACTGGCGGACCGCGTCGGGGTCGGACAGGGCCTGCCACAGCGCGTCCTGCGTGCAGCGGATGAAGGTGGTCATCACGAAATCGGGCTTGGTGGGCGTGTCCATGGCGGAAGCTCCTTCGAGGCGGGATTTTAGGTCGAGCGCCGCGCGGGCGGCGGGTTTGACAAGAAGCGGGTCGATCCAGCGGTCGATGACCTGCTGAAGCGGGACGGCGTTGAGGTAGTGATACTTGAACCGCCCGGCCTTGTGGGTCGTGACGAGGCCGGCGCCTTCCAGCACGCGCAGGTGTTTCATCACCCCGAAGCGCGACATCTCGAACCGGGTTTCGAGGTCGGTCAGGGTCTGCCCGTCCCGGTCGCGCAAGGCATCGAGTAGCGCGCGGCGGGCGGGATCGGCGAGGGCTTTGAAGATGCGGTCCATGCAGATCCTATACGTGATTCGATAGTCACGTGACAATAGGGTAACTTAAATGACTGATTGGGGGCTTGCCGCGGGTCCGCGCCGGGGCGAAGCTGCCTGCAACCCGACCGACAGCAGGAGAGCGCCCATGCCGCCCACGGACAGTCCCGAGTATCTCGACACGCCCGAAGGCCGCAGGCTGGCCTATCACCGGACGGTCGGAACGGGGCCGGGTGTGGTCTTCCTGGGCGGCTTCGCATCGGACATGACCGGCACCAAGGCGCAGCATCTTCAGGCCTGGGCGGCGGCGGAGGGGCGCGGCTTCCTGCGGTTCGATTACAGCGGGCACGGGGCGTCCTCGGGGCGTTTCGAGGATGGGTGCATCGGTGACTGGGCGGCGGATGCGCGGGCGGCGATCACGGCGCTGACGGATGGGCCGCAGGTGCTTGTCGGCTCCAGCATGGGGGGCTGGATCAGCCTGCTCATCGCGCGCGACATGCCGCAGCGCCTGGCCGGGCTGGTCACCATCGCCGCGGCGCCGGATTTCACCGACGGGATGTGGGACGGGTTCACCGACGAACAGCGCGCCGAGGTGCGCGCGGCGGGGCAGGTGGCGTTGCCGTCCGATTACGGCGCCCCGCTGCCCGTGACGCTGCGGATGATCGAAGAGGGGCGCGCCAACCGTGTTCTGGACCGGCCGCTGCCGCTGCCCTTTCCGGTTCGCTTCCTGCAGGGCACGGCCGACGTGGAGGTAAGCGTGGACACGGCGCTGCGCCTGCTGTCCCATGCAGATGGACCGGACCTGCGGTTGACGCTGGTCAAGGGGGCGGAGCACCGGTTTTCCGCTCCGGAGTGCCTGGCGCTGGTCGAGGCCGCTATCGGGGAGGTGACGGGCTGATGGAGACAGTGATGGCGATCTTGCGCTGGGTGATCGGCATCGGGGTCGCGGCATGGTTGGCGACACTGGTGCTGGACCTTATCGGGCCAACGGTGGCTGCCGATCTGACGGTACGACCGGTCGAGGTGCCGCAGGCCGATGGGCTTGAGGACTGGCTGGCCGAGGCGGAGGCCGGGGTGCCGGACCTGCGCCCGGAGGCGGCCAAGCAGATCGTCTGGGCGGGCGCGCCGGGCACCCGCAGCGACTGGGTGGTTGTGAACCTGCACGGCTTCTCGGCCAGCCGGGAGGAGCTGCGTCCGCTGCCTGACCTTGTGGCGGAGCGGCTTGGCGCCAACCTGTTCCTGACGCGCCTCGCCGGGCATGGCCGGGACGGCGCGGCAATGGCCGAGCCGCAGGTCGCCGACTGGGTGGACGACCTGGCCGAGGCGGTGGCGGTGGGTCGCGCGCTGGGGGACCGGGTACTGCTGCTGGGCAGTTCGACCGGGGGCACGCTGGCGGTGCTGGCCGCCGCCGACCCGGAGCTTTCGGAGGCGCTGGCCGGGGTGGTGCTGCTCTCGCCCAACCTGCGGGTGGCGGGCTGGGGCGGGCGGCTGATCGAATGGCCCGGCGCCGCCGCCTGGGGGCCGCTGCTGATTGGCACTGAGCGGTCGTTCGAGCCGCGCAGCGCGGGCCATGCCGAGCATTGGACGACGCGCTATCCGACACGCGCCGTCGCTGTACTGGGTGCGTTGACCCATGCGGTGCGCGGGCTGGACATGGGCGCGATCACGGTGCCCGCGCTGGTCGCGGTGTCGGGCCGGGACGAGGTGATCGACGGGCGCGCGGCCGTGCGCGCCGCTGCCGAATGGGGTGCGCGGTCGGAGCTGGTGCCGGTGACGCTTGCGGTGGGCGACGATCCGTCGGGGCACGTGCTGGCGGGCGACATCCTGAGCCCGGCCACCACCGCGCCGCTGGTGGAACGTATCGTCGGCTGGGTGCGCGGCCTGTGAGCCCGGGCGCGGCCGGGCTGGCCGCGCTGCGGGACGCGATCCCGGCGGTCTACCAGCGGCAGGCCGCGGTGTGGGACGCCCAACGCCCGCGCGGGCTGCACGAGCGGGCGTGGCTGGAGCGGGCCGTGGCGGGGCTGGCACCGGGTGCGCCGGTGCTGGACCTGGGCTGCGGCGCGGGAGATCCGATCGCGGGCTGGCTGATCGGGCAGGGCTTCGCCGTGACCGGGCTTGACGTGGCCCCGGCGATGCTGGCGCTGGCACGGGCGCGGTTCCCGCAGGCCTGCTGGCTGGAGGGCGACATGCGCGGCGCGCTGCCCGACGGACCGTTCGGTGCGATCCTTGGCTGGGACAGTGTGTTCCACCTTGTCCCCGCGGACCAGCGGGCGCTGATCCCGCGGCTGGTGGCGCGGCTCGCGCCCGGCGGGCGGCTTCTGGTCAGCGTGGGTCCGCGTGCGGGCGAAGAGTTGGGCAGGGTCGGCGGCGAGCCGGTCTACCATGCCAGCCTCGATCCCGATGACTACCGCGCGCTGTGCCGCGCCGCGGGCTGTGCGCAGGTCCGACTGGTCACCGAGGATCCGGACTGCGATTTCCGGTCGCTGCTGCTGGCGCGCCGCGCCGGGTGATCCGCGCCGAACGGCGCGGAACGCCGAAGTGCGCGGCGGGGTCAGACGCTGCGCAGGCCCTGAGCGGCTTCGGGCGCGGGGCGGCTGTTCGCGTCGATGAATTCCAGCACCAGCGGGCGGATATTGTTGCGCCAGCTTTTCCCGGCGAAGATGCCGTAATGCCCTGCGCCCGGTTCCAGGTGCGCGGCTTTCTTGCTTTCGGGCAGGCCGGTCAGAAGGTCGAGCGCGGCGAGGCACTGGCCCGGCGCGCTGATATCGTCTTTCTCGCCTTCGACGATCTTGACGGCGATGTCGGTGATCTTGCCGATATCGACGCGGTGCCCGTCAACGACGAATTCGTTGCGGGCGATTTCAAGGTTCTTGAAGATCCGCTCCACCGTCGAAAGATAGAATTCCGCCGTCATGTCCATCACGGCGAGGTATTCGTCGTAGAACTTGTTGTGGTGGTCGTGGTCGGACGCCTCGCCCTTGGCGACGCGCACGATCTGATTGAAGAACGCCTCACCGTGGCGGTCGGCGTTCATCGACATGAAGGAAGACAGTTGCAGCAGGCCCGGGTAGACCAGCCGCCCCGCGCCGATATGGTTGAAGCCGACGCGCTGCACGGCGAGTTCCTCGAGCTGGCCCATCGTGATACGGCGCCCGAAATCCGTCACATCGGTCGCGGCGGCGTCCGGGTCGATCGGTCCGCCGATCAGCGTGAGCGAGGCGGGCTGCCCATCCGGGTTGCGTTCGGCGAGGTAGGCGGCCGCGGCCAGCGTCAGCGGGGCGGGCTGGCACACGGCGATCACATGCAGATCGTTGCCCAGCTCTTCCATGAAGTCGGCCAGGTAGAGCGTGTAATCCTCGATGTCGAACTTGCCGATGCTGACGGGGATGTCGCGGGCGTTGTGCCAGTCTGTGATGTAGACATCGCAGTCGGGCAGCAGGCTGAGCACGGTGGAGCGCAGCAGGGTGGCGTAATGCCCCGACATGGGCGCGACGAGCATCACCTTGCGGCGCATCGGGTTGCGGCCCTGCACTTCGAATTTCAGCAGATCGCCGAACGGGCGTGCGATCACCGGACGGGTGGTTACCGTGTGGTCGCGCCCGTCTTCGCCGACGACGCAGGTGATGTTCCAGTCCGGCTTGGCGACCATCCGCGCGAAGCTGCGTTCCATCACCTCGCCCCAGGCGGCAATCATCTTGAAGGCTGGGGTGGGCGCGAGGCCCATTGCCGGGTAGGACCCGAAGGCCCGCGCAGTGGCGCCGAGCCACTGGTTCGTGTTGCGGACCGTTTCCATAAGGTCGTAGGTCGCCATGTAGCGCATATTCGTCTCCTGGGCCGGGGCCGCGCGGCCCCCCGTAACAATTCGTCGCTTTGGCCCCCCTCCGCTACGACGTTACAAGCATCGTGCATGAACCTACGGGGGAAAACGGGCCATGACAACTGACGAAAAGGAAGCAGGCGCCGAGCTGGAACGCCTGAACGAGAACATTTCGCGCATGGAGGAACTGTCCCAGAGGCTCGTGGCTGCAATGGCGAACAAGCGCCAGGTCGACCCGTCCCTGCAGGGACCGAGTCAGGATGTTTTCCGCAAGGCGGCAACCGCCTACTGGACCGAATGGATGAACAACCCGGCCAAGCTGATCGAGCATCAGGCCGGCTACTGGGGCAAGATGCTTCAGCACTACGTGGACGTGCAGCGCACGCTGAGCAGTGGAAAGCTGATCGCGCCGCCCGACGACACGCCGGGCGACAAGCGCTTCGCCAACCCGCTGTGGAGCACGCATCCGTTCTTCAACTTCATCAAGCAGAACTACATGCGCACCACGCAGGCGATCGACGACGCGGTCGCGGCGCTGGAGGATCTGGACGACCGCGACCGCCAGAAGGTCAGCTATTTCACACACCAGATCATGGATATGTTCGCGCCGACGAACTTCCTTGCGACCAATCCCGACGCGCTGGAGCGCGCGGTTGCGACGCAGGGCCAGTCGCTTGTGGACGGGCTGGAAAACCTCGTGCGCGACATCGAAAGCCATGATGGCGACCTGATCGTGACGCTGTCGGATCCAAAGGCGTTCCAGGTGGGCGAGAATCTGGCGACCACGCCGGGCAAGGTCGTATTCCGCAACCGGATGTTCGAGCTGATCCAGTACACGCCGACGACCGAGACGGTGCACACGACGCCGCTGCTGATCTTCCCGCCCTGGATAAACAAGTTCTACATTCTCGATCTGAAGGAGAAGAACAGCCTGATCAAGTGGATCGTCGATCAGGGCTTCACGCTGTTCGTGGTGTCCTGGGTCAACCCGGACGAAAGCTATGCCGACGTGAGCATGGACGACTACGTGCAGGACGGCTACCTGACCGCGATTGAGCAGGTGAAGCAGCTGACCGGCGAAAAGCAGATCAACGCGGTCGGCTATTGCATCGCGGGCACCACACTGAGCCTGACACTGGCGCTGATGGCCAAGCGCGGGGACACGTCGATCAAGTCGGCGACATTCTTCACGACGCTGACAGATTTCTCGGACCCCGGCGAAGTCGGCGTGTTTCTGGACGACAGTTTCGTCGACGGGATCGAGCGGGAATGCGCGCAGACCGGCATACTCGATTCCTTTTTCATGTCGCGGACCTTCTCGTTCCTGCGAAGCAACGACCTGATCTACGGGCCGGCGGTGAAAAGCTACATGATGGGCGAGGCGCCGCCCGCCTTCGACCTGCTGCACTGGAACGGCGACGGCACGAACCTGCCCGGCAAGATGGCGGTGCAGTACCTTCGCGGGCTCTGCCAGTCCGACCGCTTCGCCACCACGGGTTTCACGATCTGCGGCGAAACCGTCACGTCCGCCGACGTCAAGACGACGCTCTGCGCCATCGCCTGCGAGACGGACCACATCGCGCCGTGGAAGCCGTCCTATCGTGGCATCCAGAAGTTCGGCAGCCGGTCCAAGACCTTCATCCTGTCCGAGTCGGGCCACATCGCGGGTATCGTCAATCCGCCCAGCAAGAAGAAATACGGCCACTACACCAATACTGACCTGAAGCTGTCGCCAGATGATTGGCGCGCGGGGGCAGAGTTCCATGAAGGGTCATGGTGGCCGCGCTGGGGCGAATGGCTGGCCAAGAAGTCCGGCAAGCAGGTTCCGGCGCGCATGCCCGGCGACGCCGAACACCCCGCGCTGACCGATGCGCCGGGCACCTACGTGGTGGCGCGCAAGAAGGCGTCGTGACGTAAGGACAAACAAAAATGCTGCGGCGCAGAAAAAGGACTTGAAATGCTGCGCTGCGGCAGGCATATGTTCCTCAGCACCAACAAAGGCGGTCACACGGATTTCCGCCTACCATGCTAAGGAGAAAACCAATGGCTGCGACCAAAACCAACGACATGACCAAGATGATGCAGGAAATGATGGGTGCATTCCCCGTCGACACCAAGGCGATGCAGGACGCGTTCAAGACGTCGGCGACGCTGAACGAAAAAATGTCCAAAGTGGCTCTGGAAGCCGCCGAAAAGTCGAGCGAGATCTCGGCCAAGTGGACCAAGGACACCCTGGCGAAGATGGCCGCTGTCGCAACCGTCAAGGACGAGCCGGCGGACTACGGCAAGGCGATGACCGACTTCGCGTCGGCCCAAGCTGAAATGACCTCGGAAGCGATGGCAGCATTCGCTGAAGTCGCCAAGAAGGTGCAGATGGAAACCGTCGAACTGATGCTCGCCGCCGGCAAGGACATCAGCGAAGACGCGACCGCCGCCGTCAAGAAGGCGACGACCGACATGACCGCTGCTGCCAAGAAGGCAACCGCGACGGCGACCGCCGCCGCCAAGTGATCGGCCGGCGCCGACACGGCGCACAGGCTGAATTTCAAGTCCGCAGGCGACCCTCCCTCGCTGCGCGGACTGGGAAGAGCGGGCTCAATGCCCGCTCTTTTCTTTTGGGGCGGGCTGTCCTACTCTGCACTGCGGCGACCCGAGCGGAGGATGACCGGTGTCAGATACAGAAAAACCGTTGCTGATTAAGCGCTACGCCAGTCGGCGTCTCTACAACACCGAGACCAGCGACTACGTCACGCTGGAAGACATCGCCGGGTTCATTCGCAGCGGGCGCGAGGTCAAGATCGTCGATCTGAAGTCCGGGGACGACCTGACGCGCCAGTATCTTCTCCAGATCGTGGCCGAGCATGAAAGCAAGGGCGAAAGCGTGCTGCCGATCGCGGTGCTGACCGACCTTGTGCGCAGCTACACCACGCAGGCGCAGTCGGTGGTGCCGCAGTTCCTTGCCATGTCCTTCGACATGCTGCGCGACAGCCAGTCCAAGATGATGGAGAATTTTTCGACCCTTCCCACGCCGATGAACCCGATGTCGGGTATCGAAGCGATGAAGCGCCAGCAGAAGGCGTTCCTTGCGACGATGGTGCCCGGTTGGCAGCCTGGCGACGACGGCGGCGAGGCGCCGGCCGCGGAGCCGCCCAAGGCGGAGTTGAGCGCGGACGAGAAGCAGGAACTGGATGACATCCGCGCGCAGCTTGCCGATCTGAAGGACAAGATGTCGAAGCTGGGCCAGTGACCCGGCCCGCCGCGCGGCACGGCTAGGGCGGGGGCTGCGATGACCGACCCTCAGGGCCGTCTCACGCTCTGGATGATCGAGATCTTCGCGGCCATTGCCGAGACGCGGGCGATCTCGGGCGCGGCGAAGCGGGTCGGGGCCAGCGCCTCGGCCGTCAGCCAGCAACTCAGCAAGCTGGAGGCGGGGGTCGGTGCGGTGCTGGTGGACCGCGCGGCCCGCCCTCTGCGTCTGACACCGGCGGGCGAGACGTTCCTGCGACGGGCGCAAACAATCTTGGACGAAGCGGCGCTGGCGCGGTCGGAACTGCTTGGCCCGGATCTGTCGCACCTGACGCGCGTGCGGCTTGGCATGATCGAGGATTTCGATGCGGACGTGACGCCGCGGCTGCTGACCGACATGGCGGGCGACCTGCAATCGTGCCAGTTCCTGCTGGAGACGGGAGCGAGCCACCGGCTGCTTTCCGGACTGGGCGAGCGGGCCCTAGACATGGTCGTCGCCGCCGACACCGCCGCTCCGGCCGAGGGGCTGGAGATGCATCCGCTGCTGGCCGAGCCGTTCATCGCGGTGGTGCCGCTGGAGCACGGTTCGCCGGTCTGTGCCGCGCCCGAGGCGCTGCGCGCGCTGCCCTTCATCCAGTATACCCAGCGTCACCACATGGGCCGCCAGATCGCGGCGCACCTGGCGCGGCAAAATTTCGTTCTCTCCTCGCGGTTCGAGATGGACAGCTACCACGCGATCCTATCAATGGTCGCGGCGGGAGCGGGCTGGTCGATCCTCACGCCGTTGGGGCTTCTGCGCGCACACCGGTTCGAGGCGCGGGTCGGCGTGATCGCGCTGCCAATGGCGCCGCTGGGCCGGGCGGTGTCGCTTTGGGCGCGGCGCGGCGCGCTTGGGGACATGCCGCAGCAGACCGCCGCGCGGCTGCGCCCGATCCTCCATGAATTGATCGTGCGGCCCGCGCTGGCGCGGATGCCATGGCTGGCGCCCTCGCTGGTGGTGCTGGGCCCGGACGGAGCGCCCGAAGGCCCACCGACCGTAGCCGGGGACGCTTCGCCGTCAGGTCGCGCGGCGGGTTCGGGGACAGAAGCCGGGACCGCCTGGTCCGGCGCCGCCGGACAGGGGCAGGGCCGTCGGCTTCAGGTACCGTAGGCGCGCGGCGCCATCACGCTGTCCACCGCCATCAGCAATGCACCGGCGATATAGTCAAGCTCGTCCCGGGTCAGGCGCGCCGGCAGGCGCACGTCGCAGGCCCGCATCAGCATCGCGCGGGTGCGCGGCAGGTCCGGCTGTTCGCCAAGGAACTGCCAGTTCCAGAAGGCGCGCGCGTTGTCGGTGCTCAGCCCGAAGACCTGCACCTTCACGCCGCGTGCCGCCGCGGCGTCCGTGAAGGCGTCGACATCCGCATCGGTCATGCCCAGAAGGTTGAACTGGATCGAATCCGGCGCCCGGCGTTCCGGGGCCAGCGGCGCGGGCACCGACATGTGCGGAGAGGCGTTGAGTTGCGCTGCGACATGGTCGTGCCCCGCGCGCCCGTCGCGCACCCGCCGTGGCAGTTCGGCCAGTTGGGGCCGGATCACCGCCGCTGACAGGTTGTTCATCCGCGTGTTGTAAAGCGGCAGGCGATTCTGCCATGCCTCGAACTGGGCATTTACAGCCGGGTGCTTGCGCCAGTTGTGTTCATATGCGCCCGACATGATGACCGCGCGTGCGATGATCGTGTCGTCGTCGGTCACGAGAATGCCGCCTTCGCCCGCGTTCAGCAGTTTGTAGGACTGGAACGAGAAACAGCCGATCCGCCCCAGCGTGCCGATGTTGCGCCCGTGCCACGTGGTGCCGAGCGAGTGGGCCGCGTCCTCAACCACCGGCAGACCATGCGCCTCTGCAAGCCGAAGAATTGCGTCCATGTCCGATGTATGGCCCCGCATGTGGCTGATCAGCACCGCGTCCGCGCCCGCAAGCTTCGCTTCGAAATCGGCCATGTCGATGCGGTAGGTTTCATCCACCTCGACCAGCACCGGCACGCAATCGGCGTGCACCACCGCCGAGGGCACCGCACCGAAGGTGAAGGCCGGGATCAGCACCTTCGCCCCACGCGGCAGGTCCAGCGCCTTCAGCGACAGGAACAGCGCCGCCGAACAGGACGCTACCGCGAGCGCGTATCGGCTGCCCAGCATCTGAGCGAACTCCGCTTCCAGCAGCGTGACCGGCGCGTTTTCGCTGGTGTAGCGGAACAGGTCGCCCGTACCCAGCAGGCGGTCGATCTCGGCGCGGGCGGCCTCGGGGATGGGCTCTGCATCATAAACGTTGGGGGCGGTCGCCGTCGGAGTCATTTTCGATTTCCTGAAACTGATCTTTCGGAAATCTTTACAACAGCGCCGGCGACATTTCCATGACACAGTTGCGCGGGCGCGTAATTCAACTTTGACGGGAAAGTCGTATGGCTAGGGCATCCTTGCGGCGGGGCAGCGCACTTCTGGCGCAATGTTCCCGCGCCAACGGCTTTTCAGAAACCCAGCCGGTCGCGCAGGGCGAACCACGTCATCGCCAGCACCAGAAGCGGGTTGCGCAGGGCCGGGCCACCCGGAAAGGCCGGAGCGGGCAGGCGGGACATCAACGCGAAGCGTGCGGCGTCGCCGTCCACCGCCTCGGCGATCAGCCGCCCCGCGAGCGTGGCCAGCGCGACGCCGTGCCCGGAATAGCCCGACGCGGTGTAAAGCCCCGGTTCGGGCTGCGCGAAATGCGGCAGCCGCGAGCGGGTGATCGCCAGCGTGCCACCCCAGGCATGGGCGATGCCGATACCCGCCAGCTGCGGATAGAGCCGTTCCATAAGCGGGCGCACCATCGCGGCGATATCCGCCGGAAAACGGTAGCCGTAGGTTTCGCCACCGCCGAACACCAGCCGGTCGTCGGCGCTGCGCCGCCAGTAGTTCACCACGAACTTGTCGTCGGCGGCGGCGATGCCGCGCGGCAGCACGCCCGGGAAGGCATGAAGCGGGTCGGTGGCAACGATGAAGTTGTTGATCGGCATCACCCGGGCGGCGGTCGGGCCGTGCAGGCGCCCGAGATATCCGTTGCAGGCCAGCACCAGCGTGTCCGCCGTAACCCGGCCCTGCGCCGTTGTGACCACGTGGTGCGCGCCGTCGCGGGCAAGGCTGGTCGCCTCGCTGCATTCATGCAGCCGGGCGCCCGCCTCGCGCGCGGCACCTGCCAGCCCCAGCACGAAGGCCAGCGGATCGAGATGCCCTGCACCCCAGTCGATCACGCCGCCCGAAAAGCCGCGCGCCCCGGTCTCGCGCGCGGCGTCGTCGCGGTCCAGAATCTCTGTCGCGGTGTATCCGTAGTGGCGCGCCAGATGATCCGCCAGCGCGGCCTCGTGCGCGGCGGCCTGCGGGCTCCGGGCGAGGTGGGCCACGCCATCGCGCCAGTCGCAGGCGATTGCGTGATCGGCGATCAGCGCGCGCACCTCCGCCTTGGCATCTTCTGCCAGTTGCCAAAGGAGGCGCGCATCGTCCGGACCGGCCAACCGTTCCAGATCGCGCTGGTCCATCCGCTGGCCGGAGCCGACCTGCCCGCCATTACGTCCCGACGCGCCGAACCCGAGGCGCTGCGCCTCGAGAAGGCACACGTCGTAGCCGCGCCGTGCCAGATGCAACGCCGCCGAAAGGCCGGTGTAGCCGCCGCCGATCACGCAGACATCGGCCCGCAACGCACCCGTCAGCGGCGCGGACGGCGCGGGCAGAGGGCGGGCCGCGGCATAGAGACTGGGCGGGTAGCGCCCGGGCCGGTCGTTGGCGTGAAGAAGGTTCACCGGCCGGACCTCAGACGTTCAGCAGCAGATGCTCCCGCTCCCAGGGCGAGATGACTTGCAGGAATTCGTTGTATTCCTCGCGCTTGACGATCTCGTAGACCCGGCTGAAATCGACGCCCAGCAGCTGGCGCAGCCCGTCCGCCTCCTCGAAAAGCTCGAGCGCGGAGAACAGGTCATGGGGAATGTCGCTTTCCCCGGCATAGGCGTCGCCTGCCATCATCGGGCGCGGCTGGGCGCCCGCGCGCAGGCCCAGAAGACCGCAGGCCAGCGAGGCCGCGATGCCGAGATAGGGGTTACAATCCATCCCGGCGAGGCGGTTCTCCACCCGACGCGCTCCTGGTGTCGAGATCGGCACGCGGATGCCGGTGGTGCGGTTGTCGCGGCCCCATTCGAGGTTGATCGGCGCGGCATGGTCGCGGACGTAGCGCCGATAGCTGTTCACATAAGGCGCAAGGATCGCGATGGCGCTGGGAAGATGGGTCTGTAGCCCCGCGATGAAGTGGTGGAAGGCCGGGGTTTCGGTGCCGTCATCGGTCGAGAAGATGTTGCGACCGGTGGACTTGTCGATCACCGAGTGGTGGATGTGCATGGCCGAACCCGGCTCGTCCGCGATCGGCTTGGCCATGAAGGTGGCGAAGCAGTCGTGGCGCAGCGCGGCCTCGCGGATCAGGCGCTTGAAGAAGAACACCTCGTCGGCGAGCTTGACCGGGTCGCCGTGGCGCAGGTTGATCTCCAGCTGGCCCGCGCCGCCTTCCTGCGTGATGCCGTCGATCTCGAAGCCCTGCGCTTCGGCGAAATCGTAGATGTCGTCGATCACCGGGCCGTATTCGTCCACCGCGGACATGGAATAGGCCTGCCGTGCGGCGGCGGGTCGGCCCGACCGGCCCAGCATGGGCTCGATCGAGCGGGCCGGGTCGAGGTTGCGGGCGACAAGGTAGAATTCCATCTCCGGGGCGACGACCGGGCGCAGGCCCTGCGCCTCGTACTGGGCGAGGACCCGCTTGAGCACATTGCGCGGGGCAAATGGCACGGGCGTGCCGTCGGTGCGCTGCGCGTCGTGTATCACCTGCAGTGTCCAGTCGCCGGTCCAAGGCGCGGCGGTGGCGGTTTCCATGTCCGGGATCAGGATCATGTCCGGTTCGGTGAAGCCTTGCGGACCCGCTGCCTCGCCCCAGCCGCCCGCGATGGTCTGGAAGAAGATCGACTCTGGAAGGTAGAACTTGGCCTGCCGTGCGAACTTGCCCGCCGGTACTGCCTTGCCGCGGGCGATGCCCGGCAGGTCCGATATGATGCATTCGACCTCGTCCAGTCTCCGCCCGTCGAGAAAGCGGCGCGCGGCGTCGGGAATGCGGGTCAGCCAGTCAGCCATTGGACACCTGTCCTTGCCGGGGTGCGGGGGCGGCATCGCGGGTGGCCGGGGCTGCCGGGCGCGACGGGTGGCCGAGTGCCGCTTCGAAGAAATCCGCGATCATCGCCATCATCCGCCCGTCGTCCAACGGGGCGGCCAGATCCGCGCGGGCGGGGGCGATCAACGCCTGCGGGAAGCTCGCGTCGCGAGCCTTCAGCTCCACGAAATCGGCGCTGATGCGCGGCCCGAACTCGGGATGCGGCTGCACGCTCAGCCCCCAGTTGCCATAGCGCAGCCCGGCAATCGGACAGAAGGCGTTGCGCGCGATCACCTCTGCGCCTTGCGGCGCGCGGACCACCTGGTCCTGGTGGATCGCCGTCACCGCCATCTCGCCCGCGTCTCCCATGTCATAGACCTGCCGCCCGAAACCCCAACCCCGCTTGGACTTCTCGACCCGCCCGCCAAGCGCCTGCGCCATAACCTGGTGACCGAAGCATATGCCCGCCATTGGCCGCCCCGCCGCGCGCGCGGCCCTGATGAACGCTTCCAGCGGCGCGATGAAGGGCAACGGATCGTAGCAGCCGTGGCGCGATCCGGTCAGCAGCCAAGCGTCCGCGTCCGCGGACCCGCCGGGCGGGAACTCCATCCCGTGCACGCACCAGCTTGCGAAAGTCCGGCCGGGCGCGTCCAGCAGCCGTGCGAAGAGTTGCGGATAGGTGCCGTGGCGCTCCGCGATCTCCACCGGGGTGGGACCGCATTCCAGGATGCCGATGTGCATGAAAGCCTCGTTTTGCAATGGGCGCAGCATATTCCTGCGCCGCCGCAAGGTCCAGCGCCGCCGCAGCGTCCGCCGTCAGACGCGGTCGTGCAGTTGCAGCGCCACCAGTTCCGGGTCGCGGCTGCCCATCAGCCGCTGTTCCTGCCGCTTCACCTTGACCAGCATCTCGACCAGCAGGCGTGGAAAGATCCGGGCCATCCGCGGCGACGTCTCGAATCGGGTGATCGCCTCGTCCCAGTCGGTCGGCACCTTCAGGATCGGCTTGCTGTAGGCGTTGCCGATGATCGGCTCGGGTGGGGACAACTCGTCCTCCACTCCCATCAGCGCGGCACCGAGGATCGCGGCCATCACGAGATAGGGGTTGGTATCGCCCCCCGCCATCCGGTGTTCGAAGCGCCGCGCCGATGGATCGCCGCCCGGAATGCGCAGCGCCGTCGTGCGGTTCTCGTAGCCCCAGGATGCGCCGGTCGGAGCATGGCTGCTCGGCGCGATACGTTCATAGCTTCCGGCATGCGGCGCGAAGACCAGCATCGCGCCCGGCATCCCCGACAGGCATCCCGCAACCACCTGACGCAGCAGCCCGCTGCCCGACATCACCCCGTTGTCGAACAGGTTCTGCCCGTGGGCGTCCTTCACCGACACGTGCACATGCAGCCCGTTGCCCGGATCGTCGGGAAACGGCTTGGCCATGAAGGTCGCCGCCATGCCATGCCGCTTGGCCAGACCCTTGACCAGCGACTTGAGCAGCCAGGTATCGTCGGCGATGCGCATCGCGGGGCCGTGGTTCAGGTTCACCTCGAACTGGCCGATCCCGCCTTCGGAAACCGCCGCCTGCACCGAGATGCCCATCGCCTCCGCCCCGGCATAGAGTGCATCGAAGAATGCGGCGAAATCGTCCAGCGCATCGACCGAGTTGATGTCGCCCGAATGCAGCGCCATCCCTGTGACCGGGTCGATCGCCTGCGCGATGCTCCGCCCACTTATGTCGAGCAGCGTGAACTCCAGTTCCGTTGCCGCGACCACTTTCCAGCCGCGCCGTGTGTAGCGCGCCAGCACCCGGGCCAGCGCGTGGCGCGGGCAGGCGTCGAACGGTCGCCCGTCGTCGGTGTACATCCACATCGGCAGCAGTGTCGCCTGCGGATCGAGCCAGGGCATCGGCACCGGACCCCGTTCGGTCAGGCGCAACTGCCCGTCCGCGTCGCCAGACGCATGGACCAACGGGCTGCCCTCCACGTCGTTGCCCCAGATGTCGAGCGACAGCGCCGACAGTGGCATCCGCTGGCCGGCGAATTCCAGTTTCGCCGCGTCCGAGGCGGGCAGGCGCTTGCCCCGCATCACCCCGTTGAGATCCGCGCTGGCGGTGCGCAGGCTTGCCGTCTGTATGTCCATCGTCCTCAGCGCACCAATTGCGGCCTGATCTTCAGCGACGGACGCGCGTCGCGCGCCAGGTGCCGGTTCAGCCGGGCGTTGATCCGCCCGAACACCACAATCACGATGACCGTCAGAACGATGAAATAGCCGGCGAAGATGGGATAGGGAATGAACGGGTTGAAGGTGCGGTCCGCGAGGTAGCTGGCGTAATAGAGCGCGTCGCCCTGCTGGCGCCAGGCAGGGAAGCTGGAGAAGAACACCAGCGCGGTGGCGTGGAACAGGAAGATCGCCTCGTTCGTGTAGCCCGGCCAGGCAAGGCGCAACATGGTCGGAAAGGTGATGCGGCGGAATTTGGTCCAGCCCGCCATGCCGTAGGCGTCGGCCGCTTCGCTTTCGCCGCGCGGGATCGACCGCAGCGCGCCGTGGAAGATTTCCGCCGCATAGGCCGAGGTGTTCAGGAACAGCACCAGCAGCGCCCCGGCCCAGGCGCGCGTCACCCACGAGGTTTCGATGGTCAGGGTCACAATGCCCAACGGCAGCGAAACTCCGGTGCGGGGCAGAAGCGTCAGCGCCTCGTAGGCGAGGAAGAACTGGATGAAGAGCGGCGAGCCGCGAAACAGGAAGATGAACCATTCGCAAGGCTTGCGCACCAGCGCCCGGCTGGACGCCTTGCCCATCGCCAGAGCCACCGAAAGAAAGAAACCGAAGGCCAGCGCGAGCACGCCGAAATAGACGTTCCAGATCATGCCGGAGCCGATCAGGGTGAATTGCTCGCACAGCGTAATGTCGGAGCGCGGCAGCAGCCGTTCGCCGATCCCGAGCGAGCGCAGCCCGTAGTCCTGGATCGTCTGCCAGCAGCTCATGCGGCGGCCTTGCGCAGCGCATCACCCGCTGCGGTGGCCTGACCGCGCGACAGCCGACGCGCCAGTCGGCCGAATGCGATCTCCGACACCTGCGTCAGCGCAAGGTAGAACACCAGCAGGAACAGGAAGTAATAAAGCCGCCAATCGGGATGGGGGTAGGTGAAGGTGCTGGTCTTGGACCCGCCCAGTTCGCGCGCCCAGTAGACGATGTCTTCTACCCCCAGCAGGAAAAGCAGCGGCGTCGCCTTCACAAGGATCTGCCACAGGTTCGACAGGCCGGGCAGGGCGAAGATCCACATCTGCGGCACAAGGATGCGCCAGAACGCCTGCCTGCGGGTCATCCCGTAGGCTTCGGCGGTTTCCATCTGCGCGCGCGGCACCGCGGTCATCGCGCCGTGGATCACGTTGGCGGCGAAGGCGCCGAACACCACTGCGAAGGCCAGCACGGCGGTTCCGAAGCCGTAGCCCTCGTGCACCCATTGTGGGGCATTGGACAGCGGCAGCTTTGCGATGTCGCAGACCACGAAATCGTTGCCCTGCCGCACCGGAAGCTCCCAGTCGGGGCATCGGACCTTGTGGCGCAGCCATTCCAGCCCCTGATCGAGCGCGATCGGCACGAAGAGGAAAAAGGCGATGTCCGGGATGCCGCGCACCATCGATGTATATCCCCGCCCGAGCCAGCGCAGCGGTGCGATCTGTGACCGGGTCGCCATCGCGCCGAGAAACCCGAACAACAGCGCGACGGGCGCTGTGATCGCCAACAGCAGAAGCACCGTCCCGAACGAGGCGTAGAAGGCCATGTGCTTGCCCGTGGTCAGGTAGCACGCCATCCACGGCAGGTCGTCCAGCAGGGCAGGGTCGGTACAGAAGGAGAACACGGGTCAGAAGGTCCGATCTGGCGAAGGCGCGGCAGGGCCGGGCACCCGTTTCAGGGCGCCCGGCGGAACGGGATCAGAACGGCGCGCTTTCGGGCAGCCACTTCGCGATGAGCTCGTTCAGGGTGCCGTCGTCCTTCATGGACTGGATCGCGGCATTGAAGGTTTCCTTCAGTTCGGCGTCGCTTTCGCGGATGCCCATGCCGATGCCACCGCCCAGAAGAATGTCGTCGCCGACATACATCAGGTCCGCATCCTCGGTCACGATGGGTTCAAGGAACGCCTTGTCGGCGATCACCGCGTCCACCTCGCCGTTGCGCACGGCGGCGACGGTTTCGTCGGGGCTGGCAAATTCGACCAGCGTCGCGCCGATCTCGGCGACGTAGCCCGCCTGAATGGTGCCGGTCTGCGCCGCGATCACCGCGCTTGCGAGATCGAGGTCCGGCGTCATGCCCACGACGGAGGACGGATCGGGCTGGGTGTAGGGTTGGGTGAAGTCGATCACCTCGTCGCGTTCCGGCGTGATCGACATGCCTGCGATGATCGTGTCGTAGTTGCCCGACACGAGGTTCGGAATGATGCTGTCCCAGTCGTTGGTGACCCACTCGCAGGTCAGTTCGGCCCGCGCGCACAACTCGTCGCCCAACTCGCGCTCGAAGCCGTCGATCTCGCCATTGTCGTTGATGAAGTTGTACGGAGGATACGCCCCCTCGGTGCCCATGCGGACCACGTCCTGCGCGAGTGCAGCGCCCGTTCCGAAGGCCAGAAGGGCCGTCGCAAGTGTCAGTGTTTTCATTGGTTTCCCCTTGTTGGTGATGGTGGCCCCGGTTCAAGCCGGGGCGGAATGTGACAGGAACTGCTGCAGCCGGGCGGATTTCGGCGCGCCGAACAGCGCGTCCGGCGGGCCTTCTTCCTCGATCCGGCCCTGATGCAGGAAGATCACGTGGCTCGACATGTCAGCGGCCATGCGCATGTCGTGGGTCACGATCATCATGGTGCGCCCCTCGGCGGCGAGATCCTTGATCACACGCACGACCTCCTGCTCAAGTTCGGGATCGAGCGCTGAGGTCGGTTCGTCGAAAAGCAGCGCCTGCGGTTCCATGCAAAGCGCCCGCGCGATGGCGGCACGCTGCTGCTGCCCGCCCGAAAGCTGCGCTGGATAGACGTCGCACTTGTCGCCGATCCCGACCTTGTCGAGCAGCCCTCGCGCGCGCGCCTCGACCGCGTCGCGGTCCTGCCGCAGGACGGTGACCGGCGCTTCCATGACGTTCTCGAGGATCGACATATGTGCCCACAGGTTGAACTGCTGAAACACCATCGACAGGTTGGTGCGCACGCGCAGCACCTGTCGTGCGTCGCCCGGCCGCCGGTCGTGACCGCTGCCCTTCCAGCGGATCGGCTCCCCGTTGAACAGGATCTCGCCCTGTTGGCTGTCCTCAAGCAGGTTGCAACACCGCAGCAGCGTGGATTTTCCCGACCCGGACGAGCCGATCAGCGATACCACATGCCCCTTGTCCGCCGTGACCGACACGCCCTTGAGCACTTCGAGGGACCCATAGGATTTGTGGAGGTCGCGGATTTCGATGACAGGTGCGGGCACGCGGACTCCTCGGTGCGGGACAGTGAGGAAATACTCTTTAAACTCCGCCGAATTGCAATGGCCCGCAGGCGTGACGTGGCGAAAAAACCGACACTTGCCCGACAAACCGGCACAGTCGCCGGGTTCAACGCTCTTCCACGGTGCGCCGCGCGATGTTGCTGTCGCGGTCGGTGATGCCCAAGAGGTTCGCCACCATCCGCATCAGGCTGTCCTCTTCGTCGTCGCGCTGCCCGTCGGCCAGCACAACCTGCCACAGTGCGGCGATCACGGCGAGCCGGTCGTCATAGGGCACCGCGTCCTTGATCGCGCGGGTGAAGCGCACGGTGTCGGGCGCCTCGGTCTCCAGCGTCTCGGCGTCGCGTCGCAGCTTGCCCGCCTCGAATGGGCTGAGCGCATAGCGCGCCGCGAGGATCCGGTCGATGCGGTCGATCTCGATCTGGGCGTAATCGTCGTCCGACCGTGCGATGCGCACAAGCAGCGCGGCCAGCGCAAGGCGGGCATCGGTGTCGGGAAGCGGGGCGGGGTCTGGGGCCATCAGGCCCTGAAGCAGCTTCTGGAACATTCTCCAGATGTAAGCGCGACGCGCAGCGGGGCCAAGGCCAAAACCCGCCCGCTGGCTGCGGGCCTGCCGCAGGGGCACCCGCTGGGCGGTGTTGCATGACGCGCCCGTGCGCATAGCTGGTGGGAACAAGCGGGCGGAACATACCGTTTCCGACCCGATCACGCCTGACTGGAAGGACCAGACCATGACCCATTCCCACAAGATCCTCATCATCGCGACTTCGGCGCGCGACATGGGCAACGGGCAGGGTGAGACCGGCCTTTGGCTGGAGGAACTGACAACGCCCTACTACGCCTTTCTCGATGCGGGGGCGGAAGTGACCGTCGCGTCGATCAAGGGCGGCGAGATCCCGATCGACGCGCGCAGCCTGTCTGACGAGGACGAGAAGCCCGCTTCGGTCCGGCGCTATGAGGCGGACGAGACGTTTCAGCGCGCAATGAAGAGTTCGGCCTGTTTCTCGCGCCTGCCCGCGACCGAATACGATGCGATTTTCCTGCCCGGCGGGCACGGCACGATGTTCGACTATCCCGACAGCCGCGCGCTGGCCGGTCTGGTGACCGAAACGCTGGAATCCGGGCGCGTCGTCGCTGCCGTATGCCACGGGCCGGCCGGGCTTATCTCGGCGTTGAACTCGGACGGAACTCCGGTGGTGCAGGGCCGTCGCGTGACCGGCTTCACCGACACCGAGGAAAAGGCCGTCGGGCTGGACGGCGCGGTTCCTTTCCTTCTGGAAACGCGCCTGCGCGAGTTGGGCGCGGATTTCGTCAAGGCCGATGACTTTGCGGTGCACGCCGTGCGGGACAGCACGCTGGTGACCGGGCAGAACCCCGCATCGGCTGGCCGCGCCGCCGAACTGGTGATGGAGGTGCTGGCCGAACGGGTCAGCGCCTGATCTTGCTGCTGCGGTGCGGGCAAGGGCACGGGGTTCGGCCCGCGTCCGCGCCGCGGCGCTCTCAAAGGTTGACGACCTGAACTGCGAGATACGCGCCGTAGAGCGTCAGCAGCACCGCGCCCTCTCGCCGCCCGATGCGCCAGCCTGTGCGCGCAACCAGCAGGATCGCAGCCGTCGCGGCCAGCATCGCCCAGCCGTCGACGGCGGCGATGCGCGTCGGCACCTCCATCGGCCGCAGCAGAGCGGTGACGCCGAGGATGCCTAGAATGTTGAAGATGTTGCTTCCGATCACGTTGCCGAGCGCGATGTCGCTTTGCCCGCGGCGCGCGGCGACGGCCGATGTCACCAGTTCCGGAAGCGACGTGCCCACCGCCACGATCGTCAGTCCGATCACCGCCTCGGGCACCGAAAGCGCCGTCGCCAGCCCGATCGCGCCGTCCACCAGAAGTCCCGCCGACAGGATCGTCACAACGATGCCGCCGACCAGTCCAACGGTGTCGCGCCAGGCGGGGGTTGCAGGCGCGGACGCGGGCAATTGTGCCGCTTCGGCCTCGTAGAGCGCGCGGGCGGCGCTGGCGCTCCTGCGCTCGACCCGCAAGGTGCCCAGCGCATAGACTACCAGCGCCGCCAGCAGCACCGCGCCTGCAACGCGCCCGATTTCGCCCCACAGCAGCAGCGCCACCGCCGCCAGCGTAACGGCGGCCAGCACGCTGCCGTCGCGGCGGAACGCGGCCGGTGTGATGGCGATGGGCAGGATTACCGCGGCGATCCCCAGGATCAGGAGCGCGTTGGCGATGTTGCTGCCCACGACGTTGCCCACGGCGATCCCGGGCGCGCCTGCGAAGGCAGCCTGCACGCTGGTGACCAGTTCCGGGGTCGAGGTGCCAAAGCCGACGAGGGTCAGCCCGATCACCATCGGAGGCACGCCGAGGCGCTGAGCCAGCGCCGCCGCGCCCTGGACCAGCAGGTTGCCGCCAAGAAGAAGGCCGGCGAAACCGGCCAGGATGAAGAGAACGTCGAACATGGGGATGCTGCACCTCCGGCTGCCGCCCGGTAGCTCGCGCGGGACGCGGCGGCGCAGAGGGCGCGATGGGTCAGATCGTGCGCGTCGCGCGCGCTTTCAAGGGCTTCGGTCCGTAACCCCGCGGCAGGCCGGATGCGCGCTGCGCCCGGCCTGCCTGGTGTCATCTCTGGATTATTACAGTTTTCAGTCTGCGCCTTTGACGTTGAGTTTTGCGTCTGGGTTTGGGTGGATTGTTTTTTGTATTGTCCAGGCGGCTGCGATGGTTGCGAGGCCTATGATGTCCGTGACGAGGCCGCCTTCGATCATGGTGAGTGCGGCGAGCAGGAGGCCTGCGCGGATGAACCACGCTGTGCGTCCGCCCATGAACCACCCCTGCACGCCGGCCGACAGCAGGAACACGCCGACGGTTGCCGTGGCGCCTGCGCGGATCACCTCGAACCAGGTTCCCTCCATCAGCAGCGCGCCGTTGTAGAAGAACATGAAGGGCACGATGAAGGCGGCGATGCCGATCTTGAACGAGGCGACGGAGGTTTCCATCGGGTTGGCGCCGGAGATGCCGGCCGCGGCGTAGCTTGCGAGCGCGACGGGCGGCGTGATGGCGGAGAGCACGGCGAAGTAGAACACGAAGAAATGCGCGGTCAGCTGCGGGATGCCAAGCTCCACGAGGCCGGGCGCGACCACGGAGGCGGCGACGGCGTAGGCGGCGGTGGTGGGCATGCCCATGCCGAGCAGGATGGAGATGCACATGGCGAAGAACAGCGCCAGGAACTGACTGACGCCCGCGAGGCCGAGCAGCAGGTTGGAGAAGCGCGCGCCGACGCCGGTCAGGCTGATGACGCCGACGATGATGCCCGCGCAGGCGCACACGGCGATGATCTGGATCGACATGACGCCCGCGATCTCGAACGCCTTGAGGGTGGAGCGCGGCCCCATCCGGTAGGGGGTGAGCCAAGAGACGACGGCGGCCGAGAGCGTGGCGTATGTGCCCGCGCGGATGACGGAGTATCCCATGAACAGCGCGGCGATCAGGATGAGGATGGGCAGGAACAGGAAGACCCGGCGCATCATGGTGGAGAGTTTCGGGATCTCGTCGGCGTTCATGCCGCGCATGCCGAGCTTGGCGGCCTCGAAGTCGACCATGAAGAAGACCGACACGAAGTAGAGCACGGCGGGGATGATGGCGGCGATGGCGATCTCGGTATAGGGGATGCCGGTGATCTCGGCCATGATGAAGGCGCCCGCGCCCATGATCGGGGGCATGATCTGCCCGCCGGTCGAGGCGGCGGCCTCGACGGCGCCCGCGGTCTTCTTGTGGTATCCGACCTTCTTCATGAGCGGGATGGTGAGCGAGCCGGTGGCGACGACGTTGCCCGCGGAGGTGCCGTTGATCATGCCCATCAGGCCGGAGGCGAAGATGGCGACCTTGGCGGGTCCGCCGCGGGTGCGGCCTGCGGCGGCGAAGGCGAAGTTGACGAAGTAGTCGCCGACCTTGCTGGCCTGCAGGAAGGCGGCGAAGATGATGAACAGGATGATGTAGGTCGAGGACACGGCGGTTGTCGGCCCGAGGATGCCGGCATCGGTGTAGACCTGGCTGAAGAAGCGCTGCCAGCTGATCGCGGGGGAGTTCAGGAAGCCCGGCAGGTACTGGCCCGCGAACACGTAGGCCAGGAACACGCCCGCGATGATGACGAGCGCGAGGCCCGCGACGCGGCGTGTCAGTTCCATGATCAGCGCGGTGCCCGCGACGGCGGCGATGGAGATGCCGATCGGCGCGAAGGGGGTGCCGGTGGAGTTGCGCATCAGCGTGCCGTAGATGGTGATCAGGTAGGCGGCGACGGCGACGGCGCAGATGCCGAGCACGATGTCGGGCGCGGCGAGGCGCGCGCGCGGGGCGCTGTGGGCCCAGGACAGGCCGATGGCCCCTGCGGTGGCGAGCAGCAGCGGCACGCCGAAGAGCCATGTCTCGCGGAACTTGATGGTGGCGTCCATGCCGTTCCACATGGCGCCGCCTTCGATCAGCAGGGCGAACCAGATCGCCGTGCCGAGCGCGAGCAGCGCCGGGACGGCGAGCGCGATGGCGGCGGTGTGCAGCGCGGGCCGGGCCGGTGTGCCGGGCGCGTCCGCGTCGCCGGGGAAGTCGGCGGCGGCGTACATCAGGAAGCCCAGCACCAGCGCGCCGGCGACATGGACGATGCGGAAGTTCCAGGTTTCCATCGGGAATTGCGGCAGGAAGGGCAGCTCGATCCCGGTCAGGGCCGAGATCGACAGCCCGTTCAGCGCGGCCATGTGGAACATCGCGTAGAGCGTGGCGAGGGCGGCCATGGCCCAGAAGGTCGATCCCTCGAAGATGCGGCGGTTGGCCTCGACGGCTTCGTCGTCGACGCCGTCGGCGATCATGTGCTCGTCGGTCTGCGCGGCGGCGTCGCCGCGGCCGCTATCGGCGGGGGCGCGGCAGGGCCGGGTGCGGGCTCCGGGGGAAAACGGGTCGTGACGGGCGGGGGGGTGCATCGGCGGTGGTCCTCCGGTGGGGTCCGGGTCCGCGCGGGCCGGACGGGCCGGGCGCATGGCGGGTTCGGGCGGAAATGGGGGAAGTGACGGGGTGAAGGCGGGTTGGCGTGGCGGGGAGGGCCGGGCCGGTGTGCCGGTCTGGCCGGGGGCGGGTCGGCCCCCATGCGTCCGCCGCGGCCTGCCCCCCTGTCTTCGCGGGGGGCTGCGCGGGTCTGTGCCGGGGCCATCGATGGCCGATCGGGGCCCGGTTGGCGCCCGGTCGGGCAGGGGGCGCCGCGATCCTGTTCGCGCCCCGTGCGAGAGGTCCGTCCTAAGAAGACCGTGCAGGGAGCCCGTGCGGAGCCGGTGCGGGATCCCGTCCGGGGCCGGGCCCGCCCCGCAAGCGCCCGGCACGGGGCCGGACGCGCGGGGCGGGGGCTGGCTTACTGGCCGTAGATCATGTCGGCCGGGATATCGGCCCCCGCGTTCTCGGCGAACCATTCGGCGGCGCCGGGATGCCAGGGCATGACCTTGTTCTTGTCCCAGTTCGAGGGCACGGTGGACCGCGCGGCGCGGTGGATGCCCACCATCCGCTCGTTGTCCGACATCACCACGTCCACGACCGCCTTCACGAAGCTGGCGGGCAGGTCGCAGTTGGCGATGGCGAAGTTCCACATCGACACCGACCGCGCCGGCGCCTCGAGCGTGGTGTAGGTGTTCGCCGCGATCTCGAACTCGGACACCGGGAAGGCCTCCATGATCGTGGCCTGCTCGGCCTCGGTGAACTCGATGATATTCACGTCGGTCTGCACTTCAAGCTGGCTGACGGCCGGCACGGGCACGCCCGCGGCGAAGGCGATCACGTCCAGCAGACCGTCCTGCAACTGGCCGCCAAGGTCCGACCAGCCGCCGTTGCGCCGCTCGAAATTGACGCCCAGCGTTTCCATCATGCGCGGGAAATACGTGTCCGAGGTCGACCCCGCGGGCCCGAAGCCGATCCGCGCGCCGTCCGGGATCTCGGAGATCGAGGTGATCCCGCTGCTCGACAGCGCGGTCACGCTGAACGGGGTCTGGTACATCGGGAACATCGCGCAGGCCTTGTCCATCGCCAGGCCCGGCGCGATCGGGTTGGTGCCCGCGAGGCTCTCGGCGGCCGGGCCCATCGTGGTCATCCCGAAGGCCGCGTCGCCGGTGTGCACCAGCGCCATGTTCTGCATCGGGCCGCCCGTCACCTCGCCGCCGCCCGAAAGGCCAAGCTCGTCCGCGACAAGGTTCGCCCAGCCCGAGCCATAGGCGAAATACGTCCCGCCCTGCGACGCCGTGCCAACCGTGAACGACGCAGGCCAACCAGACCGATCCTCCTGAGCACCGCAAACACCAGCAGCAAGCGCCGCTATACCAAATGTCA
>NZ_QGKU01000011.1 GCF_003172915.1 Meridianimarinicoccus roseus
TGTGGTTGACCGGGGTCAGGCCTCCGGAGCGCAGCTGGCGGTTCAGGATCGCGTCGCCGGTGGTCGCTCAGACCAGTGGCGCAACCACTGGCAACTCCGCCGGCAGCCATAGGTCGGACGCACCGCCACGAGCGCCATGATCAACGGCACCAACGCCGCGTCTTGCGCTTTGTGATAGCGCCGCCGCGGCTTCGTTCTCCCGTTCAGCCGATCGATCAGGTTCGAGCGGGCCACGCCCAGGGTTTCGGCCACGACCTTCACCGGAAATCGTCCGGTCGCGGCGACCGCGCGAGCCAGGTAGGTTTTTTTGACCGTGACTTGTCCAGCGCCTCGCGCAGGATCTCGACCTCCATCGTCTTGCGCCCGAGCTGCCGTTCGAGCTCGCGAATGCGCTCCTCCATTTGCCGGACGACCTTGTTGCTGGTGACCTCATCGTCCTCGGACACGGCGACACTTCCCCCTTCGAGCATGAGCCGGCGCCAACGATACAGCAGATCGGGCGCTACGCCATTCCGGCGCGCCACGACCGGGATGCTGGCGCCGTCCTCCAGCGTTTCCTCGACGGTCCGCAGCTTCTCGGCGGCAGTCCAGCGGCGTCGGCGGCCGCCATCGGCGATGATCTCCATCTCAGACTTAAGCACGTGCTCAGGCATATGCCTCAGCCTCCATGGTCATGCCCAAGTGCCCGGTTGAAAACGTATGGCGCGCCCCGGCTGCAAGCGGCGATTGGGTGACGGCGTAGTCAGTCTTCACGAACGTATCTAGGATGTCAGCATGGGTGCCGCCGCCAAGATGGAGACCCGCGCGTTCCAATCCTCATGAAGGGGGCGGCTTCAAAGAGCCATTTTTCGCCGGAGGTTTTCAGAACGCCGATCGACTGTCAGGCCATCTTCCTTTCACCACTCGCAGGTCGTCGCTCCCGAAACTGTCCGAGCCGGACGCGTGTTCTTCGGTTCGTCCCCCTTAGCGACGGGTTGTAGGTCTGCTCACGGCGCAGAAGCGCCCGGACAGTGCGCGCCATCCTTGCAGCCAGGGCGACGACGGCGACATTGGGGAGGGCGCGGGCGAGACGTCCGCGCAGCCAGGCCCCCACACCTATGTCGCTTTTGGCCAAAGACGGCATGGCGGACCGCGCACCCTGTATCAGCATCTTGCGAAGATACCGGCCAGCACGCTTCGTGATCCCCGGGAGCTTCGGTCTTCCCCCGGTGGTGGCCTGGCGGGGCACAGGCCCCAACCATGCAGCGAGGGTGCGCCCTTGTCGAAAGTCGCACCGTCCCCGACGGCGGCGACCAGTGTCGTGGCGTTCAAAGCGCCGATGCCGGGGATGCTTGTCAGCCTGCGTGCCCGGTCGTCGGCCCGCGCCATAGCTGCGAACTCGGCGTCAAAAGCAGCGACCCGACGATCCAGTTCTTCCCGGCGTGTCCGCATGTCTCCCAGTGGAAACGTCATCCGTGGAGTCAGTAGGCTGACGCCACGATCCAGCAGTTCACCGAGCAGGAGACGCAGCCGGGCATGGCCCTGCGCGACGACGTGACCGCGTTCCAGAAGAAGGCTCCTGATCTGGTTGGTCAGGGACGTGCGATCCCCGACCAGGGGGTCGCGCACCCGATGGAGCGTCTGAACGTCGAGTTGCTCCTCGCTTTCAAGCTCGACGAAACGCATGGTGGGACGAGGCGCCGCCTCTGCGACCGCCTCGGCATCGCGGTCATCATTCTTCTGCGCCTTGACGTGGGGCCGCACATATTCAGGCGACATCGACCGGATGTCGTGGCCCGGTTCCGCCAGTGACCGACCTATGTGATGGGCGCCGCAACATGCTTCCATTGCCATCGTGCATGGCCTCGGCTTTGCGGCAAACGCGATCACCCCGTCGCGTCGCATCCGTCACCGCACGATGACCGCACCGTTCGCGTCGAGGCCGACGATGCTGCAGCTGTTCTTGCCCAGGTCGATGCCAAGGATCACGATACTCATGGTTCGCTCCTTCCTTCCTTGAACACCGCCACCTTGCACAGGCGTCGGCGGAAGGGGCGGGCCATCCATAAAGGGGGGGCGGCAGGCTGATTGGCCGAACCAAGGGCGGTATGAACACCAAGCTGCACGCCGTTGCCGACGCGATTGGGCGCCCGCTGCGGTTCTTCATGACCGCGGGACAGTCAGCGACTATACCGGCGCTGCGGCCCTTCTGGAAAGTCTGCTCGCCGCCGAATGGCTGATCTCGGACCGGGCCATGACGCCAGCTGGTTTCGGGACGCGTTGCAGGACAAGGGGATACGCCCCTGCATCCCGAGCCGGGAAGTCCCGCGACAAGGCCGTTCTCTACCACAAGCGCCGATACAAGCGCCGCAACCGGATCGAGATCATGTTCGGCCGACTAAAGGATTGGCGGCGCATCGCCACCCGCTGTGACCGGTGCCCGAAGGTCTTCCTGTCAGCCATCGCACTCGCCGCAACCGTCATCTTCTGGCTGTAGCTCGATGAGTCTGGAGCTTGTGGGCCGTCCTTGTCAATGAAGTCGGTTTCGCTGAGCGCACACTGAAACTGACCCGGAACATCGCGGGTGTTTTGGGCTTTGAGCCGACCCTCGCGTTGCTCCGACACGCGGCACGGCGCGGGCAAGACCTCGGGGGCGTGCCATCGCTCAGTCAAGAAACGCCTTTTCAACCACGAACTCGCCAGGCGCAGAATTCGCCCCCTCGCGCAACCCCGCCGCGGCGCACAGCGCCATGATGTCTTTGTTGAGTGCAAGGTTGCCGCAGACCATCGCCCGGTCCGTGTTGGGCGACCACGCGGGCAACCCCAATGCCGCGAACACGGCACCGCTGCGGATATGATCGCTGATGCGCCCCTCGTGCGCCGAAGGTTCGCGGGTGGTGGTCGGGTAATAGTGCAGCTTCCCCGCCACCATCTCGCCGATCAGCGGGTCGTCCGGCAGGGTATCGACGATGCTGCGGCCATAGGCAAGCTCGTCCAAAGTGCGGCAGGTATGGGCGAGGATCACATCGTCGAACCGCTCCCATGTCTCCGGATCGCGCAGGATCGATGCGAAGGGCGCGACGCCGGTGCCGGTGCAGACCAGCCATAGCCGAGCACCCGGCAGCAGCGCGTCATGGACAAGCGTGCCGACAGGCTTTGGCCGCAGGATGATCTGGTCCCCCGGTTCGATCTTCTGCAGCCGTGACGTCAGCGGCCCGTCGGGCACCTTGATCGAATAGAATTCCAACTCGTCATCCCACGACGGCGACGCGATGGAATAGGCTCGCAGCAGCGGCTTTCCGTCGTCCTTCAACAGTCCGATCATCACGAACTCACCCGACCGGAACCGCAGGCTGCGTGGGCGTTCCACCCGGAACGAAAACAGCCTGTCGGTCCAGTGGGTCACGGCGGTTACAGTCTGGGCATCGGGCAAGACGCGGGCGGGCTGCAAGTTCATGGCAAAATCTTTCAGGCGGTCTGATCGGCGGGTGCCGACGAAAAAAGCGTATCGAGCTTGTTGGCCAGCCCGTCCCGGGCATCGGCGTCGGGCAGCGGGTCGCGCGCCGCGGTGATAACCGGCCAGAGTTCGGCATAGCGCGCATTAAATGTTACCCAACGATCCATGTCGGCATCCGTGTCGGGGCGGATCGCGTCGGCAGGGCATTCTGGTTCACACACGCCGCAGTCGATGCATTCGTCAGGATGGATCACCAGCATGTTCTCGCCTTCGTAGAAACAGTCCACGGGACAGACCTCGACGCAGTCGGTGTATTTGCAGCCGATGCAGTTATCAGTGACGACATAGGTCATGCGCGTTTCCCATCTTGATGTGGGCGCAACGTGCGGCGGCGCGGCATCGGGTGTCCGTCAACAAATTGCTATTGCCCCATGCCGCGGCGCTGCACGTTGACAGCGTAACCACGACACCCCGAGGCCACAGTGATCGCATCCATGACCGCCACCCCGGATTGCCGCACCCTGATCATCGATTGGGACAGCGGCGAAACCACGCAACTCAGCGCGGCCCTGCTGCGCCGGGAGGCCCGCGACGCGGGCTCCATCCGTCAGCGGGTCGATTTCGGCTCGGTGCGCGTGGACGACGACATCGCGATTACCGCGCTCGCTCCGGTCGGTTCAGTGGGGGTGAACATACACTTTTCAGACGGACACGACCGCGCGATTTATCCGTTCGCCTATCTGCTCGAGCTTTCGGAACGCGGTGACAAGTAATTGACAGAAGCCCTGCAGCACCGCGGCGCAGGCTGATCTGAATGCAGGGAAATGGAGTCCCATGATGGACGAGATACGCGACGGAATTGATCAGATCGATTGCGATATCCTGATTATCGGCGGGGGTACCGCCGGACCCATGGCGGCGTTAAAGGCCAAGAAGAAGAACCCCAAGGCAAACATCATCCTGCTCGACAAGGCGAACGTGAAACGCTCGGGAGCGATCTGCATGGGGATGGACGGGCTGAACAACTCCGTTATTCCCGGTTATGCAACGCCCGAACAGTACACCAAGGAAATCACCGTCGCCAATGACGGCATCTGCGACCAGGCCGCGGTCTACCGCTATGCGCAGGAGTGCTATGGCATAATCCAGGAACTCGACAGTTTCGGCATCCGGTTCCAGAAGGACCAGAACGGCGAATACGACGTCAAGAAGGTGCACCACATCGGCACCTATGTCCTGCCGATGCCCAATGGCGACACGGTGAAAAAGGCGCTTTATCGCCAGTTGCGCAAGGCACGGATCAACATCATCAACCGCTACATGGCGACCCGCCTGCTGACCGGCGAGGGCCGAGTCGCGGGCGCCATTTGCGTGAACACCCGCAGCGCGGAGTTTCTCGTGGTGCGCGCAAAGGCGGTCATCATGGGGCTGGGTGCCGCGGGGCGGCTGGGCCTGCCAACCTCGGGCTACCTTTATGGAACCTACGAGAACGCGTCGAACAGCGGCGAAGGCTACGCGATGGCCTATCACGCCGGTGCGGGGCTCGCGAATCTCGAATGCTACCAGATCAACCCGCTGATCAAGGATTACAACGGGCCTGCCTGTGCCTATGTCGCGGGGCCCATGGGCGGCTATACCGCCAACGCTCGGGGCGAACGCTTCATCGAATGCGACTACTGGTCGGGCCAGATGATGCAGGAATTCTTCGACGAATTGCAGGGCGGCAAGGGGCCTGTGTACCTGAAGCTCAACCATCTCGCCGAGGAAACGGTGGCCGAGATCGAACGCGTCCTGCACATTGTGGAACGCCCGACGCGCGGGCATTTCCATCGCGGCCGCGGCACCGATTACCGCAAGCAGATGATCGAGATGCACATCTCGGAAATCGGCTTCTGTTCCGGGCATTCGGCCAGCGGCGTCTTCGTAGATGAACACGCGCGCACCACCATTCCCGGCCTCTATGCCGCTGGCGACATGGCGAACGTGCCGCACAACTACATGCTCGGCGCGTTCACCCACGGGGCTTTCGCGGGTGAAGATGCCGCCGACTATGTCGCCGAAATGGATTTCGCCGCCTTCGACCAGGCGGACATAGAGGCCGAGCGCACCCGCGTGCTCGCCCCCACGAAGCGCGAAGACGGCATCCCGCCCAACCAGATCGAGTACAAGACCCGGCGACTGGTGAACGATTACCTGCAACCGCCAAAGGTCACCGCCAAGATGCACCTCGCGCAGAAGCGGTTCGCCGAGGTCCGCGAGGACATGGAAAACGCGATGTATGTCCGCGACGCCCACGAACTGATGCGCGCGCTGGAGGCCTCGAGCATCCTCGACTGCGCCGACATGGCAGCGGCGGCGTCGCTCTATCGTACGGAAAGCCGCTGGGGGCTGTATCACAACCGGGTGGAATACGAGCGGGACGACGAGAACTGGTTCTGCCACACGATCCTGACCAAGGGCGACGACGGCATGCCCGCCAGCCGCAAGCAGGACGTGAAACCTTATGTCGTCGACATCGCCGAGGACGAGAAGGACGCCTATGCCAAGCAGCGCGTCAAGCCCTCTGTCGCAGCCGAATAAGGATAGTTCAGATGCCTCTCGCCCAGACCGCAACCACCGTTCCCGTCGTCGTCAACGACGACCTTTGCATCGCCGATAAGGGGTGCACTGTTTGCGTTGATGTCTGCCCGCTCGATGTTCTGCGCATTGCCGAGACCGCCGAGGGCAGCAAGACCGCCTACATGAAATACGACGAGTGCTGGTATTGCATGCCCTGCGAAGCGGATTGCCCCACGGGCGCCGTGACGGTCAACCTGCCCTACTTGCTGAAATGAGGCCGCGATGACCGTACTTTTCGAGGATTTCAACGATATAGACGATCTTGCTGCGGGACTGAACGACCCCACGCCAAGCGGTCGCATCATGGCCGTGATCGAGCTTGCCGACAGCGCCGATCCTGCAGCGATCCCCTATCTCGCCGGGGCGATCTCCGACGCTGATGCGGGCGTGCGTAAGCAGGCTGCGCTGGCGCTGACCGATTTCGACGGCCCCGATACCGCTGCGGCATTGGTCGTGGCCCTGGCCGACAGCGTGCAGGAGGTGCGCGACGCCGCTGCCGTCAGCCTGACGGAACTCAAAGAACCCGCGGCGGGCGATGCCTTGCTGCCCCATCTCGGGTCGGCGGACGAATTCACGCTGGTTGCTTGTCTTGCCGGGATCAAGGAACTGCGCCGCCCGGAGGCAATGGAGCCCGCGATCGCAGCGCTAGAACACCCTTCGCCCACAGTTCGGATGCAGGCCGTGGGCGTGATCGGCTGGCTGCAGGACCCTGCGGCATTGTCGGCCTTGCAGAAGGCCGCCGCCGATGTCGACGTGCAGGTGCGCCGGGTCGCCCTGACCGCGCTGGGGTTCAGCCGCACCGAGGCCGCGGAAAGCGCGCTCATCGCGGCGCTGTCCGATCCGCACTGGCACCCGCGGGAAGCAGCGGCGGAAACGCTGGCGAAATCCGGTGGGGCGGCATGCGTGTCGCATCTTCGCCGCGCGCTTGACGACGATTACTGGCAGGTCAGGCTCAAGGCGGTCCGGTCGCTCGGCAAGCTGGGCGCGCGCGAGGCGGCCATGCAGATCGGGCCGCTCATTTCGCTCGATATCCCAAACCTGCGCAAAGAATGCGCCGCCGTGCTGGGCGAGCTGGCTGTGCCGGAAACCCGGTCCTTCCTCGCGGCCTTCGAACACGATTCCGACCCGGACGTGCGCAAGAACGTGCGCTGGGCGCTGGCACGGATCGACGCTGCCGCAGCCTGAACGGATTAAAAAATAGGCTTCCATCGGCTCCTGGAACCGCAGCGTTCCAGGGGTCTACGCGCGTCTAAAAAGTTCTTCCAAATTATTGGTTTTCAACAAAAAATTTCATCCTCGATTCGGCGCAAACCCGCGCTCTGCCTGTCGTGCTTTGCAGGGAAATATTGCACTGGACTTAAAAATCAGCACGAATTTTGGGCTGTTCGCGATTCCTTCGCCAACCGAGGTTCGCCGGGGGCCGGCAGGCTTTGTCGGCAGGGAAGCGGGGCCGATACTCGGGATCACAGTTTGATGAAGATCCACGAACCAACCGGAGCCAGCCATGACCAGCCAAACGATCAAAACGACGTTACTTGCCGCCACCTTGTTGTCGAGCGGCGGTATCGCCCTCGCGGAAACCATCTCGATCAGCATCGGCCACCAAAGCACCGTGACCAACACCGTGCCCGGCGGCATCATCATCGAAAAGCTGGAACTGCTGCAAAAGCATCTGCCGACGACGGGCCGGTACGAAGGTGTCACCTACGACGTCAGCTACAGCGACTACACGTCCGGCCCACCGATCACCAACCAGATGCTCGCGGGCAAGATGCAGTTCGGCGTGATGGGGGACTACCCCCTGATCGTCAACGGCGCGACCTTCCAGGCGGGTGGGCAGGATGAATCGCTGCTAATCCAGATCACCGGCTATAACCTCAAGGGCACCGGAAATGGGCTCGTGGTGCCGGTGGACAGCGATGTCAACACGCTCGAAGACTTGCGGGGAAAATCCGTGTCGGCGCCTTTCGGCAGCGCGGCCTGGGGGATGTTCCTCAGCGTGATGAGCCGCGAGGGGCTGACCGATGACATAACCTATGTGAACCAGAGCCCGCCAGTGGGCGTCAACAACATCGCCATGGGCCGTATCGACGCGCACGTCGACTTCACGCCCTGGTCCGAAGTGATGGAATTCCGCGGCACGGGTCGCAAGATCTACGACGGCAGCGAATCAAACATCCCCACCTTCCATGGTACGGTCGTCACAAAGTCCTTCGCCGACGAATATCCCGAGATCGTGGATGCATATGTCAAGGCCACGCTTGAGGCGCAAGACTGGCTGAACGCCGATCCCCTGAATGCCGCGATCAAGGTTTCCGAATGGACCGGCATAGAGAAGGAGGTCCTGTATCTCTATTTCAGCGATGGCGGGATTTCGACCTTCGAGTCCTCGATCAAGCCGCAATGGGTCGAAAGTCTGAAGGAAAGCCATGCGCTGCTGGTGCGTGAACGGGATGTCCCGCCGCTTGATTTCGACAAGTGGGTCGTGGACAGCTACGTTCAGGCCGCGGTCACTGAGCGGGGCGAGGATTACGAGGCCATGGTCGATAGCGTCGTGGACACTGCCGTCGCCAACGTAGGCAAGCCGATGGAGATCTGGCATCCCCGCGACGGGATCTCGACCTATCCCACCCTGACGGAGTTCTTCGCGGCGCTTGCCGAGATCCGCAACACCGGGTTCCAGCCTGCGGCGACCTATGTCTATGACGCAGAATCCGGGCTTAAGCTGTTCGGCAACCGGGCGTTCTATGTGGCAGGCGAGGACGGAAGCTATGCCGCCTTCCTCAAGCGCGACGCCGCCGCGGACCATGCCGACGCGACGGGTGGCAGCGTAGTCGATTTCGCCAACATCGTCGACAGCATCTCCGGCTGACCCGCCCGGCGCGCTGAGCCCGCGGGCTTCGGCGCGCCGCGCACACCTTTTGCAAGGAGCCGTCGCCATGCTGACCGAACTCAAGCCGCCCGTCGAAACCGCGACCCCAGTGCCGGTGGCCATCGCCCCCGAAGCCGACCCCGCCACAGGCACGTCTGGCGTCGCGGAAACCGCCCCCGAAAGCGACAACGCAGCGGCGGCAGGCTATGCCGGCGTCGATCTGGCCAGCCCGCGCCGCGGCCCCACCCGCGATTGGCGCGGCCCCCTGCGCAGCGGGGTTCTCGCGCTCCTGTCGCTCGCGATCGGTGTGACGTTGTGGCATTTCGCCAGCGTCAACAAGCTGTCCTATGGAATCAACTTCGCTTATGTTCCGCCGCCCGCCGACGTGCTGGAGGCCACGATGGCGAACCTCGCCGATCCGATTTTCTTCGTGCATATCGGCGTCTCCATGCAGCGGGTATTCATCAGTTTCATACTCGCCGCCGGTCTGGGCGTGCTTACCGGGCTCCTGATGGGGCGAAGCAGCGCCGCCTGGGCCATGATCGCGCCTTATATCGAAATCATGCGCCCGATCCCGGCTGTGGCGTGGATTCCGCTCGCCATACTGATGTGGCCGACCGAAGAGTCCTCGATCGTGTTCATCACCTTTCTCGGTGCGTTCTTTCCCATCGTGCTCAATACGGTGCACGGCGTGCGACAGACGCCCGAGGTGCTGGTCCGCGCCGTCCAGTCGCTTGGGGCAAACCGCGTCGCGGTGTTCCGCCACGTCGTACTGCCCGCCGCCCTGCCGTCGATCAGCGCAGGTCTTGCCATCGGCATGGGGGTCGCTTGGTTTTCGCTCTTGGCGGGGGAAATCATCTCGGGCCAGTACGGCATCGGGTATTTCACATGGGACGCGTATTCCATGGTGCGCACGCCCGATATCGTGCTGGGCATGCTGACGATCGGCATGCTCGGAACCCTGTCCACCGCCGCTGTCCGACTGGCTACCGCTCCGTTTCTCGTCTGGCAGACCCGTGCCCGCTGATCCGGCGCCAAGGTTGGCCGACCTTCGCCCAAAAAAGGAAGACATCGATGCGCGACTTGCCAGAACCCATCCGACCCGGAACGCCGAGGGACTCAGGCGGCAAGGGTGCCATTGATATCGACGGTGTGTCGATCGTCTTCGGCCATGGGGACGCCGCCCACACGGCAGTTGAAACCACGTCGCTGCGGGTGGAACCTGGCGAATTCGTCTGCATCCTCGGTCCCTCGGGCTGCGGAAAGTCCACGCTGTTGAACGCGGTCGCGGGCTATGTCACGCCGCATACCGGCGAGGTGCGTGTCGATGATACGCCAGTGCGCAAACCCGGACCGGACCGCGGCATGGTTTTTCAGCAGTATTCCCTCCTGCCTTGGAAGACCGTGCGCGACAACGTCGCCTTCGGTCCTCTGATGGCGGGGGCCAGCCCGACCGAAGCCGGCGCCGTCGCCAACACCTTCCTAAACATGGTCGGGCTGAAGAAGTTCGGGAGCCGCTATCCAACGGAACTGTCGGGCGGGATGCAGCAGCGTGTCGGCATCGCGCGCGCACTGGCGAATTACCCCTCGGTCCTCTTGATGGACGAACCCTTCGGTGCGCTTGATGCCCAGACCCGCCTGGTCATGCAGGAAAACCTGCTGGAGATCTGGCGCAAGTTCGGGATCACCGTCATGTTCGTGACCCATGACGTAGACGAGGCGGTTTTTCTCGCCGACCGCGTTCTGATCATGAGCGCGGCGCCCGGGCGCATTATCGAGGATATCCGCCCCGCGCTGCCGCGTCCGCGCAGCACCGACATGGTCGCCCTTCCGCCCTACATCGCTGCGCGGCAGCAGTGCCACGAGGTAATCCGCGCCGAAAGCCGCAGGGCGTTCGCCGAGCAGAATCTCTGATGCGTCCCGCCGCCGACCGTGCCCCGGTGAATTCCGCCGGACAGTCCGCCGCGCGGCGCAGGCCCGATCCGTCCGAAACCGCGCCCAGTGCCTTGTTCCTGTCGGAGTACTTGCTGGAAATCAACGAAGGGGCCGGGTTTCTCGCGTCGCTGGCCCCCGCCGATCGGGACCGGGTGCGTCGCATGGGCACGCTGTGTACACTGCCCAAGGACGGAGGTCTGTTCTTCCAGGGCGATCCGCATACCGGGGTCTGGGTCGTGGAACAGGGGCGGGTGCGCACGTTCTACACCGCGCCTTCGGGGCGCGAGATCACGCTGGCCTATTGGAGTGCAGGCCATTTCGTCGGCGGCCCCGAGGTTTTTGGCCGCGGCCGCCACGTCTGGTCCGCCGATGCGCTGGACGATTGCGAATTGCTGTTCCTGTCCGGCCCAAACTTGCGGCGGCTGGTCGAAACCATCCCTCATGTTGCCATAGCGGTGATCGACGGGCTGGTGGCAAAAGGCAAATGCTACTCCGCCCTGATCCAGATGCTGGGAACGCGGTCCATCTCCGACCGGCTGCGCCAGCTTCTGGTGATACTCGCCGATACCTACGGGCGGCAGGACGGCGACGCCATCGTGATCGACCGGTCGATCACCTATGAACAGGTGGCCTCCATCGTCGGTGCGACCCGGCAATGGGTGACCCAGTCGCTGGATAAGCTGCAAAAGGAAGGCGTACTCGTCATCTCTCGCCGCGAAATCCGCATCCACAGGCTGCATGGCCTCTGCGACTGATAGGCGTTTGCCGAAACGATTTCGGCCACGTCAAACGAGAAATGATTACCAGCATGTTTCGGCACTCCAAAGTATGTGTCGACACCGCCGCCAATAACGTAGGCATCAAGCGGTGTGGCTCTGATGCTGTAAACGCCCTCCTCGTGGATCGTCGATGACCCACCCGGGCACACCAGATGCCGCCCGGACGCGGCTACAGCATCAGAGCTGCGGCACATCACAACCCAAGCCCGAGGTCCTTCCCCGCTCGCCGCCGCAAGGCCGGAAAAACCGCACGGGCTCATCATCACTGCCGTTGCTGGAAGCTGGTCACCATCGCAGCGCGCCTGAAAGAGCCGTCAGAAATGCAATGCTACGGCGTCCTAACGGATCTAGTTGCTAGTCGGCGGAAGGGGATGCCTCCAGGGAAATCACCACCTCGACTTCCGCCGGGATGAACGGCGTGAATGCGCCGAGCGCGAAATTCGTCCGGTCCAGGGTCGTCGTCGCCTCGAAGCCGGCGATAGGCTTGCCTTGGGGGCCGGGCGCGTTCTTCAGCATCGTCGTGCTCAGCGTGACCTCGTTCGTCACGCCGTTCAGGGTCAGATCGCCAGTAATGTCGGCGGTGTTCTCGCCCGTCACCTCGATGGCGGTCGATGTGAACGTGATCATGCTCTCGGCGGAATTCTGGAAGAAGTCGCCGGACTCAAGCAGGTGCTGCGTGAATTCGGGCGTTACGATGATCGCGGAGGTCGGTATCTGGATCGATACCGAGGAATTTGCCGGGTTCTCCTCGTCGAACATCAGATCGCCACGGATATCGAAGATCACGCCGCGTGTGGTCGAAAAGCCGAGATGCGACCAAGAAGCGACAAGCTCGCTGTGAGAAGGGTCGATTGTGTAAGGCAGCGGTTCCGCGTCGGCTGCACCGGCAGCAAGCCCGGTGGCCGCGGCAAGGAGAAGAATTTGTTTCATGACGTTCCTGTTTCGAAATGGAGGTTTCCGTTCGAGGTGTAGCACCTGACGCACCCCGGCAGGCTGACGAAATACACGCGGTCGGTAAAACGCGCGTGATCCTTGGGTGTGCCGCCCGGTGCCACGTCCTTGTCGCCGCCAAGCACGCGGGCCAGAACCAGAGCGGGCCGAACCGCCCTTCGCAAATCCGCAGGGCGTTGTCTGAACAATGGAAAGGCCGAAGGCGGGCCCGGGCTGGCAGGGCTTGCCTTTCCAATCCTCAGAACGCCGATGCCGGACCGAGCGTGGCGCCGAGGGTGTTTTTCCGACGGACATCGCCGGGCGTTCAGGGTTTGCGCAAGCCCGCCGCCATCTGGCGCTTGCGGGCAGCGCGTTCGCGGCGTTCGCGGTCGTGACCCAATCGGAAGGACTGTTCCACGAAATCAAGATGGCTGCGCGCCGCGGCCTCGGCGGCGTCGGGATTGCCGGCCAGCACCCCTTCCGCAATCTGCCTGTGCTGGTCCAGCAGCCGTTCCCCGGTGCCGTCGATCGTGCGCAGGAAGCGGCGGTTGTAGAACACGCCGCGTCGGGTCAGATCATAGATTGACGTCATCATGTGCATAAGCATGGCGTTGTGGCTGGCATTGACCACCGCGCCATGAAAGGCGACGTCTGCCTGTTCGGACTGCTCCGCATCGCCGTTTGCCTGCGCCTCCTCCATAACGCCGAGCAGACGCCGTATCTCGTCGTGGTCGGTCGCTGTGGCGCGTGTCGCGGCCAGCCGCGCCGCGAAACCTTCCTGTTCGCGCCGGTATTCCAGATAGTCGTAGAAGGCCAGCCCGTGCCTCGCATAGAGCGCGATCAGCGCCGGTGACATCGCCTGTCCGGTCAGTTCGGCCACGAAAGTGCCTTCGCCGTGCTGCACCCGGATCAAACCGTCGCCTTCCAGCCGCTTCAGCGCTTCACGCACCTTTGGACGCGACACGTCGAACCGTTCGGCAAGGTCCCGTTCGGAAGGCAGGCGGGCGCCTTCGCGCAGGATGCCCTGCAGGATCATTTCCTCCACCTGGTCGACCACCAGGTCAACGACCGATTCGTGCCGAATGCTGTCGAAAAGGGCCTGCGTCGGCGGCATATGTGGTCCTCCTTGTGGAGTAGAGGTTAAACGGATTGCCCACGCTGGCAAGACGCTTTGTCGCTGGCCGCCACCTAAGCCGCCATTTTTCAGCATGAAACTTTCACTTCCAGTCCTCAATTCGCGCCGGTCCGCAGCGGTGCGCCCAGAGAGGTAAACAAAGTTGTTGACTGATTGAGAGGTAAATATAAAAGACCTCTTGCAGACGATGCATACCGGCCATGCCGCTGGCGCAGGCCGAACCCCACGGAGGAGAGATCATGAAAACAGTTCTTACGGGCCTCGTTCTGGCCGCAGGCCTTGCCGCTCAACCCGCCCTTGCCGCCGACAGGATGCTTCTGAAGGTTCCGGTAGCTTTCTCGACCGCGTTGCCTGGCCTTGGCACACCCATCCCCCGTGTGGCCGAAGCGGTTGACGTCATGTCGGGCGGCACCCTGAAGATGAAGGTCTACGAGCCCGACAAGCTGGTCCCGGCCTTCGAGATCCTCGATGCCGTGTCGGCGGGCAAGATCAACGCGGGCTACACCACGGCGGGCTACTGGGCGGGCAAGATCCCTGCGGCGCCGATATTCTCGGCCGTGCCGTTCGGCCCGGAGGCGGGCGAATACATGGCGTGGATGTATTACGGCAACGGGCTGGATCTCTACCAGAAGATGTACGACCAGGCTGGCTACAACGTGCACGTGCTGCCCTGCGCGGTTCTGGCGCCCGAAACCTCGGGCTGGTTCTCGAAGGAGATCAATTCGCCCGAGGATCTGAAGGGCCTGAAGATGCGCTTCTTCGGTCTTGGCGGCAAGGTCATGGAAAAACTGGGCGTCGCGACGTCGCTGCTGCCCGGCGGCGAGATCTTCCCGGCGCTGGAAAAAGGCGCGATCGACGCGACCGAGTTCTCCATGCCCGCGATCGACCAGCGGCTCGGCTTCCACAAGGTTGTCAAATACAACTACTTTCCCGGCTGGCACCAGCAGGCGACGGTCTTCGAGCTGATGATAAACAAGGACGTATGGAACGGCGCGTCCGAACAGCACCAACAAATCCTGACGCAGGCTTGCAAGGCCTCCATGGCCGACAGCTTTGCCGAGGGTGAGGCCAGCCAGTTCGAGGCGCTCAAGCGCAACGTTGAGGAAAACGGCGTCGAGATCCGCAAGTGGTCGCCCGAGATGCTCGAGGTGTTCCGCACCACCTGGGACGAGGTCGCGGCCGAGGAAGCTGCCAACGACCCCTTCTTCGCGGAAGTCTGGGAAGATCTGAGCATGTTCCGCAGCCAGTACGATCTGTGGGAAGCCAACGCCTTCCTGCCGCGGTTCTGACACGGCCGCGCCGGGGCAGGGGCTGACCCCGCCCCGGCTGCCACTTTTCGAACCCCGACCCCGCTCAAGAAATCCAGAATTTCACGTTCCGCCTGCAGGCCGGGTCTGTCCCGGCGGCGACGGTGCCTGCCTGACGCCCGAGGAGGAAACACACAATGGCCGTGCAGCCGAAACCCCGATACGATGGCGATCTCGCCGATACCTACGAGAAGGTCCTCGAACACCCCGAGACCGACACCCTGCCTGTCGCCGTCGGCATCGACCGGGTGGTCAAGGCGGTGGGCCATGTCGTCATGGTAGCCAATCTCGTGCTTATCGCTGCAATCGTCGCGCAGGTCACGCTGCGCTATGCGTTCAACCTGAACTTTCCCAAGCTCGACGAATTCCAGTGGCACATCTACGGGTTGGTGACGATGATCGGTGTGTCCTACGCGCTGACCACCGACAGCCATGTCCGGGTGGACCTGCTGCACATGCAGTTGTCGCGCCGGGCGCAGCGCATCATCGAGGTGCTGGGCATCCTGTTGCTTCTGGCCCCGTTCATCTACCTGATGATCGATCAGGGATTCGACTATTTCGCCGAAAGCCTGCGTGTCAACGAACGGTCGTCCTCGGCCACCGGCCTGCCGTTCCGCTGGGCGCTCAAGGCGGTCATCCCTATCAGCTTCGTGCTGCTGGGCCTCGCAGCGCTGGCGCGGCTGCTCCACGACCTGCACGCGCTGCGAGCGGTGAACCCGTCCGAACGCGAGGGGCGGGGGCTCTGGCTAGTCCTCTCGGCGCTGGCAGGCTTCGCAGTCGTGGCATGGGGGCTGACCTTCCTGGTCGAGACGACCGAGGAGATGCTGGTCATCGCCATGTTCGTCAGCTTTATCGGGCTGCTGTTCACCGGCTTCCCGGTGGCATGGACGTTGGCGGGCACCGGGATCGTCTTCTGCTTCATCGCCTACCTGTTCGACTGGGGCTACATGTCCTGGACCGGGCTTGAGGACACGTTCACCGGGCTCGACTATCTGACGCTGGGCGCGGTGGTGAACCGCATCTACGCCACAATGTCGAACGCCGTTCTGGTGGCGCTGCCGATGTTCATCTTCATGGGCCTGATGCTGGACGAAAGCGGCGTGGCCGAACGGCTGATGACTGCGATGACGCGCCTGTTCGGCACGGTGCGTGGCGGGCTTGCGATTACCGTCACGCTGATCGGGATCATCCTGGCAGCCTCCACAGGGATCGTGGGCGCGTCAGTGGTGCTGCTGGGGGTTCTGTCGCTGCCCGCGATGGTGGCGCATGGCTATTCCAAGCCGCTTGCGACCGGGGTTGTGGCCGCTTCGGGCACTCTGGGTATCCTGATCCCGCCCTCGATCATGCTTGTCATCATGGCCGACCAGATGGCGCTTTCGGTGGGCGACCTGTTCATGGCCGCCGCGATACCGGGGATGGTGCTGGGGGTGATCTACCTCGTTTACATTTTCATTTTCGCGCTGCTGAACCCTGCGGCCGCCCCTGCGCCCGAAGGCGCCCGCACGCCAGACTGGGCCGTGATCCGCGACGTAGGTATCGCGGTGCTGCCGCCGCTGGGCCTAATCCTTGCGGTGTTGGGGTCGATCTTCGCGGGCATCACCACCCCGACCGAGGCCTCGGGCATCGGGGCCATCGGCGCGACGCTGCTCGCGATCGCCTATCGCAAACTGACATGGGCCAAGACCTGGAACGTGTTGAAGGCCACGTTCAACACCACCGCGTATATCTTCGCCATTTTCCTCGGGGCGACAGTGTTTTCCTTCGTGCTGCGCGAACTGGGCGGGGACGAGTTGATCGAACACATGGTCGCCTCCACCGGGCTGGGCCCGAACGGCACGATCATCTTCATCCTGTTCGTCGTGTTCCTGCTGGGTTTCGTGCTCGACTGGATCGAGATCACGCTGATCGTCCTGCCGCTGATGCGCCCCATCGTGAATGGCCTCGGCCTCGATATTCCGGGCTTCGGCAGTATCGACGAACCGGCGCTTATCTGGTTCGTGATTCTGGTCGCGGTGACACTGCAGACATCGTTCCTGACGCCGCCCGTTGGCTTCTCGCTGTTCTACCTGAAGGGCGTCGCGCCTGAAGGTGTGCGGCTGAGCCACATTTACCGGGGCATCGTTCCTTTCGTTCTGTTGCAGTTGCTGGGGCTGTCACTCGTCTTCGTGTGGCCTGCGCTGGCCACCTGGCTGCCCGCCGTCGCCTATTGACGGGCATCGCGACCCTCCGCGCTTGCGCCCGGGGGGTCGTCGGCCCACATCTGAGAGGGAGGAACCGTCATGAGCTTGACCGAACACAGCGGCACTGCCGCCAACACGGCCACCGCGTCCCGCCCGGCCACCGCAACCGCCGACGACCTCGTCGGCACGCTGGTCGCCGTCGTCGGGAAGCGCCACTGTCTGACCGATCCGCGCAAGACCGAACGCTACCGCAAGGGCTTCCGCTCGGGCGATGGCGAGGCGACGGCGGTCGTTGTGCCCGGATCGCTGACCGAGATGTGGCGCGTGCTGCAGGCTTGTGTGGCCGCCGACGCGATCATCCTGATGCAGGCCGCCAATACCGGGCTGACCGAAGGCTCCACGCCAAAGGGCAGCTACAACCGGCCGGTGGTCATCATCTCCACCCTGCGGATGGACAAGATCCACTTGCTTGACGAGGGGCGCCAGATCGTCAGCCTGCCGGGCGGCACACTGTTCAACCTTGAGGCGATTCTGGACCCGTATGGTCGTCAGCCCCACTCGGTGATCGGCTCGTCCTGTATCGGCGCGTCGATCCTGGGAGGTGTATGCAACAATTCCGGCGGCTCGCTGGTGCGGCGCGGCCCCTCCTTCACCGAACTGTCGCTTTTTGCGAGGATCAACGCGGACGGCCAACTGGAACTGGTCAATCACCTGGGCATCGACCTTGGCAACGACCCGGACGAGATGCTGACGCGGCTTGAAAAAGGCGCCTTCGGCCCGGACGACGTGCATCCAACGGGCCGCGCATCGGACGACAGCTATCCCGACCGGGTGCGCGACGTGCAGGCCGAAACGCCCGCGCGCTTCAACGCAGACCCGCGCGGGCTGTTCGAGGCCTCGGGGTCAGCGGGCAAGATCGCCGTCTTCGCCGTCAGGCTCGACACCTTTCCGGTCGAGACGGGCGAAAAGGTTTACTACATTGGCACGAACGCTCCGTCCGCGTTGACCGCGCTCCGCCGCCGCCTTTTGATGGAGTTGCCCGAACTTCCGATCAGCGGCGAATACCTGCACCGTGACTGCTTTGACGTCGCGCGCAGTTACGGCAAGGACACGCTGCTGATGATCCACTGGTTGGGCACGCGCCGGCTGCCGGGGATCTTCGCGCTGAAAGGCGCAATCGATGCGCGGCTGAACAAGCTGCGCTGGCTGCCGCACAACCTGTCGGACCGCGCGATGCAAGTGCTGTCGCGCCTCATGCCCGAGGCGCTGCCGAAGCGGATGCTGGCCTTCCGCGAGGCCCATGAACATCACCTGATCCTGAAGGTGTCCGGCACAAGCGCCGCAAAGACGGAAGAGATCCTGACGGAGACTGTCGGCTCGGATGGCTGGTTCCTGTGCGATGCTGCCGAGGCGAAGAAGGCGATGCTGCACCGGTTCGCCGCTGCCGGTGCGGCCGTGCGCTATGGCGCGGTGCACGCGGACACGACCGAGGATATCCTCGCGCTCGATATCGCGCTGCGCCGCAATGACGACGACTGGGTGGAATCCCTGCCGCCCGAGATCGACGACCAGATCGCGGTAAAGCTCTATTACGGGCATTTCCTCTGCCACGTATTCCATCAGGATTATGTGGTGAAGAAAGGTGCGGACCCGAAGGCCCTGAAGGCGGCGATGCTGGCGCTGCTCGACCGGCGCGGGGCGGAATACCCGGCTGAACACAATGTCGGGCACCTCTATGCTGCCAAGCCGCCCTTGCAGGCGCATTATCGCGCGCTCGATCCGACCAACAGCTTCAACCCGGGCATCGGCAAGATGTCCCGAGACCGCCATTACGGCGGCTGTTGCGACGGCGCGGGCGCGGGTCACTGACCGCGCGCCAAGGCCGCGACCGGCTGCTGCGCTACTGCGCGTCGTCCGGCGGCGCGGTGAAGCCGTAGGCGTCCAGCTGATCGGGCAGCAGCACATAGATTTCGCGCGGGGGTGTCGCCATCGCGTGCTGCATCACGGCCGGGTCGATGCCCATCTCGATCAGGTAGCCCATCACCTCGGCCTGTCCGCGCTGAATGTCCTCCACCGCGAAGGCGGCGGGCAGCAGCACGCTTTCGCCGAAATCGTGCTGGTGCAGGCCGACCGATGCGTCCGGGTCGATATCGCGGGTGGCTCCGCCAACAAGCAGATAGGGGCAGGCGGAAAAGCAGACCTCGCCGCGCAGCACGCGGGTTCCGATACCGGCGTGCCGCAGGTGGCGCCCCAGAGCCAACGCATCCCGGACAGACCCGCCGGGCGATTGCAAGATCAGCGTCTCGGGGGCCGGGTCGGCATCGGCCAGAAGGTCGATCACGCGCGGCGCGTCGCCCGCGTCGATCGTTCCTTCAAGCCGGTAGGTGCCGTCATCTTCCCGCAGGAGCGTCAGCCGGTCAGGCATCTTGCCGGGCACGCGGTCCGGCACCACGGTGGGCCGGTCGCGGCGCGGACGGTAGGTTCGACGCTGGTCGCCGGGTGTCACCGGCTCGCCCAGCCGCGGCGCGGACGGGCCGACGCCGGGCAGACCCATCGGCGTGTCGCTGCGGCTGTCGCCCAAGATCAGCAGGCCCGCGATCACAAGCTGGAAGGCCAGCACCCCGGTAAAGACCCGCGCGACCGTGCCACTGCGGGCCGTCACGCGGATTTTCCGGGCAGGTTATGGCCTGGCAGCTTCTGGACCGTGGCGTCCTCGCGCCGCGGCGCGCTGCGGGTCCGTTCGATGTCGTCCAGCGCGGCGACGGCGGCGCGCGCTTCGGCCAGCGTCAGCGTATCGGCGGCCGGGCTGCCCTCGCGCCCGGCGCGAATTGCCGATTGCGTGACCGCGAGGATCAGAACCAGCACCGCTGGCAGCAGGTCGATCGCAATGGCGCCCGCCCAGGACGGAATAAAGTTCCCCGCATAAAGGATAACCGCATCGGCCGATGAAATCGGCGTATAAGTCACCTCGCTGACGGGATCGAGCGCGATCACCGCCTGAGCGGCGCCCGCCAGGGTCTGCGCCCGCTGCGCCAGAACGTCCAGCACCGACGTGATCGTGGCGGCCTGGTCGGACCGGTTCTGGTCGGTGCGCCCGTCCAGTTCCGGCAGCACGACCGATGCCGCAAGATCCTTGGCTGCCCGTTCCACCAGCGGCGCGACCGACAGTTGCCGCATGCCCGTGATCAGGCCTTGCAGCCGCACCGCAAGTTCGGAGAACTCCACACTACGCGCGGCGACGGGGCCCGGCTCCACCGTCAGCGCGCGCATCCGGCTGAGGATCGCGTTCCCGTTCGTGAAGGCTTCCTCCACCAGCGGAGTCTGGCTGGCAATTTGCGCCTCCAGCGCCGCAAGCTCCGCCGATTTCTGGCGCAGCACGCGGAATACGGCGCCCCGCCCGGCGAGGCCCGAAAGAGATCCCGCGGCTTCCTGCTCGGACAGATCCTCGAAGGACTGGCGGGTGCGGGCCACGTCGCGCTCCAGCGCCTGCGCGGTCAACGCGACCTCGTGCGCCTGCTCCAGACTCTTTTGGTAGGCCTGCACCGTCTGGGCGAGGTGCTGTTCCACCGCCGCGGACCCCGCCAGCGCAGCTGCGTTCAGCCAGGATGACATGGCCACGATGGCAAGACAGCCGAGCCCCATCGCCCCAAGCAGTCCCACCCTAGAGCGCGCGGTGCGCATCGCGGGAAACAGCCGCAACAGGTAGGACCAGAACACGAAAATACCGACCGAGACTGCGGTCGAATAGGCGACGGCGGCGAAGACCGACAGCGCGCCGTTCTCGTCCAGCAACGAAGACACGCCAAGATAGGTATAGATGCCCGATGCCACGGCAAGCACACCAAGCGCCGTGCCGGAGAAGGTGTCCAGCCAGCTCAGATGCGCTTCAAGCTCGCGCACATGGCGTGACCCTTCCTCGCGGTCGGCGGACAGTTGGGTATGTTCGGACATCGCGATTCCCTGAACAGCACAACTACAGGGTAGAGGCGAGGACCAGCCTTTCCAAGCGCCGGCACGGCCGACGATACAGCTACGGGAGTTTGTTGCGAAACTCGGGTCTGAGGCGTGACAGCCCCGTTGCCCCTCTGGCGTCAGGCAGGCGGACGATGCCGGCGGTGCCGAGAGCATCGAAGCGGTTCATGACTGGGCAGACGAACGCCACGGCAGGAGTGGATGGCGTCCGGTCCCGGCATCGCCATGTGCCTCATCGGGTGCCGTCCAAGTCACCGCCGAGAGGAGCCGTCGATGACGGAGAGGACCACGGCCGGCGTCGGTCTGGCCAAGTCCGTTTTCCAGCTCCACGGTATCGATGCCAAAGGTTTCGCAGTCTTGCGGCGGCGGGTGCGGCGCAGCCGGATGCTCGAGTGCTTCCAGCGGCTTGCAGCCTGCCTGATCGGCATGGAGGCCTGTGCCGGGGCGCATCTTGG
>NZ_QGKU01000012.1 GCF_003172915.1 Meridianimarinicoccus roseus
AGCGCAGCGCGCGGCCGGCGGTGACGCTGGCGGCCATCGCCGGTCTTCGGAGAAGGTTCGGGTTGCGAAACCTGGAACCGAACCGGAGACGACGATGACCGACGATAGAATGACCCTGATGGAGCTGGTGGAGAAGTCCGCCGACGAGGATCTCGTCCGCGACATGCTCGCCTATGCCGCCGAGCGGCTGATGGAGATGGAGGTCGAGGCTGCGACGGGCGCGCCAAAAGGAACGCGCACACCGGCGCGCACCACGCAGCGCAATGGATACCGCGAGAGAGGCTGGGAGACCCGCGCCGGCCGGATCGACCTGGCGATCCCGAAGCTGCGCAAGGGCAGCTACTTCCCGAGCTTTCTCGAACCGCGCAGGACGGCGGAGAAGGCCCTCGTGGCCGTCATCCAGGAAGCCTATGTGCACGGCGTCTCGACGCGCGCCGTGGACGATCTGGTGCGTGCCATGGGCGGGAGTGGCGTGTCTAAGAGCCAGGTGAGTCGGCTCTGCGCCGAGATCGACGAGCGCGTGCTGGCATTCCTCACCCGGCCTCTCGAGGGCGCCTGGCCCTATCTCTGGCTCGATGCAACCTACATCCGGGTGCGCGAGAACGGCCGGATCATCAGCCGTGCCGTAATAATCGCGGTGGCGGTCAACGGGGACGGCCGACGCGAGGTGCTCGGCGTCGCCACCGGCCCCTCCGAGGCGGAGACGTTCTGGACTGGCTTCCTGCGCTCTCTCGCCGATCGCGGCCTGCGCGGCGTGAAGCTCGTCGTGGCCGACGATCACAAGGGGCTCAGGGCCGCAGCCCGCCGAGTGTTCGATGCGACCCACCAACGGTGTCGCGTGCACTGGCTCAGAAACGCGCTCGCCCATGCCCCGGCCAAGAGCCGCACCGCCGTGGCCGCAATGCTCAAGACGATCTTCGCCCAGGAGACCAAGGCCGAGGCGGAGACCCAGTGGGACGCCATCGCCGACGCCCTCCGTGAGAAGAATGACCGGCTCGGCGCCATGATGGACGCCTCCCGCGACGACGTGCTCGCCTACATGGACTTCCCCAGGGAGCACTGGGCGCAGATCAGCTCGACCAACCCGCTTGAGCGCGTCAACAAGGAGATCAAGCGCCGTTCCAATGTCGTCGGGATCTTTCCGAACGACGCGGCCATCATCCGTCTGGTCGGCGCGCTGATGATCGAAACCAACGACGAGTGGGCCGTCGCGCGCCGTTACATGGGGCTGGAGTCGCTGGCCCGCATCACCGATACTCACAACGTCAGACTGCCCGCCGTGGCGACCTGACCAACTCGAGCCTCTCCGAAGGCCGGCCCTCTTACACCACGCCGCGGGGCACTACCTGACAGAGCGGCGCCTGCACTCCCTAACGTCAGCATCCAAGGAAACGCGCATCGGCCCGGCTGTTCTGGATGATTTCTTGACAGAAGCGGGCGCGTTTGCGCCCGGTGACGCGCGTGCCGATGCCCGCAAGACCTTTGATGCGAAAGTCTGGCAGAACATTCTTGGTGAAATCCCGACATTGGTTGGCCCGATTGCGCTGCGACGGGCAATCGGCGCAACCTTGGCCGAATTGAACGGGTTGAAGGCTGACGGTGTCCTCGTCCCGAGGACCAACTTCGCAACGATCAAATCACCTTGGCGGATTGCGGATGGCCACGCTCTTCTTGAGGAGTTGGAGGCCTATGCGCAGCCGGTTGCCGCAGAGGAGCCAGGGTGGGAGACGATCCAACGCGTTCACAAGCGGCTGGACTTTCCTGTTGGCGGGATCATTGCGGCCATTCGGACGGGTTCTCTGCGCCTTGGGCAGCGTCCTGATGTGTTCGGCTACCACGGGCTTGCGGTGAATATCAGTGAGGTTGCTGCGTTCAAGGCGAGGGTTGCGCCAAAGCGCAAGCCATCAATCAACCAGGGAGAGATGGCAGCAGCGGCCTTCGCCCGGTCGGCGGGTATTCGGGGGAGAGGTCAATTCTTGGCTCTGATCGGAGGTGGTAACACGCCTGCGATGTTGGTTTTGAATCCTACGACCAGGCGTCGGGAATGGCGCATGAGCCGCGACGACATCACTGCGTTTGAGGCGAACTACACGACGCCATCGATGCTGTCGGCCGAAACCGGTGTGCATTTGAACACGATTCGGGCCGTTCTGCAGAGCGAGGGGGTCCAGCCGTTCCGCCCGAACGGCTTGGATGTCGGACCGGTATATCTTCGCAACGCCGTTGAGCCGGTTGTGGCACTCCTGAAATCTCAGGAAGGAAAGTGACCGCTAGCCACGGGTTATGCTGAGATACCGTTCTAACCCAGTGTGCTAGAAGAAACCTTCGACACGGCACCCCGAGCCTCTCGACAGGGGGTGCGCATGAAAAAATGCCAAATCGCGCAAGCTTATGGTGCATTGGCAATAATGAGGCACTGGCGACCCCGGAAGGAATCGAACCCTCAACCTGCCGATTAGAAGTCGGCTGCTCTATCCAGTTGAGCTACGGGGCCTGTGCACCAATATCTCATAGGCGGCGACGGGGCGCAGCTAAAGCCCGAAAATGGCACCGCGATATGGTTTTCGGCCTGTGCGGCTGATCTGGATCAAGGTCACATGCGGTTAAATAGATATGATGGGCCCATCTTTAACCGACCGATGGAGTCCATCATGTTGCGCCTTGCTTCCCTACTGTATTCGCTGATCGGCACGACACTTGCGGGCAGCGCGATCGTGGTCGCGCTGGTCATGGGACATGACGATCTTCAGGGCATCGTCGTTGCGGCGGCGCTTGGCGCGGTTGCAGCGCTGCCGGTCGCGGTGGCGGTGGCCCGGCGGCTTTACGCGGCCTAGGCCGCCAGCCAAGTATCGACGGCGGCTTCGAATTCGCGGGGTTTCTCGGCGTGGAGCCAATGCGCTGCGCCGGGGATCTTCACGAATTGCGCCTTCGGAAACAGTGCCTTGATGCGGGGGCGGTGATCGGGCTGGACATAATCCGACCGGCCGCCCGACAAGAACAAAACCTTTCCGTCGTAACTGTCCGACGTGTCGGGGAAATCCATGATATCGGGCATGTCGGCTTCGAGCGTGTCGAGGTTGAGGCGCCAGCGTTTCTCAGGCACGTCGAGGGACTGCACGAGGAAGGCGCGGATCGCGAGTTCCGGCACGGCGTCCTTGAGCTGCCGGTCTGCATCGCCGCGAGAGCCGATCGTGTCCACGTCCACTGCCCGCATCGCGTGGATGTAGGGCAACTGGCTGTGCCCGTAGGCCACCGGAGCGATGTCGGCGACGATAAGTCGCCCGACCCGCGAGGGCTGCGTCAGCGCCAGCCACATCGCCGCCTTGCCGCCCATCGAATGGCCCAGCACATCCGCCACACCGCCATTTTCCTCAATGACTTCAGAAAGATCGGCGGCCATGTCGGGATAGGTATGGCGGTCGGTCCACGGGCTGGCACCGTGGTTGCGCATGTCCACGGTGATGATCGGGCGCTCCTTTGCGAGGTTGCGAGCGATCACACCCCAGTTTCGGCCGGACCCGTAAAGTCCGTGCGCGATCAGCAGCGGGCGGGCGCCGTCGCTGGCCGTTCCGTGGTGATAGGTTGCAAGCATGGGCATTTCCCTTTGGTCGTCGCGGCGCTTATCCGGGCCGCGCGGTGGCGCTGTCAAGCGCCGGAATCGGGTGTAAGAACCCTGTAGGAGTCTTGTAGGAGTCCAGTGGAAGTCCCGTCCGGAGTTCGCGCCGGGATCGGGGCCGAAGGCGGAAGGGGAAGGCAATGAGATACCGGGGCATCATCGAGCGCAACGCGGCGCTGGCGCAATACTTGGGCGTGAAGCTGGACGTGCCGGGCGACGACCTGCGCACGGTGATCGGACGGGCCGGGCGCGAACTGCCGTCGCGGATGCGCAGCGAGGCCCGTTATCTCGTGATGGCCGAGACGATGGCGGGCCACCCGAAGCTGCGTCACCTTGTGGACCGGACCCGGCTGAAGAATGCGGACCGCGCGTTGCGCCGCCACGTGCGTGGGCGTGATCCGGCGAAGGCCCGCACCGACCGCCTGCTCGGACAGATTGCCGGGCTGGTGCTGGGCCTGCTGATCTTCTTCGCGGTGCTGGTCTGGTTCCTCGCGTGGCGCGGCGTGATCGGCCCCGGCGGCTGACACCGCTTTATGCCGTGCCGCGCGGCCCGGCCCCGCCGGGGAGAGGGCCGCCTGGAACGCAAGCGGCGCGCTCCCGGCAGGAGACGCGCCGCGCGCTGCCCCGCGCGGGGCAGCGATAGCCGAAAGGATCAGAGCGTGGGGTAGACCGGGAAGCGGCCGCAGAGTTCCAGCACTTCGGATTTCACCCGCGCCTCGATCGCCGCGTCGCCCTCGCCGCCACTGGCGGCCAGCCCGTCCACGACCTGCACGATCCAGTCCGCGATCTGGCGGAACTCTGCCTCGGCGAAGCCGCGCGTGGTGCCCGCCGGGCTGCCAAGCCGGATGCCGGAGGTCACGGTCGGCTTCTCGGTGTCGAACGGGATGCCGTTCTTGTTGCAGGTGATGTGCGCGCGGCCAAGCGCGACCTCGGTCGCATTGCCCTTCACGCCCTTGGGCCGCAGGTCCACCAGCAGCAGGTGCGTGTCGGTTCCGCCGGTAACGGTGCCGAGTCCACCCGCGATCAGCTGGTCGGACATCGCCTGCGCGTTCTTCACGACCTGTTCGATATAGGTCTTGAATTCGGGGCGCAGCGCTTCGCCGAAAGCGACGGCCTTGGCGGCGATCACGTGCATCAGCGGGCCACCCTGGATGCCCGGGAAGATGGCGGAGTTGAACTTCTTTGCCAGCGCCTCGTCATCGGTAAGGATCATGCCGCCGCGCGGGCCGCGCAGGGTCTTGTGCGTGGTGGTGGTGGCGACATGGGCATGGGGGAAGGGCGAGGGATAGGCGCCCGTCGCCACGAGCCCGGCGAAATGCGCCATGTCCACCAGAAGATAGGCGCCGACCATATCCGCGATTTCGCGGAAGCGCTTGAAGTCCAGCACGCGCGGGATGGCCGAACCGCCCGCGATGATCATCTTGGGCTGGTGTTCCTTCGCCAGCTTCTCGATCTGGTCGTAATCGGGCAGCAGGTCGTCTTCGCGCACGCCATACTGCACCGCGTTGAACCACTTGCCCGACTGGTTCGGGCGGGCGCCGTGGGTCAGGTGCCCGCCGGCATCGAGGCTCATCCCGAGGATGGTGTCGCCCGGTTGCAGCAGCGCGGTGAACACGCCCTGGTTGGCCTGGCTGCCGGAGTTCGGCTGAACGTTGGCGAAGCCGCAGGAAAACAGCTTGCACGCGCGTTCGATCGCGAGGTTCTCGGCGATGTCGACGAACTGGCAGCCGCCGTAGTAGCGTCGCCCCGGATAGCCTTCAGCGTACTTGTTGGTCATCACCGAACCCTGCGCCTGCATCACGGCGTGGCTGACGATGTTTTCCGATGCGATGAGTTCGATCTCGTCGCGCTGGCGTCCCAGTTCGCTGGTGATCGCGCCGAACAGTTCGGGATCCCGGCTTGTCAGGTCTTCGGTGAAGAAGCCCGTGTCACGATGGGGTGCGTTCATTTCTTCCCTCCTCTGAGCGGTGTCGGCGGATCGCCGTTGGAAGGTGTGTATGCCAGCCGGGTGCGCAAAAAAAGACCCTGAGGGGACCCTTTTCGGTCTGTTTGCGAAATGTGGAGCGGTTTGAAGGGGTTGTTTTCGTCGCGGCGCGGGGTCAATGCTGCGCGCTAGGGGCAGGGTGACGGGTGACGATGACCAAGATTTCGTTTCTGGCGGGCGAGTCGCCGGTGGCGCAAGCCGCGCGGCGGGAGTTGTCGTCGCTTTACGGGCACGTGGCGCCCGAGGCTGCCGAGGTGATCGTCGCGCTCGGCGGCGACGGCTTCATGCTGAGCACGCTGCACGGCACCGAACACCTGAACGTGCCGGTCTATGGCATGAACCGCGGCACCATCGGTTTCCTGATGAACGAGTATTCCATCGTCGGGCTGCACGGTCGGCTTGCGTCGGCGGAAGAAGCGGTGATCAACCCGCTGCGGATGCGCGCGGGCACTGCGGGCGGGCAGGAGCACCGGGCGCTGGCGATCAACGAGGTGTCGCTGCTGCGCGCGGGGCCGCAGGCGGCGCGGCTGCGCATCAGCGTGGACGGCCGAGAGCGGATGGCGGAATTGGTCTGCGACGGTGCGCTGGTCAGCACCCCCGCAGGGTCGACCGCCTACAACTATTCGGCGCATGGGCCGATCCTGCCGATCGGCGCCGAGGTGCTGGCGCTGACCGCGATGGCCGCCTTTCGCCCGCGGCGTTGGCGCGGCGCGCTGCTGCCCAAGGCGGCGCGGGTGCGATTCGACGTGCTCGACCCCGAGAAACGCCCGGTGATGGCGGATGCCGACAGCCGGTCGGTGCGCGACGTTCTGTGGGTCGAGGTCGAGAGCGAGCCGCAAGTGCGCCACCGGCTTCTGTTCGATCCCGGTCACGGTCTTGAAGAACGGCTTTTGCGGGAACAGTTCGAGTAGGCACACGTTGGTCGTGGGAGAAAGGATGGTCCCATGATCGAGTTTCTTTCACAGCCGATCGTGCTTGCTGTCTGGCTCGCCGCGGTTGCGGTGTCGCTGGTCATCGTGGTGCGCGATCTTCGCGAGAACAACAGCCACCTCATGAGCCTGATGAAGGCGGTCTGGGTGCTGACCGTTGCCTATTCCGGGCCGCTGGGGCTGACGATCTACTGGCTGACGGGGCGCAGCGCGATCTCGTCCGACGGCACCGCGCGGCGCGCGTTCCGGTCGGTGGCGCATTGCTATTCGGGCTGCGGGATGGGTGAGATCGTCGGTGTCTCATTGGCTGCGGGGCTGCTCGGGCTGGGCAACTGGACGACGGCGATCGTAACTTTTGCGCTGGCCTATCTTTTCGGGTTCGCCCTGACCGTCGGGCCGATGGTGCAGAACGGTGTGGCTTTCCGGCAGGCGATGAAGGATGCCGCGATCGCCGAGACACCGAGCATCACGGTGATGGAACTGGTCGCCATCCTCATCGGCCTTTATGTCGCGGGCGGCGCGGAGATGGGCGAGACGCTGTTCTGGACCTCGCTCATCCTGTCGCTGTCCTGCGGGCTGCTGGCGGCCTGGCCGGTGAACGTTGTTCTGATCCGCAAAGGCGTGAAAGAAGGCATGATGGACCCGCGCCACACCCATCACGGGCATGGCGCGCAGGATGCCTGAGGCGGCAAGCCGCCGCCTGAGGCGTCAGGTCGCGGTGGCCGGGGTGCGCGCGTAGCCCAGCCCTTCGAGCGCGGTACGGATCTCGTCTAGGATGGCGGGATCGTCGATGGTCGCGGGCAGCTTGAACGGCTCGCCATCGGCCAGCTTGACCATCGTGGCGCGCAGGATCTTGCCCGAACGGGTCTTCGGCAGTCGATCGACCACCGCGCAGAGCTTGAACGCCGCGACCGGGCCGATCTTCTGGCGCACCAGTGTCACGCATTCCTTCACGATGTCCTCGTGCGGGCGGTCCACGCCCTTGGTCAGGCACACGAAGCCCATCGGCAACTGGCCCTTCAGATCATCCGCGACACCGATCACGGCGCATTCGGCCACGTCCGGGTGGGAGGCGAGCACCTCTTCCATCCCGCCGGTGGACAGCCGGTGCCCGGCGACGTTGATCACGTCGTCGGTGCGCGCCATGATGTAAAGATACCCGTCCTCGTCGATCATGCCGGCGTCGCCCGTCTCGTAATAGCCTGGGAAATGTTCCAGATAGCTTTTGCGGAACCGGGCCTCGGCGTTCCAGAGCGTGGGCAGCGTGCCGGGCGGCAGCGGCAGCTTGATGGCGATGGCGCCAAGCTCGCCCGGTTTCATCTGGTGCCCGCCCTCGTCTAGGATCTGCACGTCGTAGCCGGGCATCGCCACCGACGGGCTGCCGATCTTGACCGGCAGGTGTTCGATCCCCATCGGGTTGGCGGCGATGGCGTAGCCGGTTTCGGTCTGCCACCAGTGGTCGATCACCGGCACGCCGAGCATGTCCTGCGCCCACGTGATCGTGTCGGGATCGGCCCGTTCACCGGCGAGGAACAGCGCGCGCAGGCGCGACAGGTCGTACTTCTTCAGGAATTCGCCCTTCGGGTCCTCGCGCTTGATCGCGCGGAAGGCGGTCGGTGCTGTGAAGAACACAGACACGCCGTGTTCCTCGATCACGCGCCAGAACGTGCCGGCATCCGGCGTGCCCACCGGCTTTCCTTCGAAAACGATGGTGGTGCAGCCGTGGATCAGCGGTGCATAGCAGATGTAGCTGTGCCCGACGACCCAGCCCACGTCGGAGGCCGCCCAGAACACTTCGCCCGGCGCCACGCCGTAGACATTGGTCATCGTCCAGTCGAGTGCGACGAGGTGCCCGCCTGTGGCGCGGATCACGCCCTTGGGCGCGCCCGTGGTGCCCGACGTGTAGAGGATGTAGGCCGGGTGATTGCCTTCCACCGGCAGGCAATCCGCCGGTTCGACGCCATACTGGAAGGCGTGCCAGTCCACGTCGCGCCCGTCTTCCAGGTGCGCGACTTCCTGTTCGCGCTGGAAAATGACGCAGAAGTCCGGCTTGTGGGAGGCGCCTTCGATCGCGCCATCCAGAAGCGGCTTGTAATGTACGACGCGGCCCGGCTCGAGGCCGCAGGAGGCGGCGATGATGCATTTCGGTTGCGCGTCGTCGATCCGCACGGCCAGTTCGTTCGCGGCAAATCCGCCGAACACGACCGAATGGATCGCGCCGATCCGCCCGCAGGCCAGCATCGCTTCCAGCGCCTCGGGAACCATCGGCATGTAGATGATGACGCGGTCCCCCTTTTCCACGCCCTTGGCGCGTAGCGCACCGGCAAGGCTTGCAACCCGGTCGCGCAGTTCGGAATAGGTGATCGCGTGCTTGGAATGGGTGATCGGGCTGTCATGGATGATCGCCACGCGGTCGCCATTGCCCGCCTCGACATGGCGGTCCACCGCGTTCCAGCAGGTGTTGACCATCCCGTCCGCGAACCATTCGTAGAGCGGCGCATTGTCGTCGAACAGGGCCTTGCTGGGCGCGCGGTCCCAGTCGATCGCGCGGGCGGCCTCCATCCAGAACGTTTCGGGGTCGGCCTGCCATGCCGCGTATGTCTGCTTGTATCCCATAGCGTTCCCTCCTGCTCCGGACCGTCATTGAATACGAGAGCGGAGGGCCATTGGGCAAGCGCACACCCATGCGCCCGGTCGTCACGTTTCGCGCTAACGCGGTGGCAGTGCCCGGGCCGGAACGGTTAACCTGTAGCGCCGATGTTTCTTTCGGTTGGTCCTGACGGACAACGGCGCCAAATACCGCGCGCGCAGTGCGTGAAGCGCGAAGGCGCGCGCAGCGTTCCTGATCCCGACGCGGGTCAGCCGTATTCGGCGACCGGCGTTCCGGCGATTGCGGCGATGTTCAGCAGGCCCCGCACCGTGACGCCGGGCGTCGTGATGTGGGCGCGGTTGCCCATGCCCATCAGGATCGGCCCGACCTCAAGCCCACCCGCGCGCGCCTTGAGCGTGTTGCGCACCCCGGAGGCCGCGTCGGAATTGGCGAAGACCAGCGCGTTCGCGGCACCGGTGAAACGGGCATGGGGGAACACCCGTTCGCGCAGCGTCGGGCTGAGTGCAGTGTCTACGTTCATCTCGCCCTCGTAGGCGAAGTCGCGCGGCGCGCTGTTCAGCAGGTCCAGCGCCGCGCGCATGGTGCGTCCGGAGCGGGTGTCGAGATTGCCGAATTCGCTGGAGGAACACAGCGCGATGGAGGGTTCCACGCCGAAGCGGCGCACGTGCCGGGCGCAGCCGATGACCGTGCTGGCCAGCTGTTCCGGGGTCGGTTCAGGGTTCACGTGGGTGTCGGCGATGAACAGCGGCCCGCCTTCGCCGATCACCAGCGACAGCGCGCCGACAGGCTGAAGATGTTCTGTACCAAGGATTTGCGTAATGTAGTTCAAGTGCCACAGATACTGTCCGAAGGTGCCGCAGATCAGGCTGTCGGCTTCCTCGCGCTGCACCATGATCGCGCCGATGGCGGTGGTGTTGGTGCGCATGATCGCGCGGGCGAGGTCTGGGGTCACGCCGCGCCGTTCCATCAGCGCGAGATAGGTTTCCCAGTAGTCACGGTAGCGCGGGTCGTTTTCCGGGTTCACCACTTGGAAGTCAACGTCGGGCCGGATCGTCAGCCCTGCGCGTTCGCAGCGGGTTGCGATCACGTCGGGTCGGCCGATCAGAATTGGGGTTTCCGTGGTTTCCTCGATCACCGCGTGGGCGGCGCGCAGCACGCGTTCGTCCTCGCCCTCTGCAAACACGATGCGGCGGCTGGCCTTCGCGGCTGCCTGGAACACCGGGCGCATGATCAGTGCGGACTTGAACACCGACCCGTCCAGATCGGCCTTGTACTTCTTCAGGTCCTCCAGTGGGCGTTCGGCCACGCCAGAGGCCATCGCGGCCCCCGCGACCGCGCTGGCGACCACGCCCATCAGGCGCGGATCGAAGGGTTTGGGGATCAGGTAGTCGGCCCCGAAGGACAATTGTTCGCCCTGGTAGGCGGCGGCCGCTTCTGCGCTGGTGGTGGCGCGGGCCAGCGCGGCGATGCCTTCCACACAGGCGATCTGCATGGCGTCGTTGATTTCGGACGCGCCGACATCTAGCGCGCCGCGGAAGATGAACGGGAAGCACAGCACGTTGTTGACCTGGTTCGGGAAGTCCGACCGGCCGGTGGCGATGATCGCGCCGGGCGCCACGGCGCGGGCGAGGTCCGGCATGATTTCCGGTGTCGGGTTGGCCAGCGCAAATATGATGGGGCGGTCGGCCATACGGGCGACCATTTCGGGCTTCAGCACCCGGGGTCCCGACAGACCGAGGAACAGGTCCGCGCCCTCAATCACGTCGTCCAGCGTGCGCAGGTCCGAGGCCTGGGCGAAGCCGGCCTTCTGCGGGTTCATGTCCTGCTCGCGCCCTTCGTGGACCAGCCCGTGGATATCGCACAGCCAGATGTTCTCGCGCTTGACGCCCAGCTTCACCAGCATGTTCAGGCAGGCGATGCCGGCCGCGCCGCCGCCGGTGGAGACGACCTTGATGTCGCCGAAGTCCTTGCCCGCGACGCGCAGCGCGTTGGTGGCGGCCGCGCCGACGACGATGGCTGTGCCGTGCTGGTCGTCATGGAATACCGGGATGTTCATGCGCTTGCGGCAGATTTCCTCGACGATGAAGCAGTCCGGGGCCTTGATGTCCTCAAGGTTGATCGCGCCGAAGCTGGGTTCGAGCGCGCAGACGATGTCGGCCAGACGTTCGGGATCGTCGGCGTTCAGTTCGATGTCGAAGCAGTCGATATTGGCGAACTTCTTGAACAGGACCGCCTTGCCCTCCATCACCGGTTTGGAGGCCAGCGCGCCGATATTGCCGAGCCCGAGCACGGCCGAGCCGTTGGTGACCACGGCGACAAGATTGCCGCGGGCGGTGTAGCGCCGCGCGGCGAGCGGGTCGGCGGCGATTTCGAGGCAGGCTTCGGCAACGCCTGGGGAATAGGCGCGGGCCAGGTCGCGGCCGTTGGCCAGCGGTTTGGTCGCGCGGATCTCCAGCTTACCGGGGCGCGGGAATTCGTGGTAGTAAAGGGCTTCTTCGCGCAGGCTGTCGCCGCCGTCTGTGGTCATTTGTCTTCTCCGGATCATCCGACTTTGGTCGTAGCCGATCCGTCCGGCCAAGGCCATGCCCTGCGTGCGCCGCCGCCCCTTGCAAAGCCACGCGCATCGCCGCAGTCTGGCGCGCGGGATCGTCCCCAAGCGACGCCGCAGCGCCGCATCACAGCAATGGAGACCGCGCATGGATCTTGTCAGCGCCGCAACCGAAGTACGCGCGCGCGCCTACGCCCCCTATTCGCGGTTCCAGGTCGGGGCGGCGCTGCTGGGTGCGAGCGGAGCGGTGCATGTCGGCTGCAACGTCGAGAACGCGGCCTATCCCGAGGGCACTTGCGCCGAAGCGGGCGCGATCGCGGCGATGATCGCGGCGGGCGAGACACGCATCGCTGCCGTCGCCGTCATCGCGGACAGCCCGCGCCCGGTGCCGCCCTGCGGTGGCTGCCGTCAGAAGCTGGCGGAGTTCGCGGATCCTGACACGCCGGTCACTTTGGCCACCATGGCGGGCGCGCGGCTTGAGACGACGGTCGGCGCCCTGCTGCCCGGCGCGTTCCGCCCGGACGACATGCCGGACACCTGAGGCATGGACGCGCCCACTGTCCTCGCCCGGCTTCGCGCCGGCACTCCGCCGGGCGAGGCCGCGTTGCAATGGTTCGCGCGGGGGCTGGCGAGTGGTGTGGTCAGCGATGCGCAGGCTGGTGCCTTCGCCATGGGCGTGTGCCTGTCGGGCCTGACCGACGCCGAGACCGCCGCGCTCACGCTGGCGATGCGCGACACCGGCAGGGTGCTTGACTGGGATCTGCCGGGCCCGGTGCTGGACAAGCATTCCACCGGCGGCCTTGGCGACGCGACATCGCTGGTCGTGGCGCCGGTGCTGGCCGCGCTGGGGTGCTATGCGCCGTTCCTGTCCGGGCGCGGGCTGGGGCACACCGGCGGCACACTGGACAAGCTGGAGGCGCTGGAAGGCCTGCGCACGGACGTGTCCGAGGCGCGGCTGCGCGCCATCGTCGCCGATGTGGGCTGCGCCGTGGTCGGGGCAGGCGGTGACATCGCCCCCGCCGACCGTCGGCTCTATGCCATACGGGACGAGACCGCGACGGTGGACAGCCCCGGCCTGATCACCGCCTCGATCCTGTGCAAGAAGCTGGCCGGCGGGGCGGAGGCGCTGATCCTTGACGTGAAGGGCGGCAGCGGTGCCTTCATGAAGACCCGCGCCGAGGCAGAGTCGCTGGCCCGCGCGCTGGTCGCTGCAGCGCAGGCTGCGGGCTGCCGGGCCCGCGCGCTGATCACAGACATGAACCAGCCGCTCGGGCCCAGTGTCGGCAACGCGGTCGAACTGGCCGACGTGCTGGAGGTGCTGCGCGCGCCGCGCCCCGAAAGCCGCCTGTGCGCGCTGTCGCTGGCGCTTGCGGGCGAGCTGTTGGCGCTTGCCGGGCGTCATTCCGATGCCAAGAGCGGCGCGCGCGCTGCGCTGGAGGTGCTGCAATCAGGCGCGGCTGCCGAGAAGTTCGGCGCGATGGTGCAAGCGCTTGGCGGCCCGGCGCGGCTGCTGGACGATCCCGCGCGCCATCTGCCGCGCGCGCCGGTCTGCCTGCCCGTGGCGGCTGCCGTTGCGGGGCATGTCGCCGCGATCGACGGGGTCGCGCTGGGGCAGGTCGTAGCCCGGCTGGGCGGAGGCCGTCTGCGCGCGGACGACGTGATCGATCCACGGGTCGGGCTGACCGGGGTGGCGAGCCTCGGCACCGCTGTGGCGCCTGGCGATCCACTGGCGGTGATCCATGCCGCGCGTGACAGCGATGCCGAGGCCGCGCTGGAAACGGTGCGCGCTGCGATCCAGATCGGCGGGCCGGGTGCAGGCCCCCCGCTGGTGCACGGGCGCATCCCGTGACCCGCCGGGCATTCCTTGTCGTGCTCGACAGCGTGGGCTGCGGCGGTGCGCCGGATGCGGCGGCCTTCGGCGATGCGGGCGCAAACACGCTGGGGCATATCGTGCAGGCCTGTGCCGCGGGCCGGGCCGAACACGGCCGCAGCGGCCCACTGCGCACCCCGGTGCTGGATAGCCTCGGGCTGCGCGGCGCGATGGCGCTGGCTGCAGAGGGCACACCGGGCGGCGCGGTGCTGCGCGACGGGGCGCTATGGGGCTGTGCGCAAGAGGTCTCGCGCGGGAAGGACACCCCGTCGGGGCATTGGGAGCTGGCCGGCGTGCCGGTGCCGTGGGAGTGGCACTATTTTCCGCGCGCGGTGCCGGCCTTCGATGCCGAACTGACGGCGCTGACCGCGCGGTTGGCAGGCACCGATGGCATCCTCGGGAACTGCCACGCTTCTGGCACCGAGATCATCTCGCGGCTCGGGGCCGAGCATCTGCGCAGCGGCTGGCCGATCTGCTACACCTCGTCCGACAGCGTTTTCCAGATCGCCGCCCACGAGGACGCGTTCGGGCTGGACCGGCTGCACCGGCTATGCGCCGCGCTCGCACCGGTGCTGCATGACCGCAAAGTCGGGCGGGTCATCGCGCGCCCCTTCAGGGGGGATGTGGCGGGAGGGTTCACCCGGACGGGCAATCGCCACGACTATGCCATCGCGCCGCCCGCGCCAACGCTGTGCGATTGGGTGCAGCGCGCGGGCAGGCGGGTTGATGCGATCGGCAAGATCGGCGACATATTTTCGGGGCAGGGGATCGACAGCGTGGTGACTGGCGGCGACGCTGCGCTGATGGACGCACTGAAGGCGGCGGTTGTGGCTGCGCCCGATGGCGGGCTGACCTTCGTGAACCTGGTGGAGTTCGACAGCCTCTACGGGCACAGGCGTGATGTGGCGGGTTATGCGCGGGCTCTGGAATCGGCCGATGCCGGGCTCGGCCGTGTGGCCGACACGCTGCGGCCAGGCGACCTGCTGCTGGTGACCGCCGATCACGGAAACGATCCGACCTGGCCGGGGACAGATCACACGCGCGAACGGGTGCCGGTGCTGGGCCTGCGCCCGGGCGTGCAGGGCGGGCCCCTTGGGGTGCGCGCCTTTGTCGACGTGGCCGCGAGCGTGGCCGCGCATCTGGGTGTGCCCGCGCAGGGGCCGGGACGGAGTTTCCTGTGATGGACAATGGAGAAGGCGGCGCCGCTGGCGCTGGCGGGGACGGGTCTGCCACCGATAACGGACCGCGGATCGAGTTGCACCTGCATCTCGAAGGCGCGGCGCCGCCCGGCTTCATCCGCGATCTCGCGAAGCGCCGTCATGTGGATATCGGGCAGATATTCGCACCCGATGGTGGCTACGCGTTCCGCGATTTCGCTCATTTCCTGGAGGTCTACGAGGCCGCGGCTTCAGTGCTGCGCGGTCCCGAGGATTACCACCGGCTGACCCTTGCGGTGCTCGAGGCGCAGGCCGAACAGGGCGTGATCTACACCGAGGCGTTCCTGTGCCCGCAGTTCTGCGGTGGCGGCGACGTGGCGGCGTGGCGCGACTACGTGGCGGCGGCCTACGACGCGGCGGCGCTGGCCGAGTCGCGCCTGGGAACGCGGCTGCGGATCATCGCCACCGCCGTGCGCCACACGGGGCCGGACGCAGCGAAACGTGCCGCGCTTTGCGCCGCCGAGACGGCGGGTGCTTTCGTCACCGGCTTCGGCCTCGCCGGGGACGAGACGGCGGGCCGACCGCGCGATTTCGCCTATGCCTTCGACATGGCCCGCGAGGCCGGGCTGGGCCTGACCGCCCATGCCGGGGAATGGGACGGCCCTTCCTCGGTGCGCGCGGTGCTGGACGACCTGCGCGTGACCCGCATCGGGCATGGCGTTCGCGCGATCGAGGATACGGCGCTGGTCGCGCGGTTGGCCGCCGACGGCATCGTGCTGGAGGTCTGCCCGGGTTCGAACATCGCGCTTGGCGTTTATCCAGGCTGGGCGGCGCACCCGGTGAACCGGCTGCGCGGCGCGGGCGTGCCGGTAACGCTCTCGACCGACGATCCGCCCTTCTTCCGCACAGCGCTGGGGCGCGAATACGCCCGGCTCGCGGACGCTTTTGGCTGGGACGCCGCGACATTTGCCGCTATCAACCGCACCGCCGCCGGTGCCGCGTTCTGCGATGCGGCCACGCGCGCCGACCTGATCAAGCAACTGGAGCCCGCCGATGAGTGACCCGACCGATCTTCCGCACCTGACCGTGGTCGACCATCCTCTGGTACAGCACAAGCTGACGCACATGCGCGACGTGACCACCTCCACCGCGAAGTTCCGCCAGCTCCTGCGCGAGATCAGCCAGCTTCTGGCCTACGAGATCACGCGCAACATGGACCTGACCACCAAGGCGATCGACACGCCGCTGATGCCGATGAACGCGCCCGTGATCGACGGCAAGAAGATGGCGCTTATTTCCATCCTGCGCGCGGGGAACGGGCTGCTGGACGGGGTGCTGGAACTCGTTCCCTCGGCACGGGTCGGCTTCGTCGGCCTTTACCGCGACGAGGAGACGCTGCAGCCGGTGCAATACTATTTCAAGGTGCCCGAGGGGCTGGCCGACCGGCTGGTGATCGCGGTGGACCCCATGCTGGCGACCGGCAATTCATCGGCCGCGGCCATCGATCTGCTGAAGCAGGCGGGCGCCACGAACATCCGCTTCCTGTGCCTGCTGGCCGCGCCCGAGGGCGTCGCACGGATGAAGGAGGCGCATCCCGACGTGCCGATCGTGACCGCTGCGCTGGACACGGGGCTGACCGAGAAGGGCTATATCTATCCCGGTCTGGGCGATGCGGGCGACCGGATGTTCGGCACAAAATGAGTCGGTGGGCGGCAGCGGCGCTGCTGGCGGCCGCGGCGGGAGCGGCCGCCGCGTCCCCTGCCGAAACTCCGCCCGCGGATTTCACGGGCGATGTCTACGTGGACAGCGCGGGCTGCGTGTTTCACCGTGCGACACTGGGCGCGCGTACCGTCTGGGCGCAGCGGCTCGACCCGGCGGGCACGCCGGTCTGCGGCGCTGAGCCCAGCATCGAACGCTCCGCCGCCGAGGCGCTGCCGCGCATCCCGCCCAGCCGGGCGGATGCGGTTCCCGCCTTTCCGATGCCGGGCATCTACGTGCAGCTTGGCGCGTTCACCGCGAACAGCACGGCGGACCGGATCGCCGCCGACCTGTCGGGGCAGGGCTACAGCCTGTTGCGGCAGGACTTCCCGCGCCTCTTCGTACTTTTTGCGGGTCCCTTCGAGGATGAGGCCGCGGCCGCTGCGGCCCGGCGCGATCTGCGCGGTCAGGGCTTTCCCGACGCTTTCCTGCGTCGCACGGAACCGTAGCGCAAATCGCGGCGTGCCATGCACCGGGCACATGATGCGGCCGGATCAGCGGTGAAGATGGATTGGAGCGGGTGAAGGGAATCGAACCCTCGTCGTCAGCTTGGGAAGCTGCTGCTCTACCATTGAGCTACACCCGCGTAGCGCGGGGATTAGCCTTGCGGCGCGGTCCGGTCAAGCCTGTTCCTGTGTCCGCCCGCCCGGCGTATCCGAGGTGTTGGCGCGTCCGCGTGCGCGGCGCCGCCCGCCCCCCGCAGCAGCGCCGAAGGACGGATCCGGCAGCGGCGTATGGGCGCGCAGAAGGGGAAACGGATCGGCGGCATGGGGCAGGGCGTTGGCGGCGACGAAATGCTCCTGGAAGCGCGGCGCGATGGCGGTCTCGACCTTGACGATCCGCGTGGCGAGCGTTTCGACCTGGCGCCTCGCCGCGCGGCTGCATAGCGCCATCCGCGCGCCGGTGCCCGCCGCGTTGCCGGCCGAACGGACCTTGTCCAGCGCGCAATCCGGGATCATGCCCAGCACCATCGCGTGCAGCGGCGAAATATGCGCGCCGAACGCCCCGGCCAGCACCACCCGGTCCACGCCTTGCGTGCCGAATTCGTCCATTAGCAGTCGTGCCCCGGCATAAAGCGCGGATTTCGCGAGCTGGATCGCGCGGATGTCTCCCTGTGTGACCGCGATAAGCGGCCCGCCCGTAGCGCGCCCGTCATGCAGCACGTAGGAAAAGGTTCGCCCGTCTGGCACGATGCGGTCGCAGCCGGTGGCGCCGGGCGACCCGATGAGGCCGCTCGCATCCAGCAATCCGGCCATGCGCATTTCGGCCACCGCTTCGATGATGCCGGAGCCGCAGATGCCCGTGATGCGACCGCCCGGCAGCCCGGCGTCGAAGCCCGGATCGTCGGACCAAAGGTCGCTGCCGATGACCCGCAGCCGCGCGGCGCCGGTTGCGGGGTCGATGCGGACCCGTTCGATCGCGCCGGGCGCGGCGCGCTGGCCCGCGCTGATCTGCGCGCCCTCGAACGCCGGGCCGGTGGGCGAGGAGCAGGCCAGCACGCGGCTGCGGTCGCCCAGCAGCAATTCGGCATTGGTGCCCACGTCCACGACGAGCACAAGGTCGTCCGAGCGGTCCGGCGCTTCTGCCAGCGCTACGGCGGCGGCATCGGCGCCGACATGGCCCGCGATGCAGGGCAGGACGTAAGCGCGCGCTGTGGGCGCGAGCGCGCCCAGCCCGAGATCGCGCGCCGCCATCCGCAGCGCGCCCGACTGCGCCAGCGCAAAGGGGGCCTGCCCCAACTCCACAGGGTCGATGCCCAGCAGCAGATGATGCATCACCGGGTTGCACACCAGCGCCACCTCGACCAGCAGCGCGGGATCGATCCCGGCCTCTGCCGCAAGATCGCGCACCAGCGTATCGAGTGCGGTCCGCACCGCCGCCGTCATCTCCTGCGCGCCGCCTGGGTTCATCATCGCGTAGGACACACGGCTCATCAGATCCTCGCCGAAGCGGATCTGCGGGTTCATGACGCCGCCTGACGCGACCACCGACCCGGCGGTCAGATCGCACAGATGCGCCGCGATGGTGGTGGAACCGAGGTCGATCGCCAGCCCGTATAGCCCGCCTGCCGGCAGGTCCGGCCACAGGCCGACAAGGCGAGGCGCTTCGGTGCCGTCGTCGAACACGGCGGCTGCGACTTGCCAGCCGCCCTTGCGCAGCACGCCCTGCAGGCGCGGCAGCAGCGCCGGATCGCAGCGCAACGTGTCGGCAACGCCCCATTGCGCGGTCAGCGCCGCGCGCAAACGGTCGAAATCGCCTGACGGATCGTGCATGTCGGGTTCGGCCACGTCTACGACAAACAGCCGCGTGGCGGGGTCCATCGCCATCACCCGGTCGCCTGCCGATTTGCGCACGATCTGGCGATGCATCTGGCTTTCGGGCGGTACGTCGATCACGACGTCACCCTGAACCGTGGCCTGGCAGCCCAGCCGCCGCCCGTGTGCAAGGCCGCGTTTTGCGCGGTAGCGTTCCTCTACGGCGTTCCACGGCGACAGCGCGTCGGCGGTGACTGTCACACCATGCTTGGCGAAGTTGCCCGTTGCCGGGGCGACCTGGCAGCGCGAGCAGATGCCGCGCCCCCCGCAGACCGAATCGAGGTCCACCCCGAGTTGCCGCGCCGCCGTCAGGACCGGCGTGCCGCGTGCGAAGCGCCCGCGTTTGCCCGAGGGCAGGAAGATCACGAGCGGATCTGGGAGCGGGGTCGGGGTCACGTCCTCGGTCACGGGGCGGCGTCCATCGGTAGGGCGGCGGTTGAGGCCAAGATCAGCACGCCTGCGCCCCCTCGTCCTGCGCCGTCAGCGACCCTTTGCGGACGGCAGCGACGCGGCGGGCCCGCGCCGCACCCGTCGCTGCGCCGGTCACTGTACCGGGTAATCGCCGAGGTAGATTTCCGGCGTGGGGTCCAGCAAATCGGGCATTGCCGGGTCCGCTGCGACATCGGCGGGCACCAGTTCCGGCGCCGCGTCGGCGAGGAACTGGTATTCCACGTCCGCGAAACTGTCGGTGGCGAAGGCATAAAAGAACTGCGCGGCCTCGGTGTCGGCGAAAATGCCATGCACCGCGCCGCCGGGGATGAAAACCGCGACGCCGGGCCCGATCGCATGGGCGGTGCCGTCGATCATGACCCGCGCCGTGCCGGACACGCCGAAATAGATCTCGGCCTGCGCGTGACGGTGCAGTGCGAGGCAGTCGCCCGTCGCAAGATGCGCCAGCCCGCAGGTCAGGTCGCGCGTCGGCGTGCGGTCGGCGGTGAACAGCGTCTGCCACGACACCGTGCCATAGGACGGGTCCGCGAACCGTTCGATCGGCAGATCGTTCGCGGCCAGAACGCAGGGTTCGGTGACCCGGTCTTCGTCAAGCATCGCGCACCTCCCTTGCGTTCGCCTACGTCGCCCCCGCATAGGACGGGCGCAGCGTGCGGTCGGCGCGGTTTGCGGCATGTAGCGCGTCGTTTTCGGACCGCGCGGGCAGCGTGTCAGCCCCGGCGGCGTCTGCGCCCGCCGCGCCCGCTTCCTGCGGCCTGCGCTGCCTGGCTGGCTTCGGCGAAATCGGCGCCTTCGGCCACGGCGTCGAGAATCCGCGAGAAGCCGATCCACGCGCTGCCGTTCGCGTCATGGTCCATCAGGAAATTGGCGGCGCGGATCGCCTCCATCTCGACCGGGCGGAGCGGGTTCATGATCGCACTGGTCATGCCCGCGCCGATCGCCATCGGCAAAAAGGCCGCGTTGATCCCGTGCCGGTGCGGCAGCCCGAAGCTGATGTTCGACGCGCCGCAGGTGGTGTTCACGCCCAACTCCTCGCGCAGGCGGCGCACCAGCGCGAAGACCTGCCGCCCGGCGGTCGCCATCGCGCCCACGGGCATCACCAGTGGATCGACGACGATGTCATGGGCCGGGATGCCGAAATCGGCCGCGCGCTGCACGATCTTGCGCGCCACCGCGAAGCGCACGTCGGGGTCTTCGGAAATGCCGGTGTCGTCGTTCGAGATCGCCACGACGGGCACGTTGTATTTCTTCACCAGCGGCAGGATCGCGTCCAGACGCTCTTCCTCTCCGGTAACGGAGTTCAGCAGCGGACGGCCACTGGCCAGTTCCAGCCCGGTCTCGAGCGCGCCTGGCACCGAACTGTCGATGCAGAGCGGCACGTCGACCAGCCCCTGGACCAGTTCGATCATCCGGCCCATCAGCGGCGGTTCGGTTTCGTTCGGGTTGGGATTGGAATTGTAGACAACGCCCGCGTTCACATCCAGCACCATCGCCCCGCAGGCGACCTGCATCAGCGCGTCGCGTTCCACGGTCGAGAAGTCCCCGGCCTCGAGTTCGGCCGCGAGCTTCTTCCGGCCGGTGGGATTTATTCGCTCGCCGATGACGCAGAACGGCTCGTCGAACCCGATGGTCACGGTGCGGGTGGCGGATTCGACGGTCGTTCTGGTCATCGGGCTTATCCTTTCAGCCGGTCGAGAAGGGGGGTGAGGTCGGGGTCGGTGAAATCTGCCAGCGTCGCCTGCGCCCCGGCGGCGCGCAGCGGCGCATCCTGCAAAGACGAGCGGATGCCGACCGTGTATGCCCCAGAGGCGCGCGCGGCACGCAGGCCCGACGGGCTGTCCTCGAAGGCGAGGCAGGCGGCGGGCGGCACCTTGAGCGCCTCCATCGCCGCCAGATACGGGTCCGGGTGCGGCTTGGCGCGGGTGCATTCCTCGCCGATCACGATGGTGTCGAACGCATCTGTCAGTCCGATCGCGGCCAGCATTGTCGCAGCGTTGACGCGCGGCGCGTTGGTGACCACGGCCAGCCCCCAGCCGCGGGAGCGCGCCGTTTCGAGCAGGGCGACGGTGCCGGGCATCGGCGGCACGTCGGCATCCAGCCGGTCGCGGAACCGGGCTTCCTTGTCGTCCGAAAGCGCGGCGGCGTCCTCGCCGGGCAGGTGGACAGCGAAGATGTCGGCGTTCAGTTGGCCATGCACGTTCTGCAGGTAGAACGCTTCATCGATCTCGCGGCCGCGCTCGGCGAAGAGGTCGCGGAATACCTCGAAATGCAGGACGTCTGAATTGATCAGGGTGCCGTCGAGATCGAAAAGCAGGGCGGCGGTCGGCTGGTCTGGCGATGTCACGGTCTCTCCCGGGGCTCGGAACGGGCGGTGGCCCATTCGCACGCCGCAGCAATACCGCCAAGCGGGAAGAAGTGCACCCGTTCGATCCCAAATCCGGGGCTCGCCGCCTTGTGCCGTGCCAGCGCGGTCAGGATCTCGGTTGGCTCGAACGGCATCAGCAGTTTGGTGACGTCGCGCGCCCGGCGCTGAAGCACGCGCAGCGATGCGCCGACACCGCAAGCGACGGAAAAACGGATCAGCGTCTGCAGTTTCGCCGGACCGGCGATGCCGATATGGATCGGCAGGGTGATCCCCTCGGCCTGAAGGCGGTCCGCCCATGCGATCACCGGGTCCGCCTCGAAGCAGAACTGCGTGACCAGCGCCATGCGCGCATCGCTGCGGTCGGCGAAGGCCTGTTTCCAGCGCAGCGCGTCCATCACCGCGCGGTCCGACCCGTCCGGGTCGATGTCGCGGTTGCCTTCGGGGTGGCCGGCCACGTGCAGGCGGGTGAAGCCCGCACGGTCGAACGCGCCGGAGCCGAGCAGTTCCATCGAATTGTCGAAACTGCCGCTGGGCGTATCCCGCCCGCCCGCCAGCAGAAGCGCCTGGTGCACCCCGGCTTCGCCCTGGTAGCGCGCGATCCAGTCGTCCAGCGTGGCGGCGTCGGGAATGCTGCGCGCAGGGAAATGCGGCATCACGTCGAACCCGTCCCGTGCCAGCCGCGCCGCGGTCGCCACCATCTCGTCGATCGGCGTGCCGTCGATATGCGCGATGTAGACCCGCGTGCCGCGCGGCAGCAGCGCCGGGAAATCGGCGATTCCGGCGGCGGTGCGCGGCATCACCTCGATCGAGTGGCCGTCCAGCAGGTCGGCGAGCGCAGCTTGGTCCGCGGCGGCGGCCGTGTCGCGGGGGCGGCGGAAATTCACAAGGGCCATGTCACGTCTCCGTTCCGGGCGGGGTCAGCCCCATCCATTGTTCTCGACCAGCCTTTTCAGGCGCGCATCGTCGTAGTCCTGCACCAGCCGTTCGGCAGCCTGCGCGGCATCGGAGCCGAGATCGGGCGCGCCCGGCGCACGCCGCCACTGGGCGAGGTACTCATCGGTTCCGGCCGCCCCGCTGCGCATGGCGGCGCGGTCGATCGCCTGCTCGAACCGTTCGGGCAGCGGCAGCTTCGTGGCCGCGCGGCCGCGCCCTGCCAGCACTTGCGCGGGGATGTCCCGCCAATAGACCACCGTGATCCCCGACATGGCCCGTCTCCCTCGCGCCGCTGCTTTCCCCAGCGCTAGCAGGCCAACCTGCTTCGGCGCGGTCGAATTTCGACATGGCGGGAGCTTCCAGCGACGCGGTGACGCCGCTTGCGTCGCACCGGTGGGATGTTTACATTTAGCTCAACTGAAAATGGAGGGCGCAAATGACGCCCAAGCGTCCCGGCCAGGCGGCCGCGATCCCGGAAACGGTTGATCGCGGCCCCAAGGTCGTCGTCCGGAAAGAGCCGTATGCGGCGCTCGATCTGGGAACAAACAGTTGCCGCATGCTGATCGCCCGTGCCGACGGCAATCAGGTGCGCATCATCGACAGCTTCTCGAAGGCTGTTCAACTTGGCGCCGGGCTGGAGTCGTCGGGAACTCTTTCGCGCCTGTCGATCCGCCGAACTGTGCAGGCGCTGCGCGTGTGCCAGCGCAAGCTCGACCAGCACAAGGTGCGCAAGATGCGGCTGGTGGCCACCGAGGCGTGTCGCCGTGCGCGCAACGGGGCATCCTTCATCGCGCAGGTGCGCCGGGAAACCGGCCTCGAGCTTGAGGTCATCACACCCGAAGAAGAAGCCCGCCTCGCCGTCGTCAGCTGCGGTCCGCTGGTGCATACCGGCGCGGACCAGTTGCTGGTGGTCGATATCGGCGGCGGGTCCACCGAACTGGTCTGGATCGACCTGTCGGATGTCGCGCCCGAACGGCGGTCGGCAGCGGTGCTTTCGCTGCATGGTTGTTCCTTCGCCGATGCCGGTTTCGGCGCGCGCGTGGTGGACTGGATATCGGTCCCGCTGGGCGTGGCAACGTTGCGCGACCGCTTTGCCGACGTGCAGGACGACGCGGGCGCCTTCGCGCTGATGAGCTGGTATTTCGAAGAGAATCTGGCCGACTTCATCCCCTATGCCGGTATTCACCAGAAGGCCGGTTTTCAGATCGTCGGCACTTCGGGCACGGTCACGACGGTTGCGGCCTCCCATCTCGGGCTGCGCCGATACGACAGGGCCTTGGTGGACGGGCTGGTTCTGACTTCGGACCAGATCGACGCGGTGATCCGCGACTATCTGCGGCTTGGTCCCGAAGGGCGCAAGAACGACGCGCGGATCGGGCGCGACCGGCACATGCTGATCATGCCCGGCGCCGCGATCCTGCAGGCGCTTCTGCGGCTGTGGCCGACCGACCGGCTGTCGGTGGCGGACCGTGGGCTGCGCGAGGGGCTTCTCTATGCACAGATGAGCCGGGACGGCGTGTTTCCGACGGCGGATAGTCCGGCGGGAAAGTCCGGCGGAAAGGGAGCCTGAGATGGCCAAGAAGACCAGCGGGCGCGGCCAGCGCGACCTTTTCGTGAAGGTCAAGACGGCGCGCGGGCGCAAGATGTCCTCCACGAAGTGGCTGCAGCGCCAGCTCAACGACCCCTATGTGGCGCGGGCGCGGGCCGAAGGCTATCGCGGGCGCGCGGCCTTCAAGATCATGGATCTGGACGACCAGTTCCGGTTTCTCGTTCCCGGGGCCCGGGTCGTGGACCTCGGGTGCGCGCCGGGCGGCTGGCTGCAGGTTGCGGTGCCGCGTATCAACGCGCTTGGCGAGAAGGCGGGCAAGGCGCGCGGGCGGATCATCGGGCTGGACCTGCAGGAGGTGGACCCGATCCCCGGCGCCGAGATCCATGTGCTGGATTTCATGGCCGACGGGGCGGACGCTCAGGTCAAGGACTGGCTTGGCGGACCTGCGGACGTGGTGATGTCGGACATGGCGGCGGCAAGCTCGGGACACAAGCAGACCGACCATTTGCGCATTGTCGCACTGTGCGAGGCGGCGGCGGAACTCGCTTTCGATGTTCTCGACGTGGGCGGCACCTTCGTGGCGAAGGTGCTGGCGGGCGGTGCGGAGGGGCAGTTGCAGACCCTTCTCAAGCAGCGTTTCGACAAGGTGTCGAACGTCAAGCCGCCATCCAGCCGGTCCGACAGTTCCGAGAAGTTCGTCGTCGCGCGCGGGTATCGCGGCAGGCTTGCGCCGGGTGGTGGCGATGACCCGCAGGACGAACGGGACGCTGACACTGCCTGACAGCCTTCCACCCGCGCACTGGTCCGGACCGAGGCGGGCCGGTGCTGCGCCGACCTGTGCCAACCCGGCGAGTCACAGCAGCGCGGTCATCAGCCAGTAGGCTCCGGCCAGCCCGATCAGGGCGGACGCGGGGCGCGCGATCCACGCGGTATACCAGGGCCGGGCACGAAACCACAGGCCGACCGTCACGAAGGCCGCCGCGATCACCGCGAGCTGGCCCAGCTCCACCCCGATGTTGAACGCCGCCAGCGCGGCGAGGCGCGCGCCCTCGGGCAGGCCCAGTTGCGCCAGCATCGCCGCGAAGCCCAGCCCGTGCAGCAGCCCGAAGCTGGTCACCACGACCAGCCGGACGCGGGTTTTTTCCGCGCTCGGCACCACCCCGCGCTGGCGTATGTTCTCGACTGCGATCCAGACGATGGACGCGGCGATCAGCGGCTCCACCAGCGCGCGCGGCAGATCGAAGATGCCGAAGGTGGCAAGGCCCAGCGTCACGGTGTGCGCCAGCGTGAAAGCGGTGACCTGCAACAGCAGCGGCCGCAGCTGCGACGAGTAGAAGAACAGCCCAAGCACGAACAGGATGTGATCGACGCCCAGCGGGACGATGTGCCGGTAGCCCGCGACGACATAGCTTCCCAGGCCGTCAAGCCCGGCGCGGCCCGCGCGCTCCAACGGCGGCGTGGACACCCCGCCGGTGAGATAGCCGGTATAACCTCCTTCGCCGGTCTGGCGCAGTATCAGCGGCCCCAGCATCGGCGCGACAGAGAAGCTGACCGGCGCGCCCCCTGCCGGCAGATCGGCCACGAGCGTCAGCCGCCCGTCGCGCGGCAGATCGCGCGGGATGCCTTCCGGCACGGTGACGCCGACCACTGCCAGCGGCAGAACCGACCCGCCGCTTTCCAGCCTGAACAGGCGGCCAAGCGCGGGCCAGGCCGCGCGCATCCGGTCCTCCAGGGCGGCGGCGGGCAAAGCGCGCAGCGCGTCGTGCTCCGCCGCGCGGGGGCTGTCATTGGTGTCGGTGACGCTGCCAAGGTCGACCCCGGCGAGGACCGGCTCCAGGGGCAGGGTGACGATCAGCGTGACCTGCGCCGCGCCGATCGTCAGGTCGGCCACCGCCGGACGAGTTTCATGGGCCTGCGCAAGGGCTGCAGAACACAGTGCGGCAAGGCAAATCAGAAGGACGTGAAGGATGTGGCGCAAGGGCATGGCGGACCGGAGTTGCTGGCGACAGGCCCAAGTCCTAGCAGGGCGGCTGACGCCTGCCGACCCCGTTGTTCCGCGCACACGTCTTGACACCTGCCCACGGGCTGTGAGGGTGAAGCGACCTGATGGTGCCGGCCGGACGAGGAGCATGGGCATGACGGAACCTTTTCGCGGCGCGCGCGCGGCGCTGGCAATCGTGTTGGGGTTGTGCGCGCCGATGGCGGCGCGGGCCCACGAATTCTGGATCGAACCGCAGGCCTACACGCTTGGACCGGGGGACGCGTTGCGCGCCAGCCTCAAGATCGGAGAGATGTTCGCGGGCGCGAGCTATCCCTACGTGCCCGACAATTTCCTGCGTTTCGAGGCTGGTCCGGCGGACCGTCTGCGCCCCGTGTCTGGCCGGATGGGCGACCGCCCGGCGCTGGCGTTGGAGCCTCCCGCGACTGGACTGTGGGTCATCGTGCATGAAACCACGGCGCTGTGGCTGACCTATGACGGCTGGGACCGGTTCGAGGCGTTTACCGGACAGCACGACCTTGGCGCGGCGCGCGATCTGCACCGCGCGCGCGGCCTGCCGGACAATGGCTTCCGCGAGATGTATTTCCGCCATGCGAAATCGCTGGTGGCGGTGGGGGATGGGCGCAGCGGCGCGGATCGGCGTCTCGGTCTCGAAGTGGAGATCGTGGCAGAAACCAACCCCTACACGGTGCGCGACGGAGGGCCGGTCGTCTTGCGGATGTTCGATGGCGGCGCGCCGCGCGCCGATGCCCAGATGGAACTGTTCGTGCGCCATGGCGGCAAGGTCACCCGCGACACGCTGCGCAGCGACGCGCGGGGCCGGGTGACGGCGGTGCTGCCCGCAGGGGCGGAAGTGCTGGCCAACTTCACCACGCTGGAGCCGGTGGAGGGCGATCCCGCCGCGCGCGAGGCCGTCTGGCTGTCGCGGTGGGCGTCCCTGACCTTCGCGATGCCCTAGCCGCCCGGGGGCAGCGCGGCCAACGTCGCGCGCAGCCGCGGCAAGCCCCCAGGCTGCCAGCCAAGCGCCGCGAGGCTGTCGCAGGCCATTTCGTTCGGCGGTGGACCGGGGGCGCGGTCTGGTGGGGCGTGCGGGATGCCGTGCAGGTCCGCATAAAGCGACAGCAACTCGTGCCGGTCGAGCATCAGGTCCGACAGGTTGAAGGCGCGTCCCGTCACCTGACCGGGTGGTGCGGTCAGCACGGCCCAGAGCCCGGCTGCCATGTCCGCGCCGTGCACTTCCGTGGCGATACGCGGGGCGATCGGGCGGCCCGCCGCGAAATCGGACAGCAGGTCGGCCCATTTGTGCGGCGTGCCGGGGACGGCCTGCCCGTAGACGCCGGTGATGCGCAGGCTTGAAGGGGTGAAGCCCGGCGTCGCGCGGGCGTGCAGGTCCGCCTCGGTGTCGGCCTTCATGCGACCATAGAGCGTGTCGGGCGCAAGCGCGTCGTCTTCGCGCAAGCGCGTGCCCGGCGGGCGCGGGCCATAGACCGCGCGTGAGGACAGAAAAACCACTCGCCCGATGCCCGCGGCCTGCGCAGCGTCGAACAGGCGCGCGCTGCCATCGCGGTTGCGCCGCACGAAGCCGTCCGCATCGTCGCCCTCGCCCCCGCGATACCGGCCCGGCACGTGGGAGAACGCGGCGTGGACCAGCGCGTCGGCGGCGGGCAGGGCGGACGGTGGGGCGTCCAGATCGAACCGGAGCCAGCCGCCGCTGTCGGGGGCCTTGCGACCCAGCACCGTCAGCGCCGTCCCTTCAGCCCGTGCGCGGGCCGCGATGAACCCGCCAAGGTAGCCCGACGCACCGGTCAGCAGCAGCCTCATGCCGCGGCGGGCAGCGTGTCCAGTGCCGGGATCGGCCCGCCCGAGACATAGGCCTGCCAAAGCGCGATCAGCGGGGCCAGTTCTTGCGCCTTGGGATGGGGTGTCTGCCAGGGTTTCTCGTACTGGTAGTGCAGGATCCGGATGCTGCCCCAGTCCCATAGCTCGGGCATGTTGAACCACACGTATTGCAGCATGTTGAAGGTCACCGGTAGCCCGTGCCAGTCGGGGAAGTAGTGTTCGAGAAATGTCTGATCGGTGCGCCGCCAGAAGGTGCCGGGCCTGTCGATGCGGGTCAGCATGTCGGCGAAGGTGTCACTGTCGGGGCGCGCGGTGAATACGCCCGAATTCAGCCGGTGAAAATCCGCCATGCCTTCATAGACGTTCGGCGCGGCGCAGAATTCGGGATAGTCGAACAGCCGGTCCACGTTGCGCAGCACCAGCGCGTCTGCGTCGATGAAGACCACTGCGCGGTACTCGGTCAGTTGCCACAGCCGCAGCTTGACGAAATTGTCGAGCGGGGTGTGAAAGGTAGGCTTCTCGCCCTTTGTGAAGGGCGCGGCGGCATGCTGGTTGCGGCGCGAATGGGCAGTGTTGAACGCCGCCGAAGTCGGCAGCAGTTCGGTGCGGACCAGCCGGGCACCGAGGTCTCGCAGCCCGTCGAGATCCCGCGCGGCGACGGCAGCCGTGTGCAGTACCACCATGTCGGCCGCCGTGCCGGTCAGCGCTATGGACCGTAACAGCGCCCGTGCCCCCAGTACGTAGTCGGCATTGGTGACCAGAGTGACGAAGGCGCGGTCGGAACGGGCGGGGCGGTCGGGGCGAAGCCCGTCGGGAAGCTGTCTCATGGCGGTCCGTGCATTGCGTTGCGCGGCAGTCTAGGCGCAGGACCGGCCTGTTGTCGAATGAAACAATTAAGACGGCGCCGGAGTGTCTGCGCGGTGGATGCGGCCCAATACGGCATAGTCGCGGTAGAGGTGCGACAGCTCGGCCCTTGCGCCGTCGCGGTCGGCCAGCTGCGTGACCGCGCCTGGTAACTCGCGCCGCGGCGCGACGTGGAACTTCGCCAGCCATGCCAGCAAGCCCTTGGAAAACCAGCGTGGAAGGTCGGCCTGCTGGCTGAAATCCACCACCGCAAGCTGCCCCCCCGGCGCGGTCTGGCGCAGCGCACAGTCGAGCGCGGCTTGCCAATCGGGTATCATCGACAGACTGTAGGAGATGAAGACGCGGTCGAAAGCGGGCTGACCGAACAGCGTGTCAGCGCTGAAATCAGTGGCGTCAGCCTGTATCAATTGCACCCTGTCCGCCATGCCCGCCCGCGCCAGGTTCGCGCGCGCCGTGGTCAGCATTTCGGTCGAGATGTCGAAGCCGTAAAGCCGCGCATCTGGATAAGCCCGGCCGGCCTTGATCAGGTTGCGCCCGGTGCCACAGGCGACTTCCAGCACGCTGCCGCCCGGCGGCACGTCCAGCCCCTCGATCAGCCGGTCGCGGCCAAGCAGGTAGTACTTGCGCGTCACGTCGTAGATGAAGCGCTGGTTGCGGTAGACCGCGTTCATCAACTGGTCATGGTTCGTGGTGGTGCCTGCCATCGCTCAGCCCTCGAACCGGTAGACATGCACGCCACCGTAGATCGCGGACCGGTCCCGCGCCCACAGGTCTTCGCAGCCCGGCTGGTAGCGCCAGCGCGACAGGATGCTGTCGGGGACGCGGCCGGGCAGGATGTCGGGGGCGCCGCCGGTGCGGAACAGCACCCTTGCGCCAGGGGTCGCGGTGCGGGTGATCTGGGTCCACAGCGCCTCGAGTTGCGCATCGGTCATCCAGTCCTGCGCATCGAGCAGCACATAGGCCTGCGTGCTGGCCCCTTCGCGGTCGGCCAGCATGTCGGTGAGCGAGCGGTTGACGATGCTCGCGCGCGGGGCATGGGCGCGGACCGCGTCGTAATTCGCAGCATTCAGATAGGGCGGCACAGGCCCAGTGCCATCCGCGCGATAGCCACGGTTGAAGGCCGCCCAGGCGAAATAGTTCTCGGATATCGGGAAATCGCACATCAGCTTGCGGGTTCGTTCGCGAAGCACCGGCACGATGTCGCCGCCGCCGTCGCTGGCCAGTTTCTCGAACTGGGCGGGCGGGATGCCCAACCCGAACAGCGAGGCACGGCGGCGCGCCAGCATCCGGACCAGCCGGTTTTCGAACAGCGGCGCGATCTGGCTGTCGAAGAAAGCGGTCTGTTCTTCAAGGGTGCGCGCCGCAAGCAGCGGGGCATAGTCCACCCCGCCGATGCGGGAGACAGCGTGCATCGCGGTGATGAACCGGCCCAATGCGCCAAAGCGGTAGAAGCCGTGCGCGAACATGTCGATCCGGCGGCGCAGGCGGCCTTGGCGCGTTTCCCACCAGGCGCGGCTTTGCGCGTCCAGCACGGGTGCGATGTGGCGGTCATAGAGCGCGGGGTTTCCGGGCCGGTCGGCATGTCCGAAGAAGTCGTAAAAGGCCGCGTGATCCGGCAACGCCGTCGCGGCCGCGATCTTCAGCCGGTTCAGCGCCACATGCGCAGGCGACAAGTCCACCGCAGAAATCGAACCGGGCGCGCGGGTCAGGTAGCTCATCATGTTGCAGCCGCCCGACGCGATGCAAACGATGTTGTCGCCCGGCTCCAGCGCGAGCCCGTCCATGTCGACGACCGGATCCTCCCAGATCTGGGCATAGACCAGTCCCTGGAAAAGCTTGGAAAAAGCGCGTTCCTGCAAACCGGTACGGCTGAATGCACGGTTCTGGTGAACGGCGCCGGAAAGCTGCTGGCGGGCAAGGTCTGTCTGGGACATGTGCGCGTGTTCCTGTGGCCCCTGGCGTTCAGTGGGCTTTTTCCGTTGGGTTTTCGGCCAGCGGGGCGGGAGCCGGAGCCGGGGTTTGGACCTGCGCCCGTGCCCGCAGCCGCTTGCGGTGGTTGGACTGGCGCACCTTTCGGGCCCAGTCGATCAGTTGCAGCGTGCCGTCGTGATGTTCCACGATCGCGGTGCAGCTTTCCACCCAGTCGCCGCAATTGACATAAAGGATGTCATCGACCGGGCGCAGTTCGGCCTTGTGGATATGACCGCACACGATCCCGTCGTAACCGCCGCGCCGGGCCTCGTCGGCAAGCACCGTCTCGTATTCGCCAATGAAGTTGACAGCCCGCTTGACCTGCTGTTTGGCCCAGTTCGACAGCGACCAGAACTGCCCGCCCCAAAGACGACGGACCCGGTTCACCGCTGTGTTGAGGATCAGCACCGCGTTGTAGGCGCGGTCGCCCACATGCGCCAGCCACTTGGCGTTCATCACCACTACATCGTACTGGTCGCCATGCGTGACAAGCAGCCGCTTGCCGCAGGCTGTCACATGCTCGTCGTTGGCCTTGACCTCGATCCCGCCGAAATGGGTGCCAAGATAGCTGCGCATCACCTCGTCATGGTTGCCGGGAATGTATGTGATCGGGGTTCCGGCATGGGCTTTGGCCATGAGCGCTTCGACCACGTTGTTGTGGGCCTGTGGCCAGTGCCAGCCCCGCCGCAGGCGCCAGCCGTCGAAGATGTCGCCGACAAGGAAGATCTTGTCGGCCTCGTGCCGCCCAAGGAAATCCAGAAGCATGTCCGCCTGACAACCGCGCGTGCCGAGGTGGATATCGGACAGGAAAAGCGTGCGAACGTGTTTCGTGCGGGACGCGGCGGCGGGTTTCATGGGCGCGGTTTACGCGAAACATCGTGACGGGGCCATGACAAAACCGTGTTCGGATCGTGCGCAGGCGTCGCAGCCGTCGCCGGAACCGGGTTCAGCGTGCGTCCGATCCACCGCCGTCGCCGCCCCGTGTTTGGGGCGCGAATTGCCGGATCAGGTGTTGCAGGCGGTCGCGGTCCACCGGCTTGGGCAGGAAATCATCCATGCCCGCGGCGCGGAAGCGGCCCGGATCGGCAATATGCGCCGAGCAGCCGATGATCGGTGTCACATGGCGCGGTGGCGGCGCGCTGCGGATCAGGCGAGTGGCACCCAGCCCGTCGAGCTGCGGCATCGCCACGTCCATGAACACCATGTCGAACGGCTGCGATTCGATTTCGCGCACGGCGGCCAGCCCGTCGGGCGTGGTGGTGACGCGGTGACCGAGTTCGGTCAGCATCTCGCGCATCATTGTGCGGCTGGCCGGGTTGTCCTCGGCCACGAGGATATGCAAGCCCGCCGGGTCGTCCGTCGCCCCGCCGCGCCGCGGCTCGTCCCGCTCGCATCCGGTGCCGTCGGACCCACCGGGATCGTCGGAAAGAGGCGCTGGTGTGCCGACATCGACCTCGAAATGGAAGGTGGATCCGACGCCGACCCGCGACGCCACTCCCACCGTGCCGCCCATCGCCGTGGCGATCTGGTGGCAGATCGACAGGCCAAGCCCCCAGCCGCCGCGTTCGTTGCTGCAATCGGCGCCGACCTGCACGAAGGGCTGGAACAACCGCTCGGTCTGCGCGTCGCTCAGGCCGGGGCCGGTGTCGCTCACCTCAAAGCGGATGCGGCGGTGGGCCCCATGATGGGCGATCTCCTCGATGGCGAGGGTGATGCGGCCCTGTTCGGTGAACTTCACCGCATTGCCCAGGAAATTGTTCAGAACCTGCTGGATGCGCCCCTTGTCCGAAATGATGCATCCCGGCAAGCCCTGGTCCTTGGCGATCCGCAGCCGCAGGCCCTTGTCCGCCGCGGCGGTCTGCCACCAATCTGCAAGCTGACCAAGAAAATCATCCAGATCAAATGGTTTTGCCTCGATCTTGATGTGACCCGCTTCCATCTGGCTGAGATCCAGAAGATCGGTCAGAAGGTTCATCAGCGTGCCGCCGGCGCTTTGGATGGCGTCCACATGGGCGCGCCGCTTGTCGTCGAGATCGGACATCTTCAGCAACTGCGCGAACCCGAGGATCGCGTTCATGGGGGTCCGGATCTCGTGGCTCATGGCGGCAAGGAAGCGCGACTTGGAGGCGTTCGCTTCCTTGACCTCGGCGATGGCGGCGCTCAGCGCGGCCTGCGCGGCCTTGGCTTCGCTGTTGTCGAACATCGTCACCAGCACACGGATGACACGGCCGGTATCGTCGATCTGGGCCCGCGCCGACAGCACCACAGGCAGCACCGACCCGTCGGCGCGCAGGAAATCCAGCTGCACCCCTTCGATCACGCGCGTTTCGGTAAAACGCGGCAGGGTTTCCGTTTCGGCCTTCTCGCGGCTTTCCGGGGCCAGAAATTCCAGCGCGCAGCGCCCGCGCAGGTCATCGAGCGCGTGGCCGGACCCTTCGCACCATGCCTTGCTGGCGCGCGTGATGGTCCAGTCTGCGCTGGCCGAGAACATGTAGACCGGCGCCTGTTCGAAGAAGGCTTCGAAGGCGTCATCCGGGGCGTTCAGCCAACTGTCCAGATGCTCGGGTTTCATGCGCGCCGCTGTCTGCGCCCGCCGATCCCGTGCCACCCGTCGGCAAAAGATATGCGGACAACGCAGATTATTGCGACGCTGCAATGAAAAGTCGAGTCTTCCGTCGGGCGAGTGCCGCGTGTCCCTTGCGGTTCAGTCGCGCTGCCCCGAGAAGCGGGTCTGCCAGTCCTCGCGGGCCTCGTCGCTGATCTTGGCGAACATCACTTCGGGCACCCGGAACGCGTGACCCGGTGCCAGCCGCGACAGCGCGGCGTCGCAGTCGTCGGGCCAGTCCAGCGCGTCGATGCCCATCGAAGCGGCCATCTCGGCGCTTGCATCGGGAATGAAGGGCTGCGACAGCGCAGCGTAGACGCCGATCAGGTTCAGCGCGAAGCGCGTGACGGCGGCGGCGGCCTCGGGGTCGGTCTTGAACAGCGACCAGGGCGCGGCCTCCTGGAGGTACTCGTTGCCCAGCACCCAGATCGCGCGCAACTCCCCAGCCGCCTTGCGGATTTCGATCGCATCCATATGCGCCTCGTAGCTGCGCACCCGTGCGCGCAGGGCGTTGATCACGTCTTCCTCGCGGCGACCATAGCTGCCGCCTTCGGGGACCTGCTCTCCGAACTTGGACCGGCAGAATTTCGTGATCCGGCTGACGAAATTGCCAAGCACGTCCGCAAGGTCCTTGTTCACGCTGACCTGGAAATTCTCCCACGTGAATTCGCTGTCGGACCCTTCGGGCGCATGGGACAGCAGCCACCAGCGCCAGTAGTCGGCGGGCAGCACCTCCAGAGCCTGATCCATGAACACGCCGCGCCCCTGGCTGGTGGAAAATTGCCCGCCATCATAGTTCAGATAGTTGAACGACTTGATGTAATCGACCAGCTTCCAAGGCTCGCCCGAACCCATGATTGTCGCCGGGAAGGACAGCGTGTGGAAGGGCACGTTGTCCTTGCCCATGAACTGCACGTAACGGACGTCGTCGGCGCCCATGTCGGTGCGCCACCAACTCAGCCATTCGCCGCCCTTTCGGCCCGTTGCCTTCGACCATTCGGCGGCGGCGGCGATGTATTCGATCGGCGCGTCGAACCAGACGTAGAACACCTTGCCTTCCATGCCGGGCCAGTCATCGCTGCCGCGCTTGACCGGGATGCCCCAGTCGAGATCGCGGGTGATGCCCCGGTCTTGCAGGCCGTCCCCGTCGTTCAGCCACTTGCGGGCGATGGAGGTGGTCAGGATCGGCCAGTCGGTCTTCCCGTCGATCCACTCGTTCAGCGGGCCGCGCATCCCCGACTGCCGCAGGTATAGGTGTTTCGTCTCGCGTACTTCGAGATCGGTCGAGCCGCTGATCGCGCTGCGCGGGTCGATCAAGTCGGTCGGATCCAGCTGCTTGGTGCAGTTCTCGCACTGGTCGCCGCGGGCCTTGTCGTAGCCGCAATTGGGGCAGGTGCCTTCGATGTAGCGGTCGGGCAGGAAACGGCCGTCGGCATTTGAATAGACTTGCCGTTCGCTCACTTCCTCGATCAGCCCGGCATCGGCAAGGCGACCCGCAAAATGCTGTGTCAGGCGATGGTTCTGCGCGCTGGAGGAGCGGCCGAAATGGTCGAAGGACAACCGGAAGCCGCGCGCCAGTTCGGCCTGGATGGCGTGCATTTCGGCGCAGTATTCCGCCACCGGCTTGCCGGCCTTCGCGGCAGCCAGTTCGGCGGGCGTTCCGTGTTCATCGGTAGCGCACAGGAACAGCACCTCGTTGCCGCGCGCGCGGTGGTAGCGCGCGTGCAGGTCGGCGGGAAGCTGGCTGCCCACCAGGTTGCCCAAGTGCTTGATCCCGTTGATGTAGGGGATTGCAGAAGTGATCAGAATCCGTGCCATGCCCTGCGCCTTTGCGAACCGCGTGTCTGGGGCGGGGAGTAGCGCAGTCGGGGGCGGAGTTCCAGCGGTCAGTCGCTGCGCAGCAGCCGCGCCCGGATGTCGAGTGTCACCGTCGGCTCCACCAGCCCGGAATAGCCCGACGCGCCGAAGGCGTGCCGGTCGATCGCACCGGTCAGCCTCACGGTCAGGCGCGTGCGGTCCCCCGGCGCGCTGCCTTCGGGGCGGAAGATGGTGGCCCGAAGCGTCAGCGGCCGGGTGACACCGCGCACAGTCACATCGCCGCGCACCACCGCACCGCCCGGGCTTGCGGTGAAACCCGTGCTGCGGAAACGGATGTCGGGAAACCGGTCCGTATCAAGAACATCATTTCCTTTCAAAGCGCTGGTCATCAGTGCAACGCCGGTCTGCGCGCCTTCCGCGCTAAGAGTCACGCGCGCGCCCGACGCCGCAGCGTTGTCAAAATCCAGAACGATGTCGGCAGCGGTCACGGGCATCGTGCCGGCCGCCTCCACCCCGCCCACGACATAGGAAAAGCGCACCTCCGACCCGGTGGGATCGAGTGCGTAGCGGGCGGGAGCGGCGACCGCGAGGTCGCCGCAGGCAAGGACCACGAGGCAAAGGATAGCGCGCAGCAGCATGAACGGAGCCTATCGCGGATCGCGGCGCGGCGGGGAAACATCACCGTGATGACGCTGAAGGTGTCCCGTAGGAGGCGCGCGGCGCCCCGTCCGCGCTGAAACGAGGCGCGGCGCGGACGGGTTGACGCATCCGCCCCCGCGGCCTGCAGCGGGGCGCGGGCGCGGATGGCATCGTCAGGCGCGACGAGTGCGGCGGGCCGTCAGCGTCGCCATCACGCCCAGTCCGCCCAGCAGAAGCGGGAGGCCCGCGGGCAGCGGCACAGGAGTTGACGCAGCGCGTGCGACCGCGGCGACGGCGAGGTCCGTGTAGTTGGTGAACAGCCCGTCGAGGCCCATCCCGATGAAGCTGCCATACTGATCGGCGGCGGCGATCGGGTCGGCGATGTTGAAGGTCCAGCCGTGCACTTCGAGGCCGACCGCGTGGGCGGCGCTGACGAAATCGGCGTTGAGGTCGGACGAGGCGAGCGCGACGCCGACGCCGCCCGCGAAGGTGGCAAGATCGGCCAGCGGACTGAGTGTCCCGTTCACGAAGTCGAACACGCCGAAGCCGCTGCCCATCGCGACCGCCGCGCCGAGGGCCGCGACCGGCACGGTCATTCCGCGCGCGGCCTGAAGGTCGGCAAGCTGACGTGCGGCGAGATGGTCGAAGGTCTGCAGGTAGCTGTTCTGGTCCGCGGCGGTGAACCCGTAGGCCTGCATCAGGTCGACGATCTTGGTGTTCTGGCTGGTCGTGGCGGGGATCTTGGATTCGGGATAGACGCCGATACGGGTTCTGTTCGTGTTGTTGTAATCCCTCACGTAGGCGAGAAATTCGGCGAAGGTCGGCACCTTGTAGGGGTCGGCCATGGACGGGGTGAAGCCGGGATAGCTGGTCGCCGCCGTGCCGGTGGGGTCGACCGTGAGGGTCTTGATTTCGGCCAAGGTGAAATCCGCCACCGCGTATCCGCCGTTGCGGGGGGCGAAGCGCGCCTCGATGTCGGTGGTGCGGGTGAGCGTCGTGTCGTGCATCATGATCGCTTCGCCATCGGCGGTCAACAGCACGTCTGGTTCGACGATGTCGGCACCGAGTTGGATGGCGAGTTCATAGGCGCCAAGCGTGTGTTCCGGCAGATAACCGGAGGCGCCGCGATGGGCGATCACCAGCGGCGCCGTGCCGTCGAGCGTGGCAAAGCTTGCCGCGAAGAGCGGGGTCGTGCTGGCCGCGGCGACCGCCACGGCGATGAGTTTCGCAAGCATTGTCGGGGTCCTTTCTGGCATGGCGCGCCCGCCTTCCGGGGACGCTTGGCGCTGTGTTAACCATGATGGATGACAGTCTTTTGACGGCAGCATGACAGCGGCACCGGCCCCAGCGCGGCGGTCAGCCGGTGCCGCGTGGCGCCCCGAGTGGGCGGGTTTCGCCGCGCGCGTCCACATGCCATGCGGCGGGTGGGTCGGTGCGGGCGCGGCGGCGTTCGAGGCGCCAGCCGTCTTCTTCCTTCAGACCGTGGGCGAAGGTCATGTACCAGCGGCTTTCCACGCCCGGCACCCCGCCGTTCGCCTGTGCCAGCAGCAGGCCCAGCGGCGCGGTGCCCATCGCCTCCGCGCCCGCTTCGGCGGCAAGGTGCAGTCGGCGCACCGGGGTCAGGCCGGGCAGGGCGTGCAATTCGCACACCACCAGCGCGACCGCCCCGCAGCGCAGCGCCTCTTCGGCGGACCACAGGATGTCTTCGGCCCGGCGCGGATCGACGAAGATCAGCCGTCCAGGTTCCACCCCCAGCGGCAGCACGCCTTCGGGATTGAGCCGTTCGGCCTGCCAGCCGGGGCGGATCCAGATCACCGGCCCGTCCAGCTTCGCCGCCACGCGCAGCGCCAGCGTGCGTCGCGCGGGACCGCAGAATTCGTGCACGCGCCCCAGCCGCAGCGTCATGTCGCCCAGCACCGGCAGGTGCGGGACGGGCCGTTTCGGGGCCATGTGAAGGCGCAGGTCTTCCATGCGCTGAAAGTAGTTTGTTCGCCTTATGTTCTCAAGCGATTCCGCTGCGCGCTTGCGCCCGGAGCGCGGTCTGGCTAGGCATGCGGGAAACATCGACAGGGAACGAAACATGCAGCACAGACCGCTTGGACGGACCGATATCATGGTGTCCGACATCTGCCTTGGCACCATGACATGGGGCAGCCAGAACACCGAGGCCGAGGGCCACGCGCAGATCGACCGCGCGCTCGAGGCGGGGGTGAACTTCATCGACACCGCCGAGATGTACCCGGTCACGCCGATCAAAGCGGAAACGGTGGGCCATACCGAGGCGATCGTGGGCACCTGGCTGGAAAAGACCGGGCGGCGCGGTGACGTGGTGCTGGCCACGAAAATAACCGGCGCCAATGGCGGATTCTGCCGCGACGGTGAGCCGATCAGCGCCGACGCAATCACCCGCGCGCTGGACGGCTCGTTGCGGCGGTTGCGCACCGACCACGTGGACCTTTACCAGTTGCACTGGCCCAACCGCGGCTCCTACTGCTTCCGGCAGAACTGGGACTATGACCCGTCGCACCAGAACCGGGCCGAAACGGTCCAGCACATGGAAGACGTGCTGGGCGAACTGCAGCGCCAGGTCGAGGCCGGGAAGATCCGCCATGTCGGCCTGAGCAACGAAACCGCCTGGGGCACCATGATGTGGCTGCGCGTGGCGGAGGCGAACGGCTGGCCGCGCATGGTGTCGATCCAGAACGAGTATTCGCTGCTCTACCGGCTGTTCGACACCGACCTTGCCGAGGTCGCCGCGAACGAACAGGTCGGGTGCCTTGCCTATTCGCCGCTGGCCACAGGGCTGCTGAGCGGCAAGTACGCGGGTGGAACGGTGCCCGAAGGGTCGCGCATGTCGATTCAGGAAACGCTGGGCGGGCGCGTGACGCCCTATGTGCACGATGCCGTCGCCGCCTATGCCGAGATCGCGCAGCGGCACGGGCTCGACCTTGTCCAGATGGCGATCGCGTTCTGCCGGGCCCGCCCGTTCATGACCTCCACCATCATCGGGGCGACCTCGGTGGAACAGCTGGACCGGGCGCTCGGCGCGGCGGACCTGACCCTGCCTGACGCCGTGATGGCTGAGATCGGGCAGGCGCACCGGGCGCATCCGCTGCCCTACTGACGGGACCGCTGGAGTGGTCAGTCCTGCGCGGGTCGACCGTGCAGGCGCAGGAACAGGCTCTCTTCGTCGTCGTTGCGGAAGAACGGCACGGCGTCGGGGGGGCCTTCGGTGCCGATCAGCGCCGCGACCTCGGCCAGCACGACCTGCGTGATGAACGGCAGGTCGAACCCGCGCACCCGGTCCAGCGGCACCCATTGCAGCGCGCTCAGCTCGTCGCAGGCCTGCGAGAAATCGTCCGGGTCGCCCTGCAACGCGGCGGCATCGGCCAGAAAGAACCGTGCATCGAAGCGGCGCGGGCGGCCCGGCGGCGTGATGGCGCGGAACACGAAGCGCAGGGCGGCGGCGCAGGGCCGGTGGCCGGTTGCTGCGAAGCCCGCCCAATCGGGGGGCGCGTCCGGCCAGGCGCCGGGTGTGCCGAGCACGAGGCCGGTTTCCTCCCACAGCTCGCGGATCGCGGCCGCCGGAGCGGCCCGCGCGATGTGGGGCGCGGCATCCTCGGCCAGCCGCGCGCGGCAGATCGGGCCAAGCCCGTCGGCCAGCGGCACGGCGGCATCGCCCGGGTCTATTGCGCCGCCCGGAAACACCATCTTGTTCGGCATGAAGGCGGCGGCGGCGCCTCGCTGGCCCATCAACACTTGCGGCCGATCCGGGTTGCGCGCGACGATAACCGTGGCGGCATCGCGGATGCGCGTCTTGTCCTGCGGCGTTCCGGGCACGGGGCGCGCGGGGCCGGAGGGCGCGGTCATCGCTTCAGGCGTCCTGCGACGCGTCGCCGAAGCCGTGCATCCGCCGCGCCCACTGAAACCCGATGATCAGTCCTTTCATGCGCGGCAGCAGGAACAGCGACAGCGCGACGCAGCCCGCCGAAAGACCGAACGCCATCACCAGCGGATCGGGCCTCCACGTGGTGAAGGCGACATGGATGAACGGCGCCATCAGGTGCCCGACCACGAGGATTGTAAGGTAGGCAGGCCCGTCATCGGCGCGGGCGGGTCGCAGGTCCTCGCCGCAAGCCGGGCAGCTGTCCAGCGGCTTCAGGTAGGTGCGCATCAAGTGCCCGCGCCCGCAGGACGGGCAGCGCAGGGCGAGGCCGCGGCGAAGGGACAGGCCCAGCGGGCGGTCGGTGTCGGTAGCGGTAGCGGTCATCGGGATCTCCATTTCACCCGCCGACATACACTTTCGGGCGCGAATTGGAACCACGTGCGCCGCCGTGTCGCCGGCCCCGTTCCCGGCGGATTCGGTTTTCCGGCCCGGCACGCGACGGAATGCGCAAGCGGCTGCGTTATAGCTTTGAACCGGGGGCGACGGGCCGCCGGTCGGTAACCTGCGAAGGATGACGTAACATGACCACCAAGGGTTTTCTCCGGCTTGGAACCGCGCTGATGCTGGCGCTCGTGGCAACTGGCCCGGCGCTGGCGCGGGACGGCGGGCCGATGCGCCCGGACTTCTCGCAGATCGACGCGGACGGTGACGGACTGATCACCGCAGCCGAACTCGACAGCCACGGCGCGGCGCGCTTCGCCGCGCTTGATGCCGATGGTGATGGCGCTTTGTCGGCGGACGAACTGGCCGCGATGACCCAGCGCATTCAGGCCGACAGCGCCGTGCGGATGATCGCGCGCTTCGATGCGGATGGTGACAGGAAGCTGTCGCAGGCCGAGATGCCCGGCCCGGACCGGACGCGGATGATGGCGCGCATGGACATCAACGAGGATGGCGTGCTTGATGCCGGGGAGTTCGCCTCGGCGGGGCGGCACGGTGGGCCGCGCGGGCACGGCGGTGCGGATGGGGCGCGGCACGGCGACCGGATGCCATCGAAGTAAGCCATGCGTGGAACACCGGCCCGGGCCGCTTCGCGGCCCGGTGCTGAACATCCCCGCTCGTGGCGGGGCCTCAACGTGACGGGACCGGCCTGATGGCTCTGGACGCAGACAGCCCGGCGGGAGACGCCGACCTTCTGGCGCGCTATTCGGCCGGGGACCGCGCTGCCGCGCTCGCGCTGACCGAGCGGCTGGTGCCACAGGCGCTGTCGGTGGCACAGCGGCTTCTGGGCGACCGGGTCGAGGCCGAGGACGTGGTTCAGGAGGCGATGCTGCGCCTCTGGACGGCTGCGCCGGGCTGGCGCGCGGGCGAGGCGCGGGTGTCGACCTGGCTGTACCGCGTCGTCGTGAACCTGTGCACGGACCGGCATCGCCGAAAGGTGCCGCAGCCGCGCGACACGCTGCCCGACCATCCGGATGGCACGCCGGGTCAGGAAGCGCGCTTGCAGGCCCGTGCCCGGCAGGCCGCGTTGCAGGCCGCGCTGGCCGATCTGCCGGACCGGCAGCGGCAGGTCGTGGTGCTGCGCGACATCGAGGGGCTGCCCAATCCTGACATTGCCGAAATCGTCGGTGTCAGCGTGCAAGCGGTAGAAAGTCTTGCCGCGCGCGGGCGGCGCGGATTGAAGGCTGCGCTGGCGGGACGGCGCGGGGAACTGGGGTTCGAAGATGACGGATGATGGCAAAGACGAGGATGGCGGCGCGGAGGCCATGTTGACGGTACTGTTCTCCGAGGCGCGGGCGACGCGGCCCGGGCCAAACGCGGCGCTGCTGGAGCGGATCGCGGCCGACGCGCTGGCAGCGCAGCCGCACGCCGCGGCCGTCAGCGGACCGCAGCGGGCTGCCGGGTCCGTGCAGGGCCGACTGTTGCGGGTCGGGCAGGCGGCGTTGGCCCGCTGGGAAGCGCTGGCCTGGCCCGCTGGGGTGGCGGCAACGGTGTTGGCAGGGGTGTGGCTGGGTGGCTGGGCCGACGTCAACGGCTTCGTGAGCGGTGCTGGCTTCGCCCAGAGCGGGCTTGCGCTCACATTGGCGCAAGGCCTGCCCGGTGCCGCGGGCTGGATCGGGGGCTATTGACCATGAGACTGTCTTTAAGGAACCCGTGGCTGAAGCTGGCGCTGGCGCTGTCGCTGGCGATGAACCTGCTGGTGCTCGGCGCCGTGGGCGGCGTCGTGCTGCATCGCGGCGAAGCGGGGCGCGGCCTGCCCGGCCTGCCGGGGCTGCACGATCCGGGGCTGTTCGGCTACGTGGCGATGCTGCCCCGCGAGGCGCGGGCTGCGTTGCGAGAGGAGGGGCGTGCGCTGCGGGCAGAGGTCGGGGTGCAGGACCGGCGGGCCGAGATCCGAGCGCGCAACGCGGCACTGGCGGCGCAGATCGCGGCGCCCGACCTGGACCCGGATGCGCTGCGCGCAGCCTTCGAAGACCTTGCCGAAGCGCGGGGTGAGGCCGAAGCGGCGCTGCGCGCCGCGCTTATCCAACGCATCCTCGCGCTCCCCGCTGACGAGCGGGCGCATTATGCGGAGCGTATCTTGCGCGGTCGTGGGGGGGCGGATGGCACGAGGTCCAGCGGATCGCGGGAAGGTCCGCCCCCCGCTAGCGGCCGCCTCTGGGCCTGTCGTGGTTCTGCCGCCCAAATACTCGATGTCACCGGTCCGGGAGTTTGCGAGTGAAAGGCAACTCGGGCAGACGACCGGGGTGCGGTGAAGGGCGTGGCAGATGCGCTTGCGTACCCGGTGAGACGAAGCGGCTCAGGCGCGCGCCGTTGCGCGTAAGCCTGGGGTGGCGGGTCCGGGTGCGGAGCGCCATGCGAAATCCCGATGTCGTCTGCATGTGCGCGCAAGGCGGCGCGGCTTCCGGATCTCGCGTGGCGGCGGCAATCGCGCGCCGCGCGGCAGCCGGGTCGGCCTGTGGCACGGATGCAGGGAGGGAGCAGGCGCGTCGTTTTGGTGTGACTCGCCCGTGGCCGCGCCATGTCGTTAGAGTTGGAATGTCAGGCCGCAAAGGGGGCGAATGTCACCTTGTCCCGGCCATCGGCCTTGGCAGCGAAAAGCGCGGCATCGGCGCGATCCAGCAGGTCATCCAGTGTCGGGTCTGATTTGGACGCCGGGTCCTGCACGGCGACGCCGATGCTCATGGTTACGCGAATCAGCCCGCGGCGATCCGGAAGAGTGATCGGGTTCGACCGGATCAGGGTGCGAAGCGATTGCGCCATGGCCGCGGCGCCGTCGCCATCGGTGTCGGGCAGGGCGATCCAGAACTCTTCCCCTCCGCTGCGCGCGATCAGGTCGCGCGGGCGCAGTGCTTCGGACAGGCGCTGTGCGACCTCGATCAGGACGGCGTCGCCCGCCGCATGGCCATGCGTGTCGTTGACCGATTTGAAGCGGTCGAGGTCCAGCGCCATCAACGCGGTCGGACACCCTCTGTCCCGCGCGCTGCGCAGAATTCGGCTGATCCGTGGCACAGCGTAGCGCCGATTGTAGAGGTTGGTCAGCGGGTCGCGCGCGGCCATCTCGATGCCTTTGTGAAACGCTTGGCGCATCATGTCGGTGATGCGTTTGCGCGCGGTCTGTGCCTCCAGCCTGAGGGCGAGTTCCGACACGTGAAAGGCCCCGTACAACACATCGTTCGCGCCGAGATCCAAGGCCATCGCAGCGCGGGACGCGGTATCGGCGCACGGACCTGCGTCGTCGTTCGCTTCGCGTCCCATGACCAGCAGCAGCCGCGAGTGTTGTGTTGCGGCGCGGGCATGCAGTTCCGAAATCAAATGCAGCGCGCGGGGCCGGTCCGCGCCGTCCGCGAAGATCACGAAGGCATCCGGCACCGCGTCGCGATCGCTGCGTGCAAGCGTCTGGTCCGGCGAGAGCGCTCGCAGGTCAACGCTTGGAAGGCGCGCGCGCAGGCGCGCCGTCCAGTCCCGAGCGAGTGTCAGATCGCTTGCCACGATGGCGATGGACCCGGGCGCATGGGCGAAGCCGGTCTGCGGTTCGGCAAGGCCCATGTCCTCGGCACTGGCCTGGCGCCTGCGCGACTCTTTCAGCCCGTTGGACTGGCGCAGGATCTGGCGCAGGGAGGCCAGCAGAAGATCGTCATGCAGCGGTTTCGGCATGATGTCCCACGCGCCGGCCTGAAACGCCGCGATCCGTAGCGTTGCGGTGGCGCGGGTCGCCATCAGCATGACCGGAACCCCGACCTGCGCCAGCTGACCGGCGAGGGCGCGGCACAAGGCCAAAGCCTGTTTCGGAGACTGGTCGAGATCGCAGATCACCAGATCCGGCGCATCCGTTCGCGCCAGCCGTGCCAGATCGTCGTAGCTTTCGGCCTGAATAACATCGTAGCAGGCCGCCGACAGCTTGCAGCGCAGAACGATACGGTTGGCCGCGATACCGTCGTAGATGAGAATTTTTCCCGCCATCATGTCGTGCCTTGATATCCGCGCCTCTTTGTCGCCATCATTCGGGCCAAGAGTTAAGAAAGGCTTGCTCCCGATGGCGCCCAGGAGAGATTCCTCACTGACCCTGTCCGAGGCCGAAACCGTTGCGTTGCAGGCATTGGACTACATCGCAGGGACGGACGACCTGCTGCACGTCTTCGTGAACGCCACCGGGATCGAGGCCGCACGATTGCCCGGCGCGGCGCAGGACCCTGAGTTCTTGGCGGCGGTGCTGGACTTCGTGCTGATGGACGACGCGTGGGTTCTGGGCTGTGCGGAGGCTGCCGGAATCGTTCCGGAAGCCGTGCCTCGGGCGCGTGCCGCGCTGCCCGGCGGCACGTTGCCCAACTGGACGTAGCGGCGCCTGCGCTGACGCAAGGCAAAGAAGATTGTCTTTGGCGCTCGGCTGCGGCATAGTGGTGCGGCTTCCGGGGGGAACCGATGACAACCATTAAGGCGATCCTTTTCGACAAGGACGGCACGCTCTTCGACTACCACAAGACCTGGGCCAACTGGTCACGTGCCTTTTTGCTGGATATGGCCCAAGGCGATGCTGCACTGGCCCGCAAGCTGGGGGATGCTGTCGGATTCGAGTGGGATTTCAGTGCCTTTCGTAAGGACAGCACTCTGGTCAGCCACACGCCCAACGACATCGCGGCAGCGCTTCTGCCTTTGCTTCCGGGTGCTTCCATGGCCGGGATCGTAACCCGCATGTCGACGCTTAGCGCGACCGTGCCGCAGGCCGAGGCGACGCCGCTCGTGCCGCTGATGGACGAATTGATGGGCCGCGGGTTCACGCTTGGTGTGGTGACCAACGATATGGAACGCCCTGCGCGGGCGCATCTGCGCGAGGCGGGGATCGAGGCCGCTTTCGAGCGCATCATCGCCTGCGATAGCGGTTTTCCCGCCAAGCCTGCTCCCGACATGCTGCTGGCTTTCGCCGAGATGTGCGGGCTGGAGCCGGGCGAGGTGCTGATGGTCGGTGACAGCGCACATGACATGGCTGCGGCGCGCCGGGCCGGAATGCCGCGGGTCGCCGTGCTGACCGGCGTTGCCACGCGGGCTCTGCTGGAGCCGCTGGCAGATGCGGTCCTGCCCAGCGTGGCCGGCCTGCCCAAATGGCTGCGCGCGCAGCAGCCGGGGCAGTGCGCGGCCTGACGGGCCGACCTTCGGCTGCTTTCAGCCCATATCCGTTCGTGAATTGTTAAACCCCCGCTGCCTAGACTTGCGGTCACAGGCAGTTGGAGTGGGTGATGCATGGGTTGGTGAACAGGGCGATCCAGTGCTTTGTGCGCGATACATATGGCGGCACGATGTGGGAACGGTTGGCACGCCAGTCGGATGCACCGGTCGCCGGGTTCGAGGCGATGTTCGTCTATGACGACGAGGTGACGGAAAGGATGCTGTGCGCGGCAGAGGACCTTCTGGGGCGTGACCGCGCGATCGTGCTGGAAGACCTTGGCACGTACCTCGTCTCGCATCCCAACGTCGGTTCGTTGCGCCGCCTGCTCCGCTTCGGCGGTGACACCTTTCCTGAATTCCTCGACTCGCTCGATGATCTGCCGTCGCGCGCTGCGCTGGCGGTGCCTGAACTGGAATTGCCGCGCTTCGACGTGATGCAAGGTGAAGGCGGGATCGTGCGGGTGCTGTGCCGCAGCCCACGCGCCGGCTTCGGCCATGTGCTGGTGGGCATCATGCGAACGCTCGCTGACGATTACGGCGCCCTCGTGCTTCTTGAGCACGAAGGCCGGGAAGGAGAAAACGAATGGATCAGTGTCAGCGTTCTGAGCGCGGATTTCGCGCAGGGCCGACCGTTTCAACTGGCAGCGGACCGCTGACCTCGCCGGTCGGCGCGACACTGGACGCGCCCGCGTGGGATACGCTCATGCCGATGCACCTGCAGCTCGATGCGCGCGGCCGCGTGCGCCACGCAGGCCCGACGATGCGTCTGCTCGGGTCCGGAGGCGGACTGCTCGGCCGCGACTTCTTCACGCTCTTCCGGCTGCGCCGCCCGCACGGGATCAGCGACATGGCGGGTCTGATGCACCATGCCGGCGCACGGCTCCAGGTCCGTTTCCGCGACCCGCCGCACACCCAGTTCAAGGGCGTGGCGGTACCAGCCGGTGACGGCGCGCTGGTCAATCTGTCCTTCGGCATCTCGATCGTCGAAGCGATCCGGACGCATGACCTGAAGAGCCGCGATTTCGCTCCGACCGACCTGACGGTGGAAATGCTTTATCTGCTCGAAGCGAAGGAAACCATTCTCGAGGAATGGCGACGCCTGAACAGCCGCCTGCAATCGGCCCGTGTCGCTGCCGAGGAACAGGCCTTCACCGATACGCTGACCGGTTTGCGCAACCGACGCGCGATGGATCACGTTCTCGACCGGCTGGTGCGCGACGGGCATCCTTTCGGACTCGTGCATCTCGATCTCGATTTCTTCAAGCAAGTCAACGACACCTTCGGCCATGCGGCGGGTGATCACGTGCTGCAGGTGGCCGCGCGTGCGATGGTGGACGTGACAAGGTCTGAGGATACGCTGGTGCGTGCCGGAGGGGATGAGTTCGTGCTAATCCTGCCGGGACTCGTGGATGCTCGGCGGCTGGAAGATCTCGCCTGCCGTCTTATTGAGCGCCTTGAAGAGCCGATCTCGTTCGAAGGTCACCAGTGCCGTATCTCTGGCAGTGCCGGTATCGCCGTCAGTCATGGCGGCGGGGTGCAGCCGGTCGCCGTGCTACTCGATCAGGCGGACCGGGCGCTCTATGCCTCCAAGAAAGAGGGCCGCGGCCGCGCGACTGTGTTTTCGGTCGAGCGGCATGATACGGCTCACGCCCCGAGCTTACCGGACACGGTTGAAAAAGACGCCGGAAACGCCTGATCGCTGGAGCAAACGAGTTGCGGCATGAATCGGAGCCCAATCTTAACCTCGGTCGGGTCGGACTTAAGCGTCTGAAATGTAATGAGAATCCGCGTCTTGGGAGGGGTTGCAATTGGCGCCGCGCATGACCCCTAAAAAGCGCTCAGAAATCTCATGATTTCAACGCTTTAGGGGAAGCTTTACGGGAGTCAAATTGCGACGCCGATTCACAGGCGTCACCACGCGCTCCGCTCCGAAGGCGCAGCAAGGGAGGCGATCCGTTCCCTGCGCGGTCTTTGTGACGCGCACGAAACGGATCGCCTCTGGGAAAACAGGGAAAGAGGATACCGAGTAGGCTAAACACCTTCTGCTGCTACAGATCGCTCGGGTTCTCACCGGTGCGTGCGCGTCGCTTTGATCAACTCACTGCGAAGGACCGCACATGTTCGACATCACCACACATTCACCCGCCATCGCTCCGTCCGACAACTGGCGCGAGACGCTCAGCTGGGGCGACATCGTCAGCTTCCGCTTCCCGGTGGAAGGCGCAGGACGCCCTCCGAAGAAAAGGCCCTGGCTGGTGCTGGAGATCGCCAAGCTGGGCGAGACCCGCTACGCCGTGCTCGCCTACGGCACCAGCGCCGACACATCTGCCAATCGCGGCTACGAGGTCAGGCTGACCGAAACCGAGGCCCGCGCCGCCGGTCTGCACCGTGCGACGCGCTTCGTTGGCGCAAGGCGGATGCTCGTCGCGCTGGACCATTGCGGCTTCGTCATCTGCGCGGCCAAGGGCGCGCCGAGGATCGGCCGTCTGACCGGAGATGCGTTCGAGCGGATGAATGCGGTGCGCGGCCGCATCCACGTAGAAGCCGACATGGCCGCCGACCAAAGGACCCGCCGCCGCCGCACCCGCCGGACACGTCATCGCCGCGCCGGGCAGCGTCCCGTCACGGTCGAGCATTGCGCGCCGCGCCATCGGATGACCGCTTGCCGGGCCTGAGCTTCCGTCAATGCACCGCAGGACCCGCCCGGGCCGCCCTGTGTGGCCCGGACGATCCCGCTGTGCCTCAAACAATCCCAAAAGGACAACCCAATGCATATCGACACCAAGACACTGCTTCCAGGCAGCATCCCGACCCAGAACACGCACCGCCTCGTGGTGATCACAGCGCAGGCCCATCCCGACGAGTTCGCGCGACTGGAGATGAGCACCGCAGATGCACTTGCCGCGGCCCGCGCAGCGCTTGCCGCGTATCACGCCGATCCGATCGCCGACCCTGCGCTGCAACCCGTCATTCGGGCACTGGACGATGTCATCGGTCGCGGCCGCGTTCTCGGACCGGCCTTTCACGACCTTGCCGACGAAGCGCTCCGCTATCTGTCCCAGATCGAGGCAGACACAATGTCGGCCACGCTTTGCGCCATTCAGCGACCGCTGGGCGAGGCCCTGACGCTCGCTCTCCGCCTGTCGGACCTTCTGGCCGCCGAGCGCGAGATCGGCTGGCACCGCGGCATCGACCGCGATCGGTGAGACACGAGCGCCCCGGCTTCGGCCGGGGCGGATCATACATGAGACATCACAAGGGGCACCGGAGCAGCGCCCGGTCGGCAGCAGAGGTGATTGGCGGCAAAGCCACAAAGGCGAGCAGTCCCATCATCTCGGCAGCGGAGCGCCAGAGGCTCACAAGCGCCCGAGCACAGTCACCGAAGGGCCGAAATGTGGAGCAAATTGTGGAGAAAACACCGAGCCCCAAACCGCCTCTTGCGCTTAAACCCCTTGTTTTTAAAGCCATGATCGCAAGCGAACGCAAAAATATGGCGGAGAGACAGGGATTCGAACCCTGGGACCCCGTGAAGGGTCAACGGTTTTCGAGACCGCCCCGTTCGACCACTCCGGCACCTCTCCGCGAAGGGTCTCGCGGCGGTGTAGTCAAAGCGCCTGAGGGGCGCAACCCATTTTATCGCGCGCCCCGTGCTGCGCCGCCGATGCCCTCCCTCCGGCGCCGTCGCGTGCCACTTCACAGCCGGGCAGGCGGGTCGCCCGGAACGTCGGCGCGGCTGCCCCGCAGCCCCCGTCGCCAGCTCGCAGGAGTTGTCCGCGCAGCGCGCCCCAAGGCCGCCGCGGACGACCCGTGGCCCCGACGGCCATTGCCAACACCCGCGCGACGCCCCATCCTTGTTCCAAACACGGAGGTCCCATGCGTGCCATCATCCTTTGCCTTCTGATCCTCGTGCCCGCCGCGGCAGCGGCGCAGCCTGCGCGGATCAGCGACGCCGTTCTCGACGCCATGAAGATCGAGGCGATTTTCGAGGTCATGCAGGAGGAGGCGGTGGCCTCGGGCCTCGAATTGGGCGACAGCATGATGCCGGGGCGCGACCTGTCGGGCTGGCAACTGACGCTGACCCGGCTCAACGCGCCCGGACGTGTGCTGCCGGGCTTCCGCGACCGGTTCGCCGAGGCGCTGCCAGAGGCGCAGGCCGATGCAATTCTCGACTATCTCGAGGCGCCGCTCGGCCGCCGCATCGTGGAACTGGAACTGTCTGCGCGGGTCGCGCTCAACGCCCCCGACATCGAAGAGGCGGTGCTGGACCGACTCGCGCAGATGCGGCGGTCCGGCGATCCGCGGGCCGACGCGGTAGCGCGTTTCATTGCGGTCAATGACCTCGTGGAGGCGAACGTGCTTGGCGCGCTCAGTGCCAACGCAGCCTTTCTGACCGGCCTGCGCGAGGGAGCCGACCGGCCCGGCTTTCTTGGGCAGGGCAGCGTGCTGGACGATGTCTGGGCGCAGGAACCGGAGATCCGCGCCGCGACCCAGGACTGGCTCGAGGCCTTCGTCACGCTGGCCTACCGCCCCCTGACCGACGCCGAGATGGCGCGCCACATCGCGTTTTCGGAAAGCGTACCCGGCCAGGCGCTGAACATGGCGCTGTTCGACGCCTTCGACGTGGTCTTCGCGGAGTTGTCCCGCGACACCGGCGCCGCGCTGGCAAGACTGATGAATTCCGAGGAACTCTGACCCCGGCAGGCTTGACTTTTTCCCTGCGCCCGAGCATATGGCGCTTTCCGGCCCGGCCGGATCACAGCAATCACGCCATTAAGGCGCGCTGTCCGAGGTGCGCGAAAGCGCCACAACGCCACCGCGGTGGGACCACAGGACGCGAAGACAAGGATAAAAACGGATGTTTGCGGTTATCAAAACCGGCGGCAAGCAATACAAGGTGCAGAGCGGCGACGTGCTGCGCGTTGAAAAGCTGATCGCAGAGGCCGGCGAGACGGTCCAGTTCAACGAAATTCTCATGCTCGGCGGCGATGACACCGTGCTGGGCAGTCCGCTGGTCGACGGCGCTGCGGTGCAGGCCGAAGTGATCGACCAGATCAAGGGCGACAAGGTGATCAGCTTCGTGAAGCGGCGCCGGAAGCACTCCTCGCAGCGCACCCGCGGTCATCGCCAGAAGCTGACGCTCGTACGCGTCACCGAGATCCTGTCCAGCGGTGGTGACGCCACCGGCGTGAAGGCCGCCACCAACAAGGCGGCGCCCGCCGCCGCCGCGGCCGAGTAAGAAGGAGCGAGAGCATGGCACACAAGAAAGCAGGCGGTTCGTCCCGCAACGGTCGCGACTCCGCAGGTCGTCGCCTCGGCATCAAAAAATTCGGCGGCGAAACCGTGATCCCGGGCAACATCATCGCGCGCCAGCGCGGCACAAAGTGGTGGCCGGGCGACAATGTCGGCATGGGCAAGGACCACACGATCTTCGCTACCGTCGAAGGCAACGTGAAGTTCCACACCGGTCTCAAGGGCCGCACCTTCATTTCCGTGCACCCGGTGGCAGACGCCGCAGAGTGAGCCGGACCTGACCCCGCACACGGGCTCGGGGGGCCGGCGGAAACGCCGGCCCCCCGGCTTTTTTCGGGCAGTGCCAGGGTCGCCCGTATCTGGCCAGATCGCCGCATATTGTTAACGCAGATACGCTAGATACCGTTGTCGAGCCGGGGCCGTCGCCCCAGAATTACGTGTTTCGATCGGGCGCCGCGCATGCGTGGGCCCGGTGCGCTTTTGGGAGGAAGGGCATGACCGAGGACACCATCACAGCGCAGCCGGTCATCACCACCGGACGTCTGAGCCTGCGCCCGCTTCGGCAGTCCGACCAGGGACTTCTGACGCTTTACGCGGGCGATGAACGCGTGGCGCGCAATACGCGCTCCATCCCGCACCCGCTGCCCCCCGGCGCGGCAGAGGCGTTCGTGAGCCGGGCCACCTCCGACACCCGGCGCGAAGACGTTTGGGCGATGGATGCCAGCCATGTCGGCCTGACCGAACTTCTGGGCGTGATCGGCCTCACGCGGCTGTCCGACGACAGGTCCGAAATCGGCTACTGGGTCGCGCCCGCGTTCTGGAACACCGGCTTCGCCACCGAGGCGGTTCAGGCGATCCTGCAGGCCAACCCGCAGGGCGTGAAGACCATCTTCGCCGAGGTGTTCCAGTCGAACGCCATCTCGGCGCGTGTGCTGACCAACGCGGGCTTCGACTACATCGGCGATGCCGAGGCGTTCTCGGTCGCGCAGAACAGCACCGTGCCAACCTGGACTTATCTCAAGAAGCTCTCCTGATCCTGCGGCGCATGGGGGGCACCGCGCGGGCTTGAGCCGCGCGGCAATTCGCAGTATCGCCGCCCGTGATTGCAAGGAAAGCCGCATGAAATTTCTCGATCTCGCCAAGGTCTACATCCGCTCGGGCAGCGGCGGGAACGGCTCCGTCAGCTTCCGCCGCGAGAAGTTCATCGAATACGGCGGCCCCGATGGCGGCGATGGCGGGCGCGGCGGCGATGTCGTGGCCGAAGCCGTGGACGGCCTGAACACGTTGATCGACTTCCGCTATCAGCAGCATTTCTTCGCCCGGAACGGGCAGGGCGGGCAGGGCCAGCAGCGCACCGGCAAGTCCGGCGAGACGGTGGTCCTGCGCGTGCCCGTTGGCACCGAGATCCTCGACGAGGACGAGGAGACGGTGATCGCCGACCTGTCAAAACTGGGCGACCGGGTTATGCTGGCGCAGGGCGGGAATGGCGGCTGGGGCAACCTCAAGTTCAAGACCGCGACCAACCAGGCGCCCAGCCGCGCCAATCCCGGCCAGCCCGGCGTGGAGCGCACGGTCTGGCTGCGCCTGAAGCTGATCGCGGATGCGGGGCTGCTGGGCCTGCCGAACGCGGGCAAGTCCACTTTCCTGTCGGCCACGTCGAACGCGCGACCCAAGATCGCGGATTACCCGTTCACCACGCTGCACCCGAACCTCGGGGTGGTGGGCGTGGACAACGCCGAGTTCGTGATCGCGGACATTCCGGGCCTGATCGCCGGCGCCCATGAAGGCAAGGGTCTGGGCACGCGCTTTCTGGGTCATGTGGAACGCTGCGCGGTGCTGCTGCACCTCGTGGACGGCACGTCCGAAACCGTCGCCGAGGATTACCGCGCGATCATCGACGAGCTTGAGGCCTATGGCGGGCATCTCGCTGACAAACCCCGCGTGACCGCTCTCAACAAGGTCGATGCGCTGGAGCCCGAGGCGCTTGCCGATGCGAAGGCCGCGCTGGAGGAAGCCGCACAGGGCCGCGTGTTCCTGATGTCCGGCGTGTCGGGCGAGGGGCTGACGCAGGTGCTGCGCGCCGTGCGGACCGAGATCACCGAGGATCGGATCCGCCAGCGCGCCCCCGATCCCGAGGACGATGCGCCGTGGCGGCCCTGACAGACAGCGCCCGTGCGCCTGCGTTGGCCACCTCCCCCGGCGCGCGGGTGGTGGTCAAGATCGGTTCCGCCCTGCTGGTGGACCGCGACGCGGGTCTGCGCGAGGGCTGGCTGCGCGGACTGGCGGGTGACGTGGTCGCGCTGCGGCGGCGCGGCGTGGACGTGGTGCTGGTCTCGTCCGGGTCCATCGCGCTGGGGCGCCGGGTGCTGAATCTGCCCGCCGGACCGCTGCCGCTGGAACAGTCGCAGGCCGCCGCCGCTGTCGGCCAGATCCGCCTCGCGCGCGCTTACGAGGATGCGCTGCGCCCGCATGGCGTTGTGACCGCGCAGGTGCTGGTCACGCTCGAAGACAGTGCCGACCGGCGCCGCTACCTGAACACACGCGCGACGCTGGGCCAGCTACTGGGGTTCGGCGTTGTGCCCATCGTGAACGAGAACGACACCGTCGCCACGGACGAGATCCGCTTCGGCGACAATGACAGGCTCGCCGCGCAGGTCGCCGCGACGATCGGTGCCGACCAGCTTGTGCTTCTGTCCGACGTGGACGGGCTCTATACCGCCAATCCGGGTCTCGATCCCGCTGCGCGGCGGCTCGACGTCGTCGACGCCATAACCCCAGAGATCGAGGCGATGGCCGGCGACGGCATTTCCGGTCTGTCGCGCGGCGGCATGATCACCAAGCTGATGGCGGCGAAAATGGCGACCGGCGCGGGCTGCGCGATGGTCATCGCCAAAGGCGATGCCGACACCCCGCTGTCGCGGCTGGAACGCGGCGCGCCCTGCACCTGGTTTCTCGCCGATACCGACCCGCAGGCGGCGCGCAAGCGCTGGATCGCGGCGATGAAGCCGCGAGGGCAGATCGGCGTGGATGCCGGTGCCGTGCGCGCGCTGGGGCAGGGCCGCTCGCTGCTGCCCGCCGGGGTCGTCTCGGTCACCGGCCGCTTCGGGCGCGGCGAGCCTGTGACCATCGCCGGGCCGGACGGGGCGGTGTTCGGCAAGGGTCTGGCGCGCTATACCAGCGACGAGGCGGGTGCGATCCGCGGCCTGCGCTCGGACCAGATCGAAGCCGTGCTCGGCCATCCGGGCCGTTCGGCACTGATCCACCGCGACGACATGGTGTTATGACGGCGTCGGCGGGACTGACAGAAGCAGACGGCGAAGGCGACGCCGACACGGGACAGGAACAGGGGAAGGCCATGAAGGACGGGCAGAACATCGCGGAACTGATGGCGGATCTTGGCGTGCGGGCGCGCGGCGCGGCGCGGGCATTGGCGACGGCGCCAGCCGCGTCAAAGGCTGCCGCGCTTGACACCGCCGCCGATCGCATCCTCGCGCAGGCGGATACGATCCTGGCCGCGAACGCGCGCGACATGGAATTCGGTCGCGAGAAGGGCCTGTCGGATGCCATGCTCGACCGGCTGGAACTGACACCGGACCGGCTGGCGGGTATCGCCGCCGGGCTGCGCGCAGTGGCCGCCCAGCCCGATCCGGTCGGGCAGGTGATCGCCGAATGGGACCAGCCCAGCGGCCTGCACATCCGCCGCGTGCGTACGCCGCTGGGCGTGATCGGCGTGATCTACGAAAGCCGTCCCAACGTGACAGTGGATGCGGGCGCGCTTTGTGTGAAATCCGGCAACGCGGTGATCCTGAGGGGCGGGTCCGAAAGCCTGCATTCCTCGGCGGCGCTGGCCGAATGCCTCGTTCACGGCCTGACAGCGCATGGCTTGCCCGCCGATGCGGTGCAGATGGTGCCGACCCGCGACCGCGCCGCTGTGGCCGAATTGTTGCGCATGACCGAGTTTGTGGACGTGATCGTGCCGCGCGGCGGCAAGGGGCTGGTCGGACTCGTGCAACGCGAGGCCCGCGTGCCGGTCTTCGCCCATCTCGAAGGGATCTGCCACATCTACATCGATGGCGATGCCGACCCCGGCATCGTCTCGAAGATCGTCGTCAACGCCAAGACCCGTCGAACCGGCATTTGCGGCGCGGTGGAATGTCTGCTGGTGGACCGCGCCTATTTCGACCGACACGGGGCGGACTTTCTGGGCGATCTTGTCGCCGCCGGGGTGGAGGTGCGGGCCGACGGGGCGCTGCTGGGTGTGCCCGGCACCGTTCAGGCCGGACCCGAGGATTTCGGGCGCGAGTTCCTCGACAGCATCGTCGCGGCGACGCTGGTGGACGGGGTTGAAGGTGCCATCGCCCATATCGGGCGCTACGGCTCCGACCACACCGACTGCATCCTGACGGCCAACGACGCCGCCGCGCAAACCTTCTTCGATCGGGTGGACAGCGCCATCGTGATGCGCAACGCGTCCACCCAGTTCGCGGACGGGGGCGAGTTCGGCATGGGCGCCGAGATCGGCATCGCCACCGGCAAACTGCACGCGCGCGGCCCGGTCGGGGCCGAGCAACTGACCAGCTTCAAGTATCTGGTGGACGGGGCGGGCAGCATCCGCGCCTGATCCGCCGACCGCTTGACGCCCCCGGCGCGCGAGCCTGCGCCGGTCAGCCCGGCGCGGCGTTGATCCGCAGCCCCGCCGGGCCGATCTGCACGCGCAGCACAACGGCCATCTCGGCGGCCTGCTGGCGTGCCAGTGCGAATTGCACCCGGTCCGGCGACAGCGCCGCGTCCAGCGGGCCGTTCTCCAGCACCGGCCAGACATCGGGCAATTCGCGGTAGCGCGGCCCCTCTCCGGTCACCTCCCAGCCGTCGGCGCCATCGCGCACGGTGATCCGCCCGCCATGCGGCAGCGCGCTTTCAAGGCACATGATCAGAAGGAAGGCCAGCTTGGCCGATGCGCGCGACACCGCGCGGGTGCTGCTCCAGGAAACCTGCAACCGGCTGCCCGCATGGACCTCTGTCAGGATCTCGACCAGTTCCGGCGTTCCGATCGACTGGTCGTGCCGGCTGGCCCCGAAGGCGACCCGGTAATAGCGGATGCGCGCCTGCGCCTTGCCGACGCTTTCGGTCACGAGCGCCATTTCGGGTGTGCGCGGCCCCCCTGTCATGCTAATCAGTTCCAGCCCGTTGCCTATCGCGCCGATCGGACTGATCAGGTCATGGCAGATGCGAGAGCCAAGAAGTGCGGTCAGGTCGGTCGCGGAAAGATCACGCATCGCCGCCGCCTCCGCAGACCGGTCGGCGCAGGAGCGTATGGCCGGTGCTTGGGCGGCCAGATGGCGCCGCGCCGGGATGGGCTGGGGACGGATCGCCGGGCACGGCCGAAACGGGCGCAACCGGAAAGGGAGCCGGAAAAGATGATGTCATTGCTGGAACCGGGTGTGCTGGTGCGCCATCCCGAACGACCCGATTGGGGGCTGGGGCAGGTGCAGTCGAACATTCATGGCCGTGTAACCGTCAATTTCGAACACGAGGGGAAGGTCGTCATCGACGCGACGCGCGTGGACCTGATCATCGATTTCTCTGCATAATGTCATTCTTTACTACCGTTAACACAATCTAAGCGTGTATCAAGTCGATCCTCGCACGGTGTGGCTTTTGCGCAATCCGCCTTGCATCGTCGGGCGCGCGTTTCTATCACCCGACCATGCTCAAGCGCAGGCGCATCCCATGAACCCGCACCAAGACCTGATCGTCCGTCTTGCCAGGGACGAGCGTGACCTTCTCGCGGCGCAACGCCTGCGCTATGAGGTGTTCGTGGAGGAACTGGGCGGCGACGGCGCGCTTGTCGATCACGAGGGCCGCTTTGAACGCGACGCCTATGACCCCTTCTACGATCACATGCTGGCGATCGATCCGGCGCGCGATGATGGGCACAGCCTGACCCATGTGATCGGCGTCTATCGCCTGATGCGGGGCGAGAACGCGGCAAGGGCCGGGGGCTTCTACACCGCCGGCGAATACGACCTCGCACCGCTGCTTCGAAGCGGCAGGCGGCTTCTGGAACTGGGCCGGTCCTGCCTGAAGGCCGAATATCGCGGCGGCAAGGCGATGTGGCACCTGTGGAACGGGCTGGCAGCCTACACGCTGCAGCATGAAATCGAGGTGCTGTTCGGTGTCGCGAGCTTCCACGGCACCGACCCCGCGCCACTGGCAGCGCCTTTGTCGCTGCTGCACCACCGCTACCTCGCTCCCGAGGACATCCGCGTGCGCGCCGTGCCGGAACACTTCTTGCCGCTCGATCTGATGGCGGCCGGCGACATCGACGCCGCCGCGGGAATGCGCGCCATGCCCTCGCTGATCAAGGCCTACCTGCGCCTAGGCGGTTTCATCGGCGAAGGCGCCTTCGTGGACCGGGAGTTCAACACGATCGACGTGTGCCTGCTGCTCGACACCGCGCGCATGAACGACCGGCAGCGCCAGATCTACACCCGCGGGCTGCCGGCATGAGCGCGACGTGGCAGGGCGCACCCGCGCCCGCCGCGGCGCGCATCACGCCACTGGGCTGGCTGCGCGTGGTCTTGCGCGGCAGCGCGCTGGGGGCAGTGACCTTCGGCGGGCTGGCGCTTCTGCTGGTGGTGCGATTGGTCGAACGCCCGCTCTACGGGCTGCACCGGCCGGTCACGCCCTACATAACGCAGGGCGTGTGCCGTGCCGCCTTCGTTATCCTAGGCATCGCGCACCGGACAGAGGGCACTCCGATGGCGCAGCCCGGCGCGGTGGTGGCCAACCATGCCTCCTGGCTCGACATCTTCGCGCTGAACGCCCGCAAGCGGATCTACTACGTCGCCAAGTCCGAAGTCGCGGGCTGGGCCGGGATCGGCTGGCTGGCCCGGGCGACCGGCACCGTGTTCATCGCCCGCGACCGAGCGCAGGCCGCCGCGCAGAAACAGGTGTTCGAGGACCGTCTGACCGCCGGGCACAAGCTGCTGTTCTTCCCCGAAGGGACAAGCACCGACGGGCGCCGCGTGCTGCCCTTCAAGCCGACTCTGTTTGAGGCCTTCTTCGCGCCCGCGCTGAAGGAGAGGATCTTCGTGCAGCCGGTCAGCGTGGTCTACACCGCACCGCGGGGGCAGGACGCACGGTTCTACGGCTGGTGGGGCGACATGGACTTCGCGCCGCATCTGCTCAAGGTGCTGGCGGCCCCTTGCCAGGGAGAGGTCTTCTTGACCTACCACCCGCCGCTGCGAGTGGCGGACTTTTCCGGGCGCAAGTCGCTATGCGCCGCCTGCGAGATCGCGGTGCGCGGCGGCCACACCGCGCGGCTCAGTCGATCGCGGCCGCCAGCGCCCTGATCGCCTCTGCCGGGTCCGGCGCGCGCCAGATCTCGTCGCCGAAGGCGAAGAAGTCCGTCACCGGCGCATAGGCGCGCACCAGGTCGGCCGTCAGCGCGCCTTCGGCCACCACCGGCAGTTCGATCATCTCGGACCACCAGGCGAACAGGTCATGGTCCGGCCGCTCGCCGGTGCCAAGTGCAGTCTCTCCCACCGGGCCGAAGGCGACGTAATCCGCCCCGGCCTCGCCCGCCGACAGCCCGTCATGGCGCGAGCCGCCGCAGAACGCGCCGACGATGGCATCCTGTCCCAACGCCTTGCGGGTTTTGCGCACCGACTTCGCCCCATCCGTCAGGTGCACACCGTCCAGGCCCAGCCGGTCCACCAGCCCCAGATGCGTGTCGATGACCAGCGGGATGTCGCGGGCATGGACCAGCGGGCGCAGCGTATCCGCGACGCGGGCGATGTCGTCCTCCACGGCGCTGGCCATGCGCAGGCGCAGGCAGGCTACCTCCACCGCGTCGAGCACGCACGACAAAAGGTCGGGAAAGCTGTCCGCTGACGGGTCGGGCGGGGTCAGCAGGTAGATCTGCGGGCGGGTCTGGTCCTGGGGGGCGGTCTTGGTCATGTCGGGCCTTCCGGTCTGGGCTGCGCGCCTGTTACCGTGCGCGCCGCGCCGCCACAAGCGCGCAGGCCGTCCACGCGACACCTGCAGTGGTCTGACAGGGCGCGCGCCCCCGCTTGGCTGACTGCGCTGCGCGCCATTGCGCCCTTCGCGCGGCTGGCCTAAACCGCCGCCATGACCGATACCGCCCCGCCCCGCCCACAGCCTGCCTTCGTGCTGGTCCGCCCCCAGATGGGCCAGAACATCGGCGCCGCCGCGCGCGCGATGCTGAACTTCGGGCTGGACCGGATGCGCCTTGTAAGTCCGCGTGATGGCTGGCCTAATCCCGATGCGGTGGCGATGGCCAGCGGCGCGGGTCGGGTTCTGGACGCCGCCGGGCTGCATGACAGCACCGCTGCGGCGGTGGCCGATTGCACCTACGTCTACGCCACCACGGCGCGGGCGCGGGGGCTGACAAAGCCGGTGTTCTCGCCCGAGGGTGCGATGGCCGACGCCGTGCGCCGAACCGCCGAAGGTCAGCGCGTCGCCGTGCTGTTCGGCCCCGAACGCGCAGGGCTGGAAAATGACGATATTTCAATCGCCAACGCGATCATCACGGTGCCGGTGAACCCGGACTTCCCGTCGCTGAACTTGGCGCAATGCGTGCTGCTGACCGGCTATGAATGGCGCCGCCAGACCCATGACGTGCCCGCGCAGACGACCGAACTGGCCGGCACCGACTGGGCCGAGGCGCACGAGATCGAGAAGCTGGCCGAACACTACGAGGAACGCCTTGAAGAAGCGGGTTTTTTCTTCCCCGAGGTGAAGGCCCCGCACATGAAACGCAATCTGCGCAACATGTGGTCGCGGATGCCGCTGACCCGCGCCGACGTGCAGATCCTGCACGGCATGATGCGCCAGGTCGTGCGCTGGAAAAACCGCGCCGAGTGACCTTGCCCGCACTGTCCGCAACGCCTAGCTTCCGCGCAACCCGGAGGACGCCATGAGCCAGAAAAACCGCAAGCTTTTCGAAGAGGTTGACAGCCCCAAGGCGGTCGCGGCCAAGCCCGCCGGCGGTTTGATCGACCGGCGCGGCGGCGGGGCGCGTGGCGCCGTGCGCGCATGGCTTATGGTGTTGTTCGGGATGGTGGTGTTGATGATCGCCGTCGGCGGTCTGACACGGCTGACCGACAGCGGTTTGTCGATCACCGAATGGCGCCCGGTCACCGGCGCACTGCCCCCCACAAGCGCCGAGGCGTGGCAATCCGAGTTCGACAAGTACCGCGAAATCCCGGAATACCAGTTGCAGAACAAGGGTATGACCTTGTCCGAGTTCAAGGTGATCTACTGGTGGGAATGGGGCCATCGGCAGCTTGGCCGCGCGATCGGACTGGTCTGGGCGATCGGGTTCGCGGGCTTCGCGCTGGCGCGCAAGATCCCTCCGGGCTGGTCGCCTCGCCTGCTGCTGCTGGGCGCGCTTGGCGGTTTGCAGGGTGCGATCGGCTGGTGGATGGTTGCCTCGGGCCTGACCGGAAGCATGGTCGATGTCGCCTCCTACCGCTTGGCCACGCATCTTGGGCTGGCTTTCGTGATCCTCGGCCTGATCGCGTGGTACACGTTCCTTCTGGGCCGCAGTGAACCCGCGTTGATGACCGCCAGACGAAGCCGCGACGTCAAGCTCTTCGGGATGTCCACAGGGCTGCTGCACCTCGCTTTCGTGCAGATCCTGCTTGGCGCGCTGGTCGCTGGCATCGACGCCGGTCGCAGCTATACCGACTGGCCGTTGATGGGTGGAGAGCTGTTTCCTTCGTCGGCCTTCGTGATCGAACCCTTGTGGCGGAACTTCTTTGAAAATCCCGGGCTTGTGCAGTTCATCCACCGCGTGACCGGCTATGTGCTGCTGGCCTTCGGGGTGGTCGTGTGGCAGCGCGGGCGGCGGTCGGCCAATCGCGGAACAGCGCGTGCCTTCCACCTGATGGCTGCGGCGCTGGCGGCGCAGATCTTGCTGGGGGTCGTCACCGTCTACAACGCGGCGCCGTGGCATCTGGCGATCGCGCACCAGTTCCTTGCGGTCGTCCTGTGGGTCGCCATCCTGCGCGCGCGGTTCCGCAGCCAGTATCCCGTCAGCCAGAGCGTGCGGGGCTGACGGCGGGCTTGCCAAAGTCCCGCGCGCTGCCCATCTGCCCTCGGGACCGGAACTGAGAAGCGAGGACGGGCATGGGCTATCTGCGCACGGCGATCTTGATGGCGGCGATGACCGCGCTTTTTATGGGCGTGGGCTGGATGCTGGGCGGCGGCGGCGGCGCGATGATCGCGCTGGTCGTCGCGGCTGGCATGAACGCCTTCACATGGTGGAATTCGGACCGGATGGTCCTGCGGATGCACGGCGCGCAATTTCTTGCCGCGGGTGACCGTTGGGGCCTGCACGAACTGACCGCAGAACTTGCGCGCAACGCGGGAATGCCGGTGCCCGCTGTCTACCTGATCGATCAGGACCAGCCCAACGCCTTCGCCACCGGGCGCAACCCCGGCAATGCCGCGGTCGCCGTGACCACCGGCCTGATGGCACGGCTGTCGCGCGAGGAACTGGCCGGAGTGATCGCGCACGAACTGGCGCATATCCGCAACCACGATACCGCGATCATGACGGTCACCGCGACCTTCGCGGGGGCAATTTCCATGCTGGCGAATTTCGCACTTTTCTTCGGCGGCTCGCGCGAAAGGGTAGGCATCATCGGCACGCTCGCGCTGATGATCCTTGCTCCGCTTGCAGCCTCGCTGGTGCAGATGGCGATCTCGCGGTCCCGCGAATACGAGGCAGACCGGATCGGGGCCGAGATCTGCGGCAACCCGCTCTGGCTTGCCTCCGCACTGGAAGGTATCCAGCGGGCCGCATCCAGGATCGATTACGCGGCTGCCGAACGGCACAAGGCGACGGCGCACATGTTCATCATCAACCCGCTGCACGGGCAAAGGATGGATAACCTGTTCGCCACGCACCCGGCGACCGAGAACCGCGTCGCCGCCCTTCGGGCCATGGCCGGGCAAGGCGGGGGCCGCGTGCCGCAACGTCCGACCGTGCAGCGCCAGACCACCGTGCCGCGTTCGGGGCGACGCAGCAACGACGCCGGCCCTTGGGGCTGAGGCGGCGTCAGGCGGCGCCGGGGGCGACCTGCGCGATCCAGTCCTGAAGGTTGTAGTAGGTCGTCACGCGGCTGATCTTGCCGTCTTCGACATTGAAGAACGAAGCGGCGGGCAGGGTGTAGGTCTGCCCCGTGGCAGCCGGTAGACCGTCATCGTCGGCCTTGTAAGTGCCGTTCACCGTGAACTCTGCCGCCGCCCGGTCACCGTTGGTAAACACCACGATATCGGTAAGCTGTTCGGAATAGCAGCGGTCCATATGGGCGCAGAACTCGGCGAACAATGCCTTGCCGCGGCGCGGTTCGCCCTGGTTGGGGTAATGCACCACATCCTCGGCCAGCAGGTCGAGCATGGCGGCGCTGTCGCCCGCGTTGAAGGCTTCGAAATAGCGGGTGATCAGGTCGTCGGTCGCGGGCATCAGAAACTCCGGTTAAACAGGCGCGGCGCGTCCATTTAGCAGCGCCTAGTTAAACTTGTTGTTCACGGCAGGAAAGGCGGTTTCGATCCCGTTCGGGCCCTTCCCGGATTTCATGCTGCCGATCCAGATCCTTTGCCCAGCGATTGTGGCCATCCCGCACATGCCAAGATTGTATTTCGCCATCATCTGTCTGTAGATTTCGGATTGAGGTGCATAGATCTGGCAGTCTTCCCAAGCCTCGGTGATCGCGGCCTTGATCGCGTTCCAATCCATGTCGGACGGGAAGAAGGAACTGACCTTCGGCGCCTTGCCGCCGCGGAGCGACACGCTGGCCGTATAGATGTCGTTCACCCGGCTGTCATGTTCTGTGATATTGACCGTTCGCGTCGGGTATTGACCGGCGGCGACATTGAAGCTGTGCAGGCCGGTATGTGCGCCCGGCCCGTTCGTGCTGTCGCCGAGCATGATATGGTTCTGCGCCGTCGCGGCGAACCTCACACCGCCCGCGATCCGCACCGCGATGATGCTGTCTTTCGGCTTTTCCTTGGCCATGGCGCCGTCTCCTTTTCTCGGCTGCTGTTCACGCGAGGTTAGCGTGTGAAGCCGCTCTGAAATCAAGGAAAATCCGCCAGGATCGTGGTTAGGGCGGGTTCAGAACCCTTCGATGCCCGCGCCCGCCTGCCACGGCTTGATGAGGTTGCCGAACCGGGTGAAGCGACCCTCGAAGCTCAGCTCCACGCTTCCGATCGGGCCGTGGCGCTGCTTGCCGATGATGACCTCGGCCTTTCCGTGCACCCGTTCCATAGCTTCTTGCCAGGCCTGCATCTCGGCCAGCTTGTCGTCGCCGGGCTTTTCGCGTTCCTTGTAGTACTCCTCGCGGTAGACGAACATCACCACGTCCGCGTCCTGTTCGATCGAGCCGCTTTCGCGCAGGTCCGACAGTTGCGGGCGCTTGTCCTCGCGCTGTTCCACCTGTCGGCTGAGCTGCGACAGCGCCACGACCGGGATGTCCAGTTCCTTGGCGATGGCCTTCAGGCCCTGCGTGATCTCGGACACCTCGTTCACGCGGCTGTCCTTGGCCGAGGCGGGGCGCACCAGTTGCAGGTAATCCACGAACAGCGCGTCAAGTCCGTGGGTGCGCTTGAGCCGCCGCGCGCGGGCGGCGAGTTGGCTGATCGGCAGCGCGGGTGTGTCGTCGATGAAGAGCGGACAGGCCTCGAGGGTCTTGGCGGCCTCAACGAAGCGGCGGAACTCCGCCTCGGTCATGTCGCCGCGGCGGATCTGTTCGCTCGGCACCTCGGCGGCTTCCGACAGGACCCGGGCGGCCAACTGTTCCGACGACATCTCGAGGCTGAAGAACCCCACGACGCCGCCGTTCACCGTGCCTTCGGTGCCGTCGGGGCGCAGGCCCTTCTGATAGCCCTTGGCGATGTTGAACGCGATGTTGGTGGCCAGCGAGGTCTTGCCCATGGACGGCCGCCCGGCGAGGATCAGCAGGTCGGATTTGTGCAATCCGCCCAGCTTTTTGTCGAGATCGTCCAGCCCCGTGGACACGCCCGCCAGCCCGCCGTCGCGTTGGTATGCGGCGTTCGCCACGTTCACCGCGTCGGTGACCGCCGACAGGAAGGACTGGAAGCCCTGACTGGCCTGCCCGCTTTCGCCCAGCAGGTATAGCTGCTGTTCGGCTGCCACGATCTGGTCGCGCGGGTCGCTGTCGGCGGTGACGGCGGTGGCCTTGGCGGCGATGTCGCGGCCCAGTTCGATCAACTGGCGGCGCATCGCGAGATCGCGGATGATCTGCGCATAGTCCTTCGCCGCGAAGGTCGAGATCGCGGCGCCTGCCAGCCGCACGAGGTAGGCGGACCCGCCCAGTTCCTTCAGCCCCTCGTCCTCGGACAGGTAGTTCGCCAGCGTGACCGGCGTGACCAACGCGTTCTTGGAAATTCGGGTGACGGCGGTTTCGAAGATGCGGCGGTGCACCGGGTCGAAGAAATGGCCCGCCTGCACGATCTGCGCGATCCGGTCGTAAATCTGGTCGTTGGTCAGAAGCGCGCCGAGCAGTTGCTGTTCTGCCTCGATAGAATGGGGCAGTGTGCCTGCCGCGTCCTCTGTGTCGGGGTGGGACGGTGTCACGCCTGTGATCTGGTTCATGGCTGCTCCCCGCGAATTTTTTGTGATCGTTTGTCCTGCCTAACCGCGCGGTCGATGGCAGGCAAATTGTATAAAGCTGTGGATGGGCTGTGGATATGCTGCATGTTGCGGCAAGGGTGCCCCCGCCGTCAACATCTGGCTGGTTTTCAGCGCGAGTTCAGGCGCGGGCGGCCTGCCAGGCGCGCGGATCGTCCAGGAAGGCGGCGACCTCGGCCAGGGTTTCTTCATCGAAACTTCGCGCACTGCGCGCTTCGGCCAGAACGTCGTGCCATGTGCACAGGTGATGCAGCGCGACGCCGTGTTCGCCCAACGTCTTCTCGGTTTCCGGGAAGATGCCGTAGTAGAAGATCACCGCCGTGTGGTGACAGCTTGCCCCTGTTTCGCGGATCGCGTCGACGAAGCTGATCTTCGATCCGCCGTCTGTGGTCAGGTCCTCCACAAGCAGCACGCGCTGCCCTTCGCTCATCGCCCCTTCGATCCTGGCATTGCGCCCGTAGCCCTTGGGCTTCTTGCGCACATAGGTCATCGGAAGGCTCATGCGCTCGGCTACCAGCGCAGCAAAGGGGATGCCCGCGGTCTCGCCGCCGGCAATGTTGTCGAACGCCTCGAAGCCCGCATCGCGCATCACGGTGATGGTCAGGAAATCCATCAATGTGGAACGAATACGCGGAAAGCTGATCAGTTTGCGGCAATCGATATAGGTCGGCCCCGGCAGGCCCGATGCGTAGATGTAGGGCTCGCGCGCGTTGAAATGCACCGCGCCTATTTCCAGCAGCATCCGTGCGGAAAGGCGGGCGATTTCGGACTTTTCGGGAAAGCTGGTCGGGATCATGTCTGCGGGCCTTCTACGCGCCAGTGGAGGGGGAAGCCGGGGTCGAACACGGTGACCGGGCCTTCGGCGGTGTCGATTGCGGCCGGGTAGGCGACAGGTGCGCCCTTGACCAGCGTTATGCTGCGCTCGTTGACCGGGAGCTTGTAGAACGCGGGGCCATGCAGCGATGCGAACCCTTCCAGGCGGTCCAGCGTCCCGGCGCGCTCGAATACCTCGGCGAGGCAGGACAGTGTGTTTGTCGCGGTGAAGCAGCCCGCGCAGCCGCAGGGCTGCAGCTTTGCTGCATCGAGATGCGGCGCGCTGTCGGTGCCGAGGAAGAAGCGCGGATCGCCCGAGGTTGCGGCCGCGATCAGTGCGTCGCGGTGGGTCGCGCGCTTGGCCACCGGCAGGCAGTAGTAGTGCGGGCGGATCCCGCCAGCGAGGATGTGGTTGCGATCGATGATCAGGTGATGCGTGGTGATCGTCGCGCCCATGCTGTCCTCGGGCTCTGATGCCACATAGTCCACCCCGTCGCGGGTCGTGACATGCTCCAGAACCGTGCGCAGGCCCGGCAGCCGTTCGCGCAGCGGCGCGAGCACCGTGTCGATGAACACCGCCTCACGGTCGAAGATATCCACGTCCGGCGTCGTCACCTCACCGTGCAGGCACAGCGGCAGCCCGATCTGGGCCATCGTTTCCAGAACGCGCATCACCTTGTCGAGGTCACGCACCCCTGAAGCGGAGTTGGTCGTCGCGCCGGCCGGGTACAGCTTGACCGCCGTGATCAGCCCGATCTCGGCCGCGGCGCGCACGTCCTTCGCATCGGTCGTTTCGGTCAGATAGAGCGTCATCAGCGGCTTGAAGCCGTTGTTGAGCGGCTTGGCGGCCATGATCCGGTCGCGGTAGTCGGCGGCGTCGGCGGCGGTGACCACCGGCGGCACAAGGTTCGGCATGATGATGGCGCGTGCGAAATGGCGCGCGGTCTCGGGCAGCACGGCGCGCAGCATGTCGCCGTCGCGCAGGTGCAGGTGCCAGTCATCGGGCTGGCGCAGGGTCAGGCGGTCTGTCATGGCGCTGGCGATACAGAAAACCGCGGCGCCTGACCAGACCGGCGTTGCGTTCCTGCGCTGCCCAAAAATGCGGCGTCGTGGCTGAAAATCCGCGCCGGGTTGCGGTTGGCCGTTGTCGCCGCCTGCCGGGGGCGGCTAGGGTTCCGGGCATGACCGATCTTGCCCCACTACGTCCGCCCGTGCAGGCGGCCCCGGTGCACCAGCGCACGCGCGGCCTTGCCGAAGTGGCGCTTGATGGCGGCGGGAAACGGGGCGCGCGCCTGACGCGGCTTTATCAGCGCGGGTCGGCCAAGGCTTTCCTGCCGCGCATCCATTCGGACCGGCCCGAGGTCGTGTTCCTGAACACGGCGGGCGGGCTGACCGGCGGCGACGACATGCGGTTCGATCTGAGGCTCGGGCCGGGCGTGACCGCTGTGGCGACAACCCAGACGGCGGAGCGCGCCTATGCGAGCCTCGGCGATCCGGCGCGCATGGCAGTGCAGCTGCGGGTCGGTGCGGGCGGAATGCTTCACTGGCTGCCGCAGGAGACCATACTGTTCGATCGGTCGACCCTTGCGCGCCGGACGGTGGCGGACCTTGAAGGAGATGCAGGGCTTGTGTTGTGCGAGACGATCGTGCTTGGCCGCGCCGCGATGGGCGAACGACTGACGGATGTGAGTTGCGAGGACTGGCGCGAGGTGCGCCGCGACGGGCGTCCGGTGCTGCTGGAGCCATTCCGACTGTGCGGCGCGGCGCTGGCGGTGCGGGATGGGCCCGCGATGTTGGGTGACGCTGTGTCGGTGAGCAGTCTTGCGCTGTGTGCGCCGGGCGCGGCCGATCGACTGGGTGCGGTGCGTGAGGTGCTGGACGGACTGCCAGGCCCGGTGCGGGCGGCGGCCGCGGGATGGGATGACAAGTTGGTGGTGCGGGCGCTGTCCCGCGAAGCGCAAGCCCTGCGCAAGGCCGTGGCGGCGGTGCTGGGCGTGCTGACCGGCGCGGCGCTGCCGCGCGTATGGGCGATCTAGAACAGGAAGAAGACGCGAGACATGAACCTGACCCCCCGTGAGAAAGACAAGCTGTTGGTCGCCATGGCGGCGATGGTGGCGCGCAACCGGCTGGCGCGCGGCGTGAAGCTGAACCACCCCGAGGCGATTGCCCTGATCACCGATTATGTGGTCGAGGGCGCGCGCGACGGGCGCAGCGTGGCCGACCTGATGGCTGCCGGCGCCGAGGTGATCACAGCCGCGCAATGCATGGAAGGCGTGCCCGAGATGATCCATGACGTGCAGGTCGAGGCGACCTTTCCCGACGGAACCAAGCTGGTGACGGTCCACCATCCGATCCGCTGATCCGCTGTCCCGGTGGGCCGGATCGATCACGTTTTTTGCTTAATGCCCGCCTTGCGGGCGTTTTGCCTTGCTTTTTGGCAGTGCAGCATTGTACCGCGCAGGTGCAGCGAAATGGCTGCCGCTAGGGCAGGGCGATCTTGTTCCCGATCCGCGCGTGTGAAAGCGTCCGGGAACCCAGCCAGGAGGACGACCCGATGATACCCGGTGAAATTCTGACAGCGCCCGGTGACATTGTTCTGAACGAGGGCGCTGAGGCGGTGACGCTGACCGTGGCCAATACCGGCGATCGACCGGTTCAGGTGGGCAGCCACTACCATTTCGCCGAAACCAACGCCGCGCTGGACTTCGATCGGGCGGCTGCCGCCGGCCGCAGGCTCGATATCGCGGCTGGAACCGCGGTGCGGTTCGAACCCGGCCAGTCGCGGGACGTGACGCTGGTGCCGTATGGCGGCGCGCGGCGGGTCTACGGGTTCAACCAGCAGGTCATGGGGCCGCTGGCGTGATCCTGCCCGGCATCTGCGGCCGTCCTGCGCCGCGACACAGCACTCTGGAGACGACGACGATGATGATGACGCCGATGGACTACTGGAAAAGCGGTGTGGAGCTTTGGTTCCGCACGGCGGAGGCGCAGCTGGAACTTGGGTTCCGCATGGCGACACTGATGCCCACCTGGGATGTCGCACTGACCTCTGCCCGTGGGCTGAAGGACGACCGTGTGACGTTGCGCGCCACCACGGCGCGCCCGGCGCTGCGCGCTGTGCCGAAACCTGCACCCGCGCCGAAGCCGAAGGCGGCTCCGAAGGCAAAGGCGGCATCCACGGCGAAGGCGAAGGCGTCTGCCTCGCCCGCGGTCGAAGCCGCGCCTGCGCCCCTGAAACCGGCCCCGATGCAAGCGGAACCCGCCAAGGCCGAAACCGTGAATGCGTCGCTGGTGACGCCCGTTGCGGCCCCCGCGAAGGCGGATGCGGCATCTGCCAAGACCGAGGCGCAGCCAGCGCCCAAAGCCCCCGTCGCTGCGACCCCGGCGGTCAAGACTGACACTCCTGAAAAGTCCGAAGCAGCACCCAAGCCTGCCGAAAAGGCCGCGCCGACGCCTGCCAAGGCACCTGCGCCCAAGGCGGCAGAGGCTACTGGCGCGGTCAAGGACGCCGTGACGGCGCCCGCGAAGAAGCCCGCCGCCAAGCCCAAGGCAGCCCCGCGTCCCCGGCGCGCCGCAGGCGCTGCGAAGGCCGCGCAGAAGCAGAAGGAAGATGCCGCGAAGGCCACTCCCGCCGCGGCTGCGGCCAAGACGTCATCGACTGATGCCGCGCCGAAGCCTGCTGCTGCAGAAAGCAAGCCCGCCGCCCCGCGCAGCCGCCGCCGTCGCGCCCCGGCCACCCTGGGCCTCCCGCCTAAGGCCACCGGCACGGGCGATCCGTCCTGATGTGACTGCACTGCGGAGCTTATGCCGCAGTGCAGCATTTTTCGATCTGTGGTAGACATGTATGGCAAGGCGGCTGTTCCGCCTTCCAGATCAGGAGCGGTCCATGTCTGCCCCAAACCCTTTCGACCCCCGACTGACCCATTACGCCAGCTTCGAAGCGCCGCTGCAGGCAATGCAGACCGGCCTGCAGCTGGCGACCATGCTGGCAGAGGCGCAGATGGTCGTGACCCTGCGCGTGCTGGGGCAGTTCGGCCTGTGGGCTGTGACACCGGGCGAGAACCGCCGCATGGTGTCGGAAAAGCCGCAGGCGTTCCTGAAATCGGCCAACGCGGCCCTGGCGGCGGCGCAGGCGGGCAAGCGTCCCGACCAGGTGCTGTCCGCGGCGGTCAAGCCGTTGGGGCGCAAGACCCGGTCCAACATGCACCGGCTGGCCCGCCGCGGCCCCGGACTGCCCAAATGATGGGCACAGGGCGCAGCGCGCGGCGCTGATCCCTTGCTCAACCCGGCGGTTCCGGCAAAGGTTGCGGGCAAGATCAACGCCCCGTTCCGAGGACCCCGCCGATGCCTGCCAAGATCTCCCGCGCCACCTATGCCGACATGTATGGTCCGACCACCGGCGACCGCGTCCGGCTGGCAGATACCGAACTGTTCATCGAGGTGGAGCGCGACCTGACCACCTATGGCGAAGAGGTGAAGTTCGGCGGCGGCAAGGTGATCCGCGACGGCATGGGCCAGAGCCAGGCAACCCGCGCGGACGGCGCCGTGGATACGGTCATCACAAACGCGCTGATCGTCGACACCACCGGCATCTACAAGGCCGATGTGGGACTTCGAGACGGGCGCATCGCGGCCATCGGAAAGGCCGGCAACCCGGATACGCAACCCGGCGTGGACATCATCGTCGGGCCGGGGACAGAGGCGATCGCCGGCGAAGGGCGCATCCTGACAGCGGGCGGTTTCGACAGCCACATCCATTTCATTTGCCCGCAGCAGATCGACGACGCGCTGCATTCGGGGCTGACCACCATGCTGGGCGGCGGAACCGGGCCCGCGCACGGAACGCTTGCCACCACGTGCACGCCGGGGCCTTGGCATATCGGTCGGATGCTTCAGGCGGCGGATGCGTTCCCGATGAACCTTGCCTTCGCGGGCAAGGGCAACGCGTCGCTGCCCGGAGCGCTGGTCGAACAGATCGAGGCCGGGGCCTGCGCGATGAAGCTGCACGAAGACTGGGGCACCACGCCCGGCGCCATCGACTGCTGCCTTACGGTGGCCGATGACATGGACGTTCAGGTGATGATCCACACCGACACGCTGAACGAGTCCGGTTTCGTGGAAAACACGCTTGCGGCGATGAAGGGCCGGACGATCCACGCTTTCCATACCGAGGGGGCGGGGGGCGGACATGCGCCGGATATCATCAAGGTCTGCGGGTCACCAAACGTCATTCCGTCCTCCACCAACCCGACGCGGCCCTTCACGGTGAACACGCTGGAAGAACATCTCGACATGCTGATGGTGTGCCACCATCTCGACAAGTCGATCCCCGAGGACGTCGCCTTCGCCGAAAGCCGCATCCGCCGCGAGACCATCGCAGCCGAAGACATCCTGCACGACATGGGCGCGTTTTCGATTATCGCTTCTGACAGCCAGGCGATGGGCCGGGTGGGCGAGGTCATCATCCGCACCTGGCAGACGGCGCACAAGATGAAGGTGCAGCGCGGGCGGCTTTCCGACGAGACCGGCGAGAACGACAATGTCCGCGTGAAACGCTACATCGCCAAGTACACGATCAATCCCGCCATCGCACATGGCATCAGCCACGAGATCGGCTCCATCTCCGTGGGCAAGCGAGCGGACCTGTGCCTGTGGTCGCCCGCTTTCTTCGGTGTGAAGCCGGAAATGGTGCTGCTGGGCGGCACCATCGCCTGTGCGCAGATGGGCGACCCGAACGCGTCCATTCCGACGCCGCAGCCGGTCTATTCCCGTCCCATGTTCGGCGCGTTCGGCCGGTCGCTCGAAGCGTCCTCTGTCACGTTCGTCAGCGAGGCGGCGCAGGCGGCGGGTATCGGCGCGGAGCTTGGCCTGCGCAAGCAGACTGCGGCGGTCAAGGGCACACGCGGGATCGGCAAGGCGGACATGGTGATGAACGATGCCACGCCCGAGATCGAGGTGAACCCGGAAACCTACGAAGTGCGCGCCAACGGTGAATTGCTGACCTGCGAGCCGGCCAGCAGCCTGCCGATGGCGCAACGGTACTTCCTCTTTTGACGCGTGGGCTGGCCGAAAGTCGGGGCGTTAATAGTAAAATTGTTTCTATGTTGAGGTGACGGGCGCCGAGCACGTATACGAATGACACATCGCAAGGAGTCGTTCGAAAATGTCTTTCACCAAATCAATAAAGTCCGTTGTTGTCGCCGCCGCGCTGAGTGCCGCACCGGTTGTCTCGCATGCCGCAGGGTATTTCGGCGAGTTCTGGGACGCATCGTCGTCCTTCAGCACCATCGACGCCGCAATCAGCTATGCGAATGGCAATGCGGCCACCGGCACCTTCCTTTCCACTGCGATCGACTATCCGGCGGGCAGCAGTGGTTCGGTCGGCGACAGCACGTCCCTGTCCAGTTTCCTCGGTGTGGACTTCCCCAGCTACAGCGGTTCCCTCCCGACATCGCTGAGCACCAGCGTCTTCCGCATTTCGGGCACGTTCCTGCCCGGTGCTGGCTCGAAGACCTATGGCGTGGGGTCGGATGACGGCTTTTCGCTGGTAATCGGTGGCTCGGAAGTCTCGCGCCAAAGCGCGCCGCGCGCCTTCGCCTACACCAACACCTTGTTCGATGCAGGGTCCGGCCCGGTCGATTTCGTTCTGACCTACTACGAGAACGGCGGGTTCACCGGTGTCGAGTTCACGATTGACAGCGTGATCGTCGACAGCAGCCTTGCCGCCGCGCAGGTGCCGCTGCCCGCGGCACTGCCGATGCTGGGGGCTGCGCTGGCCGGACTCGGTCTCGCGCGGCGTCGCCGCAAGGCCGTCATCTGATCTGTCCTTCGGGTTTTCTGGTTCCGCTGTTTCTTCCCCAAGTTGTTCATCGTTTCCGAGTTGGAGCCAGTCCGCGCCGCCAGATCCACTCTGGCGGCGCATTTTTGTGCGCGGGTCGCAAGGCGACGGCAATTCACGCGGCACGGATGCATCAATCCGGACGAGAAGGCTCGCGCGATTGCCTCTTGGGGTTTTCGGTTCATCTTTGCGTGTCAGCTTTAAGGGAAGGAGGGGCCATCGTCAGGAAAGGTGCCCAGATGACTGATGCAACCAACGTCCAGATCGCCTTCACGCCCGCGCTCGATCTTGCGCTCGACCAGTTTTTTGCCGGGGTCGGGTTCGGCTTCAACCCGGCGCAGATGCGGCGCAGCATTCGCCGCGATGCGTTGCGCCTGAACGCCAAGTCGGATGCCGAACTGTCCCGGCTGGGGATTTCGCGGGCCGATATTCCGGCCTATGTGCTACGCCACCGGTTGCCTGCTCATGCACCCGTGCTGCGACGCCGGGCCTGACCGGCGGCGCGTCGGGTCGACGCGCGACCCCAGCATCCGGCGGCGCACACCGGACGGACTATGTGTGGCGGGGCAAGCGGCCATGCGGATTTGGCGCAGGACAAGCGTGCGCTAGGCTCTTATAAGGGCACGCAGAGGAGACCAGAATGCGCGATCTGAAAATTCCCGAACAGCGGCACCCGGAAAAGGCACACCGCCCCGTCAACCCGCAACCCAAGAAGCCGTCCTGGATCCGCGTCAAAGCGCCGGTATCGGATGGCTACAAGAAGACCGCCCGCATCATGCGGGAACACAAGCTGACCACCGTCTGCGAAGAGGCCGGTTGCCCGAACGCGGGCGAATGCTGGTCGCAGGGTCACGCTACCATGATGATCATGGGCGAGATCTGCACCCGGGGCTGCACGTTCTGCAATGTCGCCACCGGACGGCCCGATGCGCTTGACGTGTTCGAGCCGGGCCGCGTCGCCGATGCGGTGCAGAAGCTGGGCCTGAACCATGTCGTCATAACCAGCGTGGACCGCGACGACCTCGATGATGGCGGGGCGGAGCATTTCGCCCAGACCATCCGCGCCGTGCGGCACCGCAGCCCCGACACCACGATCGAGATCCTGACACCCGACTTCCTGAAGTGCGAGCCGTCCGCGCTGGAAACCGTGGTCGCCGCACGGCCGGATGTGTTCAATCACAATCTGGAAACCGTCCCCGGCCTCTATCAGGAGGTGCGCCCTGGCGCGCGGTACTTCCATTCGCTTCGGCTGCTGCAGCGCGTGAAGGAACTGGACCCGATGATGTTCACCAAGTCGGGGATCATGGTGGGACTGGGCGAGGAACGCGCACAAGTACTTCAGGTGATGGATGACATGCGCTCTGCCGGGATCGATTTCCTGACAATCGGCCAGTATCTTCAGCCGACGCCGCATCATCACCGGGTGGATCGCTTCATCACGCCGGAGGAATTCCAGTCCTACGAAAAGGCGGCTTACAACAAGGGCTTCCTGATGGTCTCAGCCACGCCGCTGACGCGGTCGAGCTACCATGCCGGGGACGATTTCGCGCGTCTGCGCTCCGCCCGTCAGGCGAAGCTGGCCAAGGCCTGAGGCGCAGGGCCTGCCCGGTCAGCCGCCGCCGTCCAGCGGCGCGACCGGCGGCAGCGCCTTGAGATACGCGGCGATGGCTTGCCTGTCTCCGTCCGGCAGGCGGGCCAGGTTCTGAACCACGCGCGCCATGTGCCCGCCCGCTGAATCGTAGTCGGGCGTGAAGCCTGTGCCGAGGTAATAGGCGATGTCGGTCGCGGACCAGTCCAGCGCACCGGGGGTGATGTTCGGGATGCTGCCCTTGCCCGACGGGTTCGGCGCGCCGCCCATCCAGCGACCCTTCACCAGCCCTCCAAAGGCATTGCGCGGGGTGTGGCATTCGGCGCAATGGCTCAGCGCCTCGACGAGGTAGCGGCCGCGCGCGAGGCTTTCGGTATCTGCCGCACCCAATACGAATTCGTCGTCGAGGTTCATCCATTTCCAGACGGCCACGCTGCGCCGGATCGAGAACGGGAAGCTCAACTCGTGCCCGGCGCTCGGGGTTTGGTCCGCTGGAAGCGTCCGCATGAATGCCCAAAGATCCGCGATGTCCGCATCGGTCATGTGGGCATAACTGGGATATGGGAAGGCGGGATAGTAGTGTCGCCCCTGCGGGCTGACACCATTGCGCAGCGCCGTGGCAAAGTCCTCGAAGCTCCATCCGCCGATGCCGACCTGCTGGTCGGTCGATATGTTGGGAGCGACGAATGTCCCGAAGTCGGACGGAAACCGCTGCCCGCCCGCCAGCGTCAAAAGCGCGTCGCCCTCGGCTTCGGGCGCGGCGTGACACGATGCGCAGCCCGCGGCCCAGAACACCTGTTCCGCGGCGGCGGCGTCGCCATCGCCCGCCGCCGCCGAAAGATCATCCGACGAAAGCCGCTGCCCGCCCGTCACGAACCAGGCTCCGGCCGCTCCCGCGAGCAAGATCGCGCCGAGCAGACGTATCACAGGCGTGCCCCGCTGCGCGCGTATCGGGCGCCCTGCCGGGACCCTTCAGACCCGCGCAAGATCAACTGGACGGCTGGCGGTGCGCGTCATGGCAGGCGCCGCAGGCCTTGCCCACCGCGCCGACCGCCGGTCCGAGGGCGGATTGTCCCTCGTCGGCGACCTCTTCAAGCTGCTCGGCGGCCTTGCCGAAGGCATCCCATTTGGCAAGGAAGTCGGCGCGGTCGTCCCAGATCGAGGGCAGCGCGCGGGTGCCGTCGATCGCCATGTTGTCCGACCCCTCGGGCCATAGAGGCGCCTGGTGAAGTTCGGAAATCGTTTCGAGGTTCTCTGCCGCGAGCTCGGCAAGCGCCGCGTCATAGGCGACCTCGCCCTTGGCCATACCGCCCAGAACGCCGAGGTTGAGAGCCATGATCCGGAACTGGCCCTGGCGCGCCTTCAGCGCGGCCTCGAAATCCTGTGCGAAGGCAAGGCCCGGCGCAGTGGCCAGTGCGGCAGACAAGCAAATAGCGTGGGAAATCTTCATGGAACCCTCCTGTTGGTGACGCCACGGTATCGGGAAACCGCGGTTGCACAACAAAAAGGGCGGTCAGGCGTGTTCACAGGGTTGTGAGCCTAGTCGGTGAACCGAACCTTGCCGATGTGGTCGAGGTTGCGGTTGCGCTGCGCGTAATCGATGCCGTAGCCGACGACGAATTCGTCCGGGATCTCGAACCCTATCCAGTCGGCCCGGAAATCGACCTCGCGGCGCGCGGGCTTGTCGAGAAGGGCGATGGCCCGAAGGCTGGCCGGCGCCCGCGCCTGTAGCAGAGCGACCACATGGCTGAGCGTGAAGCCGGTATCCACGAGGTCCTCGACCACCAGCACGTGCCGGCCCGCGATTTCGCCCGACAGATCCTTGACGATCCGCACCTCGCGCGAGGACACCATCGCGTTGCCGTAGGACGACGCCTCAATGAAATCGACTTCGATATCCATCTGCAACTCGCGCACCAGATCGGCGATGAAGATGAACGATCCGCGCAGCAGGCCGACGACGACCAGCTTGTCGACGCCCGCGTAATGCCTCTCGATCTCGCGTGACAGGGCCTCGATCCGCGCGGCGATGGACTTTGCCGAGATGAGCTGGTCGATGACATACGGTCGGTCTGACATATCGTCCCCTTGATTTTGCAGCCCGACTTTAAGATATGAGCGCCCACTGTCTCGCGACAAAAGGACCGACATGCCGAGCCACGCGGAACATCGCAAGATGCCATACAGCGCCGACCAGATGTACGATCTGGTCGCGGATGTGGACTCCTACCCGCAATTCCTGCCCTGGTGCGCCGCCGCGCGCATCCGGTCGCGCACCGAGAAGGGCGACCGCGAGGTGATGGATGCGGACCTCGTCATCAGCTTCAAGGTGTTCCGCGAACGCTTCGGAAGCCGGGTGACGCTGTGGACCGACCGCAGCCGCATCGACACCGAATACCTCGACGGCCCGTTCCGTTACCTGAAGTCGAAATGGCTGTTCACTCCGGCCGAGGATGGAGGGTGCATCGTCGATTTCGATGTCGATTTCGAATTCCGCAACCGGATGCTGCAAGGGGTGATCGGGCTGGTGTTCAACGAAGCGATGCACCGCATCGTGCATGCTTTCGAAAAGCGGGCCGCCGCGCTTTACGGCTCAGGCGCCGCCAAGATGCGCGAGTAGCAGCCGAAGGGCATGGGCGACGGTCGCCTCGCGCACCGCGCCGCGCCCCAGCGGGCCGAAGTCGACCGTTTCCGTGCGTGTCGCGCAGCCCCGCGACGCCAGCCCGAAGCAGACCCGGCCTTCCGGTTTCCCGGCGCTGCCTCCGCCGGGCCCAGCGATACCCGTGACAGATACTGCGACCGCCGCGTCCGACCGGGCCAGCGCGCCCTCGGCCATCTCTCGCGCGACCGGCTCCGACACCGCGCCATGCGCCGCAAGGGTCGCCCCGCTGACGCCCAGTATCTGCTGCTTGGCCGCGTTGGTATAGGTGATGAAGCCGCGGTCGAAAATCGCGGACGACCCCGGAATATCGGTGATTGCGCCGCCGATCAGCCCGCCGGTGCAGCTTTCGGCAGTGGCCAGCATGACGCCCCGCGCGCGCGCGGCGTCCAGAACGGCCTGCGCGCTCATGCGCCCAGAACTCCGTGCGCCACGAAGGCGGCTGCTGCGACGCCAAGCGCGGCCATCAGCCCCGCGATCACATCGTCGAGCATGACGCCTGCCGCGCCGGGCTGCCGGTCTGCCCAACCCACCGGGCCTGGCTTCCAGATATCGAACAGGCGGAACAGAACGAAGGCGCCAACCCAGCCCGGCCAGGGAAAGACCCACGGGTCGGCCCCCGCGTGCCACAGCCCGCCTGACAGCGGCATCAGTGCGATCCAGATGCCCACGGCCTCGTCGATGACGATCTCGCCGGGGTCATGCGCGCCGGTCGCGCGTTCCTCAGCACGCGCGGCCCACCAGCCAAGCCCGAGCGCGACGAGCGTGCCCAGCACCAGAAGCGGAAACCCGCCCGCCACATGCAGCGCGTAGCCCGCGGGCAGGGCGGCAGCGCTGCCCCATGTGCCCGGGGCTGGGCGCAGCAGGCCGACATAGCCCAGCGTGGCGATGGCGCGGCTGGCCCTCATGGCGCCAGAAGCGTCGCGGTGGCCAGCGCCGCGATCCCTTCGCCCCGCCCGGTGAAGCCCAGCCGTTCCGACGTTGTGGCCTTCACGCTGATGCGGTCGTCCGTCAGCCCCATTATGCGCGCCAGTTCGGCCTGCATGGCGGTCGCGTGGGGTCCGATCTTGGGCAACTCGCAGACCAGCGTGCAATCGACATTGCTTATGGTAAAGCCGCGCGCGGCGGCCAGGTCCACCGCGTGGCGCAGGAAGATGTCCGATGCCGCGCCTTTCCAGCGCGGATCGGAGGGCGGGAAGTGCCGCCCTATATCGCCTTCGGCCAGAGCGCCGTAGATCGCATCGGTTATCGCGTGCATTCCCACATCCGCGTCCGAATGCCCGTCCAGCGCGTGAATGTGCGGCACGCGCACGCCGCACAGGACCACATGGTCGCCGTCGCGGAACCGATGCACGTCGAACCCGTTGCCAAGGCGAATGTCCATGCTCTTTCGTGCCTCGCCGCGCCGCGCCAGCAGCGCCTCGGCCCGGGCGAAATCGCCGGGCAGGGTGATCTTGATGTTGTCCTCATCCCCTTCGACGATGGCGACGTCAAGCCCCGCGGCCAGTGCCACCGCCACATCGTCCGCAGCGCCCCCGGGATGTGCGGCATGGGCGGCGACGATCGCGTCCAGCGCGAAGCCCTGCGGTGTCTGCGCGCGGAACAGCCCCGCGCGATCCTGCAGTCCGGCTACCGCACCGTCTGCGCCGCGCCACAGCGCATCGGTCACCGCCAGCGCGGGGGCGGCACCGGGCGCGCGGTCAAGCCCGGCCAGCACGCGGTCGATCAGCGCGGCTGCCACCAGCGGTCTTGCCGCGTCGTGGATCAGTACGCGGGTGGTGCCGGGTGCAACGGCGTCGAGCCCGGCGCGCACCGACGCGTCGCGTGTCGCGCCGCCGGTCACGCAGCGCAGCGCACAGCCTTCGGGCACATCGATCATCGCCGTGAACAGATCGGCGTCATCAGGATGCAGCACCACGACAAGTTGCGCGACACGCGGGTGCGCGGCAAGCGCAGCCAATGTGCAGCCCAGCACGGTCTTCCCGCCAAGCGGCTGATATTGTTTCGGGGTTTGCCCGCCTGCACGGGTGCCTCGCCCGGCGGCCACGACGATGGCTGCAACCGTCATTCTGCTCTCCTTGTTGTGCCATTCGGTTTATGGCCTGCCCCCGCCGGTGACAATGCGGTGCAGGCCGCATGTCACTTTGCACAAAAAGTATGCAAACGGTGTTTTTGGGGCGAATTCGCCTTGCGGGAGCTTTGCGCCTGTCGGAGTTACTCTCTACCAGTTGATAAAGCGCATAAGGTTTGAGCAAGTGACCATTCACGTGGCAGGAATTCACATCGTGCCTCCGGTGCTGCTGGCACCGATGGCCGGAATCACAGATCTGCCCTTCCGCAAGCTGGTCGCGCGGTTCGGGGCCGGACTTGTCGTGAGCGAGATGATCGCCAGCCAGGAAATGGTGCAAGCGCGCCGCGGCACTCGAGAAAAGGCCGAGCTCGACGGCGGTGCGGGCCTGTCGGCGGTGCAACTGGCCGGGCGCGACCCTTACTGGATCGCCGAAGCCGCTCGCATGGCCGAAGCGATGGGGGCGCGGCTGATCGACATCAACATGGGCTGCCCGGCCAAGAAGGTCGTGGGCGGGCTGTCCGGATCGGCGTTGATGCGCGAGCCGGACCACGCGCTGCGCCTGATCGAGGCGGTTGTTGGCGCGGTCTCGGTGCCCGTGACGCTGAAAACCCGGCTTGGCTGGGATGCGAACAGCCTGAATGCCGCCGTGCTGGCGCACCGGGCGCAACAGGCCGGTGTGCGGATGGTCACGGTCCACGGGCGCACGCGGTGCCAGTTCTACAAGGGGCGGGCCGACTGGTCGGCCATCGCCCCTGTTGTGCGGATGCTGGACGTGCCGGTCGTTGCCAATGGCGACGTCGTCACGCCGCGGGATGCGCGCACGGCGCTGGCCCAGTCTGGCGCAGCAGGCGTGATGATCGGGCGCGGCGCGCAGGGGCGCCCGTGGCAGCCCGCACTGGTTGCCGCGGCGCTCTATGGGACGCCTGCACCGGTGGTGCCGCGCGGCGCCGCGCTGGCCGATCTCGTCATGGCGCATCATGCCGGGATGCTTGAATTTTACGGACGCGATCTGGGGCAGCGCGTCGCGCGCAAGCACTTGGGGTGGTACATGGATCATGCGGCGACGCCGCCCGCGCTGCGCCGCGAGGTGTTGACCGCGCCGGACCCGGCTACGGTGCACCGCCTGCTGCCGCTGGCGCTGGCGGAACGCGAGAGGTTCGCGGCATGAGCGATCCGCGCTGGGGAGAAACGCTTTGGGCTTCGTTGCCGGTGCCGGCCCTTCTGCTCGAACGGGACGACAGCATCGCCGACATCACGCCGGCGGCCGAGTTCTTCCTGAATACATCGGCCAAGTCGCTGCGCGGCAAGCCGGTATGGGACAAGCTTATGGTTGCCGCCCCGCTGGAACAGGCCTTTGCCCGCGTGCGGCGCGACCGGGCGGACCTGTTCATCAACGACGTGGACGTAGGGAGCGGTAACCGCCCGCCGGTACAGTGCAACATCCAGATCGGGCTTCTGTCGGACCAGTCTGGCCGCGTGCTCGTGATGTTCGAACCGCGCCAGATCGCCGACCGCATGGACCGCGCCAATTCGGTCAAGGCCGCCGCGAAATCGGCGATAGGCATGGCCGAGATGCTGGCGCACGAGATCAAGAACCCGCTGGCGGGCATCGCGGGGGCGGCGCAGCTTCTTGCAATGGGCTTGTCAGGCGAGGACCGCGAGTTGACCGACCTCATCGTCGGCGAGACGCGGCGCATTTCCAAGCTGCTTGAACAGGTGGAGCAGTTCGGCAATCTCAGCCCACCGCAGCGCAAGGTGGTCAATGTGCACGACCTGCTGGACCGGGCGCGCAAGTCGGCCGCACTCGGTGTCGCCGCGCGCATGAAGATCGTGGAGAATTACGACCCGTCGCTGCCCAACACCTATGTCGACGGCGACCAGATGCTGCAGGTGTTCCAGAACCTGATGAAGAACGCGGCCGAGGCGGCCGATGCCACGTCGGGCGGGGTCATCACGATCCACACGTTCTATGACGTGTCGCTGCGGCTGCGCAAACGGGACGGGTCCGACGCGCCGCTGCCGCTGCAGGTCGAGATCATCGACGACGGACCGGGCCTGCCGCCCGAGATCGCCGACGACATCTTCGATCCGTTCGTGTCAGGGCGCGAGAACGGCACCGGCCTTGGGCTCGCGCTCGTATCGAAGATCATTTCCGAACATGACGGTTGGATCGGTGTGGAAAGCGTGCCTGGGCGCACCGTGTTCCGCATCTCGCTGCCCGTCGCACCCAAAGATCTGGAGGATACCTGATGGACGGCACAGTCCTTGTCGCCGATGACGACCGCACGATCCGCACCGTGCTGACGCAGGCACTCACGCGGGCCGGCTGCAAGGTGCACGCCACGTCCTCGCTGATGACGCTGATGCGCTGGGTGGAAGAAGGCAAGGGTGACCTGGTGATCTCGGATGTGATCATGCCTGACGGCAACGGGCTCGAGACGCTGCCGAAGATCAGCGCGGAGCGGCCGGGGCTGCCGGTGATCGTGATCTCGGCCCAGAACACAATCATGACGGCGATCCAGGCCGCCGAGGCGGATGCCTTCGACTACCTGCCCAAGCCGTTCGACCTGCCGGACCTGATGAAGCGCGCCTCGCGCGCGCTGGAGGTCAAGCGCCGTGCGCCCAGCCCACGAAAGGGCGCGCCCGAGGCCGAGTCGGACGAGTTGCCGCTGGTCGGGCGCACGCCGGCCATGCAGGCGCTCTACCGGCTTGTGGCACGGGTGATGAACACCGAGCTTCCGGTCATGATCACGGGCGAAAGCGGTACCGGCAAGTCGCTGATCGCGCGCGCGATCCACGATTTCTCGGATCGGCGCACGATGCCGTTCGTCGTGGCCTCGGCGGCCGATCTTGCCGGTGTCGACGGGCCCGCGAACCTGATCGCGCGGGCGCGCGGCGGCTCGGTGCTGTTCGACGAGGTGGGCGATTTCGACGCTGACACGCAGGCCCGCATCGTGAGGATGCTGGACAGTTTCGGGGACCATTCGCCGCGCGTGATGGCCAGTTCGCAAAACGACCTGTCAGACCGGATCGACGACGGCGCGTTCCGGCAGGACCTGTTCTACCGCCTGTCGGGCGTCGTGATCGCGGTGCCCGCGCTGCGCGAACGGGTGGACGATATCCCGCTGCTGGCGGAGCATTTCCTGGCACGGGCAGAACGCGAAGGCGCCCCGGCACGGCGCTTCAGCGACCCGGCGATGGAGATGATCCGATCCTACAGCTGGCCGGGCAACGTGCGCCAACTTGGAAATACGGTGAGGCGTCTTGTGGTGACCAGCCCGGAGGACGAGATCACGAAAAGCGACGTGGATCACGTGCTCGGCAACCAGCCGGCGATGGAGCCGCTGGGCGGACGGCCCGACGGAGACAAGCTGTCGGCGTCGGTTGGGGCGCATCTGCGGCGCTATTTCGACCTGCATGGCGGCGTGCTGCCGCCGCCGGGCCTGTACCAGCGGATCCTGCGCGAGGTGGAAACCCCGCTGATCGAGATCGCGCTGGACGCCACGGGCGGCAACCAGGCGAAGTGCGCCGATCTGCTGGGAATCAACCGGAACACGCTGCGCAAGAAGATCACCGAACTGGATATCCGCGTGACACGCCGCCGAAAGTTGATGTAAACCGGCCACAGGGCGTTGCCCTTTTGCCGCAGGTTGCGCCCGTCCGTTCGGGTCCGCAACCCCATCAGCCTTGAGGAGCTTCATGCGCGCACAGCTTGGGCAGGAGGCGATGTCCCGTCTGGTCGGCTTCGGTCAACGGCGCCGCGTGCAGACCCTTGGCACCCTTGCGCTCGTGGGGCTTGGCCCGCTTCTGGTAGCGGCAACCTTCGCGGTGCTTGGCCCGATGCAGATCGAGGCATCGGTGCTGTCTCTGCGGCTGGTGCTGCTGTCGGACCTTGTCTACATCCTGGTGTTGTCCACGCTGGTGCTGATGCGCATCGCGCGCATGATCGCGGCGCGGCGTGCCAAGTCGGCCGGATCGCGCCTGCACCTGCGGCTGACCGGCGTGTTCGCGCTGGTCGCCTTGGTGCCGACGGTGCTGGTTGCTGTCTTCGCAGGGCTGACCGTCAATGTCGGGCTGGAAGGCTGGTTCTCGGAACGGGTGCGCGGCGTGGTCGGCGCATCGCTGGCGGCGGCGGAAGCCTATGAGAGCGAACAGCAGCAGGACCTGACCGAGGATACCCGCGCGCTCGCCCGCTTGCTGAACGCGCAGCAGCGTCGCACCTTTCTGATGAGCGACGGGGATTTCCGGCAGATCCTCGGGCAGGGGCAGGCGCAGATCCAGCGCGGCCTGAAAGAGGCTTATGTCATCGACGGCAATGCCGAGATCCGGGCGCGCGGCGAGGGATCCTATCTTTTCTACTATGAACCGCCCACGCGCAGCGAACTGGCGCGCGCGTCGGCCGGCGAAGTGGTGATCCGCAAGGACTGGGACAACAACGAGTTCCGCGCGCTTGCCGCGCTCGATGCCTTCGTGGATCGTTACCTGCTGGTGTCCCGCGCGGTGGACGGAGACCTTTTGAACCTGCTGGACGACACCCAGCAGACCGCGACGCTGTACCAGCAGCTTGAGCGCGACCGGGGGCGGATGCTGTTTGAATTCGGCCTGCTGTATCTCGGTTTCGCGGTGATGCTGATCCTTGCGTCGATCTGGCTGGGTCTGTGGTTTGCGGAACGGCTGGCGCGGCCGGTCGGCCGACTGGCCGGCGCGGCGCAGCGCGTCGGCGATGGCGATCTGGAAGTTCAGGTCCGCGAGGAACGCGGCGACGACGAGATCGCCGTGCTGGGCCGCGTGTTCAACCAGATGATCCTGCAACTGCGCGGCCAGCGCCAGACGCTGCTGGACGCAAACCGCCAGATCGAGAGCCGCCGCCGCCTGTTCGACAGCGTTCTGTCCTCCGTCACGGCGGGGGTGATGGGCCTCGACGCGTCTGGCCGCGTCGATTTCATCAATACCTCGGGGCTGCGACTGCTTGCCCTGCAGGACGGGCAGGGGCCGGGCGTGCTGATGGGCGAACTCGTGCCGGAATTCAACGGCCTGCTGGACCGTCTGCGCACCGGTGGCGACACGACAGTACAGCAGGAAATCAAGCTCAGCCGTGACGGGGTGCAGGACATCCTGCTGGTCCGCATGGGGATGCGCATGGGTCGCGACGGCGCACTGGAAGGTTTCGTGGTGGCCTTCGACGACGTGACCGACCTCGTGTCCGCGCAGCGGATGGCGGCTTGGGGCGACGTGGCGCGCCGCATCGCCCATGAGATCAAGAACCCGCTCACCCCGATCCAGCTGTCCGCCGAACGCATCCGCCGCAAGTTCGGCCCGCTTGTCGGCGACGAGGTGGAGAAGCTGGACCAGTTGACCGGCGTCATCGTGCGCCAGACCGGCGATCTGCGCCGGATCGTGGACGAATTCTCCAAATTCGCGCGGATGCCCGAACCGGAAACGCGGCAGGGCGACCTGTCCAAGCTTGTGGCCGACGCGGTGTTCCTGCAATCGACCGGTGTTCAGGACGTCACCGTGACAGCCGATCTGCCCGAGGCGCCGATCATGGCCGAGTTCGACGCGACGCTGATGTCGCAGGCTGTGATCAACCTGGTCAAGAACGCGATCGAGGCCGCACAGTCGCGGCTGCCGGATGAGGACGGGGGCAACCGCGATGCCGACGGCGGTGCGCAGGTCCGGGTGACACTGGTGCAGCGCAGTCGCGTCATCCGGCTGACGGTCGACGATACCGGCCCGGGCTTTCCGCCTGACCGCGCCCGGCTGTTCGAACCTTACGTCACGACGCGCGACCGCGGAACCGGTCTTGGGCTTCCCATTGTCAAGAAGATCGTGGAGGAACATGGCGGGCGCATCAAGCTCGAGGCGGCGCCTGATCTTGCGGGCGACGGGCATCGCGGCGCGCGCGTGTCGGTGACGCTACCGCGCGCCGAAAGCGGGTTGCGGGCGGCGGAATGACCCCGAACAAGAAACGGCAGGCAGGCAGTTCATGACAGATATCCTGATCGTCGACGATGAACGCGACATTCGCGAACTCATCTCGGACATCCTCGAGGACGAGGGCTTCACCACTCATCTGGCGGGCACGTCCGACGAGTGCATGACGGCGTTGCAGGGCGCGCTGCCCAAGCTCATGATCCTGGATATCTGGCTCAAGGACAGCGAGATGGACGGGATCGACATTCTCAAGAAGGTCAAGCGCGACACGCCCGAGATCCCGGTGGTCATCATCTCTGGGCACGGCAACATCGAAATCGCGGTCGCCGCGATCAAGCAGGGGGCCTATGATTTCATCGAGAAGCCGTTCAACATCGACCAGCTTCTGGTGGTGATCCGGCGCGCGATGGAAACCTCGCGCCTGCGCCGCGAGAACAGCGAGTTGCGCCGACAGGACGTTGGAACCGGCGATCTTGTCGGATCAAGTGCGCCCTTCAAGCTGCTGAAAACGCAGCTTGAGAAGGTCGCGAAGACCAACAGCCGCGTGATGCTTCAGGGCCCGCCCGGTGCGGGCAAGGAAATGGTCGCACGCTACATCCACAGCCATTCGGCGCGGGCGGGCGCGGGCTTCGTCGCGCTCAACTGCGGCTCGGTCTCTCCGGACCGGATGGAGCATCTGCTGTTTGGCCGCGAGACCGCGGGGCAGCAGGTGGAACCCGGCGTGCTGGAACAGGCCGACCAGGGCACGCTCTACCTGGACGAGGTGGCGGACCTGCCGGTGGACACGCAGGCGCGCGTTCTCCGGGTGCTGGTGGACCAACAGTTCAGCCGGGTCGGCGGCGCGAACCGGATCAAGGTGGACGTGCGGATCATATCTGGCAGTTCGCGCGATCTGGACGCCGAGATCGCGGCCGGCCGCTTTCGGCAGGAGTTGTTCCACCGCCTGGCCGTGGTGCCGGTCGAGGTGCCCGGCCTCGATGACCGGCGTGCCGATATTCCCGAGATCGCCGAGCACCTGATCGCCCAGTTCCACAAGGCCGAGGGGCTTCCGCTGCGCCCATTGGGTGAAGAGGCTGCGGCGACGCTGCAATCCATGCACTGGCCGGGCAACGTGCGGCAGTTGCGCAACGTGATCGAACGTGTGCTGATACTCGGGCCCGACGGCGGCGAGATCGAGGCGCGGGAATTGCCCAGCACCGACCCGGTGGACGAGAACGGCGACCGCGTGGTGCTGTCCGCCGCAATCGCACGCCTGCCACTGCGCGAGGCGCGCGAGCTTTTTGAACGCGAGTACCTGCTGACCCAGATCAACCGCTTCGGCGGCAACATCTCGCGCACCGCCAGTTTCGTGGGGATGGAACGGTCGGCCTTGCACCGCAAGCTGAAATCCTTGAATGTCGTAACATCCAGCCGGGCCGGTGGCCGCGTGGCGAGTTTCGAAGACGACCGCGAAGACACCCAAGCCGATGACTGATTGCGCACCGACATCACGCCCGCTGCCGACCCATGCCGCCCCTGCGCCCTGGCCGCCACGGCGTGCCCGGCGGACAGGGGCTGCACACCAGCCCCAGACCGGAGCCTGAGCCATGAAGATCATCGTCTGCGGCGCCGGCCAGGTCGGCTGGCAGATCGCCCGGCACCTGTCGGGCGAACGCAATGACGTCACGGTGGTGGACAGCAACGAGGATCTCGTGCGCCGCGCCACCGATATCCTCGACGTGCAGGGCGTGACCGGGTTCGCCTCATATCCCGACGTGCTGGAACGCGCCGGGGCCGAGGATGCGGACATGATCATCGCCGCCACCCACGCGGACGAGGTGAACATGGTCACCTGTCAGGTCGCCCATTCCATATTCGGGGTGCGACGCAAAATCGCGCGCCTGCGCTCGCGCAGCTATCTCGATGCGATCGTGTCCGACCTCTACCGGCGCGACCATCTGCCGATCGATGTGGTGATCAGTCCCGAACAGGCCGTGGCGGAAGCGGCCTTGCAGCGGCTGTCGGCGCCGGTGACCTTCGATATCGAAAGCTTTCTCGACAACCAGGCGCAGCTGATGGGCCTGCATCTGGACGACGACTGCCCGGTGCTGAACACGCCGCTGCGCCAGTTGACCGACCTGTTCTCGACCCTGCGCGCGCAGGTGGTGGGGGTGCGCCGTGACGACACTCTGTTCACGCCGGGCGCGCAGGACCAGCTGTTCGCGGGCGATCAGATCTACGTATTCTGTCACAGCGACGACATGGACCGCACGCTGGAGATCTTCGGCAAGGCGCGCACCCGGCAGAAGCGCGTCGTCATAGTCGGGGGGGGAAATGTCGGGCTGGCGGTGGCGCAGGCGCTGGAAAAGCGAGTCGAACACCGGGTGCGGGTCAAGGTGATCGAGAAGAACCGCGCGGTGGCCGAACGCGCCGCCGAGGCGTTGGAAAGGACCATCGTGCTGAACGGCGACGGGCTGGACAGCGACCTGCTGGGCGAGGCGGGAATTTCCAAGGCCGACGCGATCCTGTGCGTGACCGATGACGACAAGACGAACTTGCTGACCTCGGTTCGGGCCAAGTCGCTGGACTGCCCGATGGCGATCAGTCTGGTGAACGATCCCGCGCTCATTCCGTTGATGGGGCCGCTGTCCATCGATGCCTATATCAACCCGCGCGCCACGACCGTCAGTTCCATTCTGCGCCACGTGCGGCACGGGCGGGTGCGCGACGTCTATTCGATCGGCGACGGCGAGGCCGAGGTGCTGGAGGCGGTCGTTCTGAAGACCGCGCAGATGACCGGGAAGCAGGTACGGGACATCGACTTTCCCGAAGGCGTCCTGATGGGGCCGGTGAACAAGCGCGGCCGCATCATCATCCCCACCGCTGACACCCGTGTGGAGGAGGGCGATATCGTCACCTTCTTCGCGCTGTCGCCCGAAGTGCCGCAGATCGAGCGGCTTCTGCAGGTCTCGATTGACTATTTCTGACCCCGACAGACGGCCGCCGCGCCGCCGCACGGGCAGCTCCTCGCGCCCGCAATGGTACGACCGCGTCCCGCTGATGGTACTGACGGCGGCGGTGGGGGCGGTGCTGATGACGGTGCCCGCGATCTATGCGGGCGTTGCGGGCGAACACGATGCCGGTCGGCCCTTCCTTTACGGCGCCATCGTGTTCACGGTGCTGACCTTGCTGGTCGGGCTGTCGATCGCCACGCGTCCGGTGGACCGCAGCGCGCGGGGGCAGCTTCTGTCGCTGCTGGCAACCTACCTGGCGCTGCCGCTGATGCTTGCCGCGCCGCTTTACGAGGCTGTGCCGGACCTCAGCTATGTCGATGCCTGGTTCGAGATGGTGTCGAGCCTGACGACCACCGGCGCCACCGTGTTTGCCCAGCCTGCGCGCGTGCCGGACACGGTGCACCTGTGGCGGGCGCTGGTGGGCTGGTACGGCGGTTTCATGATCTGGGTGGCGGCCATCGCGATCCTTGCGCCGGTGCGCGTCGGTGGGTTCGAGCTTGTTCTGGCCTCGGTCAAGCTGGGCGGCGACGGGGTCCGCGCGCGAACCCCGCAGGCCGAATTCCCGATCCGACGGATCTGGCGCTTTGCCCGCGCGCTCGGGCCGATCTACGGGGTGTTGACGCTGCTGGTCTGGCTGGCGCTGCTGGTCGCGGGCGAAGAACCGTTCGTGGCCGCCTGTCACGCGATGTCCTCGCTTGCGTCCTCGGGCATTTCGCCGCTGCTGAGCCTGCAGGAAAGCGCGGCCAGCCATTGGGGCGAGGCGGTTTTGCTGGTGGCAATGGTCTTTGCACTAAGCCGGTCGACCTTCGCGCGCGACATGCCCTCGCCGATCGGTCGGCGTTGGTGGCAGGACCCGGAATTCCGCATCGCCGCTGCGCTGCTGGTGGCGGTGCCGGCGCTGATTTTCGCGCATCACTGGGTCAGCCTCTACGATGTGGGCGGAAGCGCACCCAACCCGCTGCGCAGCCTGTGGGGATCGGTTTTCATGACCATGTCCTTCCTGACGACGAACGGCTTCATCTCGGCCGAATGGGAAGTGGCGCGGAACTGGTCGGGCATCACGACACCGGGCCTGATCCTGCTGGGCCTTGCAATGGTCGGTGGCGGCGTGGCGACCACGGCAGGCGGGGTGAAACTGCTGCGGGTCTATGTCCTGTACCGACATGGCAAGTTCGAAAGTGCCCGGCTGGTGCATCCGCGCCTGACCGCCGGGCCGGGCCACCGCGCCCGCCGCTTCCGGATCGAGGCGGCCTATACCGCCTGGCTGTCCTTCATGCTGTTCGCGCTCAGCTTCACCTTCGTGGTGTTGTCCCTTTCGTTGACCGGCATTACCTTCGAGACGAACGTGATTTTGACCACGGCGGCGCTGACCAATGCCGGGCCACTGACCGTGGTGGCGGGCACCGCGCCCATTCCGCTGGCCGGGCTTGGCGCGACGGCGCAGACTGTGCTGGCTGTGGCGATGGTCTTGGGTCGGCTGGAAACGCTGGCGATCATCGCGCTTCTGAACCCTGAATTCTGGCGCGCCTGACCACGGTGCAAAAATGCTGCAGCTGCGAAATTTCTGGCGCGTCGCTTCCAAAGTGCTGGAAAACAATGGCACTTGCATCCAGCTTCAAGGCGCTATTGAATGGTATGGGGTGACCATGCCGCGAATAAGAAAAAGGTTAACGAAATGGCAAGCGACCGGCAAAACCTTCAGGACGCCTTTCTGAACCACGTCAGAAAGACAAAGGTTCCCGTCACCATTTTCCTGATCAACGGCGTGAAACTTCAGGGTGTCATCACCTGGTTCGACAATTTCTGCGTGCTGCTGCGCCGTGACGGTCAATCGCAGCTTGTGTACAAGCATGCGATTTCCACGATCATGCCCAGCCAGCCCATCAGCCTGTACGAGGGCGAAGACTGACCGATACGATCTCGCGCGAACCCAGCCCGACGCGGGCATGGGTCCTGCACCCCGACCTAATGCCAAGCGATGCCCGTCGCGCGCCCGCCTATGCTCTGCAGGAGGCGGTTGCGCTCGCATCTGCCTTGCCTGGACTGGAGGTCGCGGGCTCGGACATCGTGCGCCTGCCCAATCCTCGCCCTGCAACGCTGTTCGGCCCCGGTAAAGTCGATGAACTCGGCGCGCTGATCGAGGCGCAGGAGGTGGAACTGGTGCTGGTGGACGGCCCGCTCACCCCGGTGCAGCAGCGCAACCTTGAGCGCGCCTGGAAGGTGAAGATCCTCGACCGGACCGGGCTGATCCTTGAAATCTTCTCGGACCGCGCACGCACCCGCGAAGGTGTGCTTCAGGTCGAAATGGCCGCGCTCAGTTACCAGCGCACGCGCCTCGTGAGGGCCTGGACGCACCTTGAACGCCAGCGCGGCGGGCTCGGTTTCGTCGGCGGCCCCGGCGAGACCCAGATCGAGGCGGACCGGCGCGCCATCGACGAGCAACTCGTGCGCCTGCGGCGGCAGCTTGACAAGGTGGTGCGCACCCGTGATCTGCACCGCGCCGCGCGGGCGCGGGTGCCGTTCCCGATCGTTGCGCTCGTCGGCTACACGAACGCGGGAAAGTCCACGCTGTTCAACCACGTCACCGGCGCCGAGGTGCTGGCCAAGGACATGCTGTTCGCCACGCTGGACCCGACCATGCGCGCGATCGAGTTGCCGCGCGGCGGACCGAAGGTGATCCTGTCGGACACGGTGGGCTTCATTTCGGCTCTGCCGACGCAACTTGTCGCCGCGTTCCGCGCCACGCTTGAAGAGGTCCTGAGCGCTGATCTGATCGTGCATGTGCGCGATATCGCAGACCCGGAAACCGAAGCCCAGGCCGAGGACGTTAACGAGATCCTGACCAGTCTCGGCGTGCAGCAGGACACTCCCCAGATCGAGGTCTGGAACAAGGCCGACCTGCTGTCCGAAGAGGCGGCCGCGGCCCTGCGTGCGCAGGCCGATCGGCGCGAGGATGTGCATGTCACCTCTGCCGTGACCGGCGAGGGTATCGCGCCGCTTCTGGACGACATCGCGGCGCGGGTTTCGGAAAGCGTGCAGGACCAGACATTGCACCTGCCGCATTCGGACGGGCGGCGCCGGGCGTGGCTGTTCGAACAGGGCGTGGTGCAGGCCGAACACCAGGACGAGGATGGCGTGCGGCTTGACGTGCGCTGGAGCGACCGGCAGCAGAAGCGGTTCCGCGACCTCTGAGTCTTGGCCGGAAGCAGCCGCGTCACGTGGTCAGGGGCGCGGCTCCAGCACCGTGATGCCGACGGCCCCGGCCTCGGCCAGCGCAGGGTCGAGCGACATTGGAATATATTCTCCGCGACGCCAGCGTTCCCCAAGGTTGTCGTAAAAACGCGAGAACGGGTGCCCGGACTGCCCGGTCGAGATCACGAAGACCGAACTGTCGGGATCGGCCATGTCGTAGACCCCGCGATACGCCGCGCCATGTACGTTGGCGAACGGCATCGGCCCGCGTCCGGCGGTCCGCCCGCGCATGAGCGTGTGATCGCCCCCGCCGGTTGCATAGCGGATGTTGACCAGCCAGCCGAGCCCTGCCACGTCGCCCAGAACCTCATGATCCATCTGCGCCATGTGCGCCTCGCCCCAGTTGAGGCTTTCCAGCGTGCCGCCGAAGGTCTCGTCGATCCAGACCAGCGCATCATCGAGCGCGAGCCGCGACATCTGAACGCAATCTTCCGTCTCTGCCGACTGAACCACGTCGCACCACGCCGCCGCGCCGTCCACGTCGCGCAGCACCCTTTCCAAGAACAGCGGGTCGGGATGGGCGAATTCGGCGGCCAGCGGCGCGCCCAGTTCGTCCGTGATCAGCCGCCGGTTCAGCGCCCTGACCCACGCCGCATAGATCAGCGGTTCCGCTCGGTGGGCGTTCATCTCGCCGTTCCAGCCCGCCAGCAGATCCAGCGCGTCGCGCCGCCGCCGTTCGGTCGTGCCCTGCGGAGCGGCCTCTCCGGTGAACCACAGATCGCGGCCCATCAGCGGCAGCAGCGTGCGCGCGGCTGGGCTCACCGCGTCGAGTTGCGTTTCCACGAAGCTGTCGCGGCTGTGCACGGGCCTGTCCTGCATCAGCGACTGCCAGCGTGTGATGCGCTGGCTGTCGCCCCAGCTATGGCTGATATGCAGCGGGAAGGGCCGTTCGATCAGCTTGTTGTTGGTGTTGCCGATGATGCCGCTTTCCGGGTCCTCGAAGCGCGGATTCAGATCATATGAAAAGGTGCCCTGCCAGTGGTTCTCGGCGCGCCAGCCGGGGCTGGGCAGCCGCCCCAGCGAGTTGTGCATGGCCGACCGCCGGGGCATCGCACCGATCATCTGCAGCGCGATATGGTCGCGGTCCACCAGCATAAGGTTCTGGGCCGGGGCGACATGGCGTTCCATCGCCGCGATGCCGGTCGCGACGTCGGGCGCGCGCATCAGTGCCATCGCCGCCGACATCGACGTGTCCTGCGCGCTCAGCACGGTCCAGGCGATCGATGGAACATGACCGTCGGGAGTGACATGGGCCAGCCCGAAACTGTCCGTCGGCAGCACCGGGCCCCGATCGGTCCAGCGCAGCCGCAGTGTGACTGGCGCGGCGTCCTTGACCCGCACGACACTGCTCTCGGTGCGGAACGGCACATATTCGCCCGACGGGGTCAGGTAACGGGCCGGATCCTCCGGATCGAGCCGTTCCAGATACACGTCGAGATCGTCGAGATACGCGGTGGTCAGCCCCCAGGCGAGCCGGTCGCTGCGCCCGGCAAGGACCACGGGCAGGCCGGGGATCGTGCCGCCGATCACGCCACCGTCCTGCAAGCCGATATGCGCAAGATACCAGATCGACGGCGCGGTCAGACCGAGATGCGGGTCGTTGGCCAGCAGTGTGCCGCCCGTCGTGCTGCGCGCGGGCACGGCGGCCCAGACGTTGGACGCGCCCGCGAAGGCCGCGCGCTTGAACGGCGAGAGCGGATCATCGCGGAAATCGGGGCCCGCCGCCTCCGCCACGGCGCTGCGGCGCAGGGCAGCGTCGTCGCGCCAGCCCGGGTCGGGCAGCGCGGCGATCCCGTCGCCGGGCACGTCGGGCATAAGGTCGCGCAGCCGTTCCGGCGGCAGGGCCAGAGCGGCGCGCGCTCGGGTCACCTCGCGGTCGAGATGAGAGGACAGCTGCAACCCCATCAGCTTGATGATGGCAAGGCTGTCGGCGGGCTGCCAGGGGGCGATCTGCGCATCGAACAGGAAGAACTCGGGCGCGCCGCGCCCCAGCGCGTTTTCGTTCACCGTAGCGAGCCAGGTGTTGACCCCGGCGGAATACGCCTCAAGCGCGGCGCGGGTCGAGGCATCCTGCACCTCAAGCGAGCGGGACGCGAGGCGATAGAGGTCGAATCGGCGGAGCGTCTCGTCGATCTTCAGGGTGCGCGCGCCGAACAGTTCCGACAGCCGACCCTGCGCGGTGCGGCGCAACATGGTCATCTGCCACAGCCGGTCCTGCGCATGAACGAAGCCCAGCCCGAAGAAGCTGTCCTCGTCCGTTGCGCCGAACACATGCGGAACGCCCGCAGTGTCGCGCACGATGCGCACCGGCGCGGTGACGCCCGCGACGGTGTAGCTTGCATCGTAGTCGGGCAGCGAGCGCGAGACGAGATAATAGGCCAGCCCCAGCCCGATGCCAGTCACGACCAGCAGCGCCGTGACCAGCCGCAGCATCCAGCGGAACACCTGTGTCATCGCCGCTCCCTCCCGTCGCGGTCCGGCCCGCCGCGGCTAGCGCAGGATGCGGGTGTATTTCGTGCCCTGGATCGTCGCCCCGGCCATCAGGCCCTGCCGGGCGAACAGGAAGGCCACCGAACTGTTCTGCGTCAGCGTATTCGCGGCAAGGCCCGCGCCGTTCTGTCCGCCTGTCAGTTCCGCTGCGGCGCCGCCGGTCCAGCCCGGTGAAGTGCGGAAGCGGCGAAGCGCGGTGGGGGTCAGGAAGAAGATCACATAGGCGAATTGCTGCGCGCCGATCTGGAAGCCGATGCTGCCTTGCGTGGCGGAATAGTATTCTACCGTCACGCCGTCGATCTGCAGCGCCCCCTCGCCATAGCTGCCGCCGACGATGAACCCGGCCTGGCCGATCATCGGCATGACCAGCTTGCCGATCGCCTTGTCGCGCAGTTGCAGCGTTTCGGGATAGGTCGCGTACATGTAGGACAGGGCGTTCTCGACGCGGCGGTCGATGACCTCGGCGCCGGTTGAACCCTGCGAGGTATCGCAGGCTGCGAGCGCGACCGCGCCCAGCACCAGCCCGCGGCGGGTGAATTGTGTCATGCTCTCGTGCCTCTTGCTGTGGCCTGTCGTGGCCGGATCGGCGCCTGTGCCTGCGCCTTGTGCGGGCAGATTACCCGCGCCGCGCCGCGGTGTCATGCCCTGTCGGCGCAGATGTGATCGCGGCGGCGGCGGACCGCCTAACGGGCGTTCAGCAGCGCGGCAGCGCGGGGCGCGAAGTAGGTCAGGATGCCGTTGCAGCCCGCGCGTTTGAAGGCCAGAAGGCTTTCCATCATCACGATCTCGCCGTCGATCCAGCCATTGGCGGCGGCGGCCTCGATCATCGCGTATTCGCCCGATACCTGGTAGGCGAATGTGGGTACTTCGAACATGTCCTGAACCCGGCGGCAGATGTCGAGATAAGCCATGCCGGGCTTGACCATCACCATGTCAGCGCCCTCGTCTAGGTCGCGGGCGATCATGCGCATTGCCTCGTCGCTGTTGGCCGGATCCATCTGGTAGGTCTTCTTGTCGCCCTTTAGCGCCCCCGATGCGCCCACCGCATCGCGGAACGGGCCGTAGAACCCCGAGGCGTATTTCGCGGCATAACTCATGATCGTGACGTCGGTATGGCCGGCAGCCTCCAACGCGTCGCGCATCGCGCCGATGCGCCCGTCCATCATGTCCGACGGGCCGAGGATATCGGCACCCGCCTCGGCCTGGGCCAGCGCCATGCGCACCAGCGCCGCGACGCTTTCGTCGTTCACGATCACGCCGTCCCGCACGATTCCGTCATGCCCGTTGGAATTGTAGGGATCGAGCGCGACATCGGTCATGACTGCGACCTCCGGAACCTCGGCCTTGATCGCGCGGATCGCCCGATTGCTCAGGTTGTCGGGGTTCCATGCCTCTTCACAGTTGTCGGTCTTCAAGGCGGGATCGGTATAGGGGAACAGGCACAGCGCCGGGATGCCCAGATCGCGCGCCTGCCGCGCCGCCTGAACCGCATTGTCCAGCGACAGCCGGTTCACCCCCGGCATCGACGTCACGGGTTCGGTCACGTTTTCGCCGTCGCGCAGGAAAATGGGCCAGATCAGATCCTCGGAGGTGAGGGCGCATTCGCGGACAAGGCCGCGCAGGGCGGGCGTTCGGCGAACCCGGCGGGGGCGCTGGCGAAGGAACTGGGCATGTGACATGGCTGGCATCCGTATTTTGCAGGGCATGGGTGCCACGACTGGCCCGGCTTCTCAAGATGCGGCGTCCGGGGCTGGGCATTTGGTCGCCGGGACGCTAGCAGTTGGTCAGGCAGGGCAGACGGCGGTGAGGCGCGGGCGTGGCGACAACAATCTGGGACCTGATCGACATGGGGTCGTTCTCCAGCCTGTGGTACTGGCTGTTCCTCGGTGTGTTCTGGGCGCGGATCATGCAGGCGCCGATGGGCGTGCCGGTGGACCTCGTGCGCCGCGCGCAGGAGGGCAGCACGCAGGCCCAGAGCGACCTTCAGGCGCTCAGCGGGGTGCGCATCGGCCACGAGATGGACATCGCGGCGTCCTCGGCGCGGCTGTGGCGCGCGGGGGGCTGGGCCTTCGTGCTCGGGGTGCTGACCGGGCTTGCACTTCTATACCGGCTCGAACTGGCCGAGGCGGGGCTTGCGCTGCTGGCGCCCTTCGCCGGAGTGCGCGCGCTTGAGGCGCGGGCGGCGCGGCGCATGGCTGACGTGCCCGACATGCCCGCGCTGGTGCGCGCGCACACGGTGCTAAGGCGGCAGGTTCAAGGCATCGGGATCGTCGCGGTGTTCCTTACGACGATCCACGGGATGCTCCGGTTGCTGGCCGAAGCGATGTTCTGAAGGCTTGACACCCGGTCACGCGCGCGTAGGTCAGCACCTCGCGCGTCGGGCGCGGGGCATTCGGCACGGCAGGAGGCGGCGGTCATGGCGCAGGGCAAATCGGGCAGTGTGGTCGTCGGTGGCGCACCCGAAGGCTTCGACGCGCAGCTGGTCCTGCGCGAGGTGGACCGCGCGGGCGGGCCTGTGGTGCACGTGGCGCGCGACGACAAGCGGCTGGAGGCGATGCGCGCCGCGCTCGCCTTTCATGCGCCCGGCATGCCGGTGATGACCTTCCCGGCCTGGGACTGTCTGCCGTATGACCGCGTCTCGCCCAATGCCGACATCTCGGCCGCGCGCATGGCCACGCTGGCCGCGCTGGTGCATGGCGCGCCGTCCCGCTTTGTGCTGCTGACCACCATCAATGCCGCGACGCAGTTTGTGCCCGCGCGGGACGTGCTGCGCGAGGCGGCCTTCGGGGCCCGCGTCGGCGACCGCGTGGACGAGGCCGCGTTGCGTGGCTTCCTGGTTCGGATGGGCTTCACGCAGGCACCGTCCGTGACCGAACCGGGCGACTACGCCATACGGGGCGGGATCATCGACATCTTTCCGCCGGGTGATGGCGGGCCGGTGCGACTGGACCTGTTCGGCGACGTGCTGGACGGCGCGCGCCGTTTCGACCCCGGCACGCAGCGCACCACCGAAAAGCTCGACGTGATCGAACTGGCCCCAGTGTCGGAAATCATCCTCGACGAGGCCGCCATCACCCGCTTCCGCCAGAACTACCGGCTGGAATTCGGCGCTGCGGGGCGGGATGATCCGCTTTACGAGGCGGTCAGCGCCGGGCGCAAGCACCAGGGCGTGGAACACTGGCTGCCCTTCTTCCACAAGCGGCTGGAAACCCTGTTCGACTTTTTGCCGGATGCGCCCGTTACGCTGGACGACCAGACCGCGCCGACGCGGCAGGCACGTTGGGACAGCATCGCCGACCAGTACGATACACGCCGCGAGGCGATGACCGCGAAGGGCCGGATCGACAGCGTCTATAAACCGTGTCCGCCGGGGCTTCTCTATCTTGACGATAGCGCGTGGGAGGCGGCCGTCGCCGGGCGCCGCGTAGTTCAGTTCCATCCGCTGCCGCAGCCCACCGGGCCGGGCGTGGTCGATGCGGGGGGGCGGATCGGGCGCGATTTCCTGCCAGAACGGCAGCAAAGGGAGATAAGCCTTTTCAAGACGTTGGCCGACCATGTTCAGGAAAGGCGCAAGGACAGCGCCGTGGTGATTGCCAGCTATTCGGATGGTGCCCGTGAACGGCTAAAGGGGCTGATCGCCGACGAGGGTCTTGAGGATGTAAAGGAAATCAGAGATTTCCGTGATGTTCCTGATGTGCCGGGCGGGCTGTTTCTTGCGATCTGGGGGCTGGAGCATGGCTTCGTCGCGGACGGACTGACCGTGATCTCGGAACAGGACGTTCTGGGCGACCGACTGGTGCGCAGCACCAAGCGCAAGCGCCGGGCCGAGAATTTCCTGACAGAAGCGCAAAGCCTCAGCCCCGGCGATCTGGTGGTGCATGTGGATCACGGCGTCGGGCGGTACACCGGGCTCGAGGTCGTGACCGCCATGGGGGCGGCCCACGAATGTGTCGCGCTGGAATACGCGGGCGGCGACCGGTTGTTCCTGCCGGTCGAGAACATCGAACTTCTGTCACGCTTCGGGCACGAGGAGGGGCTTCTCGACAAGCTGGGCGGAGGCGCGTGGCAGGCCAAGAAGGCCCGCCTGAAGGAGCGCATAAAGGAGATTGCCGACCGTCTGATCCGCATCGCCGCCGAACGTGCCCTGCGGCGCGCGCCGATCATGGAGCCGCCCGAGGGAATGTGGGACGCGTTCTGCGCGCGCTTTCCCTATGCCGAGACCGACGATCAGCTGAATGCGATCAACGACACGCTGAGGGACATGGCCAGCGGCCAGCCGATGGACCGGCTGATCTGCGGCGACGTGGGCTTCGGCAAGACCGAAGTGGCGTTGCGTGCGGCGTTTGTGGCGGCCATGTCGGGCACGCAGGTCGCCGTGATCGCGCCCACTACGCTGCTGGCGCGCCAGCACGCGCAGGAGTTCCGCGAGCGGTTCCGCGGCTTCCCGCTTGAGGTGCGGCACCTGTCGCGCTTCGTGTCCGCGAAGGAGGCTGCGTCGACCCGCGCCGGACTGGCAGATGGCACGGTCGATATCGTGATCGGCACCCATGCACTGCTGGCCAAGACCGTGAAGTTCCGCAACCTCGGGATGCTGGTGATCGACGAGGAGCAGCGGTTCGGCGTGAACCACAAGGAAAAGCTGAAGGCGCTGCGCACGGATGTGCATGTTCTGACGCTGACGGCGACGCCGATTCCGCGCACGTTGCAACTGTCGCTGTCCGGGGTGCGCGAGCTTTCCATCATCGGCACGCCGCCGGTCGACCGGCTGGCGATCCGAACCTATGTGAGCGAATTCGACAGCGTGACGGCGCGGGAGGCACTGCTGCGCGAGCATTACCGGGGTGGGCAGTCCTTCATCGTGGTGCCGCGCATCAAGGACCTGCCCGAGATCGAGGATTTCCTGCGCGATCAGGTGCCCGAGGTCAGCTATGTCGTGGCGCATGGGCAGATGGCGGCAGGAGAACTCGATGACCGCATGAACGCTTTCTACGACGGCAAATACGACGTGCTTCTGGCGACGACGATCGTGGAGTCCGGGCTTGATATCCCGACCGCGAACACGATGATCATTCACCGCGCCGACATGTTCGGGCTGTCGCAACTCTACCAGATTCGCGGCCGGGTGGGTCGGTCAAAGACCCGCGCCTATGCCTACCTGATGACAAAGCCGCGCGCGCCGCTGACACCGGCGGCCGAGAAACGGTTGCGCGTGCTGGGTGCGCTGGACAGTCTTGGTGCGGGATTTACGCTGGCTTCTCAGGACCTTGATATAAGGGGGGCGGGCAACCTGATCGGCGAGGAACAGTCGGGCCAGATGCGCGAGGTCGGTTACGAACTCTACCAGACCATGCTTGAAGAAGCGGTGTCCAAGATCCGCGCGGGCGAACTGGAGGGCCTGACCGACGATGACGGCCAATGGGCGCCGCAGATCAATCTTGGGGTGCCGGTGCTGATCCCCGAAGACTACGTTCCCGATCTCGACACGCGGTTGGGCCTTTACCGTCGCCTGTCGTCGCTGACGAGCAAGGTGGAACTGGAAGGCTTCGCGGCCGAACTGATCGACCGATTTGGAAAATTACCGAAGGAAGTCAATACACTGCTCTTGGTAATCCGGATCAAGGCGGAATGCAAGCGGGCAGGGATCGCGCGTCTTGACGCCGGCCCGAAAGGCGCGACGATCCAGTTTCACAACGACAAGTTTCCCAATCCGCAGGGGCTGGTGGAGTTCATCCGGGCGCAGGACGGGCTGGCTAAAGTCAGGGACAACAAGATCGTGGTGCGGCGCGACTGGTCCCGCGAGGCGGACAAGATCAAGGGTGCCTTCGCCATCGCCCGCGACCTGTCGGGTCATGCCAGAACCTGAAAGCGCGCGCCGAAGGCCAGAAGGAGTCGTGTAGGGGTTCGTAGGAGGCTTGCGCCGGTGCGGCGCGGACTTCGCGTGTCATGCGGCGGCAGAAGGGCCGTGGCCGGTGCTCGGTTTCTGAATGCCGCGGGCGGTCGCGTGGCTGGGCGGGCAGGCGGTTCGGGTCAGTCCCGCGCCGCGATCCTGCCCGCCCCGCCGGGCGCCGCCGTGCCGGAGCCATCGGCCGACGGGTCCGCTTGCGCTTGCGCGGGTTCGGGCGTTTCGGCCGCGTCGGCGTCCGCGGTGCCGAATTCGGTCTGCACCGGCCGGGCGTCGATGCCGCTCGAGGCAAGCCAGCGTGCGAACACGTCGGTGTAACCGTGAGTGGCGAACACCCGCTCCGCACCGGTTGCTGCGACGGCGCGGTTCAGCCCGTCCCAGTCGGCATGGTCCGAGATCACGAATTCCCGGTCGGCCCCGCGCCGCCGCCGCACGCCGCGCAGCGCCATCCAGCCCGAGGCGAAGGCCGTGGACACCGGCCCGTAGCGTTTCAGCCATGTGCCCGCCATAGCCGAAGGCGGGGTCATCACCAGAGCGCCGGGATGGGACTTCGCCCCGGTGTCTGCGGTCGCGCGGATCGTAGGCGGCAGCGCAAGCCCCTGCGCGCGCAGAACGTCGGTCGTGTCCTCGATGCTGGAATGGCACAGGATCGGGCCCTGCGCCGGGTCCAGCAGCGACAGCAGCCGCTGCGCCTTGCCCAGAGAATAGGCCCCGAGCACGGCTGTGCGCCCCTGCGCCGCACAATCGCGCCACCAACCGGCGATCTGTGCCGCGATTTCAGCCTGTGGGCGCCAGCGGAACACCGGCAGCCCGAAGGTGCATTCGCTGATGAAGGCATGGCAGCGCACGGGTTCGAACGGCGTGCTGAGGCTGTCATTTTCCAGCTTGTAGTCGCCGGACACGACCCAGACCTGGCCCGCGACCTCAACCCGGATCTGGGCCGACCCGGGCACGTGCCCCGCCGGGTGGAACGACACCCGCGCGCCCCCGACGGTCAGCGAGGTGCCGTAGCGCACCGTATCCACCGCGATGTCCCCGAGCCGGTGGCGCAGCACGGGCGCGGCAATGTCGGTGGCCAGGTAGCTGCCATGGCCGAAGCGGGCGTGATCCGCGTGGCCATGGGTGATCAACGCGCGCGGCACCGGGCGCCACGGGTCGATGTGGAAGTCTCCGGCCGGGCAGTAGAGCCCGCGATCGGTGAAGTGCAGCGTGTCGTGCTGTGGCATCAGTCCCCTGATTTTCTGCCTTTTCGGCAACATGGTGCGCGTGCCCGCGCAGCCAACCTGCAGCATTGCTTAAAAATTGCGCAGAAAATGGCCGCGAAATTAAGCAATGGGGATCAGGCATTGCGTTTCCGGGCTGGCCGTCCTTTCCTGTGGCGAAGAGCCATGCGAGTCAATCGCAACCAACCGGGGGACTGAACAGACCTAATGGCACCCACCTATTTCAACGAGATGTACCAGGATGGCGCGATCCGTGCGCCCTATGCCGGGCTTGAAACCTGGCAGCGAAACATGCCCGACGAGCTTCGCAACCTCAAGCAAGCCGAGGCGGAGGACCTGTTTCGGCGGATCGGCATCACCTTCGCGGTCTATGGCGAGGGCGGCGATCCGGACCGACTGATTCCGTTCGACATGTTTCCGCGCGTGTTCACCAACCGCGAATGGAGCCGCCTGTCGCGGGGTGTGAAGCAGCGGGCGCGGGCGCTGAACGCCTTCCTGGCCGATGTTTACGATCGGGGCGAGATCGTGCGCGCCGGGCGCATACCGGCCAAGCTGGTGTACCAGAACGAAGCCTACGAGAAGGCCGTCGTCGGCATAAAGCCGCCGCGTTCGGTGTTCAGCCACATCGTGGGTATCGACCTCGTGCGCACCGGGCCGGAGGACTTCTTCGTGCTGGAGGACAATTGCCGCACCCCTTCGGGCGTGTCCTACATGCTGGAGAACCGCGAGATCATGATGCGGATGTTTCCCAGCCTGTTCCGCGAGAACCGGATCGAGCCGGTGGAAAGCTACCCGGAGGTTCTGCGCCGCACGCTGGCGTCCGTCGCGCCGCAGAAATGCGAGGGCGAGCCGACCGTCGTGATCCTGACACCGGGGCATTTCAATTCGGCCTATTACGAACATTCCTTCCTTGCCGACATGATGGGCGTGGAGTTGGTCGAAGGGCAGGACCTGTATGTCGAGGGCGACTACTGCTGGATGCGCACCACAGAGGGCCCGCGCCGCGTGGACGTGATCTACCGGCGGATCGACGATGCGTTCATCGACCCGCTGTGCTTCCGGCCAGACAGCATGCTGGGCGTGCCGGGGCTGATGAACGTCTACCGTTCGGGCGGGGTGGCCATCGCGTCGGCGCCCGGTGCGGGCGTGGCGGACGACAAGGCGATCTATACTCACGTGCCCGAGATGGTGCGCTTCTACCTCGGCGAGACGCCGATCCTGAACAACGTGCCGACATGGCAATGCGCCAAGGCGGACGACTGCAAGTACGTCCTGGAGAACCTCAAGGACATCGTGGTCAAGGAAGTGCACGGATCGGGCGGCTACGGAATGCTGATCGGCCCGCGGGCGACGAAGAGCGAGATCGAGCTGTTCGCCGCCAAGATCCGCGAGAACCCGGGCAACTACATCGCCCAGCCCACGCTGGCGTTGTCCACCTGTCCGACCTTCGTGGACCAGGGCATCGCTCCGCGCCACGTCGACCTGCGCCCCTACTGCCTTGTGGGCGAGCAGGTCGAACTCGTGCCTGGCGGGCTGACCCGGGTGGCGCTGAAGGAGGGCTCCCTCGTGGTGAATTCGTCGCAGGGTGGCGGGGTCAAGGACACTTGGGTGCTGGCGGAGTGACGACATGCTGAGCAGAACCGCTGACAATCTTTTTTGGATGGGCCGCTACCTCGAGCGGGCCGAGACGATGGCCCGCCTGCTGCATGTGGGCGCGCGGATGAACCTGATCCCCGACACTGTGGACGGCTTCCGCAGCGAATGGGTGTCGATCCTGCACGCCAGCGGCACGTATGCCGCCTTCGAGAAGAAGTATGGCGAGCCGGTGGAGCGCAACCTTGTGACCCACCTGTTCTTCGACCGCGAGAATCCGTCCTCGGTGGCGGCCTGCATCGCCACCGCGCGCGAGAATGCGCGTATCGTGCGCACCGCGCTGAGCGCGCCGGTCTGGGACGCGCTGAACGGCGCCTATCAGGAACTGAAGGGGCTGGAGCGCACGCCGCGCAGCGAGATTTCGATCTCGGCGCTGACGGAATGGACGGCGCGGCACCACGCGCTGGCCTCGGGGGCGCTTCAGGGTACGCTGCTGCGCAACGACGGGTACGACTTCGTCAATCTCGGGATCAACCTCGAGAGGGCGGACAATACCGCGCGGTTCCTTGACGTGAAGTACTACGTGCTCCTGCCCGATACCGGCTTTGTCGGGTCGGGGCTGGACAACGTCCAATGGCAGACGCTTCTGCGCGGAATGCAGATGCACCGGGCGTTCCACTGGGCCTATGGCGGCGAGATCACGGCGGCCAAGATCGCGGACCTGCTGATCCTGAACCCGGCCTGCCCGCGTTCGCTGCTCACGGCGGTGGAGGAATCGGCCGCGCACCTGGACCGGATCGCACGCGCCTATGGCAAGACCGGCCCCGCGCAGGATGCGGCGCGCGGTCTTTTGACGGAACTGTCGCAGACGCGGCTCGACGAGGTGTTCGAAGAAGGGCTTCACGACTTCCTCGACCGGTTCAAGGGCAAGGTGGCCGATATCGGCACATGCGTCAGCGAAACCTACCTCAACGGAGCGGCGGCATGAAACTGAAGGTCTCGCACACCACGGTCTACCGCTTTGAGCAGCCGCAAAAGGCAGTTCTCCAGAGCCACAGACTCACGCCGTCACATTTCGCCGGGCAGTCCCGCCTTTCCTGGTCGGTGGACGTGCCCGAGGGCGCGGTTTACGGAAGCCGCTTTCGCGACGGAGCGGGGGACGAAACGGCCACGATGCGGTTTTCAGGCCCGGTGTCGAAATTGACGATCCACGTGCATGGCACGGTGGAGACCACGGACCTTGCGGGCGTGCTGCGCGGCCACCGCGAGAAGGTCGCGCCCGCGGCCTATATCCGCCCGACCCGGATGACCCGGCCCGATCTTGCCATTTCAGAACTCGCGGCGACCGCGCTGGCCGAACTCGATGGCGGCAGCGCGCTGGAGCGCGCGCACGCGCTGTCGGGCGCGGTCAGCTCGGTGATGACCTATGTGCCGGGAACGACCAACGCGCAGACCACCGCAGCGGAGGCGCTGGCCGGCGGGGAGGGGGTGTGCCAGGACTTCGCGCACCTGCTGACCGCCGCGGCCATATCTGTGGACATTCCCGCGCGCTATGTCGCGGGTTACCTGTTCTCCGGCGATGCGGACGGACCCGCCCCCGAAGCGGCGAAGGAGGCCAGCCCCGGGACCGAGGCGCAAACGCCGATGGGGCCCGATTCTCAGGCCAGCCATGCTTGGGCTGAACTGTTCATCGAGGGGCTGGGCTGGGTGGGCTTCGATCCCTCCAACGAATGCTGCCCCGACGCCCGCTACATTCGTCTTTGTTCCGGCTTCGACGCCTTCGATGCTGCGCCGATCCGCGGCCTGTCCAATGGTATGGGTGAAGAACAGCTTAACGTGGATGTTGCGGTGACACAGGAACAGCAGTAAGCGGACGCTCCGGGCCCGGATGTGCCCGGCTAGCTTGGAGTGTGCTGGAATGACCTACTGCGTCGGGCTGCTGCTGAAAGAGGGCATGGTCCTTCTGAGCGACACGCGCACGAATGCCGGGCTGGACAACATCTCCTGCTACAAGAAGATGTACACGTTCGAGGACCCGGGCGAGCGCAGCATCGTGATCCTGACCGCAGGATCGCTGTCGGTCACACAGACCACGATGGCGCGACTTCAGGAGGCGATTGACGATGCCGAGGCGACCGAGGAAACCTCGATCCTGAAGGCGCGCACGATGCTGAAGGTGGCCGACATCGTCGGCGCGCATCTCGCCGAGGTCGCCAGCGACATCACCATGAAGCTGGTGCGCAACAGCCAGGCCACCGCCTCGGCCACGCTGATCCTGGGGGGGCAGCGCAAGGGCGGCGCGATGCGGCTGTTCCTGATCTACCCGGAAGGCAACTACATCGAGGCGACGCCGGACACTCCGTTCCTGCAGGTCGGCGAGCACAAGTACGGCAAGCCGATCCTTGACCGGGTGGTTACGCCGGACACGTCGCTGACGGACGCGCGAAAGGCCGCGCTGTTGTCGATGGACAGCACGCTGCGGTCGAACCTGTCGGTGGGTATGCCGCTGGACCTGGCGGTAATCCGCGAGGGCGAGTGCCGCATCCACGAACAGCGCCGCATCGAATACGGCGACCCCGTCTTCGCGGAGATGAGCCAGGCTTGGTCCGCCGCGCTGCGCGACGCCTTCACGCAGATCCGGATCTGACGTTCAAGGGGGCGGCGCCTGTGCCGACGTCCCCGTTCGGATTGCCCGCCGCCGCGAACAGATCGAGGCAGCGGGACAGGAACAGCGCCTGCCGGTCGGCCGTTTCCATCATGGTTTCATGCTTGCCGCCCGGCACTTCCACCAGCACGCCGTCTCCCCAGCGCGCGGTCATCTCGCGGATCGCGGCGGCGCAGACGATTTCCTCCCTTTCGGGCAGGAATGTCATGGTTGGCACGGGCGGGCAGGCATCGCGACGCAGCTCTTCGCATTCGCGCAGCGCGCGATAAAGCCACGGCACGGATGGCCCGCCAAGGTCCATGCCCGGCTGCGCATCGAGCTGTGCGCGCATCCGCATCAGCATCGCGGGATCGCTGGTCAGGAAATTGTCGGCCGGATCGCAGACCCGGACATAGCTGTCGCGCGTCGTGCCCGGCGTGACCCAGCGGTTCAGGCCGCCCTGGTGGGCCAGCCAGCCAAGGCTCCAGCTGACCGGCCGCAGCACCGGCGGCATGGCGATGCCCCACATCGGAGCACTGAACACCGCCGCCCGTACGTCGAGCCCGTCCATCACCGCGCGCAGCCCGATCGCGCCACCCATCGAATGGCCGATCAGAAACCAAGGCCGGGGCATGTCGCGCGCAGCGGCGAAGTCAACCAGTGCCGCCATATCGTTCTGGTAGTCCGAGAAGCGCCCGACATGGCCGATCATCGGATCGTCCAGAAGCCGGTCGGCCAGACCTTGACCGCGCAGGTCGATGGACACCATTCCCAGCCCGTGTCGCGCGAAATCCGCCGCGACATGGCCGTATTTTTCAACGTATTCGGTGCGGCCCGGCACCATGAGGATCGTGCCCCGAGGCCCGGATGCGAGATGCGCCAACCGCAGGCGCACCCCGTCGCGCGCAGTCGCCCATACCGCTTCGGCGCCGGGCGGCGCCTGTGCACTGGCATGGTCGAACGGCGCGGGCAGGTGGGTCACGACAGCGCGGCGCCCAGCTTCATTGCGAGGCCCATGTCGCCGTCGATCTTCAGGCGGCCGCCCATGTAGGCGCTGGTGGGGTTCAGATCGCCGTCCAGCATTTCGCGGAAGGTTTCCGCATCTGCGCTGAGCGTGACATCCGCCGCGCCGTCGCCGGCACGGATGCCGTCGTTATCCACGAGTATCGCGCCCTCGTCCTCGATCTCGAACTTGGCGGAGCCGTCGAAACTGCCACCCAGCTTGTCGTTCAGTTTGCGCACCGCGCCCTCGATGATGTCGCTCATCACTTTTCCTCCGATAAATGCCCCCGCCCTATCGCTGCGCGGCGGGTTTGCGCTATTCTCAGGGATATGCAGACGATACGTTCCGTTTTCAAATGCGCCGTTGCGGCACTTCTTCTCGGGGTGGCGGTTTTCAGCTCGGCCCATGCCCAGAACATCGAAACCGAGGAACTGCTGGACAAGTTGCGCGAGCCGGACTTGACCAACTGGGAAGAGGTCGAGAACGAGATCTGGAAGCGCTGGTCCGAATCGGGATCGCCCACTGCAGACCTGCTGCTGGAGCGCGGCCGCGAGGCGATGGCCGAGGAGGACTGGACCACCGCAATCGCGCACCTGACCGCGCTGACCGACCATGCGCCGGATTTCGCCGAAGGATACAACGCCCGCGCGACTGCCTATTTCCAGGCAGGGCTTTACGGTCCCGCGATGGCCGACATCGCCCGTACGCTGGACCTGAACCCCCGACATTTCGGCGCGCTGATGGGACTTGCGCTGATCCTCGAAGAGACCGGCTATACCGAGGACGCGTTGTCCGCCTACCGCGCGGTCGCGGCTATACATCCCCATCGCCCCAACCTAAAAGACGCCATGGGGCGTCTCGAACGCCAATTGGGCGACACACGACTGTGACGCCCTGAACAGCGGGGTCCGGCGGTGCAGCCGGGCCGCAAGGGGGGCGCATGGCAGGCAACGGACGCATCGAAGCGGTCCTGGGGCCCACGAACACCGGCAAGACCCATTACGCCATCGAACGCATGCTGGCCTACCGCACGGGGATCATCGGTCTGCCGCTTCGGCTCCTTGCCCGCGAGGTCTATGACAAGATCAAGGCGATCCGCGGTCCGTCGGTGGTAGCGCTGGTCACGGGCGAGGAACGTATCGTGCCGGATCGCGCGCAGTACTGGGTCTGCACTGTGGAGGCAATGCCGGAGGGCATGGGCGCCGACTTCGTCGCCATCGACGAGATCCAGTTGTGCGGCGATCCGGAGCGCGGGCATGTCTTCACCGACCGGCTGCTGCGCGCGCGAGGCCATCACGAGACACTGTTCCTTGGCGCGGACACGATGCGCAGCGCCATTGCGGCACAGGTGCCCGGCGTCGTGTTCCAGCACCGCGAAAGGATGTCGGAGCTGACATATGTCGGCGCCAAGAAGCTGAGCCGGATGCCGCCGCGGTCGGCTATTGTGGGGTTCTCGGTGGAAAGCGTCTATGCCATCGCGGAACTGTTGCGCCGTCAGAAGGGTGGCGCGGCGGTGGTGATGGGTGCGCTCAGCCCGCGCACGCGCAACGCGCAGGTCGATCTCTACCAGAACGGCGAAGTCGATTACCTTGTCGCCACGGACGCCATCGGGATGGGGCTGAACCTCGATATCCGACATGTGGCGTTCTCGTCGTTGTCGAAATTCGATGGGCGGCGGATGCGCCCGCTGCAGCCGAACGAACTGGCGCAGATCGCCGGGCGGGCCGGGCGGCACACCGAGAACGGCACCTTCGGCGTGACCGGCGAGGCGCGGCCGCTGGACGAGGACATGGCGCAGGCCATCGTGGAGAACCGCTTCGTGCCGGTGCGGAAGCTGCACTGGCGCAACGCGCGGCTGGATTTCGGCACGGCGGATCGGCTGATCCGGTCGCTGGAGGAGCAGACGCAGGACGAGTGGCTGACCCGCGCGCGCGACAGCGACGATCTTCTGGCGCTGAAATCGCTGTCGGGGGTGCCCGCGATCCGGGACCGGCTGAACGGCGGGCCGGACGTCAAACTGCTCTGGGACGTGTGCCGTATCCCGGACTTCCGGGGTATCAGTCATGCCGAGCACGCGGGCCTGCTGGAGTCGATGTTCGGCTACCTGCACGAGTTGCGGCGCATCCCGGACGACTGGATGGCGCGGCAGGTCAAGCGCATCGACCGCACCGATGGCGACATCGACACGCTGTCGAAACGGCTCGCGTATATCCGAACCTGGACCTATGTTGCGCAGCGCAAGGGTTGGCTGGATGACGAAAGCCATTGGCGCGGCGTGACGAGGGCTGTAGAAGACCGCCTGTCGGACGCGCTCCATGCCAGTCTGACCCAGAGATTTGTTGACCGGCGCACATCCGTGCTGCTGCGGCGGTTGAAGCAGAAGGAGAGCCTCGTGGCTGAAGTAAACGACAAGGGCGAGGTGACCGTCGAGGGACAGTTCGTGGGCCGACTTGCGGGCTTCCGCTTCGTGCAGGACCAGTCCTCCAGTCCGGACGAGGCGCGCACCCTACGCCAGGCGAGCCTTCAATCGCTCGCGCCGCATTTCCACCTCCGGGCGGACCGGCTTTACAACGCACCGGACACCGAGCTTGATTTCACCGAGCAGGGTGGGCTGATGTGGGGCGACAGCGCGGTCGGAAAGCTGGTCGCTGGGCCAGAAGTCCTGAAGCCGCGGGTGCAGGCCTTCGTCGATGACGAGGCCGGCTCGGAGGTTGCACAGAAGGTCGAACGGCGCTTGCAGCACTTCATCGACCGCAAGATCGCCACCCTGTTCGAGCCGCTTCTGGCGATGCAGAACGATGAAACACTGACAGGCCTGGCGCGCGGTTTCGCCTTCCGCATGGTAGAGGCGAACGGCGTGCTGCCGCGCGACGCGGTCGCGAACGAGGTGAAGGCGCTGGATCAGGACGCGCGCGGCGCGCTGCGCAAACACGGTATCCGGTTCGGTCAGTTCACCGTATTCCTGCCGCTGCTTCTGAAGCCCGCGCCGACGCGGCTGCGGCTGGTGTTGTGGTCGCTTGCGCAAGATCTGTCGGAGTTTCCCGAAAGCCCGCCGCCGGGCCTTGTGACGGTGCCGGTGCGCGGCGACGCGCCCGACGGGTATCATACGATGTCGGGCTATCGTGCAGCGGGCGAGCGGGCGATTCGCATCGACATGCTGGAACGGCTGGCAGACATGCTGCGCGCGCAGGACACGCGTGGTGGGTTCGAGGCGACGGCGGACATGCTGTCGATCACAGGCATGACGCTGGAACAGTTCGCAAGCCTGATGCAGGGGCTAGGTTATGCCGCCGAACGCGGTGAGCGGGCCAAGCAACGCTCGACACCCACACCGAAATCGGCGGTCGGTGCAGGCTATGGGGCACAGACCCCGCCGGACGCGTCAACACCGGACGATTCGGCCGAAGGTACGGACGAGTCGCCAACACCCCCAGCATCCGCAGAGCAACTGGGCGAGGCGGCGCCCGAGGCGTCGGAGGTGCCGACCGAGGCCGGATCCGACACGTCGGCTGACCCCGAACCAGAGGCACCACAGGCTGTGCCCGCGACCAGCGCCGAGGCTGCCGCCACCGCGACGGCGGAGGCGGATGCAGGCGACGGCACGGCTGCGCAAGACGGCGATGCCGCCGCACAGGCCGGGCAGGCGGGCGAACAACCGCACGCCGCCGCCGAGACTGAGGTGTTCTATACCTTCCGCTGGTCCCCGCCTCGGCGCGGCGGACACCGCCCGCAGCAGGGTGGCGGCGGTCGGCGCGGCGACGACAAAGCCCGGAAGGGTGGCGGCGAGCGGCCCAAGGGCGGCAAGCCCAAGGGCAAACGCGGCTCGAAGGACGACAAGCCCGCGGCGGCCAAGACATTCGCCGCGCGACCGCCCAAGCCCGAGAAGAAGATCGACCCGGACAATCCCTTCGCCGCGGCACTGATGGGACTGCGTGACAAGACCTGACCCGGACAACGCCGACGCGGCGGTCAGCCTGCGTCTTGACAAGTGGCTGTGGCAGGCGCGGTTCTTCAAGACGCGCGGCCGTGCGGCTGAAGTGGTAGGCGGTGGGCATGTTCGGGTGAACGCGAGGCCCGTGTCCAAGCCGTCGCAAGCGGTGCGGGTCGGCGATACCCTGACCTTCGCGCAGGGGCGGGCGATCCGCGTCGTACGCGTGGTGGGGATTCCCGTGCGGCGCGGACCGGCGACCGAGGCGCAGGCGCTTTACGACGATCTGTCCCCGCCGCCGCCCCCGGCCGCCGCTGAAACCGGCGCGCCGACGCCCGTGGTGGGGCGCGTCGATAGGAAAGAACGTCGCGCTGCGCGCCTTTCCAAGCGCGGTCCGCTTGAATGATGCGCGCAGTCGCAATAGTTACCGCGAAAAGACGGAAAGCGAGCGTCCCATGACCTATGTCGTCACCGACAACTGCATTGGCTGCAAATACACGGACTGTGTCGAAGTCTGTCCCGTGGATTGCTTTTATGAAGGCGAGAACGCCTTGGTGATCCACCCGGACGAGTGCATTGACTGCGGCGTGTGCGAGCCCGAGTGTCCGGCGGATGCGATCCGGCCCGACACAGAGCCGGACATGGACAAGTGGGTGGAATTCAATCGCAAGTACAGCGAGTTGTGGCCGGTGATCTACACCAAGAAGGACCCGCTTCCGGACGCCGAGAAGATGGACGGCGAAACCGGCAAACTGGACAAGTACTTTTCCGAGAAGCCCGGCGAGGGCGGCTGAACACGGCCTGCCGCCGATCACGGCGGCGCGACGGGAGCAGCCTTCGGCCTTTGCCGGGGCGGCTTTTTGTGTTACAAGGATGTTTCAAAACAACTGCGTCACCCGGAACGTCTCGCCCTCTCGTGGCCGAGCACGTTCTTTTTTGCCCTTCTCGGCCGGGTATGGTCCCGGCGCGGTGGGCGGAATTCGAGGAAGAGAACCACATGAGCCAAGCGAAAGCGTCCGAATTTCGTGCCAATGACTATGTCGTATATCCGGCACATGGTGTGGGCCAGATCGTATCGATCGAGGAACAGGAGATCGCCGGCCTGAAGCTGGAGTTGTTCGTGATCTCCTTCGAGAAGGACAAGATGACGCTGCGTGTGCCGACGAACAAGGCGGCCGATGTGGGGATGCGCTCGCTTTCCACGCCGGACGTGATTTCCAAGGCAATGGACATCCTGAAAGGCAAGGCCAAGGTCAAGAAGGCCATGTGGTCCCGCCGCGCGCAGGAATATGAACAGAAGATCAACTCGGGCGACCTGATTGCGATCGCCGAAGTGGTGCGCGACCTGCATCGCGCGGACGACCAGCGCGAGCAGAGCTATTCGGAGCGTCAGTTGTATGAGGCGGCGCTGGAGCGGCTGACTCGCGAAGTGGCTGCGGTCAGCGGCGCCGACGAGGGCGATGCGCATCGCAAGGTGGGCGACGTGCTGCTGAGCCGCGCGGCCTGAAACGCGCGAAGCCGCGACGAGATCCGGATAGAAGGGCCGTGCCGCGAGGCGCGGCCCTTTTTGCTGGTCGGGTCGGTTTTCCCTGTTGGTGTCAGATGCGTTCAGGCAGCGAGGGCGACCAGCGTCAGCAGCACGGCGATTTCGGCGACCTGCTGCGCCGCGCCCAGCACGTCACCGGTCTGCCCGCCGATCTTGCGCCATGCGATCAGCCCGACGGACCCGACGGCCAGAATCGCGGCAATCGTACAGAGCGCGGCCGTCCCGAGGGGCAACAGCGCGGCGCACAGCCCGATGCCGATCACGGCGGCAAGTCGACAGGTCGCCGCGCGGGGACGGCCCGCGTGGGCCGAAAGTCCGGTGCGGCGTGCGGGGCGAAGCGTGCCCCAAAGCAACACCATGGCCGTACGCGACAGCACGCTTGCGGCGACCAGCGCCCAGCCCACCTGAAGCGGCGGCAGAGAGGCCAGCGCGCCGATCCGCAGGGCCACCGACAGGATCAGCACCAACACGCCGTAGCTTCCGATCCGGCTGTCCTTCATGATTTCGAGCCGCCGTTCCCGGGTCCAGCCGCCCCAGACGCCGTCCGCCATATCGGCCAGCCCGTCCTCGTGCAGCGCGCCGGTGAGCAGGACCAGCGCCGTCACCGCAAGGATCGCGCTGATCGTGCCTGGCAGCCCGGCCAGCATCGCGGTCGTGTGCAGCGTTCCGGCGATTCCGGCAAGAAGCGCGCCGACGAGCGGAAAAGCCCAGGCTGCCGCCGCGCCGCGCCGCTGTGCCGCGTCGCCGTGTACCGAAACGGGCAATCTGCTGAGCAGCCCGAAGGCGGCGGGAAGATCGTGTCTGGACAGGAGTTTCTTGCGTGGCATGTTTTCGCGTTTTCCCCAGCTTTGCATTGCGGTAGCGTCTGGATCACTCAATTTCAACGTATTCCGCGCGAGGTTACCCATGACTGGCCTTCCCTTTTCCAGCCTTGCCGCCGTGCGCGCCGCGCTGGCTGATCTGCCTGGCCCGGATGCGGGGGCGCTGGCGGCCGCTACCGCGCGAAATGCGGACCTGACCAAGCCGCCGCAGGCGCTTGGGCGGTTGGAGGACGCGGCGATCTGGTATGCGGGCTGGCGCGGCACCGACCGGCCAGTCATCGACGCGCCGCAGGTGGTGATCTTCGCGGGCAATCATGGGGTCGCGGCGCGCGGGGTATCGGCCTTTCCGGCGGACGTGACTGCCCAGATGGTCGCGAACTTCAAGGCCGGCGGCGCGGCGGTCAACCAGCTTGCCCGCACCTTCGGCGCGCGGCTGGACGTGCATCCGCTGCAACTGGACCGCCCGACTGCCGATTTCACAACCGCTCCGGCGATGACCGAGGACGAGCTTTGCGCCGCGATCTGCGCGGGCTGGCAGGCGGTCGACAGCGGCGCTGATCTGCTGGTCACTGGAGAGATGGGAATCGGCAACACGACATCGGCGGCTGCGGTTGCCGCGTCGCTTTTCGGCGGTGCGGCCGAGGGCTGGACCGGGCGCGGCACCGGGCTGGACGATGCGGCGCTGCAGCGCAAGGCAGAAGTGGTCGCAGAAGGGCTCGCCCGGCATCCACAGGCCGCGGGGGCGGGGCTCGAGGCGCTGCGCTGTCTTGGCGGGCGCGAGCTGGGCGCGATGGCGGGCGCGATCCTGCGCGCGCGTCAACTGTCGATCCCGGTGATACTTGACGGATTCATCTGCTGTGCGGCGGCCGCGGCTCTCGAGGCGGAACGTCCCGGCGCGCTGGATCATGCGATCGCCGGGCACATGTCGGCCGAGGCGGCGCATGGCCGTCTTCTGGGCGCGCTTGGCAAGACGCCGCTATTGGATCTCGACATGCGGCTGGGCGAAGGGTCGGGCGCTGCACTGGCGATCGGCGTGCTGAAAGGCGCGGTGAACTGCCTGTCGGGTATGGCAACATTCGCCGAAGCGGGCGTGTCAGGCGCCTGAGCGTAGCGCGGCGCCCGGCGCCTAGCCCGGATTGTGCGTGCCCCCGCCTGTGCCCAGCCGGGCGGTCACGTCCACGTCCTCGTCCAGCTGCGCGACAAGCGCGGCCTCGAGTTCCCGGTTCAGTTCGCGCGCGCGGGCGATGTATTCCGGGTTGTCGCTGGTGGGCACTCCGGGCTTCCAGACCTTTGCCAGTTCCAGCATCGATTTGCGGTCCAGCTTGAAGTAGAGCTTTTCCAGCTCGGCGGCCTCGAATTCGCTCAACCCCATGTTTTCGAGGACATAGCGGGCGGCACGCAGGCTGCTGTCGAACATCTCGCGGACGATGTCGTTCGCACCGGCGTCATACAGTTCATAGACATGGGTGCGGTCATGGGCGCGCGCGACGATATGCAGGTCGGGCCGCAGCTTGCGGGCATAGCGCACGATGGTGGTGGAGGCGTGCTTGTCGTCCATTGCAACCACAAGAATGCGCGCGTCCTCGATCCCGGCGGCATGCAGAAGTTCGGGACGGGTCGGATCGCCCAGAAAACCCTTGAAGCCGAATTGGCGCATCAGCTTGATCGTGGCGAGGTCGTGGTCGAGCACTGTGGCGCGAAACCCGCTCATCTGGATCATGCGGTTCACGACCTGGCCGAAGCGTCCGATCCCGGCGATGATGATCGGCCCCTGCTGTTCAATCTCGTCGGCGTCGCGCCCGGCGCGGGGTTCGTGCGCGAGGCGCCGAGTGAGTTGGTCGTAAAGGATGAAGAACAGCGGCGTCAGCAGCATCGACAGCGCGATGATCAGGTAAAGCTGTTGCGAGATCGCCGTCCCGAACACGCCGCGCTGAACGCCGAAGCCGATCAGGACGAAACCGAATTCGCCCGCCTGCGCCAGTCCCAGCGTGAACAGCCAAAGATCGCGCCCACGCAGCCGAAAGATCAGGCCCAGCAGCAATAGCACCGTTCCCTTGGCCAGCATCAGCAGCAGCGTCAGGCCCAGAAGGCGAAGCGGGTCGCCGAACAGCAGCGCGAAGTTGATCCCTGCGCCCACCGTGATGAAGAACAGCCCCAGCAGCAGCCCCTTGAAGGGTTGAAGGTCGGCTTCCATTTCATGGCGGAACTCCGAGTTCGCCAGAACCACCCCGGCGAGGAACGTGCCAAGCGCGGGCGACAGGCCGAGGATCAGCATGATGCAGGCGATCCCGATGACGATGAGCAGTGCGAGCGCAGTGAACATTTCGCGCAGGCGCGAGGCGTGGATATAGCTGAAGACCGGTCGGGTCAGGTAGATGCCGGTCAGAACGATCCCGCCCATCGCACCCAGCGTCAGCAGCGCGGCGCCCCAACCCGGCAGCGCGTCGACGAAGCCCTGCGCGGTCTGCACGAATTCGGCGACCGGGGTCGTGGCGGCTTCTGGGCCATGCCCGCCGCCGTGGGTGTCTCCGTGCCCGCTGCCGCCCGCAGCGCCCACCGCCAGAAGCGGGAACAGCGCGAGCATCGGGATCACGGCGATGTCCTGCGTCAGCAGCACGGCGAAGGCGGAGCGGCCGCCCTGTGTCCGCATCAGCCCCTTTTCGGTCAGCGTTTGCAGCACGATCGCGGTGGAGGACAGCGCGAAAGCAAGGCCGACGGCCAGCGCGACCTCCCAGCGCAGGCCCACGGCCATCGCCGCGCCCATCACTGCACCTGTGGTCAGCGTCAGTTGCAGCCCGCCCAGTCCGAGGAGTTTGTGCCGCATTGCCCAGAGCGCGCGGGGGTCGAGTTCCAGACCGATCAGAAACAGCATCATCACAACGCCGAACTCGGCGATGTGTTGCAGATCGCGCGTCTCGTTTCCGACCACTCCCAGCACCGGGCCGATGATCACACCGGCCAGCAGGTAGCCCAGCACCGAGCCGAGCCCAAGCCGCGCCGCCACGGGCACGGCGATCACTGCCGCCAGCAGGTAGATCAGGATCTGGAACAGCAGCATTTCCATGGATGGCTCTCCGGTGGCCGGTGTCTTCGGCCACGCTTACGCCATGACCCTTGGAAAGCGCCCTGTCCACGTGCGTACATGACGGGCAGAGCCGACTAAAGGCCAGTGTCGCGCACGTTTCAAGGGCAGGCTGCCCGATTGTGCGGCGTCATCAGCCCCGTGGCATGGTCAGCGTCAGGGTGCGGCCCGACTTGACGTAGTTGAGCCGCCCGTCGCTGATCCCGGCTACACGGCCGCCATCGACGCGGTCGCCGACGGACACGTTGATGACCCGGCCCGAGGGCAGGCGCACAAGTGCGCGCGGGCTGCGCGAGCTGCCGAAGGTACCCAGCAGGTTCACCTCGGCCAGGTTGAGGCGGGCATTGGTGGTGGCCCGGTCGGTCGCCGCCTTTGGCGAGGTGTTGCGCGGTGTCTCCACCTCGGTCGCGGCGATGGAGGCGACCGGGGTACGCGCTGCGGCGGCCTTGAAGGCGGCCAGTTTCTGCGCGCTGCGTGCGGTCGGACGTGGTCCGAGTGCGACGGCCTGGGCGGTCGCGGGCGCGGCGACGGCGGCCTCGCTTTCCTGCGCCGAAGCGGGGCGTGGCCGAGGTGCGAAAAGGGCCAGTTCGGTTTCCGTCTTGCCGCCCAGCCGGTCACGCTCGAAACGTTCGGTCAGCCGGTCGGGGCGCAGGCGCGGCTCCAGCCGCCGCAGCGGGTCGTCCTCGGGCAGGTCGGCCCGTCGCAGCACCGTGACCGTCTCGGGTTCGATCCGTTCGGGGCGCGGCCGGGTCTGCGCGGGCGGCGAACCGGCCACCACGAGGAACCCGTCGGGCGACCGGCGGCCCTCAGCGCTGGGGCGGATCAGGCCGTTCTCGTCCACGACATAGACCTGCGCGGGCGGCCCGGGCGGGGTGAGCGTGGTCGCGGCCGCAACGGCGCCGGGCGGGGTTTCGGCCTGGTCCAGCGCCAGCGCATCGGTGCGGAACGACGGATCGATGCCGGGCAAGGTCAGTCCGTCGATGAACGCCCGCGCGGCCGGAGCGGTCAGAACCGGCGGCGGGGTGAAGAAGGTTGCGATCTCGTCCATGCCGACGGGCACGTCCATCCGGGCAAGTTCCGGCGCGGGAACCCGCGCGGCGGTCGCGCCGGGTTGCGACGTGTCGCGACCCGGCAGGTCGGGAAGCGCTGCTCGTACTGGGGCTGTTGCGGGCTGCGGCGCGGGCAAAGCCGCCTCCTGCTGCGTATCGCGCGTCGGCGCGGTGACATCGGCGGCGATCAGGGGCGCAGGCAGCGCGGCAGGCGCGTCCGGTGCGCCGGTGCGCAGTGCAAGCCCGCCAAGACCCAGCGCTAGAAGCCCGACCAGTGCGGCAAGTCGGCGGGTCCCGCGCGGCAACGGGCCGGGCCGTCGCACCCTGCGGGCGCGTGGCGTGCTTTCGTCCTCGGGGAGTGGAGCGAGGTGGGCGGGATCGCGCCGGGCCGCATCAAGCGCGCGGGCGCGCGCCGGTGCCGGGGGGGCGTGCGCCTCGGCTGTGCTGACGTCCGTCTGCACCCCTTGCATTTCGGTGGGCGCGACCGGAGCCGTTTTGCCGACGGGTTCGGGACGGCCCAGCATCGCAGGCCGGTCCGTTGCCCGCCCGCCCTCCACCGGGCTGCGAACGCATCCGAACCATGCCGCCTTGTCCATGCCGCCGGTCTGCGGCGCGGCAAGACATCCGGCCGGGACCACCTTGAGTGCCTGAAGGAAGTTTTCTGTTTCGGCCAGCACTGCCACCGGCACCGCCGCTTCGTGGCGCGTGCCGGACGCCTCGTGCCAGTCCGTGCGCAGTGCTGCCGCGTCTGACCCGCCCGGGTCTGGCACGTCCTCGCCCGGCGGTGGGTCCTGCGCGCCCAAGCGGCGGCGGCGGCGGATCTGGTCTTCGGGCAGCACAACGGCAACGGGCGCGCCGACCGCCGGGGTTAGCAGTGCCGCCAGTTCGCGCGGCAAAGCCGCCGCGCCGGTTTCGGCAGCGGTACCCAGAGAGTGCCACGCGGCCCCGTCCCAGAGGTGAAGCGCGGCGCGGTCTCCCGAAAGGTCGAGCGCGTATAGTCGTGTCATGTGCCTGCCGGGCCCTTGGCCGCGATCTTTGTCTCTGCTCTTGTGGACACTCTAGCAAAAAAATGGGGTTTAGATAGACGCAAACGCCATGACATGGGCCAGAGCCCCGCGCTTCGGCCCCATTTTCAGGAGATATCCCGATGTTCCGATACATTCTTGCCGCGTGCGCAGCCGTGGTCGCGCTGGCCGGTCCGCTGACCGCGCAGGACGCAGGCCCCGCGCGGGTGATCACCGTGACCGGCGAAGGCGCGGTGCGCGCGGCGCCCGATATGGTAACGTTGCGCCTTGGCGTGCTGGCCGAGGGGCGTACCGCCAGCGACGCGATCGACCGGATGAGTGCGGATGCCGCGCGGCTTCTGGCAGCGCTGGACGCGGCAGGTGTGCCGGCCACCGACGTGCAGACCACGATGCTGGACCTGCGTCCGATCCGGGAGCAGAACGCGGCCGAACCGCGCCGCGCGCTGCGCATCACCGGCTTCGAGGCCGAAACGCAGGTCAGCGTCACTTCGACAGACATGGCCGGGTTGGGTGATCTGTTCGACCGCGTGCTGGAAGCCGGGGCGAACCGGGTGTCGGGGATCAGCTTCGGCTTGCAAGATACAGAAAACGCGATGAATCAAGCGCGGGCCGCCGCCGTGCGCGATGCCGTGTCGAAGGCGCGGGTCTATGCCGACGCGGCGGGCGTACCACTGGGCGCGGTGCTGCGGATCACCGATGCGCCAGGCGCGTCGCCGTTCGACGCAGCTCCGCGCATGATGGCTGCGGAGGGCGCGATGCCGATAGCGCCGGGCAGCCTGCGCCTGACGGCGCAGGTTTCGGTGACGCTCGCGATCGGCGAGTAAAGCCCGCCGGTCGCGTGTCGGCCTGACGCACCCGCGCGGTTCAGGCTGTGGCGCGGTCCAGCGCCTGGTCAAGATCGGCGATCAGGTCGTCCGCGTCCTCGATCCCGATGGACAGGCGCACCACGTTCGGCGCGGCCCCGGCAGCGACCTGCTGCGCTTCGGTCAGCTGACGGTGCGTGGTGGAGGCGGAATGGATGATCAGTGACCGCGTATCTCCGAGGTTGGCGACATGGCTGAAGATCTCGACCGAATCGACCAGCTTCACGCAGGCTTCGTAGCCGCCCTTCACCGCGAAGGTGAACAGCGCTCCCGCGCCGCGCGGGCAGACCTTGAGCCCCCGGTCATGATAGGGGGACGAGGGCAGCCCGGCATAGGTCACGAAATCCACGCGCGGGTCCTGTTCAAGCCAGGCCGCGACCTTCACCGCGTTCTCGACATGGCGCTGCATCCGCAGGCTCAGTGTCTCGATCCCCATAAGCGTGTAGTGCGCTGCCTGCGGGTTCATCGTCATCCCGAGGTCGCGCAGCCCGATGGCGATGCCGTGGAACGTGTAGGCGAGCGGGCCGAAGGTCTCGTGGAATTTCAGTCCGTGATAGGCGGGCTCGGGCGCGCTGAGCGATGGGAACTTGTCAGACGCGGACCAGTCGAACGCGCCGCTGTCCACGATGCAGCCGCCCGTGACGGTACCGTTGCCGGTAAGGTACTTGGTGGTCGAATGCACCACCAGCGTCGCGCCGTATTCGATGGGTCGGCACAGGTACGGCGTGGCCGAGGTGTTGTCCACGATCAGTGGCAACCCGACCTTGTTCGCAATGCCCGCAATCGTCTCTAGGTCGGTGACGTAACCGCCCGGGTTGGCGATCGATTCGCAAAAAATCGCGCGGGTGTTTTCATCGATCGCGGCCTCGACCGCGGCGAGATCGTCGAAATCGACGAAGGTTGCGGACCAGCCGAAGCGGCGGATCGTCTGGCTGAACTGCGTGACCGTCCCGCCATAGAGCCGCGTCGACACGACGATGTTGCAGCCCGGCTGCATCAGCGGGAACAGCGCCATGATCTGCGCCGCGTGCCCGGACGAACAGCACACCGCGCCCGCGCCGCCTTCCAGCGTCGCGATGCGTTCCTGCAGCACCGCGACCGTCGGGTTGGTCAGCCGCGAATAGATGAACCCGACCTCCTGAAGGTTGAAAAGCGCGGCGGCGTGGTCCGCATCTCGGAACACGTAGGCGGTGGTCTGGTAGATCGGCGTCTGGCGCGCGCCGGTGGCCGGATCGGGCCGCGCGCCCGCGTGGATCTGCAGCGTGTCGAAGCCCTTGGGCTGGCTGGTCATGTTTTGCTCCCCCGTTGGTGATATCGGTCGCACAGCAGTAGGACATTGCCTTTCGCCTGCCAAGCTGGCCCGCGTCATCGCAGGTTGAACGCGGCGCTTTCCCTGCCTAACGTGACGTCGGGCCCCGCGCTGCCGGGGCGACGAGGAAACATCGGATATCCATATGACTTTCACGACCTCCGCCCGTTCCGCCCCGCTTGCGGTCCTGCTGTGGGCCGCGCTGTGCGCCGCCGCCGCGCAGGCCGAGATCCGCATCGCCCATGTCTATGGAAAGACCGGGCCACTCGAAGCCTATGCCGCGCAGTCCCACACCGGGCTGATGATGGGACTGGAATATGCCACCGGCGGCACGATGACTGTGAACGGCGAGACACTGGTGGTGATCGAGAAGGATACCCAGCTCGACCCGGCGCGCGGCCGCGCGCTGCTTGAAGAGGCCTACGGCGATGATGGCGCGGCACTTGCCGTGGGGCCGGTCAGTTCCGGTGTCGCGCTGGCGATGCTGCCGGTGGCCGAGGAATACGAAAGGCTGCTTATCGTGGAACCGGCGGTGGCCGACTCGATCACCGGCACGAACTGGAACCGCTACGTGTTCCGCACCGGGCGCAATTCCAGCCAGGATGCCATCGCCAACGCCGTCGCGCTTGGCGCGCCGGGCGTCAAGATCGCCACGCTGGCACAGGATTATGCCTTCGGGCGCGACGGCGTCGCCGCCTTCCGCGAGGCGCTGGTCGGCACCGGGGCGGAGTTGGTTCACGAGGAATACGTGCCCAGCGACACAACCGACTTCACCGCCGCAGCTGAGCGGATCTTTACCACCATGAAAGACATGGAGGGCGACAAGAAGCTGTTCCTGATCTGGGCGGGTGCGGGCAATCCCATGAGCAAGATCAACGCGATGGAACCGGACCGCTTCGGCGTCGAGATCGCGACCGGGGGCAACATTCTCGCGGCGCTGGCTGCCTACAAGGAATTGCCGGGCATGGAAGGGGCGACCTATTACTACCACGACATCCCGGACAACCCGGTCAACGACTGGCTGGTGGCCGAGCATCAGGCGCGCTTCGGCACGCCGCCGGATTTCTTTACCGCTGGTGGCATGGCGGCGGGCATCGCGGTGGTCGAGGCGCTGCGCAAGGCCGGCAGCACTGACACAGAGGCGCTGATCGCGGCGATGGAAGGCATGGAATGGCAGACGCCCAAGGGCACGATGCGTTTCCGGCCCGAGGATCATCAGGCGCTGCAATCCATGTATCACTTCAGGATCCGCGTCGATCCCGCGGTGGACTGGGCAATCCCCGAACTGGTGCGCGAACTTGGGATCGACGATCTGCCGATCCCGCTGCGCAACTGACTGCGCCGGATGCTTGAAACCCGTGACCTCAGCGTGCGGTTCGGCGGCCATCTGGCCGTCGACGCCGTATCGTGCCGGTTCCGGCCGGGAGAACTGACGGCGATCGTCGGGCCGAACGGCGCGGGCAAGACGACGTGTTTCAACCTGATCTCGGGGCAGGTGGCGCCGACATCGGGGCGTGTGCTGCTGGAGGGTGCGGACATCACGCGCCTGTCACCGGCCGCGCGCACCCGGCGTGGCATCGGGCGCGGCTTTCAGCAGACAAACCTGTTTCCCGGCCTCGGCGTGGCCGAGAACATCCGTCTTGCGGTGCAGGCCAGCAGACGCAAGGGCGGCGCGCTGCTGCGGCTTGCTGCCGCCGACCGAACCACCGCGCGCGCGACGACGGATATCCTGGAAAGGGTGCAGATGGCGCATCTGTCGAAGCGGCTGGCGGCCGAACTGGCGCATGGCGATCAGCGCAAGCTGGAGGTGGCGATGCTGATGGCGCTCGAACCGAACGTCTACATGTTCGACGAACCGACGGCGGGCATGTCCGCCGAAGAAGCCCCAGTGGTGCTGTCGCTGATCGACAGCCTGCGCCGTGACGGCGGCAAGTGCGTTCTTCTGGTGGAACACAAGCTGGACGTCATCCGCGCACTGGCGGACCGGATCATCGTTTTGCACAACGGCCGCCTTGTGGCCGATGGCGCACCCGCCCGGGTGATGGAGATGGACATCGTGCAGGACGCGTATCTGGGGCAGGGGCTGGCCAATGTCTGACAAGGACGACACTGAACGCGTGCACCTGCGGGTGGATCGGCTGGCCGCCGCCATGGACGCGGCCCGGGCCCGCGCCCGCGGCGAGGTGCCGGCTCCTGCGCCGGGCAACGTGGGCGAAATCCCTGCGTCGCAGCCGTCGCTCCCGGAAGCTTCCGATGAATCCCCCGCACCGCCCAATCCGACCGCCCCTGCTGCGCCTTTCGGTAATGAGGACTCGGGTGCTCCGGCCATGGAAAAGCCCGCGCCGGGGATCGGCCCGGCGGGCTCGTCCTACCCACATGAACCCGAACCTGCATGGCCTGTCCCGACGCAGCCGGACAGTGCACAGCCGGACTGTCAGCCTCAGCTGTCGGCCGATGCCGACCTGTCCGGCCAAGCAGATCCGCCCGGCGACGCGCCGCAGGCTGACGTGTCGGCGGCATCGGTCCCGCAGGATGGTACGGTGCCCGACCCGATGCCCGGTGACGCTGCGCCCTTAGAGCCTTTGCCGGACGCCACAGCGGGGCCTGTCCCGGCTGAAGCTTCGCATTCGCCCGACCCGGGTTCCGACCCTCGGACCGAACCATTGATCCTCACGCCGGATTTCACGGCGCCGCCGCCCCGGCCTTCGCTCGATCCGCTGGACGATCGGACGCGCGCGGATTTTCCGGCTGCCGGCCCGATCGGCGCGGCAGCGGCTGTGCCGCACCCTGCCGTGCCGCCCGCGCCGCGCCCCGCGGGGCCGGTGCTGCTGTCGCTTGAGGGCGTGCGCACGGATATCGGCCGCTATCATATCCTTGGCGATGTCGGCTTTGACGTCCCGACAGGCGCTGTCACGATGCTGCTGGGCCGCAACGGCGTCGGCAAGACTACAACGCTACGCACGATCATGGGCCTTTGGCGCGCCCGAAGCGGCGAGATCCGTTTCGCCGGCAACCGCATCGAACGCTGGCCCACGCACCGCATTGCGCGCGCCGGGGTCGGGTATGTGCCCGAATCCATGGCTATATTCGGCGATCTCACCGTCGCCGAGAACGTGGCGTTGGGGTCAGTGTCGAAGCGGGTACCGACGGACCGTCTGGACTGGCTGTTCAGCCTGTTTCCGCCGTTGGCGACGTTCTGGCGCGCCCCGGCCGGCAACCTGTCGGGCGGGCAGAAACAGATGCTGGCCCTTGCCCGCGCTCTTGTCCAGAAGCGCAGGCTCTACCTGATCGACGAGCCGACCAAGGGCCTCGCGCCGACCGTCGTGGACACCGTGGTCGCGGCGCTGCGCGATCTCAAGCTGCAAGGGGCGACCGTGCTGATGGTGGAACAGAATTTTGCGGTGGCGCGCGCGCTTGGCGATCGTTGCGTCGTGATGGATGACGGCAGGGTCACCTGGAGCGGCGTGATGGCCGATCTTGCGCAAGACGCGGCGTTGCAGACCCGCCTGATGGGCCTGAGCCTCGGGGTGGACGCATGACGGGTACCGCTGCCGCGGGCCTGACCGCACCCGGCGCGGGCGCACGGATCGGCGCGGCGATGCCGTGGCTGCTGGTGCCGCTGCTGATGCTGGCCGGGCTTCTGGCCATGACCGTGCAGGCGATGCCGGGCGAGGGCGAGACGCTGGCGGCACTGCTGGCCGATCCGGGCCTGTGGCCCCTGCGCGCGCCCGCCGCGCTTGAGGCGGTGCTGGCCTCGTGGGTCACGCTGACGCTTGCCGGGCTCGCGATGGGTATGATGGTGTTCCTGATGGCCTCCGGGCTGACGCTGATCTTCGGGCTGATGGACGTAATCAATTTCGGCCACGGCGCCTTCGTGTCACTCGGCGCTTTCGTGGGCGTCAGCGTGCTGGCCGCGCTGGCTGGCTGGATGGCTGCGCCGAGCCTTCCGTTGAACCTCGCCGCTGTCGGCGCCGCGGTTCTGGCCGCGATGGCGGTTACCGGTGCTGCGGGCTACGCCTTCGAACGGGTCATCGTGCGGCCGGTCTACGGCGCACATCTGAAACAGATCCTCGTGACGGTGGGAGGGCTGATCATAGCCGAGCAACTGATCTACGTGATCTGGGGACCGGCCGAGATCTACATTTCGCGGCCCGAGATGCTGAAGGGTGCCATGGTCTTCGGTGGCGTCGCGCTGGAAACCTACCGTCTTCTGGCGGTGGCCGTGGGGCTGGCCGTCTTCGCGGTGATGGGGGCCGTCCTGCGGCTGACGCGGATCGGGCTTATCGTACGCGCGGGCGTACAGGATGGCGAGATGGTCGAGGCGCTGGGATACCGGCTGCGGCGGGTCTTCATCGGCGTCTTCGTGACGGGATCGGCACTGGCAGGGCTGGGTGGCGTGCTTTGGGCGCTCTATCAGGAGGTGGTGACCGCGCATATGGGCGCGGACCTGATGGTGCTGGTGTTCGTGGTGGTGATCATCGGCGGTTTGGGGTCGGTCACGGGCTGTTTCCTCGGCGCGCTGATGATCGGGCTGGTGCAGAACTACACTGCCTTCGTGGAACCCAAGCTGGCGCTTGTGTCCACAATAGCTGTGCTGGTGCTGGTGCTGATGTGGCGCCCCACCGGCATGCTGGCCCGCGACAGGGGGCGGCAGTCATGATCCGGCTTCTGTCCGGCGACGGGCCCGGCGGGCGCCTTGTGTCGATTGCGGTGCTGGCGATTTTCCTGTCCCTCGCCTTTGCGCCTTTCGTGTTCGAGGGAACCCGCGCGCTCGATACCGCGGCGCGGATCTGCGTGCTGATCGTTCTGGCGGCCAGTTTCGATCTTCTGCTGGGATATGCCGGGATCGTCAGCTTCGCGCACACGATGTTTTTCGGCCTTGGCGCCTATGGCGTGGCGCTGTCCAGCCTGCACATGGGCCGCGGGTTCGAGGCACTGGCAGCGGGCACGGCCGCCGGGGCCGGGGCGGCCGCGGTACTTGCGCTGGTGATCGGACTGTTCTCGCTGCGGGTGCGGGCGATCTTCTTCGCCATGATAACGCTGGCGGTGGCCTCCGCCGTGGCGGTGCTTGTCTCGCAACTTTCGCAGATCACGGGGGGCGAGGACGGGCTCACCTACCGCATCCCGCGCGCGCTGACAGCGGCAGCGGACCACGGTACCGTGCCCGCTTTCGCCATCGGGGGCGATCTGGTGCTGGGCGGCCAGCGGATTACTGGCAAGATCGCCAACTACTATCTCGTGTTCGGCGGTGCGCTGCTGCTGTTCCTGCTGATGCTGCGGCTGGTCAACTCGCCCTTCGGACGGGTTCTTCAGGCGATCCGCGAAAACGATTACAGGGCGGAATCCATCGGCTATTCCGTGGTGCGCTACCGCATCGCGATCAGCGTCATCTCGGCCGTGATCGCGGCGCTGGCCGGATCGCTCTTCGCGATCTGGCTGCGCTATGTCGGACCGGACACGACGCTGAGCTTCGAGTTGATGATCGACATTCTGCTGATGGTCGTGATCGGCGGGATGGGCACGCTTTGGGGGGCGGTGATCGGCGCGGTGCTGCTGGTACTGGCGCAGTCCTACCTGCGCGACGTGATGGGCTCAGCCGCCGAGCGCATGGCCGACCTGCCGCTGCTGCCGCAGCTTCTGGACCCGGACCGCTGGCTGCTGTGGCTCGGGCTGCTCTTCGTGCTCAGCGTCTACTTCTTTCCGTCCGGTATCGTGGGACGGCTGCGTGGGCGGCGTTAGCCGATCCGCGCCTTCATCTCGCGCATCAGGCGGCTGTTCTTCTGCATTGCGTCCAGCACGGCATCGAAGGTGTCAAGGCCGCGCGCCTCCAGCATGGGGATCATGCGCTGGAACACTTCGGCGGTGGCGATGGTGTCGCCAAGCGCGGTGTGGCGGGCCTCTTCGGGGATGACGATGCCGAACCGGTCGGCCAGCGCATCGAGCGTGTGGGTTTCCCCCTGGCCGAACAGGATCGCCGACAGCAGGACCGTGTCGAACACCGGATGATCGAAACGCGCGCCGATCCGGTCGGCTTGCTTGTGAAAGAAGGCCAGATCGAACGGCGCGTTGTGAGCGATCAGCACCGCATGCTCGCAGATCCGGTGGAAGCGCGCGCCCACCTCATCGATCTTCGGGGCGCCCTTGACCATCGCGTCGTCGATGCCGTGAACCTTGGTCGATGCCGCGGGGATAGGGCGTTCTGGGTCAACCAACTGATCGAGCGTCTCGCCCTCCACCAGTTTGCCATTGACCAGCCGCACCGCCGCGATCTGTACGATCTCGTCGCCGCCCTTGGGGTCGAGTCCGGTCGTTTCCGTGTCGAACACCACGTAGGTCAGTTCGCGCAGGCGCTTGCCCTGCTTGCTGCCGTCCGGCACCCGGTTCAGCAGGTCGAAATCGAAAACGGTCGGTCGTTCGGCGATCTTGTCCGCTGCCAGATTGATCGGCGTTGTGCGTTCGGCCTCGCGCAAGGGCAGGACCAGCGCGGCGCGTCCCTCGGGCAGGCGTTCGGGCCAGATGTCCGTGTTGTGGAAATCCAGGATCTCGCGCCCGGTGACGGCAAGCGGACTGTCGCGCACCGGCTCGTCCAGTTCGGCTTGCAGCACGTCCATCGCCATCGGCGTGCCCTGCCAGCCGATGGTGATCAGCGCGCCGGGGCTGTCGTCGGTCACGTCGATTGTGAAGGCTTGCGCCAGCCCTTCATCCACCACCCGCTCGATCAGCGCGGCCAGAAGGTTGACCAGCGCGAAGGCGTCGCAATGCAGCCGCAGGAACACTGTCGGCGCAGAAATCGTCGGCCCGCCGTCGCCAAGCTGGCCGCGCAGCGCGTCGATCAGGTGCGATGCGCGCACGTCCTGCATCGGCCACCAGGTATCCTCCTGGGCATCGTGGCGCGCGGCGATGTCCTGCACGGTCGCGGTCAGATCCAGCGCTTCGCGGCGAATATCGGCGGCCAGGGCCGGGTCGTTGTCACGGCCATCCTCGGCCATGTCCAGCAGCGCGCGCAGCCCCGCTGCCGGAGCGCGCAGGGCGCCGACCATGTCGCTGAGCAGACGCTCGCGTTCGGTGTGCAGCCGCAGGTCGGCCGAGATGTCGCGCAACGTCAGAACGTAGCCCGGCACACTGCCAATCCCCAGCGCGCCCGACACCAGCCGCATATGCGCCGCGATCACCCGCCCGCAGCCGGTTGTCGACACCAGCAGTTCGGCGTCGTTGTCTTCGGTGTCCAGGAGCCTCTGGTAGGTGCGCTGGATCGGCGCCTTGCGCAGCAGGTCGAACACCGACCGGTCGAGGCGCGGACGCCCGCTGCCCTGAAGCAACCCAACCGCAGGCCCGTTGTAGAATACCACCCGGTGCGCGGAAGAGCACAGGATCAGTCCGGCCTGCACATCGGACAGAAGCGCGCTCAACTGGGCGGTCTGTTCCTGCAGGCGGCGGGTCTGTTCGGCGATGGTGAGGTCCAGTTCGTCCCGTGCCGAGGACAGCGTGCTGACGACCGCGCCGGCGGCGGGTGCGAGATCGCCGAGATAGCGGGCGGGGGCGGTGTCGATCCCGGTGGCGACATGGCCATGCGTGCGGGCACGCAATTCGGACGACAGCCGTTCGATCGCCTTGGCCACGTTCTCGTCGAACAGGCGCCAGATCGCCAGCACCAGTCCGGTCACGAGAAACGCGGCGATGATCCCGCCGGTCATCAGCGCGGCGGTGGGCTGGGCCGGGTCGGCGCGCGTGGCGGCAAACCACAGGCCGCCTGCGATCAAGGCATCCGACCCCAGTGCCAGCGCGGCGAAGAACAGAAAGACGCGCAGCCGCAGCGAAAGTCCCGTCAGCATGTTACGCGTGCTCTGCCAGAAGCCGAAGCGCGGCTTCGCGCAACTGCGCCGGATCGCAGGGTAGCGGCAACGACGCGTCAGCCCCCAGGGCGCGGGCGCGGCGATGGTCGATCTCGCGGCAGGTGTCCTGCAGCACCACGAGACGCGTTGCGGCGAAGGGTTCGGTCTGCCCGACGCTCTGGCACAGGCAAAGCGCCGAAGGATCGCGCGCCATGACCACGGCGATGACAAGATCTGGCGGATCCGCGCACAGCGCGTCCCGCGTGGCAGGCCCGGCGGGATAGCTGCGCAGGCTTCCGCCCAGACACTCAAGGTCCTGCGCCAACCGCCGTCCTATGGCGGGCGCGTCACAGACAAGCGCGATTGCGGGGCCCCCGTGGCGGGTGCCGTGCGGGCCCATTACCCGACCTCCGCCCGGCAGGCGGTGCGCAGGACCGGATCGTCCGGGGCCATTGTCGTCCACGCATCCGGCGAAAGCGCGCCGCGTTCGTCCATCGCGGCATTGGGGCCAAGTTCGGCGCGCCGGTTGCCATCGCAGTCGAACACGACGCTGACCTGCCGCCCGGGTGCCCAGCGGCCCATGAAGTAAAGGTCAACCATGCGCTGGCCCGGCAGCCCGTCATTGGTGCGGATCGTGCCCGTGTCCACCGCGACGAAGCGGTTGGTCTGCGGCAGCGCGTAGGTCCATGGCTTCCACGGCGCGCTGTCCTCGTTCGCCCAGGCGACGACGACCTTGTCGGGCAGGTTGTTCGCCGTGCGCGGATACCACGTGTATTCCGACCAGATCGAGAAGGCGATCATGCTCAGACCAGCGGTCGCGGGCATCAGCCATCCAGGCAGACGCCCCCGCATAACCTTGTTCAGCAGCAGCACCGTTCCGGCCCCGCCAAGGCCGATGACGAATGTCGCGATCAGTTCCAGAAACATGGCTCCCCCCTTGTTTTCCGGTCGGACGGGGCGCGCTAACCCAGCATGCCCCGCCCGTGGCCAATGGCCGATTGCAGCGTCTTTACCGCGACAAAGGCATCCCGAAGATGACTTCGCTCAAAGTCCGACATTTCCGTCGGCGAAAGATAGTTGTCCGGCTTCTGGTCGCGCCGCACCTGGCTTGCCTGATGGTCAAGCCGGGTCTGCGCGATCAGGTCATAGGCGTCGAGCAGGTCGCTCGCGCCCGATTTGCTGAGCACGTTGGACTTCGCCGCGGCTTCCAGCCGTGTGCGCGTGTTCACCGCCGTGATCCGGCCCTGCAGTGCGTAGACCCGTGCAAGGTCGGTCACGGGCACGACGCCGTTGTGCTTCATGTCGATGTGGTTCTTGTGCTCGCCCGACCGGATCGTCGCGAAGCCGCGCAGCAGCCCCAGCGGCGGCGTGTGCTTGAGCGAGTTGGACACCATGTGCGCCACGAAGATGCTGTTCTCGGCCGCAAGGCCCAGCGTATCGCGTTGCAGCGCGTCGAACAGCGCGCTTTCGCCGCCGATCACCCGCAGGTCGAACATCACGGAAGCGAGCATTTGCGCTTCCGGGTTCGGCTTTGAAATCCAGGTGCCGAAATAGTCGCGCCATACGCGCAGGGGCTGGCACCAGCGCGGGTTGCTCGCCATCATGTCGCCGGGGCAGTAGACATAGCCGCAGGTGTCCAGCCCGTCGCACACGAACTCCGCCAGCTTGGCGAAATAGGCCATGTCGTCGGGCGTGGCGCGGTCGTCGATGATGATGCAGTTGTCCTGGTCGCTCACGCCGGTCTGCTCGCGGCGGCCCTGGCTGCCGCAGGCCAGCCACGCGTAAGGCACCGGCGGCGGGCCGAACTTGTCCTCGGCCAGTGTCAGCAGTCGGCGCGTTGCGGCATCGGCGATGTCGGTGATCAGCCGGGTGACGACCTCGTGCCGGTTGCCGCTGCCGACAAGCTGCACCAGCAGTTGCGGGATCTGCGCCGTCGTCCGCGCCATGCCGGCGGCGGTGCGCGCATGCGCGATCTCGCTCACGAATTGCGCCGAGGTGACGGCCTGAAGCCGCGTCAGATCGGTCTGTGTGACCATGCCGACAAGGCGGCCGTCTTCGGCGATGGGCAGATGGCCGATATGGCGTTCGTGCATGATGTGCAGCACGTCGCTGGCAAGGGCGTCGGGCGGCAGCGTGATCGGCTTCGGCGTCATGATCGTGGTGACGGGCAGAGCGCTGTCGATCGCCTCGGCCACGGCGCGGTGGGACAGGTCGGTGGTGGTGACGATGCCGCGCAGCTTGCCGTCCTCGACCACGGCGAGGCTGGAGATGTTGCGCGCCCGCATCTGGCGCGCGGCATCGCGGATCGTGGTGTCGGGCGTGCAGGTGATCGGCGGGCCGGTCAGCAGATTGGACACCTGCGTCGTGGCCAGCGACAGCGACTTGCCGCGCTCGGGTGCGGAGCGGTCGAAGAACTTGGCAAAGCTTGGCTGGGTTTCCAGCAAGCGGCGGAATTCGCCGACCGGAAGCATAAGTACCGTCGTGTCGGCGGCCGAGAAGGCGGAGGTGACGGCGACACCGTCGCGCATCAGCCCGCGTTCGCCGAAGGAATTGCGGGGACCGAGAAGGGAGATCTGCGCACCGCTCTGGTCACGGATCTCGACCGACCCGGTCTGGATGAGGAAAAGGCCCGGCAGCGCCTGGCCCACCGTGTAGATCTCGCCGCCGCGGGGGAACCGCGCGGTCTGAAAACTGTCAGCGACCCGGCCAAGTTCATCCGGGGCGAGCGTATCGTAGGGGTGCACGGAAACGAGGAACTGGCAGACGGGGTCTTGCTGGCGGTCCATCGCGGCCTCCTGGAATGAAAGGTCCGGACGCGGGGGCATACCTCGCGTCCGGCGGGATCGTGGGGGCGGGCCGACCTGCGGCCCGCTCCGGTCCGGTCAGTGATCGACGGCCATGCCTGCGCCCTTGGGCACGCGGATGCTTTCGACCAGGTCCTGGATCTCCTGCGGGGGCTCTTCCGTCGCGTTCGAGACGAAGTAGGCGACCACGAAGTTGAGGATCGCACCGATCGAGCCGATCGCGGTGGACTGGATGCCCAGCAGCGAACCTTCGATCGTGTCCGCGAAGGAGTTGGTGCCCGGGATGAAGAACCAGCCCTTGTGCAGGAAGATGTAGACCAGCGTGAACGCGAGGCCGGCCAGCATGCCCGCGACGGCACCCTTGTTGTTGATGCGCTTCACGAAGATGCCCATCATCAGCGCCGGGAAGATCGACGATGCCGCAAGGCCGAAGGCCAACGCCACGGTCTGTGCCGCGAAGCCCGGAGGATTGAGGCCCAGGTAGGTGGCGACAGCGATGGCGACCGCCATCGACAGGCGTGCGACCAGCAGTTCGTTCTTCTCGCTCATGTTCGGGGTCAGCTGGCCCTTGAACAGGTCGTGGCTGACCGACGAGGAGATCGCCAGCAGAAGGCCCGCCGCGGTGGAGAGCGCCGCCGCAAGACCACCGGCCGCGACAAGACCGATGACCCAGCCCGGAAGGTTGCCGATTTCGGGGTTGGCCAGAACCAGGATGTCGCGGTTGAAGTTGGTCAGCTCGTTACCCTGCCAGCCGGCCGCCGCCGCACGTTCCTGCAGGGCAGGGGATGCGTCGTTGTAGTACTGGATCTTTCCGTCGCCGTTCTTGTCCTCGTAGCCGAACAGGCCGGTGACTTCCCAGGTTTCCATCCAGGCGTACTTGGGATCGCTCTGGATCGTTTCGATCGACACGGCCTCACCCTGCGTGCCGTTCGGCCACATCAGGTCGGTGATGTTCAGGCGTGCCATGGCGCCCACGGCCGGAGCCGTCAGGTAGAGCAGCGCGATGAACACCAGTGCCCAGCCGGCCGAGATGCGTGCATCCGACACCTTGGGAACGGTGAAGAAGCGGATGATGACGTGCGGAAGGCCCGCCGTGCCGATCATCAGCGAGAAGGTGAACAGCGTCATGTTGATCACCTGGCTCGGCGTTCCGTCCTGGAGCGTGTATTCACGGAAGCCGAGATCGGTCACGACCTGGTCGAGACGGGTAAGCAGCTGTTCGCCGGACACGGTGTGTTCGCTGAACAGGCCCAGTGCCGGGATCGGGTTGCCGGTCAGTTGCAGCGAGATGAAGATCGCCGGGATCGTGTAGGCGGTGATCAGAACGCAGTACTGCGCCACCTGGGTGTAGGTCACGCCCTTCATGCCGCCGAGAACGGCGTAGAAGAACACGATCGCCGCACCGATCAGAAGGCCCGCGGTGTTGCTGACTTCAAGGAAGCGCGAGAACGCGACGCCCACACCGGTCATCTGGCCGATCACGTAGGTGATCGAGGCAATGATCAGCGCGGCCACGGCCACCATGCGGGCGGTCGGGCTGTAGAAGCGGTCGCCGATGAACTCCGGCACGGTGAACTTGCCGAACTTGCGCAGGTACGGCGCAAGAAGCAGTGCCAGCAGCACGTAGCCGCCGGTCCAGCCCATCAGATAGGCCGAGGTGGTGTAGCCGCCGAAGGCGAGCAGGCCCGCCATCGAGATGAACGATGCTGCCGACATCCAGTCCGCGGCGGTGGCCATCCCGTTGGTGACCGGGTGCACGCCGCGGCCTGCGGCGTAGAATTCCGCGGTCGAGCCGGCACGGGCCCAGATCGCGATGCCGATGTAGAGCGCAAAGGACGCGCCCACGAACAGCAGGTTGAGTGTAAACTGATCCATCTGTCCCTTGCTCCCTTTATTCTTCGACGCCGTACTGGCGATCGAGCCGGTTCACGCGCCATGCGTAGAAGAAGATCAGCACGATGAAGGTGATGATCGACCCTTGTTGCGCGAACCAGAAACCAAGATCGCTGCCCCCGACGGGGATGCCGGACAGCAGCGGGCGCAGCAGGATGCCAAACCCGAAGGACACCAGCGCCCAGATGATCAGGCAGACCCTGATGACCCGGATATTGGCGGCCCAATATTCATTGTTCGAAGAATTATCCGCCATGGCGGTCACTCCCTTTGTGATGGATGCAAGTTCCCTGTCGGCGGACTCGCGCCCGTCGTCAGATCGCCTGCGGTTGCTCATTGATGCGGCGCCTCCTCCCTCGGAGCCGCCGATCCCCTTAGCTGGATGCGGCCTTCACGATACGGCCCAGGTCGTCGGCGACGGTCTGGATCTCGCCCATGGCGTCCACCCGCTGCAGCACGCCCTGCGCCTCGTAATAACCGATCAGCGGTGCCGTCTGCGCGTGATACGCGGCAAGCCGCGATCGCACGGTTTCGGCATTGTCGTCGGCGCGGCGCTTCATTTCCGTCCCGCCGCACTTGTCACACACGCCGTCGACCTTGGGGGTCTTGAACGTGTCGTGATATCCTTCGCCGCAATTGGCGCAGGTGTAGCGGCCCGAAACGCGCTCAACCATTGCCTCGTCTTCGACCTCGAGCGAAATCGCGGCATCGATCTTCTGGCCGTTCGCCTGAAGCAGACCGTCCAGCGCCTCGGCTTGGACCGTGGTGCGCGGGAATCCGTCCAGGATCACGCCTGCCTTGGTGTCGGGCTCCTGCATGCGGTCCTGCAGTATCGCCAGCACGATATCGTCAGACACAAGCTCGCCCGCTTCCATGACGGCCTTGGCCGCCTTGCCGGCATCCGTGCCCGCGGCAACGGCCGCGCGCAGCAGATCGCCGGTGGACAGTTGCACAAGCCCGTATTCATCTTCGAGCATACGGGCCTGCGTGCCCTTCCCGGCGCCCGGAGGGCCGAGAAGGATGAGAACTGCTGGTGTTGTCGTCACTTGGTTCACTCCGTCCATGGTCTCAGGCCCGGTTCATACGGTTTTCGATGAGATCGTCCACCACCGCCGGTTCCGCCAGGGTCGATGTGTCGCCGAGGCTTCCGTAGTCGTTCTCCGCGATCTTGCGCAGGATGCGCCGCATGATCTTGCCCGACCGGGTCTTGGGCAGGCCGGGGGCCCACTGGATCAGGTCGGGGCTGGCGATCGGGCCGATCTCGGTCCGGACCCAGGTGCGCAGTTCCTTGGTCAGCTCGTCGCTCGGCTCCACGCCCTCCATCAGGGTCACGTAGCAATAGATGCCCTGGCCCTTGATCTCGTGCGGGTAGCCGACCACCGCGGCCTCGGCCACCTTGGCATGGGCCACAAGCGCGCTTTCCACCTCGGCCGTGCCCATCCGGTGACCGGAGACGTTGATCACGTCGTCGACGCGACCGGTGATCCAGTAGTCGCCGTCCGCGTCGCGTTTGCAACCGTCGCCCGAGAAGTAATAGCCCTTGTAGTCCGAGAAGTAGGTCTTCCCGAAGCGTTCATGGTCGCCCCAGATTGTCCGCATCTGGCCCGGCCAGCTGTCTTTCAGTGCCAGCACGCCCTCGGTCGGGTTCTCGTGGATCTCCTCGCCAGACTGCGGGTCCAGCACCACCGGCTGCACGCCGAAGAACGGCTTCATCGCAGATCCGGGCTTGAGCGCGTGCGCGCCCGGCAGCGGCGTCAGCAGGTGGCCGCCGGTTTCGGTCTGCCACCAGGTGTCCACGATCGGGCATTTGCCCTTGCCGACATTGTCGTTGTACCAATTCCACGCCTCGGGATTGATCGGCTCGCCCACGGTGCCAAGCACGCGCAGATCGGACAGGTCGCACTTTTCGACGAAGTCGGTGCCCTTGCCCATCAACGCGCGGATCGCGGTAGGTGCAGTGTAGAACTGGTTCACCTTGTGCTTCTCGCAGACCTGCCAGAAGCGGCTGGCGTCGGGGTAGGTCGGCACGCCCTCGAACATGATCGTCGTCGCGCCGTTGGCGAGCGGGCCATACACGATGTAGCTGTGCCCGGTCACCCAGCCCACGTCCGCCGTGCACCAGAAGATGTCGCCCTCGTGGTAGTCGAAGACGTACTTGTGCGTCATTGCGGCGTACAGCAGGTAGCCGCCCGACGTATGCACGACGCCCTTGGGCTGGCCGGTCGACCCGGAGGTGTAGAGAATGAACAATGGGTCTTCCGCCCCCATCTCGACGGCGCGGCAGGTGTCGTCGGCCTCGGCGTGCAACTCGGCATAGTCGAAGTCACGGCCGTCGACCCAGGTCGTCTGGCCGCCGGTGCGCTTGACCACCAGCAGCTTCACGGTGTCCTTGCAGTGCAGCAGCGCCGCATCCGCGTTCGACTTCAGCGGAGTGTTGCGGCCGCCGCGCGGAGCGTAGTCGGCGGTGATCACGACCTTGGCGTCAGCGCCGTTCACACGGGCCGACAGCGCGTCGGGCGAGAAGCCCGCGAACACGATGGAATGGATCGCGCCGATGCGCGCGCAGGCCAGCATCGCAAAGGCGGCTTCGGGGATCATCGGAAGATAGAGAACGACCCGGTCGCCCTTGCGCACCCCAAGACCTTCAAGGATGTTCGCCATCTTGCACACTTCGGTGTGCAGCATCTTGTAGGTGATGTGCTTGGCAGGCTCGTCCGGGTTGTCGGGCTCGAAGATGATCGCGGTCTGGTCGCCGCGTGTGGCCAGATGCCTGTCGATGCAGTTCGCCGATACGTTCAGCGTGCCGTCCTCGAACCACTTGATGTCCAGCGCATCAAGCGAGAAGTTCGTGTTCTTGACCTTGGTGTAGGGCTTGATCCAGTCCAGCGACTTTCCCTGCTCGCCCCAGAACGCTTCCGGGTCCGCGATCGAGGCGGCGTACATTTCCTCGTACTTGGCCGCGTCGATATGGGCGCCCTTGGTGAAATCCGCACTCGGCGCGTAGTTCGCCGCGTCCTGACCTTGACTCGTCATCTGAGTCCTCCCGTCAAAATGTCATCCGTTGTTCCCAGAACCTGACCGCATACAGAGTCGCAATCAGGGTTCCGAACTCCCGCCACCACTTTACCACCATCCGAAAAGCGGGGAATAACCCCACATAATCCCACCGCTTTTCAGTAAATCTTTTTTCCCGAACCTGGAAAACATTGTAAATTTCCATGACCGTCCGCTTTTTGTGCAAGGATTTCGGGCTCTTGGTGATCGAAAGGTCAAGGAAGTGTTGACGCTGTATAGCGTGAAACAGGGGTTTGGTGTCACCAATGGGCGGTGTGACAAAATCGCCGCCATCGCCCGTCAAACGCCAAGCAACGGAAAGCATGGCGTTTTTGTCCGGCGCTAACACGGAATCGGAGTGAATCAGGGGCGGCCCCGGCGGTGGCGGCGCCCAGTTTGCCTGACGTCCAGGCAGCACCGAACCGGGGCGCCAACATGCCTATCCGTGCCCACCAGCGCACACCCGGCGCACAAAAAAAGGTCGCCCGAAGGCGACCTTTCGTGGGGTGACGGGCGGCGCGGCGGCGCCTCAGGCCGTCGGCTGCCAGCCTGTCAGGCCACGGCTCGCGCGATCCCGCATTGCTGCCACAGCGTGTTAAGCGCGCCGACAAGGTGATCGATATCGGCGTCCGTGTGCAGCGGACCGGGAGTGAAGCGCAGCCGCTCGGTTCCCTTGGGAACCGTGGGGTAGTTGATCGGCTGCACGTAGATCCCGAATTGCTGCATCAGGATGTCGGCGATCTGCCGACACTTCACCGGGTCCTTGATCATGACCGGGATGATATGGCTCGGATTGTCGAGATGGGGGATGCCGCAGGCATCCAGCTTTGCGCGCAGCCGCTTCACCTGGCGCCGCTGCTGGGCGCGTTCGATCTGGCTCGTCTTGAGATGCGCGATCGACGTGCGCGCGCCTGCGGCCACGGCGGGCGGCAGTGCCGTCGTGAAGATGAACCCGGACGAGAACGAGCGGATGAAGTCGCACAGCGGCGCGGAGCCGGTGATGTAGCCGCCGACCACGCCATATGCCTTGCCCAGCGTTCCCTCGATCAGCGTGATCCGGTCCGCCAGCCCATCGCGTTCCGAAATTCCGCCGCCACGCGCGCCATACAGCCCGACAGCGTGCACTTCGTCGAGATAGGTCATCGCACCGTGCTTTTCCGCCACTTCGACGATCTCGGCCATTGGACAGATGTCGCCGTCCATCGAATATACGGATTCGAACGCGACGATCGGCGTGCTGCCTTCGGGCAGCGCGGCCAGCTTTCGGTCAAGATCCTCGGGGTCGTTGTGCTTCCAGATCAACTTTTGGGCGCGCGAATGGCGGATGCCCTCGATCATCGAGGCGTGGTTCAGCGCGTCCGACAGGATCACCGCGTTCGGCAGGCGTGCGCCCAGCGTCGAAAGCGCCGCCCAGTTCGACACGTAGCCAGACGTGAACAGCAGAGCTGCGTCCTTGCCGTGCAGATCGGCCAGTTCGGCCTCCAGCAGGCAATGTTCATGCGTGGTGCCCGAGATGTTCCGTGTACCGCCCGCACCTGCGCCGGTCCGGTCGATCGCGTCCTTCATGGCCGTGCGCACAGACGGGTGCTGGCCCATGCCGAGGTAATCGTTGGAACACCACACGATCACCTCGCCGGGGTTGGCCGCATCGTGGCAGGCCGCGCGCGGAAACTGCCCGCAGCGGCGTTCGAGTTCGGCGAACACGCGGTAGTTGCCGTCTTCCCTCAGGGCGTCAAGCTGTTCTGTGAAAAGGGCATCATAGTCCATGGGCGTCCTCCGGCCTCAAGTCTTTTTGTTTGGCCTCCGGCGCGGGAAGCATCCAGCGCCAGAGTTTCTCGTCCGGCAATGGCAGCACCATCAGCCAGTGTTCCAGCAGCGCCAGCAGCGTCAGCGCGGCCAGCAGCGCGAAGCCGACGGTCGCCGCCGGGCCGGGCGCGGTGTAAAGCCGTTCCAGCCAACAGCCGGCGGCAAAGCTCAGCGCGGTGACAGAGACCGGGAATAGCCAGTTCAGCCGCGCGATGCGGAAATGCGACGGCAGATGCGCCAGCGTTCCGGGCAGGAATTCGGTGTTGATCTTGGGCACGCCCAGAAACAGGTTCAGCTTGGCCGAGATGCGCGCGAAGAACAGCACGACGAAGGTCCAAAGCCCCGCGGTGTTCTCGGCCCCGTGCCCGGTCCAGACCAGCAGCCCCAGGGCCGTGACAAGCAGCACCTCGTGATGCGCGATGGTGCCCCAGGCACGCAGGAAGCGTTCCCATTCCGGCACGTCGGGCGGGCAGGGATGGGTGTTCGGCCCGGTGATCTGGCCGGTCAGGAAGGCCAGTTCGATCCAGCCCCAGATCGCCAGCGCCGACAGGAACGCGCCGTAGATGCCCGCGACCGACGGATCGGTCTGGGTGACGGCGAAGCCGGTTATGCCGACCCCAAGGACCGGCAGTCCGGCCAGCGCGCAGATCAGCCGTGCGCGCGCGCTGTGCCGGTCCGACCACTTGACCGCCGCAAGGATCGCTCCGGTGGAGAACCACCAGACGAAAAGGGCGACAAGCGCCGCGATCCAGGGGTTGGCCAGCATCAGTAAGCCGGTTCCAGACGGGGGCTTTCTGGCACCCGGTTAGGTACCGACGGGATCGTGTAAAGTGACACGAAAGCCGCCGCGGCGCGCGCCGATCCCCATGTCTTGCCCAGCCACCCGGACAGACCGCCGCGTTCCTTGGCTTCTGCAATGTCCGCATTGGCGGCCTGCAGCCGCTTCAGGCCGCGCGCCCAGCGGGGATGCTCGATGTCGAGCGTGATCGGGAAGATCTGCTTGCTCAGCTCGCTGGTCTTGGTGAAAACCTCGTGCCCGTACCAGTCGGTGTCCACGCCAAGCGCGGCATGGAACGCGGGCCGCTGGTGGTCGCGCACATGCATGGTGGAGTAGACCGCTGTCAGGAAAAACTTGATCCACCACACGTTCCCGCCCGATGTCAGCTTCGGGTCGGTCTTCATCAGCAGTGCGAAGGCCTCGCCATGGCTGAACTCGTCGTTGCACCATTCCTGGAACCACTTGAAGATCGGGTGGAAGCGGTGCTCGGGATGCGCCTCAAGATGCCGGAAGATCGTGATGTAGCGCGCATAGCCGATCTTTTCCGACAGGTAGGTTGCGTAGTAGATGAACTTGGGGCGGAAATAAGTGTACTTCTTCTTCTGCGTCAGGAACCCGAGATTCACCGCGACGCCCGCCTCGCGGAGCGCGTCGTTGATGAAGCCGGCATGGCGCGCCTCGTCGCGGGCCATCAACTGAAAGAGCTGCGTGATGTCCTTGTTCGACCCGCGCCGCTTCATTTCCTTGTAGAGCACGCAGCCCGAGAACTCGGCCGTGCAGGACGAAATCAGGAAATCGATGAATTCCTTGCGCAGCGTCGGGTCCATCCCGTCCCAGTCGACATGGTCCCAGTCCTCGTTCTTTTTGAAATGGCCCTTGTTCGGGTCGGACACCATCTGCGCGATCAGCTTGTCCCAGTCCTCGCGAACGGACGACACATCGATCGCATCGAGTTCGTCGAAATCGGTGGTATAGAAACGCGGCGTGAGCAGCGTGTCCTGCATGGCAACAGCGGTCGCGGCCTTGCTGTCGAAGGCGGCCTGCCGTTCCTGAATGGCGATGCTTTCCTCGGCGGTCACGGCATCTGCGGTGTGCATGTTCATAGCGTCACCTCGTCGCTGAAGGAGAACTCGCAAAGTTCCATGACTTCCAGATCGCCCGTCAAGCGGGTCCAGAGCCGTTCGAGCTTGCTGGCGCGAAAGATCGTGGCCATGCGCTGTTCGGTGACGATCTCGCCGAACGGGGCCATGATTTCGGGGCCCTGCACCTTCACCTCGTCCCCGGGGTAAATCACTGCCCCATTGTCGAAGCGCACATGCGCGTGCAGGCTTTCGAACTTGTGGCTGATCTCGACCGTGCAGGGTGCGCGTTCAACCTCTTTTGTTAGTAGTCCCATGGGGTTCCCTCCCAATTTGGTGGCGTCAGTCCAAGAGCCTGGCGAAAGCCCTGGCATTGTCTGCGCCGAACCCCATCAGGTCGGCGCTCCAGTTCGTACTGTGATCATGGATCGAAAGACGTCCGTTCGTCCCGCGCACCAGTGTCACGGGTCCATCGGGCGCAGCGCCGCTCTTGGCGCGCTCGCGCTGGAGCACGCGCCAGACCCCGGCGATGAAGCCTCCCTGTTCGGGGGGCAGATCGACGATCAGCCTGCCGTCCTCGGCGCGCACGGTGGCCGCGCCGCCCATCGTGCCGTCGATGAAGATCACCCGTTCCTGCGCGGTGGGCACCACCGGTGGGGTGGAGATCGGCCCGTTGCCGAACAGCGTGTGCGCGGTGACGAGTGCAAGGCAGACCGCGACCAGCCCGAACATCGTCTTCACGAGGAAGGTCGGCACCTTCGTGTCGTCCATCACGGTGCGTTTCTGGTTGTCAGGGGAAAAGGTCATGGCTGCTTGGTCCTCATTCCGCGGCGACGGCAGTGGCAGCCGGGCGGCGCGTGACGGTGGGCTGCGCGATCTGCGACTCGGCGGCTTCGGCCAGCAGGTGGGCGACCTTGCCCGCATCGGGAATGCAGCGCAGCGCCGGTTCCGGGCGGCTGAAGTGCCAGGGGCGGACATGCGGCCAGCACACGAGATAGCCCAGCGGCATCCCGCCCAGCGGTTTCATCGCGATCGTGCCGGTGCCGTTCGACCGCTGGTCGAGGTCGATGCTGGCGATGCGCGAGTAGGGCAGGTTCAGCGTCACAGTCAGCGCGGCGCCGATCCGCATGGCGACGCGGCGGTTGGTGATGGTGTAGACCGTGGCGCGGGCCTGCACCCAGCCGACAAGGCCAAGCAGCAGGCACACGATCGCGCCAAGGAACAGGAACGGCACCGATGCCGCGATGGCGCGGTCCAGCGGCATCAGATCCACCACCGCCAGGAACCGCCATACGGCCAGCGCGCAGAAGTACCCGACCACCCACCAGATGTTGAGCGCGTCGCGGATCAGCGCCCAGGCGTCGGGGCGGCCCTGCCAGATCAGGTGCTCTCCCTCCGGCGGGGCCTCGGGCAGGCCCTTCACGGGCTCGAAGGCGAAATCGTCATGCGGCATCGGTCTCTCCGATCAGAGTTGCGGCTCGAGCCGGGCATCGGAAGCATAAAGCTTGCCGCCGCCGTAGTAGGCCGAGATCTTGTCTTCCTCGAGCAGGGTCACTTGGCGCGGGCTGGCCGTCTTGGGGACCGCGGCGAAGTGCTTGCCGAAGATCGCGTGGATGCGCACGTCCTGCGCGGTGATCTTTGCGAAGGTCATCGGCACCAGCCGCTTGCCGCCGCCGTGATCCGCGTCCAGCGCGATTTCAAGGTAACGCACCAGCTGTTCCGGTTCGTCCACCCACATGTCGCTGATGCTGCCCACGATCTCGCCGTCACCGGCCTTCACGGCCATGCCGCGCGGGTCGCGCCCGGCCGAAACGGTGAAGTGTTCGGACGCGGCCATCGGAATGATCTTCGGGTGGCCGTGACCGTCGAGTTCAGGCACGTCGCGGCGCGCGCACCACGATGCCGGGCCGACCCCGTCGACCATCGGATCGCCCGTCGGTTCGAACGGAAAACCGTCGCTGTCGTGGCTGCGCTTGAGCGCGAGGCTTGCGTTGCGCGGGTCGGTCTGCCCGTTGGGATAGCTGACCTCACCGCGGCCGTGGGCCAGCTTGAAGGTCTTGGGTTCAGGCATCGGCAGGCCGAGATGTGCGTTCGGCGTGCCGTCGTCATTCTCGAGCGGGAAGCCTTCGCGCATGTTCTCGCGCTGGATATAGATCACGAGACCCACGAAGAAGGCCGTGAAGAGCCACAGCGCGATGCTCGCGATGTCGAGGTTGCCGGTGATGTAGTAGTCCATGGTCGGGTCCTTCAGTTGGGTCGCAGTCGATCAGGTTGGGAAGTCGGCCAGCCCGATGGGGCCTTTGCCGTTGGAAGCGGTGTCGGGGGCGGGCGCGTGCCGCACGAGCGGGCCAAGCACCACAAGGGTCAGGAACAGGAAGGCGATTTCCATGTGGTAGACCACGGAATACCCCGTGGCTGCGCCATGCAGAGCCGGGCCCAGGTCGCCTGAAAGCGCCATGCCGTTCACCCAGTCGCGCACGCCGCCGCCAATCGCGATGCCCAGTCCCGCCGCCGTGGCCTGCGCCGCGCCCCACGCGCCGAGAGCGAGGCCGCGCCCGGCGGCGCCCGTTTCGGGCATGGTCATCGCGGTGGTCAGCGTCGAGACAGCGAAATACCCGGCGCCCAGACCGATCAGCGCGGCGCCGGCGAAGAACATCGCGGTCGATTGCAGCGGACCCGCGAAGATCACCGCACAGAACGCGAAGATGCCGACGAGGATACCCGTCGCCGCCATGCGATAGGGATTGGCCTGCGCGCGCAGACGGCGCGCCGCGATCGCGAAGCCGACCAACGCGCCGCAGGCCCACATCGTCGTGAGCAGCGTCGTGGCCGACACCGAAAGTCCCAGCACCTCGCCGCCGTAGGGCTCCAGAAGCACGTCCTGCATGTTGAAGCCCAGCGTGCCGAGGAACACCACCAGAAGAAGGCGCCCTGCCGACCCGCCGCGCATGTAATCGTCCCACGCGTCGCGGAAGCGCGGGCGCGGGGCCTCGCGTTCGGCTTTCGACATCGGACGCACGCGTTCTTGCCGCCACAGCGCGATCAGGTTCAGGATGATGCCCGCCGCCGCCGCGCCCTGTACCACGCGCACCAGCCGCAGCGACGAGAAGTCGGTCAGCAGCCATCCGATCACCACCGCCGAAACCGCCATGCCGACAAGGAACATCACGTACAGCAGCGCGACCACCTGCGGGCGGGTTTCCTCGCTTGCCCGGTCGGAGGCGAGCGCGAGCCCGGCGGTCTGCGTCATGTGCAGCCCGAGGCCCGTCATCAGGAACGCAAGTGCCGCCAGCACCTCGCCGGCCCATGTCGGCCCGAGCGTCTGATCGCCTGACAGCACGATCAGCGCGAAGGGCATCACCGCCAGCCCGCCCATCTGCCAGAGCGATCCGAACCAAAGGTAGGGGATGCGCTTCCAGCCGATGGCGGACCGGTAGGTGTCGGAGCGGAAGCCCAGAAGCGCGCGGAACGGCGCGATCAGCACCGGCAGCGCAATCATCATGGCCACCACCATCGCAGGCACAGAAAGCTCCACGATCATGACACGGTTCAGAGTGCCAAGCAGCATGACCGATGCCATGCCGACTGACACCTGGAACAGCGACAGCCGCAGCAGCTGTCCGAGGGGCAGATCGTCGCTTGCCGCGTCGGAGAAAGGCAGGAACTTCGACGACATGCGGGCCAATGCGCCAGGGCGCGGTTGCTGTGTCATGGCCGGACCTCCAGCGCGTGACTGATGTAGAACCCCGAGTGGACGCGACCGAGGTCGCGCACCTCGGCGGGCAGGGCCCGCAGGTCACGAGCCAGCCGGTCGGGGCAGTGCGGTACCATGACAGGCGCGCGGTCGCTGCGAGGGAACAGCTTACCGGCTTGCCACATCGCCATCAGGAGCGGCGTGCGCGGCGCGACGGTGAACGCGACACTGCCCGATATGCGCGGCGCCAGCGCCGCCAGCGCGTCGGCGATGTCGGCGTCGGTGTAGTAGATCAGGCTGTCCATCGCGATGGCATGGTCGAACTGTCCGAGGCCGGGGTCCAGCATGTCGCCGCTGGCGAAGGTCACGCGCGGGCGCAGATGGTCGGGCAGGCGGGTCTTGGCGATGTCGATCAGCGACGGGGAGATGTCCACCGCCAGCACATCCGCACCGCGCTGCGCCAGTTCTATCGTCATCTGCCCGGCTCCGCAGCCCGCATCCAGCACCCGCGCGCCTGTCAGATCTGCGGGGAGCGCGCCCAGCAGGCACGCGCGCATCCTGTCACGTCCCGCCCGCACGGTCGCGCGAATCCGCGAGACCGGCGCGTCCGAAGTCAGGCGCGCCCAGGTCTGGGTCGCGGTGCGATCGAAATAGTCCTCGACGCGGGTCAGGGTGCGGTCATAGCTCATCAGTCGAATCCGAGCAGCTCGAAGATTTCACGGTCGGGGAGCGGGGCGGGGGCATGGCTTTCGGTCCCGTTGTAAAGCGCCTCCGCCAGGCGGATGTACTCGGCGCGGCACTGTACGATGTCCTCCTCGTCGGGCATTTCGAACAGCGTCTTCTTCTTGAGCCGCGAGCGGCGCAGCGCGTCCACGTCAGGCATGTGCCCGATCCGCTTGAAGCCGACGCGGTCGCAGTAGCGGTCCACCTCGTCGGTATCGCGGCTGCGATTTGCGATGCAGCCGGCCAGACGCACCTTGTAGTTGTTCGACTTGGCCTGCACTGCGGCGATGATGCGGTTCATCGCGTAGATGCTGTCGAAATCATTCGCGGTGACGATCACGGCCTTGTCGGCGTGCTGGAGCGGCGCGGCGAACCCGCCGCACACGACGTCGCCCAGCACGTCGAAGATCACGACATCGGTGTCTTCCAGCATGTGATGCTGTTTCAGCAGCTTCACCGTCTGGCCGACGACATAGCCGCCGCAGCCAGTGCCGGCCGGCGGGCCGCCTGCCTCCACGCATTTCACGCCGCCCCACCCGTCGAAGACGAAATCCTCGGGGCGCAGTTCCTCGGCGTGGAAGTCGACCTCCTTGAGGATGTCGATGACTGTCGGCACGAGGCTGCCGGTCAGCGTGAAGGTGCTGTCGTGCTTCGGGTCACACCCGATCTGAAGCACCCGCTTGCCCAGCTTGGCGAAGGCGGCCGAAAGGTTGGAACTGGTGGTCGACTTGCCGATGCCGCCCTTGCCGTAGACCGAGAAGACCTTCGCCCCCTCGATCTTCATGCTGTCGTCCTGGTGCACCTGCACCGAACCTTCGCCGTCGCGGCCCTTCAGGACCGGCGGCGCCGAAACACGGCGCGCCTCCAGCCCGGCGGCTTCGCGCATGTTCGCCAGCGATGCGGGCGGTTGCTTGCTGTCCAGTGGGCTCATGTGGGTTTCCCCTCCGTTTCATGTGTCCGGCTCTGCGCGGCGACGCCGGCGCAAATGCTTCGGCTGTGCGGGGGCTGGCCCCCGCCGTGGCGTGGTGTCGGGCGATTCCTTGGGGTCATTCCGCCGCGATCCCTTCCAGCCGGTCTTCCAGTGCGTCTGCCGCATCCTGCAGCGCTGCCAGCGTTTCAGCGTCTGGCTGCCAGTAGGCGCGGTCGTGCGCTTCGAGAAGGCGGTTCGCCATCCGCGACGAGGCCGCCGGGTTCAACTCCGCGATGCGCTTGCGCATGGCCTCGTCCAGCACGAAGGTTTCGGAAATGCGCTGGTAGACCCAGGGCTCGACCTGGCCGGTCGTGGCCGACCAACCCAGCGTGTTCGTCACCGTGCTCTCGATCTGGCGCACGCCCTCGGCGCCATGGTTCAAAAGCGCCTCGAAGAATTTCGGGTTGAGCGCGCGGGAGCGGGTCTCGAGCGCGATCTGGTCCGACAGGGTGCGGACTTTGCCAGCGCCGCGTGTCTGGTCGCTGATGTAGACGGCCGCTTCCTGCCCGCCGCGTGCCCGCTTCACGGCCCGGCTGATCCCGCCAAGCGTGTCGAAGTAATGGTCTACCGTGGTCACGCCCAGTTCCACGCTTTCGAGGTTCTGGTAGGCCAGGTCAACGTCCTTGAGTGCGCGTTGCAGCAGCGCCGTGTTCTGGGTCGCTTTGCCGTTGACGCCATAGGCGAAGCTTTTGCGCGCCTCGTAGGCATCGGCCAGCTCGTCCTCCTCTCCGAAGGCGGAACTGTCGACCAGCTGGTTGACGTTCGAACCGTAGGCGCCTTCGGCATTGGAAAAGACGCGCAAGGCGGCGGTTTCCAGGTCGCACCCCATCTTGGCGGCATAATCGAGCGCATGCGCACGGATGAAGTTCATCTCGGTCGGCTCGTCCTCGGCTTGCGCGGCCTTCAGCGCGGCCTCCGCCAGCAGCCGGGTCTGCAAGGGCAGCAGGTCGCGGAATATGCCCGACAGCGTCATGATCACGTCGATGCGCGGGCGGCCGAGTTCCGGCAGCGGGATCAGGTCGGCGCCGCCCAGCCGTCCGAAAGCGTCGAAGCGGGGCCGGGCACCGATCAGCGCCAGTGCCTGTCCGATCGGACCGCCATCGGACTTGATGTTGTCCGACCCCCAAAGCACCAGCGCGATGGTGCGCGGCAGGGTCGGGTGCGTGTCGAGCAGAACCTGCGCCTGCTTCGCGCCGTCGCGGCAGGCATATTCGGTCGGCATCCGGAACGGGTCGAATGCATGGATGTTGCGCCCCGTCGGCACGATGTCGGGCGAGCGGATCAGATCACCGCCGGGGACGGGCGCGGTATACCGCCCCTCGAGCGCGCGCAGCAGCGCCGGGATCTCGTGATCCTCGCTCAGGGCGGCATCGACGCGGGCGCGTGTGGCGTCGTCGGCATCGCCCAGCCGCGCCACGTGATCGGCGCGCGCGGTGTCGCTGATCTTCTGGCCGACGATGTGCAGGCCTTCCGGGATCAGCGCGTCCTCGGTTTCCAACAGCGCCAGCCAGAGCCGGGCCGGATCCGTTTCGGCTAGGTCAACGGCGGTGGCCTGTTCGGCGATGAGCGCGGCCAGATCGGTGCGTTCGGGCGCGTCCGGCGCCAACGCGCGCCAGCGACTCAGGCTGTCCTTCAGCTCCACCAGACCCTTGTAGAGCCCGGCCTGCGCAAGCGGCGGCGTCAGGTGCGTGATCGTGACGGCGCCCGAGCGCCGCTTGGCCAGCGTCGCTTCGGAGGGGTTGTTGGCCGCGTAGAGATAGACGTTCGGCAGATCGCCGATCAGCCGGTCGGGCCAGCACGCGGCGCCGGGACCGGCCTGCTTGCCGGGCATGAATTCCAGCGCGCCATGCATTCCGAAATGCAGCACCGCATCGGCGCGGAAGGTGCCCCGCAGCCACAGGTAGAAGGTGGCGAAGGCGTGGGTCGGCGCGAATCCCCTCTCGAAGAGAAGGCGCATCGGGTCTCCCTCGTAGCCAAAGGCGGGTTGCAGGCCGACAAAGACGTTGCCGAACTGCGCGCCCAGCACGAACACGCCGCGACCGTCGGACTGCACGCGGCCCGGCGCCGGGCCCCAGGCGTCTTCGATCTCGGACAGCCATGGGGTCTGCGCGACCATCTGGTCGGCGCTGACATGGGCGGCGACATTCGCATCCTGTCCATAGGTCTGGGCGGAGCCGTGCAGCACGGCGCGGCGCAGGTCCTCCACTGTCGCGGGCGGCTCGAGGTCGTAACCGTCCGCCTTGAGGGCGTGCAGCGTATTGTGCAGCGAGCGGAACACGTCGAGATAGGCCGCGGTTCCGGCCGCGCCGGCATTGGGCGGAAAACCGAAAAGCACGATGGCAAGACGGCGGGTCGCTGCCTGCGAGCGGCGCAGTGCGGCGTGCCGTGCGACCCGGGCGGTCAGCACCTCTATGCGTTCCGGGCAGGGTGCCATCTGGCGGTCCAGTCCGTGTGGACGGCAGGCCTGTGCGCAACCCGCGCAGCCTTCGGTGCCATGGCGGCCGGCGAAGACGGTGGGGTTGGTGGCGCCGTCGAGTTCGGGCAGCGCGATCAGCATCGTGGTTTCGATCGGGCCGAGGCCGCCCGCTGACGCCGCCCATTGGCCGAGCGTCTGGAACTCCAGCGGATGGGCCGCGAGATATGGCACGTCTAGCGCCTTGAGTGCTGCCACGGCGCTGTCATTGTCGTTGTACGCGGGCCCGCCGACCAGCGAGAAGCCGGTCAGGGACAGCAGCGCGTCGATCCTTACGCCGGTTTCGATGCGGAAATACGCCTCGATCGCGGGGCGCGCATCCAGACCGCCTGCGAAGGCCGGGATCACGCGGATATTGCGCGCTTCAAGGCTGCGGATCACCGCATCGTAATGCGCGGTGTCTGAGGACAGCACGTAGGAGCGCATCATCAGCACGCCGACCGTGGCCACCGGTTTGCGCGGTTGCGGCAGCGCGGCGGGATCTGTGGTGATCCGGTCGGGCAGATCGGGGTGGTAAAGCCCGACCTCGGGGTATTCCAGCGGTTCGGGGGCAGGGGTGCCGCGCCACTTGGCCTCGTGCGAGTAGCGCGAGATCAGGAAGCGGACCATCGCCTCGATGTTGTCGTCGGAAGAGCCCAGCCAGTACTGCATGCATAGAAACCAGGCGCGCAGATCCTGGCTCTTGCCGGGGATGTACTTGAGAATGCGCGGCAGGCGGCGCAACATCCGCATCTTCTTTTCGCCGCTCTCGGTAGAGGGCTTGGACGAACCGCGCAGGCGCTTCATCAGCTTTCCAAGACCCGAGGGCGGCGCGGCCATGTCGAGCGTGCCCATGCGCGTCAGCCGGACGATCTGGGCGTCCGAGATCATGCCGACCATGGCGTCGCAATGGGGCCGCCGGGCCCGCAGATCCGGCAGGATCGCCTCGATGTGTTCCTCGAGGAAAATCAGCCCTGATACGACGATATCGGCCTCGGCGATGGCCATCTTGGTGCGGATCAGCGCGTCCGGGTTCTCGCCCCATTCGGCGGCGGCATGAACGCTGACCGACAGGCCCGGAAATTCGCCCGCCAGCCGTTCGACGACGCGTGCGCAGGGCCCGGCCGCATGGGCGTCAAGCGTCACGATCACGACGCGGTAGCCCGGACGCGGGCCTTGGGCCTGTCGGTCATCGCGCATAATGGGCCTTTGCCTCGTACAGTGTTTCGACGCTGATTTGCGTGACGCCGCGGTCGGCGGCGAATTTTTCGGTGTTGCGGCGAGCCTTGCCACGAACGAAGAAGGGGATCTTCTTCAATTCGCGTTCGGCGCAAGCCAGCCAGGTGACCACGTCGCCGCCGGTAGCGGGTGCCGCGGCAAGATCCGCGTCCGCGCCGGGCATCGAGTCGGCCGCCCGCGCCGCATCATCTGCGGCGCTGCGCGGTACTGCCTTGGCGCCGTGGTGGCTGGCCCCCGCGGCGTCATGGAACTCGAAATCGTCGCGGAACATGTGCAGCAGGTGCTCTTCAAGCCCCATGACGAGCGGGTGCACCCAGGTATCGAAGATCACGTTCGCGCCCTCGATGCCCATCTGTGGCGAGTAGCGCGCTGGAAAGTCCTGCACGTGCACGGGTGCGGAGATCACGGCGCACGGGATGCCCAGACGCTTGCCGATATGACGTTCCATCTGCGTGCCGAGGATCATCTCGGGCGCCAGCGCCTCGATCCGTTCTTCCACATCGAGATAGTCGTCGGTGATCAGCGCCTCGACGCCGAAATCGCGCGCAAGGGCGCGCACGTCGCGCGCCGTCTCACGGTTGTAACAGCCCACGCCCACCACCTCGAACCCCATCTCGTCTCGGGCGATGCGCGCGGCGGCCTTAACATGGGTGCCGTCGCCGAACACGAACACGCGCTTGCCGGTCAGGTAGGTGCTGTCCACGCTGGCCGAATACCACGGCAGCCGCAGACGGCTTTCGTCGAGATGGGCGGGCACATCCAGAAGCGCGGCGAGTTCGGCGACGAAGTCACGCGTGGCGCCGACGCCGATCGGCACCGTACGGGTGTAGGGCAGCCCAAGCTCGCGCTCCATCCAGCGGCACGCGCTCTCGCCTGTTTCGGGATACATGAGCACGTTGGCATGGGCCGCACCCAGCCGCGCGATATCGGCCGGGCTGGCGCCCATCGGTGCGGTCACGTTCACCGCGATGCCCATGTCCATCAGCAGGCCGGTGAGTTCGGTAATGTCGTCGCGATGCCGGAACCCCAGCGCCGTCGGCCCGATCAGGTTCACCGACGGGCGCGCGGTGCGGTCCACAGACCGGGCCAGGGTGCGGGTGATCTGGAAGAACGTCTCGTCCGCGCCGAAATTTTCCTTGCGCTGGTAGCTGGGCAGCTCCAGCGGGATCACCGGCACGGGCAGGTCCATGGTTTCGGCCATGCCGCCCGGATCATCCTGGATCAACTCTGCCGTGCAGGACGCCCCGACGATCAGTGCCTGCGGGCGGAACCGGTCATAGGCGTCGCGGCACGCGGTCTTGAACAGGTCGGCGGTGTCGGACCCGAGATCGCGCGCCTGAAATGTGGTGTAGGTCACCGGGGGGCGGTGGTTGCGCCGTTCGATCATCGTGAACAGCAGGTCGGCATAGGTGTCGCCCTGCGGCGCATGCAGCACGAAATGCAGGTCCCGCATTCCGGTGGCGACACGCATCGCACCCACATGGGGAGGGCCTTCGTAGGTCCAGACCGCGAGTTTCATCGGCGTGCCTCCGCCCGCGCGGCGGGGGGCTGCGCGGCATCGAGTTTCAGCACCGCGCGACGGCGCAACGGGCGCGAGAACAGCCCGGCGAGATCGCCGGCCTGTTCGTAGAAATGGACAGGCGTGAACACCAACTCGATTGCCCATTTGGTCGTAAGGCCTTCAGCCTCAAGCGGGTTGGCAAGACCCAGCCCGCACACCGTCAGGTCGGGCCGTGCCGCGCGGCACCGGTCCAGTTGCATGTCGACGTCCTGCCCTTCCGAGAACACCGGGCCCTGAACCATCAGGTCCATGTCGGGCCCCATCAGGTCGCGGTGCAGGTAGGGCGTGCCGACTTCAATCGCGGTCATGCCGCATTCGCGGGTCAGGAAACGGGCCAGCGGAACCTCCAGCTGACTGTCCGGGAAGAAGAACACCGACTTGCCGTCCAGCCCTTCGGCGGCCTGCGCCACAGCCTTGCGCGCCCGGGCGCGCGGCGCGGCGGTGACGCGCTCGAAAAGGTCGGGCGCGACGTCGAACTCGGTCGCGATGGCTTGTAGCCAGGCGGTCGTGCCTTCTTCTCCGAAGGGAAAGGGAGCAGGGATATGCCGCGCACCGCGCCGTTCCAGCGCCGCGTGCGTGTCGCCGAGAAACGGCTGGGTGAGCGCAAAGACAGTGTTCGCCCCGAGCCCGAGGTCATCGGCTTTCCGCGGGGCGGGCAGCACGCGGATCGGGCCGATGCCCATCGCCTCGAGAAGGCCGACCGCCTGCTGTTCGACCACATCAGGCAGTGCGCCGACCAGCACCAGTTCCCGCGCATCCGTTTCCGGCAGCACGGGCACCATCGCGGCGAGGCAGGCGTCCTCGCCCTGTGTGAAGGTCGTCTCGATCCCGGAGCCGGAATAATTGATCACCCGCACGTTCGGCGCGTGTGCCGCGCTCATGCGTTCTGCCGCCTTTGCGAGATCGAGCTTGATGACCTCCGACGGACAGGAGCCGACGAGGAACAATTGCCGGATGTCGGGCCGCCGTGCGAGCAGGCGTGCAACCTCGCGGTCAAGCTCGTCCTGCGCATCCGCCATTCCGGCGAGATCGGTTTCCTCAAGGATCGCGGTGCCGAAACGCGGTTCGGCGAAGATCATCACACCGGCCGCGCTTTGCAGCAGATGCGCGCAGGTGCGCGAGCCGACGACAAGGAAGAACGCATCCTGCATCTTGCGGTGCAGCCAGATGATCCCGGTCAGTCCGCAGAACACCTCGCGCTGGCCGCGTTCACGCAGCACAGGCACGTCGCGGCAACCGGGCATTGGCGGGGGGCTTTGATCGTTCATGCCGTCACCGCCGCATCCAGCCGCGCCGCGCGCAGTTTGAGCAGGAACTGCCCGGCATTGATGATGTAGGCGCCATAGGCCGCAAGCGCGAGCCACATCAACGCAACAGGCGACAGCGCCGCAGTGACCAGCGCCCAGACATAGGCGCAATGCAGCGCGATGACGGCGAAGCTGAACACGTCCTCCCAGAAGAAGGCGGGGGCGAACAGGTACTGGCCGAATACGACCTTCTCCCAGATCGCGCCGGTAATCATGATCAGAAGCAGGAACCCGGTCTTCACCAGGATCGATGCGGTGGCAAGATCGTAGCCTGCGCCGGTTGCAAGGTACCGCAGCACCAGCGCGAGCGAGACAAGGAAGACAAGGAATTGCAAAGGCGCGAGAATTCCCTGGATCAGGGTCCAGACGCTTTCGTCGCGGCGCGCGCGCTGCGCGGCGTCGTAAAGCGGCTTCCTGCGTCCGTGTTGCTTGGCGATTGGCGGCACTTGGGCGACTCCGCGGCTGGTGTGGTGAGGGAACTTTGGGACCGGCCCGGCAATGTGTCAACTATAACTTACACTCTTGGCCGTTCGCGCTGACGTTTTTTCAGTTGGGATGCCGTAACGTAAATCCATTAATGCCTGTTTTTATTGTGAAAAATTTCTGAGCTAGAAATATCCACCCAAAGCTGTCCATTCGCTTTGACATTCTGGCGGGCTTCGGCAAGACTTGAGGTGTAAATGCCGCGTGCCGGAAGGGTGCGCCGCCGGATCCCAGCGGATCCCACAGGCGGGGAGACGGGAATGCCCATGGAAAGGCAGATGTCACAGCGGCCGCCGCAGGCGACCGAACATGCCGCGGCGCTTGCCTCCCGTGTCCTGGCCTCGTTGCAGGGGCGCCCGAAGGCCCGCCCTGGCCGAGTTGCCGGACGGGTCTGCCCCCGGGCGCTGTCCATGCTGTTCGAGGCATCGCTGGCGGCAGAGTTCGACAGGTGCGAAACGATCCGCGCGCTGTGCGAGATGGGCCTTGATCATGACGAGATCGCGGACAGCTACGTACCAGCGGCGGCCCGGCAGCTGGGCTGCGACTGGGTGGAGAACACGCTGAGCTTTGCGCGTGTCACCGTTGCCGCCGGTCGCCTGCAGGAAATGCTGGGCGGCCTGGCCAAGGCCAACGACATCGTCACTGCATCGCACAGGGCCGCGCCGAACGTGCTTGTTGTCAGTTTCGAGAACGACCAGCACACAGTCGGCTGGAAGCTGGTCACGCTGCAGTTGCGCCGCCTTGGCGCGGCGGCTCATGCCATGCTTGATGCCACGCCGCAGGATGCGGCCGAAGTGCTGGAGCAGGTGTCCTATGATCTGGTCCTGGTGTCGTCCTCGCGCATCGATGTGGGCGCGAGGATCGGAGAAATGATTGATTTCCTGCGCGCCCGAATGGTTGATGTTCCCCCGGTCGTGCTTGGGGGAATTGTCGTTGATCTGCTTGACGGTGCGAAGCCGCATGCAGATATTGTCGCTGTGACGAATTGTCTGGGAGCAGCGCTTACGCATAAGAAACGGAAGCCTGCCCCCAAAACTTGAGCATGAAGTGAACCCGTGATGAAAGCTGCCGGTATCAGAGAGGCGAAACGCCACGGGGCAGCGACATGGGAAGGTCTTTCCGCGATCGAGCCGAAGTCCCTCGGCGGCATCGTCGCTGCGGCGTCGGACATTACTTTGCTGCTGGACGGTGAGTGTGTGATCACGGCGCTGATGATCGGCGAGCAGAGCACCGACCTTGGCAAGCTCGACCACTGGATAGGTCGCCCGGTCCGGGATTTCCTGACCGGCGAGAGCATCCCGAAATTCGATGCCGCCGCAGACCGGTTGCGGCGCGGCCAGACGCAGGGCAAGCCGGTGGAGCTGAACCACTGCGACAATGCGGTCTGGGATTTTCCGATCCAGTACACTTTCCACTCGATCGAGGGTCAAGACGGCTTCCTGATGATGGGGCGTGACCTGCGTCCGATCGCGGAAACCCAGCGTCAGTTGGTGCAGGCGCAGATCGCGCTTGAGCGCGGCTACGAGGCGCAGCGCGAATTCGACTCCCGTTACCGGTTGCTGCTGGCCACCGTCACCGATGCGATCATGCTGGTATCGCTGGGCGACGGGCGAGTGACGGATCTGAACGATCACGCGGCAGACCTGTTCGAAATGGCGCGCAAGGATATTGTCGGCACCGTGCTTGCCTCGCATTTCGAGAATATCCGCCGCAGCGAGATGGAATCCAAGCTTGTGAACGCGGCGCTGACCGACGGCGCCGAGCCGATCGTGCTGACCACCGCGCGCGGCGCCGCACGGCTGCGCCTTGTGCCTAGCGTGTTCCGCGTCGGCGGCGACCGTGTCGTGATCTGTCGGCTGACCCCCAATGAACAGACGGCAGCGACCTCGGCGGACGGGTTCGCCGCGATGCTGGACGCGCTTTACACGTCAGCGGTGGAAGGCATCCTGTTCACCGACGCGCGTGGTGCGGTGCGCAATGCCAATGACCGCTTCCTGTCGATGGTGGACGCCGCGCATCTGCCAGCGCTCAAAGGGCGCAACCTTGCCGAGTTTCTGGCGCGTGGACAGGTGGACCTCGGCGTGATCCTGGAAAACGTGATGCGCAGCGGGCAGGTGCGGCTTTATTCCACCGAACTGATCAGCGATTTCGGATCGCGCGTTCCGGTGGAGATGTCCGCGACCCGCGTGGCGGACGGGCGCGACGCTCAGATCGCATTCGTGTTCCGCGACAGCGGGCGACTCGATGCGCTGCGCCTGCCGACGGCCGACAGCGACAACACCGCCCAGCACAACATCCTCGAACTTGTCGGGTCGGCTTCCCTGAAGGAAATCGTGGCCGAAACCAACGACGTGATCGAAAAGCTCTGTATCGAGACGGCGATCAAGCTGACCAACAACAACCGTGTCGCCGCCGCCGAGATGCTCGGCCTGTCGCGCCAGAGCCTCTATGTGAAGTTGCGCAAGTACGACTTTCTCAAGAAGGGCGAGGAAGACTAGACCGCGCCGCCGGCCGGCGATCGGCCGCCCCTGAACATCATCGCGCCGTGCGCCGCTTTTCAGCCCGTTGCGTGCCGGTCCGGGGGCTCCGGGGCGGGGCCGCGGCAAAGCGCCGGATCGCACAGGGTTTCGCTTGCGCCGACTCAAAGTGTCAGTCTAACCTGACAGTATGAGCGTGACAGATCTTCCCTCTTCCAGCCGCCGATGGCCCGACCCGCTGGCCGTTCTGACGATGATCCGGCCGATCACGTGGTTCCCGCCTATGTGGGCGTATCTGTGCGGCGTCGTCTCGTCGGGCGTGGCGCCGGGCAGCGCGCCTGGACTGGTGCTGCTGGGGGTCGTGCTTGCCGGGCCGCTTGTATGCGGCATGAGCCAGGCCGCCAATGACTGGTGCGACCGCGAGGTGGACGCGATCAATGAACCTGGCCGCCCGATCCCGTCAGGGCGCATTCCGGGCCGCTGGGGACTTTGGATCGCGCTGGCGATGACCGTTGTCTCGCTGCTGGTCGGCTGGACGTTCGGGCCGTGGGGCTTCGGCGCGACGGTGGTGGGGGTCGTTGCCGCATGGGCCTATTCCGCTGAACCGGTCCGCCTGAAACGTTCGGGATGGTGGGGGCCGGGACTGGTCGGGCTCTGCTATGAAGGGCTGCCGTGGTTCACTGGCGCCGCGGTGCTGTCGGTGGGAGCGCCCGCATGGCCGGTGATCTGGCTGGCGTTGCTTTACTCCATCGGCGCGCACGGAATCATGACGCTGAACGATTTCAAGGCACTGGAGGGGGACCGCCAGACCGGCGTGAACTCCCTGCCGGTGACACTGGGCCCGGAACGTGCGGCGCGGCTCGCCTGCTGGGTCATGGCTTTGCCGCAACTCGCCGTGATCGCCGCGCTGGTACAGTGGGACCGCCCGCTACACGCGCTTGGCGTGGCGGCGGTGCTGGTGGCACAACTGGCCGCGATGCGCGTGCTGCTGCGTGATCCGCGCGCCAAGGCGCCGTGGTATAACGGCACGGGTGTCGTGCTCTACATCACGGGGATGATGATCTCAGCCTTCGCAATCCGCACGTTGGGAGTTTCGCCATGACGCTGGGCTGGCTTTCGATCGTCCGTCTGGGGCTGGTGCAGATGTCGCTGGGTGCGATCGTGGTGCTATGCACATCGACGCTGAACCGGCTGATGGTGGTTGAACTCGCGCTGCCCGCGCTGCTCCCCGGCCTGCTTGTCGCACTGCATTACGGCATCCAGATCAGCCGTCCGAAATGGGGCTTCCTGTCCGACACGGGCGGGCACAGGACCCGGTGGATATTGCTCGGCATGGCGACCCTCGCCGTGGGCGGCTTGCTGGCCGCCGCCGGTGTTGCTGTCATGGAAACCCGAATTGCATTCGGCCTTGTGCTGTCGGTTGTGGCATATTCGCTGATCGGCCTTGGTGCCGGCGCGTCAGGCACGTCGCTTCTGGCACTGCTTGCCAGCCACACCGCGCCGCACCGGCGTGCTGCGGCGGCCACCATTACCTGGCTGATGATGATCGCCGGGATCGCGCTGACCGCGGGCGGGGTGGGCGCGATCCTCGATCCTTACACGCCGATGCGCCTTCTGCAGATCGTGGCTCTGGTGACAGGGGGTGCGATGGCGCTGACTGTGCTGGCCGTCTGGCGGATCGAGGCGGGGCTCGCTCCCGCCGCGCCAGAACGCGATCCGATGCCGTTCCTCGACGGGTTGCGTGAAGTCTGGAGCGAGGCGCGCGCGCGCAACTTCACCATATTCGTATTCCTCTCTATGACCGCCTATTTCATGCAGGAATTGATCCTCGAACCCTATGCCGGCCTCGTTTTCGGCTTCACGCCGGGGCAGTCCACATCGCTCAGCGGTGCGCAGAACGGCGGGGTTTTCCTCGGCATGCTCTGCGTGGGCATCGCCGCGACAGGGCTGCGGATGGGCAGCCTGCGGAACTGGGTCGTGGTCGGCTGCATAGGGTCCGCCGGAAGCCTTGGCGCGATTGCGCTGCTAGGGCAGGTTGGCCCGGTGATGCCGCTGACCGCCGCCGTCGTCGGCATGGGGTTCTTCAACGGCGTGTTCGCGGTCGCGGCGATCGGGTCGATGATGGCGCTGGCCGGGCAGGGCCGTGGCGCGCGGGAAGGCACCCGCATGGGCCTTTGGGGCGCGGCGCAAGCCATCGCCGCGGGCTTTGGCGGTTTGGCCGGGGCAGCGGGCGCCGATGCAATGCGCCGGGTTTTCGTAACAGATGCAACAGCTTTCGGGACGGTTTTCATGTTTGAAGCCGCCCTGTTCCTTGCCGCCGCCCTGATGGCGGCTCGCGTGATCGAACGGCCTGCGCCCATGATCCGCGCCAACCTCGTGCCGGGAGAATGATCATGTACGATGTCGTAGTCGTGGGCGGGGGGCCGTCGGGCGCCACCGCTGCCGAGGATCTGGCCCGCTCCGGGGCGCGGGTCGCAATGCTGGACCGTGAGGGGCGGATAAAGCCATGCGGGGGCGCGATCCCGCCGCGCCTGATCGAGGATTTCGCCATTCCGGACGACCAGCTTGTCGCCAAGATCACAACGGCCCGGATGATTTCGCCAACCGGGCGGGCGGTGGATATCCCGATCGAAAACGGCTTTGTCGGCATGGTCGACCGGGAGCATTTCGACGAGTATTTGCGCAACCGGGCCACGCAGGCAGGTGCGACGCGGCTGACAGGTACCTTCCTGCGGATCGAACGGGATCCGGGTGGCTGCAATGTGGTCTACCGTGAGAAGGCCACGGGCGAAGAACGTCGCCTGTCGGCGCGCATGGTGATCGGGGCCGACGGCGCGCGTTCCCGGGTGGCCGCCGCCGAAATGCCGGGCGGCAGCAAGATCCCTTATGTACTGGCCTATCACGAGATCATCGATGCGCCGGATTGCGCCACCGGCAGTTATGACCCGGCGCGCTGCGACGTGATCTATGACGGCGCTATTTCGCCCGATTTCTACGGTTGGGTGTTCCCGCACGGCCGGTCGGCCAGCGTTGGTATGGGCACAGCCGTCGATGGGGTGGACTTGAAGCAGGCCACCGCCGCGCTCCGAAGTGCATCGGGACTGGCCGAGTGTGCCACCGTGCGCCGAGAAGGCGCGCCGATCCCGCTCAGGCCGCTGGATCGTTGGGACAACGGGCGCGATCTGGTGCTCGCAGGGGACGCCGCGGGTGTGGTCGCGCCGTCCTCGGGCGAGGGGATCTATTATGCCATGATCGGCGGTCGCGTGGCGGCAACGGCGGCGATGGCCGCTCTGACCAGTGCCGACCCGGCCAAGCTGAAACTGGCGCGGCAGTTGTTCATGAAGGAACACAAGACGGTTTTCCGCGTGCTCGCCTCGATGCAGAACGCCTATTACCGCAGCGACGAACGGCGCGAACGCTTCGTGTCGCTGTGCCATGACATCGACGTGCAGCGCCTGACCTTTGAGGCATACATGAACAAACGCCTGGTGAAGGCGCGCCCGCTTGCGCATGTGAAAATCGGCATCAAGAATCTCGCCCATCTCACCGGTCTCGTGCGGCCCGGCTACGTCTGAGCCGCGCATCCGGATCCGAACGACCGGGAAGGCATTGGCGAGTGTGAGCTTCGCAAGGTTTCGGCAGTGCCGTAGAATGTTGGCCGTTCGCTGAACCTTTGCTCCTGGAAGGATCGCAAGGCGTTCGGCACCAAGAGTCGCCACGTCAAGAACGCCGAGCCGGCCGAGGCCGCCTCAGAAACGCTTGAGGCCCTAAATCATGGACCCCTGGGGCAAACGATACCTGAATTGCGCCGCCTTGCCCGGTGAACAACATGCTCTGCGGGCAAGGCGAGGCGGTTCACTGTCCACGAATGCAGACATGCTCGCCCCGGCGGGCACGAACGAGAATTGCGAAGCTGCATGTCGCAGATGTCTGACAGCGGTTAAGCGGCGGACGGCGATTGAAGTGTTGAAAACCGAAGGTCGGCACGCTCAGGAACGCCCACCTCGCCTGCATGGCGTCGAATGGAAAACCACGCTCCATGGTTCCGCGCGCGAGACCGTTTCCGGCTTGCTTTCCGAGACCATTCGGGAGTTCGAGGCGGCCACTGCCTGAGTATCAGATGCTTGAAATAGGATGCATCGCTGCGAGGGCGACGCATCGGCGGTTCCTGTCCGGATCCAGGCTGTTATTGCGCCTGGCCTGCCGGAGTTTCTTTGAGGTGATGAGCATGCGGTGGCGCCGAAGCGCGGCGGTCACAACACTCGAGACCCACTTTACTGAACACCGATCCCATCTTCTCGGCCAGGAGCGCATCGCTACATCCGCCCATCAATGGTGAGTGCGAATCGCGTTCTACGATGGGCGTCGATGACGGGTTTTTTCAGCGCTCTGCCAAGCAGTTTCCGCTGCTTCATACATCCGCAGGCAGGTGCTCAGAAGGGGCCCAGCGGGACGTAGGTGTCCGCAAGACCGAAGGCGGCGGGGCCAAATTGCCGTAGAGCCCGTTCGCTGCGCATGATCGGGGGCACGCCCACCGCCATTACCGTGACGCGCTGGCCGTAGCGCAGCGTCTCGTTCGTGATGGGGGCGGCCGTCTCGGAATCGAGCACCGTGATGATGTCGGGCACGATGGCCAGCAGCGCGCCATCGGCCTTTGCAGACAGGTTCTCGTTCTGAAATGCGATCACGCAGTCGGCCCCGGGCCCGTCGGGCGAAATCGTCACCTGTCCGAGGGTGAAGCCCCTGTCTGTCTGTCTGTCGAGATCGGTGATCTTGCCGGAAAAGATCCGACGCGCCACGCCGTAGGACGTGGTGGCGAGGAACGTCTCCAGTTCTTCGAACGGGTCGATCCGGCGGGCCCGCGCCGTGCGGATGATGGCGCCGATCCGGCGTGCCAGCGTCAATGTATGCTTGACTGAGGCGCGCTTCACCTCGGCGCCCCGCATGGGGTAGTTCGCGAAATACGCTGTTCCGCCCATGCGGATGGTGATACCGCGTGCGATCCATTCCATGCGGTGGTGGTCTTCGGTTCGGATCGTTGCGAAATCTCCTTTCTCGTCGGCGATGCCCATGGGCGTGCCGGCGATGCCCTCGATGGCGAAGGTCTCCATCTGCAGTTCGGGGAAGGCGCGACCCTGGCCGTCGGCGTCGATCACTGGCAGTCCAAGCCGGGCGCCCACAAACAGCGGAATGGTCGAATTGATGCCGCCGACCTCGGTCGGCATGGTAGCGTCAGCCCTACGGCCCAGCGCCGTCTCGACGGCCTGCAGTGCGCGCAGCGGTTCGTCGCCCGATGGGATCTTTTCCAGAAGTACCGTCGGCGCCCCCATCATCGCCGTGGGGATCACCAACAGATCATCGTCGATCTCGTCGGGATCGAGGATCCGGATGCGCCGACCGGCGCGCAGCTCTTCCTTGACCATAAGCCCGCCGATATAGGGGTCGCCCCCGCCGCCGGCGCCCAGGAAGGCCGCGCCGGTGCACAGGTCGTCCACGTCCTCGATCTTCAGGTCCATTGCCTCTCTCCTCAGACGGGTAGGTCGCCCACGGCTTTGACCCGAAGGCGCGACGGATTTCCGGGCAAGTAGCTGATCGGCACCTGCTCGACTTCGATGATCTCGACGCTGGCTTCAATCGCACCGGCCGAAACCGCGTTGCGGCGCGCCTCCGCGCGTGCGTCGTCCAGAACCTGGGCGCGGTTGGCCTCAGTGATCGACACCACGGTTTCGACCTCTCCGGAAACCTGAGCGATGGCCGCCCCTACCGCGTTCGCCACCGAGGCGTAGGCGGGGCGGACGACCTCTGAGGCAGTGGGCACATCCCAATCCACGAGAATCGCGCCGCCGCCCACGACGAGCAGGGGAAGGTCGCGCGCCTCGGTCTTCATCTTTTCCACGTTGGCGGCGATCAGGCGCTGCATCTCGGTGCGTGCTGCCGCGATGGTGTCGCGGCCGATGCCCTGCAAATGGACGGCGTCTCCCACGTCCGCCCAACCGCCGGCGACGGCTATGTCCGTTGCGGTCAGCGTGTCGCCGCCGAAGCAGAGCGCCCGCCGCGTCAGCTCGTAACCAACCGAATCCGGCCCGATGCGCCGACCGCCATCGCGGATGATGGACCCGCCGCCCAGCCCTACGGCCAGCACGTCGGGCATGCGGAAGTTCGTCTTGACGCCGCCCACGTCCACGAAGTGGGTCGACTGACGGGGAAACCCGTTGCGCAGCATGCCAATGTCGGAGGTCGTGCCGCCGATGTCGACGACCATCGCGTCACCCATGCCGGCCAGGTGCGCCGCGCCGCGCATGGAATTTGTCGGCCCCGAGGCAAAAGTCAGCACTGGGTACCGTTCCACATCCTCTACACGCATCAGGGTCCCGTCGTTCTGGCTTATGAAGAGCGGGACGGTCAGGCCAAGGTCCTTCAACGCCGCACGGAATGCCCCGACCACGCGTGTAGCCAGGCCCGCGAGCGCCGCGTTGATGATGGTGGAGTTCTCGCGCGGCAGAAGCCCGAACTGCCCCAGTTCTCCACTCAGCGACACCGCCAGGTCGGGCGCTTCGTTCAGGATGATCTCGGCCGCGCGACGCTCCATCGTGCCGTTCATGGGCGAGAAGACCGATGTGACCGCTGCAGCTTTCAGGCCCTGCGCTTTCCACTCCCGCGCCGCCTTCGAGATCGCCCGTTCGTCCAGCGGGGCGATCTCGCGCCCGTCAAATTCGTAGCCTCCCGCGACCAGCGTGACGTGGCGGCCCACCGCCTGCACGAGGTCGTCTGGCCAGTCGGTCAGCGGCGGGATGGCCGAGGTCGCGGGCAGGGCCAGCCGGATCACGCCTACCTGCTGCAGTGCGCGCCGCTCTATCACCGCGTTGGTGAACTGCGTCGTGCCGATCATGACGCAATCCACGTCCTCCGCTTGGGCGCCCGCATCCGCAAGCGCGGCGGAAATCGCGGCGACGATGCCCGATTGCACGTCCGCCGTGGTCGGGGTCTTGCGCCAGCCGCGCACGCCGTGTCCATCGAGGATCACGGCGTCCGTGTTGGTCCCGCCGACATCGACTCCGATCTTCATGCTCGCCCCCTTCAGCGCAGCGCAACGCCGCTTTCGGGCGTCCAGTAAAGTGCGACTTCAGCCCCTGGCGGCAGTTGCGCGAGGTCAGGCCGATTTGGCACCTCGACGGTGACCGTCTGGCCGCCGGTCTCGACCTGGTAACGGCGCAGAGCGCCCTGGTAGACCTCGTCTGCCACGCGGCCGGTCAGCATGGGCGCCTCGCCCTCGGTCACTGGTTCGAGTCGGATCTGCTCGGGCCGGATCAGGAGCGCCACCTCGGCACCGTCTGCCCCCTGCGCTTGGGCCGCGGGCACGACGGTGTCGCCGACGCGCACGCCGCCCGCCGTGAGGCGGCCCGACAAGAGGTTCGATTCACCGATGAATTCGGCGATGAAGCGCGAGTTGGGGCGTTCGTAGATCTCGACCGGCGACCCCACCTGAAGGATGCGCCCTTGGTTCATCACAGCGATCCGGTCCGACATGGTCAGTGCCTCGGACTGGTCATGCGTGACGTAAATTGTGGTGATGCCAACCGATTTCTGAATGTTCTTGATCCAGAACTTCATTTCTTCGCGCATTTTCTTGTCGAGCGCCGAGAGCGGCTCGTCCAGCAGCAGGATCTCGGGCTCGATGACCAGCACGCGGGCCAGCGCCACGCGCTGCTTTTGTCCACCAGAAAGCTGCCGCTCGAACCGTTCGCCAAAACCGCCCAGGCCCACCTGGTCGAGTGCCGCATCGACCTTGCGCTTGATGTCTGCGCGGTTCTCGCCGCGTTCCACGAGGCCGAAGGCGATGTTGTCGAACACCGTCATGTGGGGAAAGATCGCGTAGTTCTGGAACACGATGCCGATATCGCGTGCCTCGGGCGGCAGACGGGTAATGTCGCGCCCATGTACGTGGATCGATCCGGTACTGGGTGCTACGAAGCCCGCCAGCATCCGCAGCGTCGTGGACTTGCCGCAGCCAGAGGGCCCCAGCAGCGAAAAGAATTCGCCCCGCGCGATGTCCAGATCCATCGTATCAACCGCAACGGACTTGCCGAAGGTCTTGGTCACGCCCTTGAATTGCACGAAGCCCATCTGCGTCTCCCCGGTGGATGATGCGGGCCGGGGAACCGGCCCGCCTGTGGGTTTAAAGGCCGAAGATCCGGTTCAGCCGGTCCGTGATCTCGAGCTTGTTCTCGACGAAGAAGTCCCAGTCCGGCACCCAGAATTCGTTCACGGCCTCGGCGGTGTTCTGCACGCCCTCCTCGGCCAGCGGCGCGGTGATCGACGCGTTTGCGTTGGTCGGGCGCCACAGGAACTCATCGCCGAAGGCGTTCAGGAACTCGGGCGACAGGGTCCGGTTCATCAGCGCGAAAGCCAGCTTCTTCTGCATCGGGTCGGAATAGCGGCTGATGGTCTTGGTCTGGGTCAGAATGGGCTTGCTGTCCCACATCCAGACGTCCATCGGCACGCCCTTGCGCTTGAGCGACAGCGCTTCGCCTTCGATATGCACGGCGATGTCCACCTCGCCGCGCTCGATCAGCGACAGCATGTTGAAGGTGAACTCCGACACCTTCATCGGCATCGCGTCTTCCAGAGCCTTGAACGCGGCCTGCATGTCGTACTGGTCGGCGCCGAATTCCTGCGCCGTTGCCATGAAGAACGCATGCATCAGCCCGTTCTCGGTCCCGTAGGTCCCGCGCTTGTTCGCGTAACGTTCGGCCCAGAAGGCGCGGAAATCGGTCGGCGCCTCGCCTGCGTCTGTGCGGTAGGCGTAGACATAGGGCATGTAGGCCCAGGTGATCCCTGCGCCCGAGGCGAAGGCGAAATCCCAGCAGTCGGCCGCGTTGGGCACGTTCTCGCGTACCTCGTCCACGGTCAGGAAGAAATCGCCCGCCTGCTTGGTCTGGGTCAGGTTCGGCAGGTTCCAGTTGCAGATATCGTAGACAGGGTTTTGCGGACCCTGAGTCACAAACTTCGGAAACCACGGGAACGAACTGTCCCAGTTGATGCGGCAATTGAAATCCGTCTCGAACTGGTCGGTCAACGCCTTGCGCACGAACTCTTCCCAGCCGCCTCCCCATTCGCCGATGTTCAGAACCGCGCCGCCGGCGTCGAACACTTCGCCGTCATACGTCACGTCCTGCGCCCAGGCATGGTTCACGAACGGCGCCGAAAGCAGAGATGCGGCGCCCAGCGTCGCGCCTCCCTTCAGCAGCGCGCGGCGGGTCGGCGTATAGAGCTTGCGTGTCATGGTCAGTCTCCCTGTCGGTTGTGTTGCGGTCATGATCCGTCCTGCCGACGTTCCAGCAGGGTGCGCAGGTTCACCAGCCGGTTGGTTAGCAGGACCGAGGCGATGACAAGCGTGATGGCGAAGATGCCGGCGGCGGCGGCGGAGGGGTCGAACTGGTAGCGCAGCGAATTGTACATTGCGATCGGCAGCGGTTCGGAATTGGGCGAGGAGAGGAAAAGCGATACCTCGAACTGGCCGAAGCTGACGATGAAGGCGAAAATCGAACCTGCCTGGATGCCCTGGCTGATGTTGGGAAGCGTCACCTTGCGAAATGCGCGCCACGGCGAAGCGCCCAGCGACCGCGCGGCCTCCTCCAGCGAGGTGTCGTAAGCGGCGAGCGCCGCGCCCACGGTGCCGATGACATAGGGCGTGGAATAGAGGATATGGCCGATCCACAGACCCCAGATCGTGCGCGACAAGCCGATCCCGGTGGAAATGTAGAAGGCGAAGAGCGCGAAACCCACCACCACCCCGGGCAACACAACAGGAGACAGGAAAAAGGCGCGCATCGCGGCACGGCCAACCATGTTGGTGCGGCTGAGGAACAGCGCCGCTGCCGTGCCGAGGATCGTCGATACGATCATCGTCATGAGCGCCAGCTTGAACGAGAAGAAGAAGGACGAAAGGTATTTCTCTGAACTCAGGAAGGCTGCGACCCAGCGCAGCGACAGCCCCTGTGGCGGGAAGGTCAGGAACTCGCCCGCCGTCAGCCCCGCGAGCACGACCACGACGATGGGCAGCAGCATGTAGGCAAAGCCCAGGATGGCGAGGATCGCCAGAACCAGCGGGATCCGTCGTTCCGTCATGCAAGCCCCCCCGAATGTCGGCGTCCGAGCCGCAGGTAGATCGCGACGGCCAGCGCGCTGAGAACGAACAGGATGACCGCGATCGTGGCGCCGAACTGGAACCGAGCGCCCTCGGCCACCTGCTGGAAGATGTGGATCGGCAGCACGCCCACCCGGAAACCGCCCATCAGCGCGGGCACGATGTAGGACGAGATCGACAGCGCGAAGACAAGCAGCGACCCCGACAGGATGCCCGGCATCGACATGGGCAGCGTGACGCGCAGGAACGCGCGGCGGCGGCTCGCACCCAGCGAGCGCGCCGCCTCTTCGAGGCTCGGGTCGATGCCCCGGATCACGCCCACCAGGGTCAGGATCATGAAAGGCAGCGCGAACTGCACGAGTCCCATGACCACGCCCATGAAGTTGTACATCAACTGGACCGAGCTTTCGGCGCCGATCAGCCCCAGACCGCGCAGCATCTGGTTGATCAGCCCCTCGTCGCCGAGGATCACCATCATGCCGTAGAGCCGGATCACCATGTCGAGCTGCATGGCGGCAAGCACCAGGATGAGCAGAAAGGTGTTGCGACCCGGATGCTCGGTCTTGGCGATGACGTAGGCCATCGGATATGCGACCACCACCGTGATCGCGGCGACGATCACGCCGAGGATCACCGAGCGCCCTGCCGCCAGGAGATAGTTCGACCGGCTGAAGAAACGCAGGTAGTTGTCCAGCGTCAGGTCGGCGGTGACCGCTACCTGGCCGATGGCCTGCGGGTTCAGCGACGTGGCGAAGAGAAGCCCGACGGGGATCACGAAGAACACGACGAAGAAGGCAAGCAACGGCACCACCAGCAGCCATTTCATCCGCGCCTGAGCGAAGACGTTCGTCGACAGCGCGCTCACGCGTCTGCCTCGCGCGCCATGAGCGCTGACAGCGCAGACCAGTCGTCGAAGCCAGTGACGCGCTTCGGATCGGGGCGGGGATGTGCTGGCACGGCCTGTCCCGCGGCACCCGCTGCTTCGCGCACGGCATGGGGCAGGGGGTCCACGATGCGCTCCACGGGTAGGTCCAGCGCAGCGGCCACCGGCTCTGCGAAACCCAGCATGCCGGTGCAGCCAAATACGATGGACTGCGCGCCTTGCTCGGCCATTGCGCGTCTGCAGGCGGCGACCGTTCGGAAGATCGCCTCATCGCGATCCTGTTCGAGCGCAAGCACCGGCATGGCGATCCCGTGGACGCCCGCCAGCAGGTCGCTCAGACCGTGCTTCCGCGCCAGAGCGGCGAAGGCCGGCGCCTGCCGGTCGAGAACCGTGACCACGGCGAAGCGGCCGAAGCGCGCCGCTTCGTGCAATCCGGCTTCGCCGGCGCCGATCACCGGCAGCCCGACCGCTTCACGCGCGGCCTCGAGCCCCGGGTCGAGCATGCAGTCGATGACCAGTGCGTCGATACCGCGCGCTTCGGCGGCGATGGCGGCGTCAACCACGCCAGGGGCGGCCAGCACCTCGTCAACCGCTGACTCGACCGAGGCCGGGCCCTTGTCGAGCCCGGCGACCGTCAGCCGACAAATGCTCTCGCACGCAACCTCGAGCCCGCTGTCGTTGCGGAAGTCGACCGAGATGATCGGCGTGATGACGTGGACGGACGGCAAGACCATGCGAATAAATCCCCTCTGCGACCAGGGTGACCGGTTGCAACTGCTCGCGCGACTACCCGATCGGGTAGTTAAGCCAGATAACCCAGATCGCGTGCGCGCTGCACGGCCCGCGCACGGTTGTCGGCGCGCAGATCGCGGAAGATATGTTTCAGGTGGTATTTCACCGTGTTTGTCGACACGCCCATTATGCGACCAATTTCCTTGTTGGTATGGCCCAACGCCAGAAGCTCGAGATAACGGCGCCGTAGTGCCTGCGCCTCGTCGCCGGCATCGTGCCTTGTGGCGCGCGGTGCTCCGGTCCAGTGAAGCAGGATGTCGCTCAACCTACGCCGCTGTGCGCGCGTCGGCGGGACACTCACGTGGTCTCCGTCAAGCACGGCCTGCACGATGGCGTGCATGTCGTCGCCCTCGTCGATGATGAAACGGGCGAAGGGCTGATCGCCCAGCAAGCGGATCGCACTCAGCAGGCTGCCGACCGCCTCGGTCTTCGTGCCAAGCGACCAGTGCGCATGGGCTGCGATCACGCGCAGCTTGGCCAGCGCAAGCAGTTGGCCGCGGCGGATCGCCAGATCTTCGGCGGTGGCAATGAAACCCAGCGCCTCGCGCGCGCGGCGGGTCCTTGTAAGCAGCCGGGCCGCGGCGACCAGCGTGCTTCCCTGGCGAAGCGCGAAGTCATCGCTTTCCTCTATCACGGCGCGGTCGGTGGTCAGCCCGATATCCTCCAGAAGCCGCTGCGCGGCTTTGATCTCGTTCGATAGGGCAAGAGCGCGCAGCCGTTCGACCTGCATCAGGCGACGCAGGCGCGGCATCCGCCGTTCGACGGCGATCCGCTCGCCGTGCGACATCGCCTCGAGCGCGCCGGGCAGGCCGGCATCGGCGAAGGCGAGGCGCGCGTTCACGCGATAGGCCGCCACCAGGATGTCGGACCAGGCGTCGTGGCCCTCGACGAAGCGGAACGCTGCGTCACGCAAGTGCCGCGCGGCGGGCAGGTCGTTGGCCTCGTAGGCGACTTCGGCCTGAAGGATGCGGCTCACGGCGACCAGGTTCTGCGTAGGCCCCGGCATCGCGCGCAGCTCTGCCTCCATGGTCTTGAGCACCTCGGATGCCGCACGCAGATCGCCACGCGCCAGTCGGATCTGGGCAAGGTGGGTATGCAGGTGCAACGCGCCGAACACGGCCCCACCACGCCTGTAGAGCGCGATGGCGTCCTCGGCATGTTTCTGGCCACGGTCGAAATCGCCCATCTGCAGCGCGATGTTGCACAGGTGATTGCTGACCAGCGCTCGCCCGATCCAGTCGTCCTCGCGCAGCCGCGCCTGTGCCCAGCGCACGCGTTCCGCCATCGCGGCGTCGCAGATCCGATCCTCGTAGATCGACAGGTGCACGTCCACCAGAACGACATCTGCCGCAAGCCCGGTGTCCTGCAGGGCCGCCTTCTTGATCAGCGGCAGGAACCGTTCGAAGGCGCGCCGCGCCTCTTCGGTCTGGCCCACCTTGGCGGCTGCGAAGATCAGTCCCAGAACGACCCCGGGCGATTGCCTCGCGCGGGCTGTGTCGAGGCAGGCGATCACGCCGACCGGGCAGGCCCAGGCATCCTGCATGGCCATGCGCCATCCGCCCCTGTCGTTCAGGGCGCTCAGGGTGTCCTGAAACCCCATATCCGTGTTGCCGGGCATAGCTTGTAGCTTAGCGGGCGGTTGTCTGGACGGAAAGTCCATCGGTGCAGCGGACAGACGATGACGCGCCCGAAGTCAACGCCGATCCTTGACGGCGCCATGATCCGGATCGTCGCGCTCAGGCCCATGTGCCGAAGCAAGCGACGCTCGACGACCGCGACCGGTTGGTGGATGGTGAATCGCCACAATGACCGGGATAGCCGCCACGGCCCGGATCATTCCGAAGACGAGATCGTCGCGGGTCTGGCTCGAAGACCAACGCATGGAGCACGTCCATGGATCGCAAAACCACCCGCAGACCCAAGGCAAGATCGAGCGATGGCACCAGACCATAAAGATGGCGTGCCCATGAAAGTTCTCTAGTCGCACTGGTCAGGGTTTCTCTTTCGGGTCTGCGCTTTTGCCGGGCTCAGGGTTCTCTCCGCAGTCGATCGCTCTCGGGTCGCTGCATGGTGGCATCGGATGGTGAATCGGCCGAAGTGGTCCTCGCGGTTATCTTCCCTGCCTCTTTTTGGAGGTGCAGCGCTTCATTGTGAACTGATGCGGTGGCTGCCCCCACCCAGCGGCATTTCGTATGCCATGGTGGTTTCATCGGAACCGAACGGAGGGCACATCGATGACGACGAAGATCGACATGCTGGAGATCGACCTGGCGAAGGGCAGCTTTCAGGTCTGTGCCGTGGGGCCGGAGGGGACGGTTCTATACAACCGAGGTTTGTCGCGGACACGGCTGGCCGCGCTTCTCGCTGAGCAGCCAGCGTGCATCGTGGCGATGGAGGCCTGTGCCACGTCGCACCATTGGGGCCGGGTGGCACAACGGCACGGTCACGAGGTGCGGCTCGTCCCGTTCTACGCTACAAACGCTCCCCCGGAGCGTTCGCTTGACGCTTGAACCCTACGTGAAGCCTTTCGTGAAGCGCCAGAAGAATGATCGCGCGGATGCTGAAGCCGTCGCGGAGGCGGCCTTGCGCCCAACCATGCGCTTCGTGGCGGTGAAGAGCGCCGAGACCCAGGGGCGCGCGGTCGCATTCCGAACGCACCAATGCCTTGTCCGGCAGCGCACG
>NZ_QGKU01000013.1 GCF_003172915.1 Meridianimarinicoccus roseus
CCGACCGCGACGCCTGGAGGACCCGCATGCCACGCCCCCGCAAATCGGATCAGGAGCGAGCCGTCAGGTGGGACGCGCTCTACGTCACCGCCGCCGATCGCGCCAAGATCAAGGCTGCGGCGCAGGCGGCGGACCTGTCGGTGAGCCGCTACCTTGTGAGTCTGCATCGCGACGAGACACCCTGGCGCGATCTGGCCAGGGCCAAGGTTGTCGGCGCGCTGATCGGGGCCGAGCGTCGTCTTGAGGATCTCGCGCGGATGGTAACGGACGGCACCTCGGAGATCGACGCGGTGAGGCTTCAGGCGCAACTCCTCGACATCGAACGCAGCTTCCGCCGCGAGGCTCTTCTTCCGGGTGCTGTCCGTGGAGGAGCATCGGACGAGGAGGGTGAGGCGTGCTGATGCTGGCCTCGAAATACGCCAACGATGCGGGCAAGGCAGGGCTCGACGGCGTGGGCTATATCAGCCGCGAGTGGGTTCCCAAGCCGTCGTCGGGTGGCGCGAAACTGCTCCGCCGCGACCCGGCCCCGGAAATCCTGCGCGGCGATCCGGCACTGGCGCGCGCCGCGATCCGCATGGCGCCCGGCAAGTTGCAGTACCGTTCCCTGGCGCTGTCCTTCGCGCCGGAGGACATCGACGTGGACGCGTTCAACGCGGGTGCGCCGGGACCCCGCATCGCCGTCGACCATATGCTGTGGCTTTATCGCGAGATAGCGTTTGCTGGCGTGCCGGAAAAATACCGCCCGCCGCTTTTCGTGACGACGCATACCCATACCGGGCGGCTCGAGGTCAACGTCATCGTGCCGCGCTGGGTGACGCGGCCGGATGGCGTCCGCCGCGCCTTCAATCCGGACCCGCCGCGTCCTGGGAGCCGGAAAATCTGGAATACCTTCGAGGATCTGCTGAACGCGCGTTTCGGATGGTCGAACCCGCGCGATCCCGGCCGCCAGCGGCTCATGGAGCTGCCGAACTGGATCCTGAAGGAGCGCGCGGCGGCGGAGCGTTCCGGCGACGCGCGGGAGCCCGGTCCGCGCGAGATCCTTGCCAATGCACTCATCGCCGCCGTGGACGCGGGAGAGGTCCGGAACCGCGAGGAGGTCATCGAGTGGCTGGAAGGCTGGGGCTTTGAGAACGGGATGGTCGTGCGTGCCGTCGGTGCACGGTACATCACGGTTGACCCCGCTAGCAAGATACCTCGCACCGCGGGGGTAAAACCGCATTCGGCGCCCGGGGAGCGCGGCTCCTTCCCGTCCGGGGATACTGCGGAAAAGCCTAATTTTCTCGCGATCCAGGGGCACCAGAAAACGTCCAGAACGGTCCGAGGATTCGCTTCAGTCCAATGCGCGGCCGAGCGCGGTCAAACGGGAACCGGGCCGATGACCGGATACACATAGGTCCCGACACTCCCAAGCCGACGGATCACATGCTGGCCGCCGCCAGGCGGCTGCGCGAGATGCGGCGTCGCGGCTGATATCGGGTCTGCGCGGGACAAGCGCGTTTCGCGCCGACGTGGTCGTTGACCGGTGGCTCCGGCGAAGCTAAACGCAAACACATGGAACACACGACGCACATCTCTGTCCGTTGGTGGCCGACCTCCTGAACAGGCGGCCGGACGAATTTCCATTTCCCGAGGCCGCCGCGTGGGCGGCCTTCTTGTTTCCCGACGTCCCCCATGCGGCGCCCCTCGCTCAACGAGGACACGCACATGAGCAAACCCGTCATTCTCACCGGGGACCGGACCACCGGCCCCCTTCATCTCGGCCACTACGCGGGCTCGCTGTCGACCCGCCTGCGCCTGCAGGACAGCCACGCGCAGTTCCTGCTGCTCGCCGACATGCAGGCGTTGACCGACAATGCCCACGATCCGGCGAAGGTCAGCCGGAACGTGCTCGAGGTCGCGCTCGATTACCTCGCCGTCGGGATCGATCCCGCGCGTACGACGATCTGCCTGCAGTCGCACCTCCCGGCGCTCGCCGAACTGACCATGCTCTACCTCAATTTCGTCACCGTCGCCCGGCTCGAGCGCAACCCGACGATCAAGGACGAGATCGAAGCGCGCGGGTTCGGTCGGAACATTCCCGCGGGCTTCCTGTGCTACCCCGCGGCTCAGGCGGCCGACATCACCGCCTTCCGGGCGACCGTTGTGCCGGTCGGCGCGGACCAGGCCCCGCTGATCGAGCAGACCAACGAGATCGTCCGCCGCATCAACGCGGCCGCAGGCCGCGCGGTGCTGCCAGAGGCGCGCGCCATAATCCCGAAGGCCGGGCGGCTGCCCGGCGTGGATGGCAAGGCCAAGATGTCGAAATCGGGCGGCAACGCGATCCGGCTGTCGGCCTCGCCGGACGAGATCCGCGCCGCGGTGCGGGCCATGTTCACCGACCCCGGCCACTTGCGCGTCGAGGATCCCGGACGCGTGGACGGAAACGTGGTGTTCACCTATCTCGACGCCTTCGATGAGAACGCCGAGGGCGTCGCGGAACTGAAGGCCCGCTACACGCGCGGCGGCCTTGGCGACGGGGCGATCAAGCGGCGCCTCGAGGATATCCTGCAGGCCCTGATCGCGCCGATCCGCGAAGAGCGCGCCCGGCTGGCGAAGGATCCCGGCCACGTACTCGGAGTGATCCGGGAAGGGACCGAGCGGGCCCTCACGAAGACGGAAGCGACGAAGCGGGAGGTGTTCAACGCGCTCGGCCTGTTCCGGCTTGATCGCCGGAAGCCTGCGGGGCGCGAAGAGGCCCTCACGGAACTGGCGCGCCTCGGACAGGAATTCGATGCCACCTGACTTGAATTGCTCCTGTGTGCCCGGATG
>NZ_QGKU01000014.1 GCF_003172915.1 Meridianimarinicoccus roseus
GTTCGGTTTTTTTGCTGCGCGTTTGGATGATGTTCTGAACTGGTTTCCTTCGCGTCTGAGTGCGCTGGTTCTGAGTGCGGGGTTCCGGCGCGGGCCCGACATGGCCGCGCTGCGGCGCGATGCCGGGCTGCACCGGTCGCCGAATGCCGGCTGGCCCGAGGCGGCGATGGCACAGGGGCTGGGCGTGGCGCTGTCGGGTCCGCGCAGCTATGACGGGCGGATGCGGGACTTTCCCTTCGTCTGGCCGCGGGGCGCGCGCAGCCCCGGCCCGGCCGAGATCGACCGCGCCGCCGACGCGCTGTGGCGGGGCTGGAAGGTGCTGGCCGCCGCCGTGCTGCTGCTGGCCGTGCCCGCTCTGTTCTGAGCGCGGCGCCGGCCGGTCACTCCACCGTGACGGATTTCGCGAGATTGCGGGGCTGGTCCACGTCCGTGCCCTTGGCCACCGCCGTGTGATAGGCCAGAAGCTGCACCGGCACGGCATAGGCGATGGGCGCGAAGACCGGGTCCACCTGCGGCATCCGCAGCCATTTCCAGACCCCGTCGCTGGCGCGTTCCAGCCCCGGCCCGTCCGAGACCAGCAGCACCTTGCCGCCGCGCGCCATCACCTCCTGCATGTTCGACACGGTCTTGTCGAACAGCCGGTCCATCGGTGCCAGCACCACGACCGGCACGTTGGGATCGATCAGCGCGATGGGGCCGTGCTTCAGCTCGCCGCTGGCATAGCCCTCGGCATGGATGTAGCTGATTTCCTTCAGCTTCAGCGCGCCTTCCAGCGCCATCGGGAACAGCGCGCCGCGCCCCAGGAACAGCACGTCCTGCGCTTCGGCAAGCTCGGCCGCGATGCCCGCGATGTCCGAGGCCAGCGACAGCGCCTGGTTGACCGCGCCCGGCACCGCGCGCAGCGCCGCCATCACCTGCGCCATCCGGTCCTCCGTCAGCGTGCCGCGATCGGCCGCCGCGCGCACCGCCATCGCCGCCAGAACGGTCAACTGGCAGGTGAACGCCTTGGTGGAGGCCACGCCGATCTCCACCCCCGCGCGGGTCGGCAGGACCACGTCGCTTTCCCGCGCGATGGAGCTTTCGGGCACGTTCACCACCGAGGCGACCTTCACCCCCTGCCCGGCGACATGGCGCAGCGCGGCCAGGGTGTCGGCCGTCTCGCCCGACTGGCTGACGAACACCGCGAGGCTGCCCTCGGGCATCGGCGGTTCGCGGTAGCGGAACTCGGACGCGATATCGACCTCGACCGGCAGGCGGGCCAGCTGCTCGAACCAGTATTTCGCGGTCAGGCAGGCGTAGTAGGCCGTCCCGCAGGCCACCATCGTGATGCGCGACACGGCGGAGAAATCCAGCCCCTCGGGCAGGGTCACGCCCGGCGTGCCCTCGCGCAGGTATTCGGCCAGCGTGTCCCCGATGGCCAGCGGCTGTTCGCCGATCTCCTTGGCCATGAAGTACTTGTGGCCACCCTTGTCCACGAAGCTGGTGTCGGGCGCGAGGGTGCGCATCTCGCGCGCCACCGGGGTTCCGGCGGTATCCGTGATCTCGACGCCGTCGCGCGTCAGCACGGCGAAATCCCCTTCCTCGAGATAGGTCAGCCGGTTGGTCAGCGGCGCCAGCGCGATCGCGTCCGAGCCGACGAACATCTCGCCCTCGCCATGCCCGATCGCCAGCGGCGAGCCGCGCCGCGCCGCGACGATCAGGTCGGGATGCCCGTCGAACAGGAAGCACAGCGCGAACGCCCCGTCGAGCCGGTCCACCGTGCGCCGCGCGGCGGCGACCGGATCGAGGCCCTGCGCCATGTGGTGCTGCGCCAGGAGCGCGACGGTTTCGGTGTCGGTGTCGGTGCTCGAGGTCAGGCCGACCGCCGCGAGTTCGGCCCGCAGGTCGCGGAAGTTCTCGATGATGCCGTTGTGCACGACCGCCACCGGCCCGGCCCGGTGCGGGTGCGCGTTGCCCACCGTGGGCGCGCCATGCGTCGCCCAGCGGGTGTGGCCGATGCCGATCTTGCCGGGCAGCGGATCGTGCACCAGAAGGTCCGACAGTTCGACCAGCTTGCCCGCGGCGCGGCGGCGGTCCAGCCGGCTGTCCTGCAGCGTGGCGATGCCCGCGCTGTCATAGCCGCGGTATTCCATGCGCCGCAGCGCCTCGACCAGCATGGGGGCGACTTCGTGCTGCCCCAGAACGCCCACGATTCCGCACATGTCCCTACTCCGCCTTGCGGGCCAGGCCCGCCTTGATTGCCAGCAGCCGCGCGCGCAGCTTCACCGCCAGGCCCGGCTTGTTCTGCTGGCGCGCCCGTGCCAGCGCCAGCGCCTCGGCCGGCACGTCCGCGGTGATGACCGACCCGGACGCGGTCATCGCCCGGTCGCCCACGCTGACCGGCGCGACCAGCATCGTGTTCGAGCCGATGAAGGCCTCCGTCCCGACCACGGTCCGGTGCTTGAGAACGCCGTCATAGTTGCAGGTGATCGTGCCCGCGCCGATATTCGTGCCCGCGCCGATCTCGGCATCGCCGACATAGGACAGGTGGTTGACCTTCACCCCGTCTCCCAGCGCGGCGTTCTTGGTTTCCACGAAATTGCCGATCCGCGCGCCCGCGCCCAGCCTCGTGCCGGGCCGCAGCCGGGCATAGGGGCCGGCCACCGCGCCCGCGCCCACCTGTGCCCCTTCGAGATGCGAGAACGCCCGGATGCGCGCGCCCTCCGCCACCCGCACGCCGGGCCCGAACACCACGTTGGGTTCCACCACCACGTCGCGGCCGAACACGGTATCGGCGGCAAGGAACACGGTGTCCGGCGCGACCAGCGTGACGCCCGCCGCCATCACCTCGGCCCGGCGCCGGGCCTGGAACACCGCCTCGGCCCCGGCCAGTTCGGCGCGGGTGTTGATGCCCAGCGTCTCGGCCTCGTCGCAGGTGACCGCGCCGCAGCGCAGGCCGCGCGCATTGGCGATCTGCACGATGTCGGTCAGGTAGTACTCGCCCGCCGCGTTGTCGTTGCCGACCGCCGCCACCAGGTCGAACAGCGTGGCGGCGCGCGCCATGACGACGCCCGAATTGCACAGCCGCACGGCGCGCTCCGTCTCGGTCGCGTCCTTGAATTCCACGATCCGGTCCAGCCGGTCGCCATCGGTGATCAGGCGACCGTAGCGGCCCGGCTCCCGCGCCTCGAACCCCAGCACGACCACGTCGTTTCCGGCCGCGCGCGCCTCGGCCATGCGGCGCAGGGTCTGCGGGGCGATGAAGGGGGTGTCGCCGTACAGCACGACCGCGTCGCCGCCGAAATCCGCGAGCGCCGGACGGGCCTGCGCGACGGCATGGCCGGTCCCGAGTTGCCGGTCCTGGCGCACCGTGACCGCGCCCGGCGCGATGGCGCCGACCGCCGCTTCGACCCGCGCCGCGCCGTGGCCCGTCACCACGACCACCCGCTCGGGATCAAGCGCCGCCCCGGCACCAAGCGCATGCGCCAGAAGCGGCTGCGCCCCAACCTCGTGCAGAACCTTCGGAAGACCCGACAACATCCGGCTCCCCTGCCCCGCAGCAAGAACGATCAATGCCGTCCCTAGTGTCGTCACACTCGGCCCATCGATTGCGCCCACACTCAAAAGCTTCACTCAACCTGTATGACACACTATTAGCAGGTTGGCAGATACCAGTTATACACCGTCAAGAATAGCCGGATATATTTACAAGTGCAGGACTTCCGTGCGGAACCGCCGCCTTGAGTTTCCGGCCTGCAACTGCGACATTCCAAGGTGGATGTTTTGCCGAGTACCGTAAGTAGTGAGGAGTGAGAATCGTCCATGGCCATGACATTCTCGGTGATCCTGCCAACCTACAATCGCGGCGCGACGCTGATCCCGGCACTTGAATCGATCCTGTCCCAGACGCGCCCTGCCGACGAGATAATCGTCATCGACGACGGATCCGAGGAAGACCCGTCACCGCTTCTGGCGCCTTACATGGACAGGATCATCTTCCGGCGCCAACCCAATGGCGGTGTCGCGAATGCCCGCAACAACGCCGCGGCACTGGCCACCGGCGACTGGCTGAGCTTTCAGGACAGCGACGATCTGTGGGACAAGGATCACCTGCTCGTTGCCGAGCGCGACCTGTCCCGGGCGGACCCCGATGTGGTGTGCCATATCGGCGACGTGACATATGTCGGTGACGGCTATCGGGAAAGCCTGCTGGGCATCAAGAACATGACGTTCCCGTCTGACCGTGCCACGCGTCTCGACGATCCGCTGGGGCTGGTCATCTCCGGCATGACCCTGCAGGCCGCCGCCATCCGCCGCGATGTGTTCGCGCGACTGGGCGGGTTCGACGAAGAGATGCGGATGCTGTCGGATACGGCCCTGTTCTGTCTTCTGGCGCTGGAAGGGGCGTTCCTTGTCACCGGCCACAACATGGCGGACATCCTGCGCGCCGAAGGCGATACGGCGTCGATCACCAGCATGAACCGGACCAAGCGCCTCTATGCCCTCCAGATGCGCGTGCGGATCCTCGAGCCGTTGTGCGACCGCGCCCTGACCGCGGAGCAGGCCGCGCTGGTCATGCCGCGGCTGAGCGGGGCGCGCTTCCGGCTTGCCCATCAGATCGCGGCGACCGATGCGTCCGCCGCGTGGCCGCTGCTGTTTCAGGCCGCGCGCGAGCACCCTTCGCGCCTGCGAGGCTGGGGCAAGTCGGCCGTCGCCTTCGCGTTCGGACAGAAAGGATACCGATGGATGTCGCGCAGCAGCGGTATGCTGGACCGAAGCTAGGATAGCCCCATGCGCCGCGCCCTCTGCATCGTCACCGCCAGCAATGACGAGGAATGTCTGCACCGCAACCTGCTGGCGTCGGATATTGTCCGGCGACGCGGCGTGCCGGTGCATGTGGAGCGTGGGGCTCCTTCGGCGTCCATCGCGTACAATCGCGGCCTGGCGGCCACCGACGCGCCGATCGTCATCTTCGCGCATCAAGACGTCTATTTTCCGCCCGTCTTCGCGGCGGCGCTGGACCGCGTGCTGGACTGGCTCGATGCCCATGATCCGGACTGGGCGGTCCTCGCTCCGTTCGGCATGTCCGTGGACGGACGACATCTCGGCAATGTCTGGAGCACAAGCCAGAGCGGCCTTGTCGGAACCCCCGTCGACATGCCGACCCCGGTGGTCAGCTTCGACGAGATGACGATCATCCTGCGGCGGGACAGCAATATCGCCTTCGACGAAGGGCTGCCCCTCTATCATCTTTACGGCACCGATATCGTGCAGGCCGCCCGCGCTGCGGGCCATGGCGCCTATGTCGCCGACCTGCCCGTCGTTCACAACGACAGCTTTCACGGCCGCCTCGGCAGGGACTTCACCCGCGGCTACGACTACGTGCGCCGCAAATGGCGCAAGGCCCTGCCGTTGCGAACCCCGGTTCTCTGGGTGCGCTGGCACGGCCTTGACCTGCCGTGGTACCGCCTGCGGGCCCGACGCTCATTCGCGGCACGCCAGGCCAAGGCAGGAGACGAAACCGCCGATCCGAAGATCTATGCATGCGAATGCGGATGGGAAGATCTGCCACCGGCGCCGCAATCCAGGCAGAAGCGCCATTCACTGAAGGAAGATACATGAAACTCACAATGATCGGGTCAGGCTATGTCGGGCTCGTCTCGGGCGTGTGCTTTTCGGATTTCGGGCACACCGTCGTATGCGTGGACAAGGACGTTCGCAAGATCGACATGCTGGAAGCGGGGGAAGTGCCGATCTACGAGCCGGGTCTCGATGCCCTGATGGCACGCAATGTGGCGGCTGGACGGCTGTCTTTCACCACGGATCTTGCCGCGGCCCTGGAAGGCGCGGATGCGGTGTTTATCGGCGTCGGAACGCCCACGCGGCGGGGCGATGGCCATGCCGACCTGAGCTATGTCTATGCCGCGGCCGAGGAAATTGCCACGATGCTGACCGGCTATGCCGTGGTCGTGACCAAATCCACCGTGCCCGTCGGCACCAATCGCGAGGTCGGGCGGATCATCGCCGCCACGCGGCCCGACATCAGCTTCGACATTGCCTCGAACCCCGAGTTTCTGCGCGAGGGCGCCGCGATCGAGGATTTCATGCGCCCCGATCGCGTGGTTGTCGGGGTCGAAAGCGACCGTGCCCGCGCCGTGATGGCCGAGATCTACAGCCCGTTGTCGCTGCGCGACGCCCCGATCGTGTATACCGATCTCGAGTCCGCCGAGATGATCAAGTACGCCGCAAACGCGTTCCTCGCCACCAAGATCACCTTCATCAACGAGATCGCGAACCTGTGCGAGAAAGTCGGCGCCGATGTCCAGGCGGTGGCGCGGGGCATGGGAATGGACAAACGGATCGGATCCAAGTTCCTCAATTCCGGCCCGGGCTATGGCGGGTCCTGCTTTCCCAAGGACACCAACGCGCTGGCCCGGATCGGCCAGGAACATGCTGCGCCCCAGCGCATCGTGGAGCAGGTGATCGCCATCAACGATGCGCGCAAGCGGCAGATGGTCGACAAGGTGCTGGAATTGTGCGGCGGGTCGGTGAACGGCAAGCGCATCGCCGTGCTGGGCGTGACCTTCAAGCCCAACACGGACGACATGCGAGATGCCCCCGCGCTGACGATCGTGCCCGCGCTTGTCGGCGGCGGCGCCGAGGTTCATGTGGTCGATCCGCAAGGCCGCCGCGAAGGCGAGGCGCTTCTGCCGAACGTGCATTGGCAGAGCGACCCCTATGTTGCTGCAGAGCAGGCGGATGCCCTGGTGCTGCTGACGGAATGGAACGAGTTCCGCGCGCTGGACCTGCCGCGGCTGGCCCGTGCCATGCGGACCCCTGCCATGGCCGACCTGCGCAACGTCTATTCCAAGGACGATGCAGACAAGGCCGGAATGGCCTACACCTCGGTCGGCCGGTAGCCCGGCGCGCAAGGCCGGGGGCTTCCGGAGGACCGGAGGATGCGTGCCGGGGCCGTGAGCGCACGGCCCCGCACGGCCCCCCATGCGGGGGGCGGTGTGTCAGGCCGACCGGCGGCTCCGGCGGCGCAGCCCGGCCAGAAATGCGAGGCTGCCGATGGCCAGCGGCGCCGCAGCCGGAAGCGGCACGGCCGCCAGCTCGTTGCCCGCTCCCACCGGCACGACATCGGTTCTTGCGAAGCTGCGCAGGGCTATGTCCACGCTTTCGTTCGGCCCCAAGCCGAACCCCACGTATTCCGCAAAGCCGCCGTTGTCGTCGAACGGGTCGCGCACACACGGAAAGCTTGTGCAGGACACGCGCTCTTCGAAAAGCAGGTTCCCCAGGGTCGTCTCGTCGCCGTCCCCGACAGTGATGAAAACGGCAGCTTGGCTCGACACATCGTAGTCGCCTGGCTCGCCCATGAAAAAGAAGCCGTCGGCAAGGAAGATCGCGAGGGAATACTGAAACGCGAGCGAGACCTGGATATCCGTGGCAAGCGGGTTCGTGACCGTGATCCGGCGGGTGTCCTCGACACGCGGCGAATTCGTGCCGAAATTGGCGGCCCGGGCGACGCCCGAGAAAGGTCCGCCGAACTGCAGGAACACGTCCGACAGCGGGTCATCCACCGGAAACGCCCTTTCGGTTCCGCTGAACGTCCATTGCGCTTCGCTGCCCACATCCAGCCGCGCGGCCTGTGCCGATCCTGAAAGGCCACAGGCAAGTATCAGGCCGGTAAAAAACGCTTTTGCTAACATATCTCCACTCATCTTGTACTCATCTTGTTGCCGCCCCTGCCATGAAGCGTAAACAGGAAAAGACGGATGGATACAATAATCAGTGGCAGGGCCGTCCGGATGATATGCCGCTGCATGTCAGGCGACATGACAAACTGGCCCTTTGGCGACACGAGGAACTGGTCCCCTCGATGAGCCAAGAGGGACTACTGGATGACCATTCCAACGACTGAGAAGCTTCCGCGAACCGAGGGTCTGCGGAGGGACGAGATGAAGGAGCCGGACGAGCCGCGCCACCGGCGCCCCGTCGATACCGGCTTGCGGCAGGCGGCCCGGCCGGTCGGCGGTGCGCGACCCGGAAAGCTGTCCCGTTATTTCGGCACTTTGACAACGGACGGATTTGTCATGTGCCCGGATCCGGGAACGGCGACCCGGCAGGCGGCGAAAAGCAGGGCCAGATGATCGCGCGCGCCTTGCAGGCAGGGCTGGCAAGCGATTTGCTGGCTTAAAACGCGAACATCTTCCTGATATAGCCCCGGCATCGTAGCAAAATCAGGAAATAGTTCTGTGCTTTCCCAAAGTCATGCCCCGGTCCCCGAACTCTATGTCTCGCCCGACAGCGCCGAAAAGCTGAAGCGCGAGGCCGCCGAACTGCCCTCGTGGGATCTGTCGGCGCGGCAGCTTTGCGATCTCGAACTGCTGATGAACGGCGGGTTCGCGCCACTGCGCGGGTTTCTCGGGCAGGCCGATTACGACAGCGTCGTGGACACCATGCGCCTTGCGGACGGCACGCTCTGGCCGATGCCGATCACGCTCGACATATCGGAGCAATTCGCGGAAGGGCTGGAGCCGGGCCAGGACATCGCCCTGCGCGACCCGGAGGGCGTGATCCTCGCGGTGATGAACGTCACCGACAAATGGTCGCCCGACAAGGCGCACGAGGCCGAGAAGGTATTCGGCGCCGACGACCTGGCGCATCCGGCGGTCAACTACCTGCACAACACGGCCGGGCCGGTCTATCTCGGCGGGCCGCTCACCGGTCTGCAGTCGCCCGTGCACTACGATTTCCGCGCCCGCCGGGATACCCCGAACGAGCTGCGCGCCTATTTCCGCAAGCTTGGCTGGCGCAAGGTCGTCGCCTTCCAGACCCGCAACCCGCTGCACCGCGCGCACCAGGAACTGACCTTCCGCGCCGCCAAGGAGGTGCAGGCCAACCTGCTGATCCACCCGGTCGTGGGACTGACCAAGCCCGGCGATGTCGATCATTTCACCCGCGTACGCTGCTATGAGGCCGTGCTCGACCAGTATCCGGCGGCCACCACCACGATGAGCCTGCTGAACCTCGCCATGCGCATGGCCGGCCCGCGCGAAGCGGTCTGGCACGGGCTGATCCGGAAAAATCACGGGGTGACGCATTTCATCGTCGGGCGCGACCACGCGGGCCCGGGCAAGAACAGCGCGGGCGAGGATTTCTACGGTCCCTATGACGCGCAGGACCTGTTCCGCGAACATCAGGCGGAAATGGGCATCGAGATGGTGCCGTTCAAACACATGGTCTACGTTCAGGAGCGCGCGCAATACGAACCCGCCGACGAGATCGACCAGGGCGTGACCGTTCTGAACATATCGGGCACCGAACTGCGCCGCCGGCTGCGCGAGGGGCTGGAGATCCCCGACTGGTTCTCCTTCCCCGATGTCGTGAAGGAGCTGCGCCGCACCTCGCCGCCGCGGTCGCGGCAGGGCTTCACCGTGTTCTTCACGGGCTTTTCCGGCTCGGGCAAGTCCACCATCGCCAACGCGCTGATGGTCAAGCTGATGGAAATGGGCGGCCGCCCCGTGACGCTTCTGGACGGCGATGTCGTGCGCAAGCACCTGTCGTCCGAACTGGGCTTTTCAAAAGAACACCGCGATCTCAATATCCGGCGCATCGGCTATGTCGCCTCCGAGATCACCAAGAACGGCGGTATCGCGATCTGTGCGCCGATCGCGCCCTATGCCGCCACGAGGCGCGCCGTGCGCGAGGACATCGAAGCCCTGGGCGCCTTCGTCGAAATCCATGTCGCGACCTCCATCGAGGAATGCGAAAGGCGCGACCGCAAGGGGCTGTACAAGCTCGCCCGCGAGGGCAAGATCAAGGAATTTACTGGTATTTCAGATCCTTACGAGGCCCCACTCGACCCTGAGCTGCGGCTCGATACCGAAGGTACGGATGTCGATTTCTGCGCCCAGCAGGTGCTGTTGAAGCTTGAAAGCCTCGGTTTGATCTCCGCGTGATGCCGGCACCGGCCCGAGGCATCGGCAGCCATCGGCGGCGGTGCGGACGGCAATACCCGGAGGCGCCCCGGTCAGATCCTGCAGGCTTCGTGCAGGGTCATGCCCGGCCGTGGGACGCGGACCCGCCCCGGCAGATGCCGCCGGGCGGCGGTCACATCATCCGGGCGCAGAAAACCGAAAAGGTCATGGATCCTGTCAGTGCCCGAATTCGCGGGAAAGCGTGTGTCTTCGGGCGCGGCACGGGTTCAGCGCGTGCGTGAGCCGGCCTCCACACCTTCGGACACGGCTTTCAGAAACTGGTCATGGTATTTTTCACAGGGCTCCAGGTGATTGCCCTCCGCCCATTCATTCCATGCGTTGATGAACAGGAAATTCTCATCGGGTGACGGCGCTTCGAAACCGGCCACCTTTTTTTCCACCCAGTGGCGAAGAAGTTCCGGCGAGGAATTCGTGAAAATGGTGGCGCTGCCCTGGGTGCGCCGGGATGAGTTGTCCCACATCGGGCTGACGCCGGGAAATACAGTGTACGGATCTTTCGGCCGGGAGATGTCGAAATTCACGAAATCCTTGAGATCGTGCTTGATGTCTCTGGCCGGGCCGGTCTGAAATACCGACGAAAGCCGCAATGCCCGCACGGCCTTGTCCAGGATTCTCCTGCCGAGATTCACCAGCCTTCTTCCGAAGCGGCGGTTCTGCAGGCGGGTATAGTCGGCAAATGACCGCGACAACGGCTGGAATTCTATCGCGGCATCGAAGCCGACAACCTCGGGCGCATCCAGGCGGCTGCCGAGGCGGCGGTCGAACCTGCACAGATACAGCTCAAGGCCACTTTTCCGCGCCTCTTCGCGGAAAATGCGTATCATGCCTTCCAGGTCCTCGATGTGATCATCCTTGTAGATCGCAAAAACCGGCTTGCCGTCCACCCGGATGTAGCGCGGATCCTTGAAATAGGGGATCAGCGTATTGATGTGCGCCACATGGTCTTCCTGATTGTAATCCTGGGCCAGCATCACGTCGTTTTCGTCGCCTGACCAGGCGCGGTTCCAGTTCTCGTTCGCCCAGGCCAGCATGAATGGAAAATCCGGCTTGCCGGACTGGAAGACTTCCTCGAAAGGGCGTTCCAGCAGGCGCTTGCCGTTGAACCAGTAGTGATAATAGCAAAATCCGTGAATGCCGTGCTCACGCGCAAGGCGGGCCTGCTCTTCGCGCACCTCGGGCAGGCGCAGATCGTAAAAGCCCAGGTCTGCCGGAAGATGTGGTTGATAATGTCCCTTGAATTTGGGGCGTGCCTTCACGACGTTACGCCATTCCGTGAATCCCTTGCCCCACCACGCGTCATTTTCGGCAATCGGATGAAACTGGGGAAGATAGATTGCAATCGGGCGTATCTTCATGTCTCGGCTACTTTCGGATTGATGTATCGGTTTTCGTTCAAGGCGACACCTGGCCCGCACTTACCTTCGCGCAGCTGTGATGAAGACCAGTTTCAGGACATCGGCCCTGAGTTCGGCATTCGCCATGACCCGGGCCGCGAAGAGCAAGACCACAATCGCGATGCTTGCAGCGAGTTCAACGAAGTCCCCCCCGCCGACGATGGAACCACGCACTGCCGTCACCAGCACGATCGCGACCACAGCAAGCCCCAGATCAAGCAGGTATCCGCGGATCACCGTTTCAAGATCAAGATGCGTGTGCGTGATCCCGAGCCACGCGAGAACCGGCTGGCGTACAAACGTATTGCTGAGCATGAGTACCATGGCGATCAGGACGATATCCCCACCATTTCCGATCGCGTACATGGCGACACAGACAATCACCAGGCTGAGCGCGGAAATGGCCGTCAGGGAACGGCTGGCACCACTGGCAATGAGTGCCCAGTTCACCCCTTGATCAAGCGTGTTCTGGAGAAGCATCAGGCACAGCCACGCCAGGATCGGAGCGGAAGCGGCCCAGTCCTGGCCCAGCACGACCGGCACCACGATATCGGCGCAGGTGAACGCCAGCACCCCGATCGGCATCATGATCATGTTGAGCCGCGTCATCATGCGCAGGAACAGCGATCTGAACGCGGCGGGATCGTCCTGCACCCGGCTCAGCGACGACACGAAGACCGATGCGAGCGGGCTTACCGCGCGGGTCGGCAGCAGCCGTGCCAGCGTGGAACTGCGCTGATAGAGGCCTGCTTCAAGCGGCGAGTAGAGGCGCCCGATCAGGATCACCGGCAGGGCATGCGATGCCTGTTCGAGCAGGTTGGACAGCGCCACGTTTCCGCCGAAACTCAGCGCGCTGCGCGCCTCGCGCAGATCCCGCAGACGCGGCCGCGACGGCAGCCAGGGTGTATGGAAGGCGAAGATCGCCACGGTCAGGACACCCTGCAGGACCTGTTGCAGGATCACGGCCCAGTAACTCGCCCCGAGGAAGGCCGCCACGACCGCCGCCGCCACGCTGAGCGCGAAGGCCGCCAGCGCCCCGTATTCCAGCAGGCGAATGTGCATCTTGCGCCGCAGGATGGCGATGTATTGGGTCAGGATGGCGGTCATCACCACGGACAGGCCGAGAACGGCGAAGACCGGTCCGACCTCGGGCACGCCGTAGAACCGCGCCGCCGCTCCTGATCCGGCTACCAGCGCGCCGCCGAACAGGGCGCCCAGCAACAGGTTCACCCAGAACAGCGTGCTGACCAGGCGATGCGTGACTGTCGGCATCTGGACGATCGGTTGCGCCAGCCCGAATTGCGACAGGTTCATCGCGATCACCGCGATCGGCATTGCCAGCGATGCGATCCCGAATTCTTCGGGCGGGATCAGTCGCGCAAGGACGATCGTGCTGCCCAGGTGCAGCACGAGTTTCAGCCCCGCCATGGCGAGCACAAGGATCGAGGCGCGCCCGGCACGGCTTTCCATGCCGGCTTTCAAGGCGCTTACATCGAAGAACGCGTCCCTCGGGTCCGTTTGCACGGTGTTCATCTGGCAAGATCCTTTGGCGTTACGGCAGCGGAAAATCTGGCGATCTTCCCAGGCGGCCCGATACACCGTCCCGCACCGCTTGCAAGATGACTTGCGCATTTGCGGACCGCCCGCGCGCAAACGCGTGCGTGCAACCCGCCATGACCAGGACAGTCAAGTTCAGCACGAAGGGCAGGATGGCCATGCCGCGCGCCCGGTTGCGGTCCAGCACAAGCGCGTTGCGCAAGGAATAATAGAGCCGGAAGTCAGCGGGCATCGTCGCCAGGCGCACCAGCTGGCTCTGCGGCAGCGTCGGGGTCCGCTTTCCGGTCGCATTCCAGGACGCCTCGAGATCCTCGACTTCGGCGGCCCCCGCCAGGAACAGCCCGCCCGCCGCCCCGAGCCGCTCGCTGTACTCGTAGTCGTCCGCATAAAGGACGAAATCCTCTCGCGGCGGCGCGACCATTTCCATCAGCGCACGTGGCACCAGAAGCCCGCCATAGGGCACGCGGGCGATAGGCACCGCCGCGGGTGGGGTCGGAGCGGGCACCGGACTGCCCCTGGTCAGCCTGCGCCAGAGATTGCGCGGGCGCCGCCCCAGATCCATGCTGAAAGCCACTCCGGGGGCCGGGTCCGGGGCGATCCCGGTGCGCGCTGCACGCACGAGGTAGCTGCGATCGCGGCGCACCGCTGATACGGCCGCGCCCGGATGCATCGCCTGCACTGCCAGAAGGGCGGCCAGGGCGCCGGGACAGGGCAGATTGTCGTCGTCCATGAACCAGACAGCCTTGACCGTGCCAACGCTCCGTGCCGCCGAGAGCAGCCGCCCGAACCCGGCCGCCGAGCCCAGGTTCTCCGGGCTTTCCAGGATCGTCATCGACAAGCCGCGCACCGTGGTGTCGCGGGCCAGCGCATGCAGCCGTGCAAGCGGTTCTGCCTTCAGCCCGTTGGCAAGCACCATGAGGTGCCCGACCCCCTCCCGACATAGTCCTGCAACCATCTGCTCCAGAAGGTCGACACGGTCGCCGTAGGTCAGTGTCAATCCAGAAACGTCTTTGGGTGCAAGGCCGCCAGACCCGAGGTTCGACGGCATGTTCATTATTCCTCGGCCAGTCTTGCGAGGTATGCGCCGTAGTCGTTTTTTCGGTAACCCTGCGCGGCTTTCAGCAGGTCGTCGCGGCTGATCCATCCTGCGTCATGGGCGATTTCCTCGAGGCATCCGACCTGCTGTCCCTGTCGCAGGGTGAGCGTGCGCACGAAATTGCCGGCATCGAGCAGGCTGCCATGCGTTCCGGTGTCGAGCCATGCATAGCCCCGGCCCATCTGCTCGACGCTCAGCAGGCCCCTGGCGAGGTACATCTCCAGCAGGGTCGTGATCTCGAGCTCCCCGCGGTCGGAGGGTTTGACCTGCCGCGCCAGCGCGGGCGCGTCCCCGTCGAGGAAATAGAGCCCCGTCACCGCGTAGTTCGACGGCGGCACCGCCGGCTTCTCGATGATCTGGCTGGCCTTGCCGTCCGCGCCGAAGGCCACCACGCCGTAGCGTTCCGGGTCCGACACGCGGTAGCCGAAGACGGTGCCGCCCTGCGGCTTGGCATCGGCCGCCGCCAGCAGGTCCGGCAGCCCGTGCCCGAAGAAGATGTTGTCGCCGAGGCACATGGCCGACGGCGCGCCGTCCAGGAAGTCTTCGGCCAGGATATAGGCCTGCGCCAGGCCGTCGGGCGAGGGCTGGGTGATGTAGGTGATCGAGATGCCCCATTGCGCGCCGTCGCCGAGCGTGCGCTGGAACTGCGCCTGGTCGACCGGCGTCGTGATCATCGCGATCTCGCGGATGCCGGCCAGCATCAGCACCGAGATCGGGAAGTAGATCATCGGCTTGTCGTAGATCGGCAGCAGCTGTTTGGACACGCCCTGCGTGATCGGATAAAGCCGGGTGCCGGAGCCCCCGGCAAGGATGATGCCCTTGCGATCGGTCATGCGCGGTATGCTCCGAGGTCCTTGAGAATGTCGGTCAGCCCGGCGCGCCAGTCGGGGCGGGGCAGGCCGAAGACGGTCTGTGTCATGCTGTTGTCGAGCCGCGAGTTCAGCGGCCGGCGCGCGGGGGTCGGGTAGTCGCGGGTCGGGATGTCCGCGACCTCGCACTGCGTGCCCGACTGGCGGAAGATCTCGCGGGCGAAATCGGCCCAGCTGACATCCGGTCCGCCGGTCACGTGGTAGGTGCCCGTCACCGACGCATCGCGCACCAGCCGGTCCGCCACCGTCATGCAGGCATCGGCCAGCGCCGCCGCCGGGGTCGGCCCGCCGACCTGGTCGGCGACGATGGTCAGGCGGTCCCGCTCCGCCCCGAGGCGCAGCATCGTCTTCACGAAGTTGTGCCCGTGCGAGGACACCACCCACGAGGTGCGCAGGATCGCATGGGGTCCGCCCGCATCGCGCACCGCCGTCTCGCCGACGAGCTTGGTGCGCCCGTAGGCACCGAGCGGGCCGGTGGGCGCGTCGATGGAAAAGGGCTGCTCGCCGCTGCCGTCGAACACGTAGTCGGTGGACACCAGCACGACCGGCAGGCCGCGCGCGGCCGCCGCCCGGGCGATCGCGCCGGGGGTCGTGCCGTTCACCGCGAGCGCGAGGTCCTCGTCGCTTTCGGCCTTGTCCACGGCGGTATAGGCCGCCGCGATGATGATGGCATCTGCGTCGGTCTGCGCGGCCATCGCGGCGCAGGCATCGGGGTTGGTGAAATCGGCCTCGAACTCGTCGCGCACGTCCAGCACCACGTCGCCCGCGCGCCGTTGCAGTTCCAGCCCGAGCTGGCCGGACTTTCCGTAGACCAGGATCTTCATGCCTTCGCCCCGAGCCGTTCGCCAACCCCCGCCCGGCCTTGCAGCGCGCGCCACCAGTCCTCGTTGTCGAGATACCATTGCACGGTCTTCTCGAGACCCTCGTCGAGCGTCACGGACGGTCGCCACCCGAGTTCGGTGCGGATGCGGGTCGGGTCGATCGCGTAGCGCAGGTCGTGCCCCGGCCGGTCGGTCACGAAGCTGATCTGTTCGCAGTAGGCCGTGTTCTTCGGGCGCTTGGCATCGAGGATCGTGCAGATCTTGCCGACGATGTCGATGTTCTTCGCCTCGTTCTCGCCGCCGATGTTGTAGGTCCGGCCGGTCCTGCCGTTTTCCAGAACGCACAGCAGCGCGTCGGCGTGGTCTTCCACGTAAAGCCAGTCGCGCACGTTCTCGCCCTTGCCGTAGACCGGGATCGGCTCTCCGGCCAGCGCCTTGAGGATGACGACCGGGATCAGCTTCTCGGGGAAATGGTAGGGGCCGTAATTGTTGGAGCAGTTGGTCAGCACGAAGGGCAGGCCATAGGTCTCGCCCCAGGCCCGCACCAGGTGGTCGGACGCCGCCTTGCTGGCCGAATAGGGCGAGTTCGGGGCGTAGGGCGTGTCCTCGGTGAACTGTCCGGTCGCGCCGAGCGTGCCGTAGACCTCGTCGGTGGAGATGTGGTGGAACCGGAAGGTGTCGGGCCGACCGGCCTCCACCCAGTAGGCGCGTGCCGCGTTCAGCATCTCGTAGGTGCCGTTCACGTTGGTTTCGATGAAGGCGCCGGGCCCGTCGATCGACCGGTCCACGTGGCTTTCCGCGGCCAGGTGCATCACCTTGTCGGGCCGGTGCTGCGCGAAGATCCGCGCCAGCGCCGCGCCGTCGCGGATATCGGCCTTCTCGAAGGCGTAAAGCGGGCTGTCGGCGACCGGCGCCACGTTGTCGAGGCAGGCGGCATAGGTCAGCGCATCGAGGTTCACGACCTCGTGGCCGCGCGCCACGGCCAGCCGGACGACGGCGGACCCGATGAACCCGGCACCGCCGGTGACAAGTATCTTCATGGCTTCAGTCCTCGTAGACAAACGGACTGTCAAAGTCCTTGAGAAGGGGCGCGGCGGCATCCTTGGCGGACAGGATCGCGGCGGCCGGATCGACGCCCCAGTCGATGTCGAGGTCCGGATCGTCGAAGCGCACGGCGCCGTCGCACTCCGGCGCGTAATAGTCGGAGCACTTGTACAGAAGCTCGCTGTCCGGTTCGAGAACCGAGAAGCCGTGCAGGAAGCCCTTGGGAATGAACAGCTGGTTGCCGACCTCGGCCGACAGCTCCACCGCGACCCACTTGCCGTAATGCGGCGAGCCGCGCCGGATATCCACCGCGACATCCTTCACCCGCCCGGCCCCGACGCGGACCAGCTTGTCCTGCGCATGGGGCGGGGCCTGGAAATGCAGCCCGCGCACGACGCCGACCTGCCGGGACAGCGAATGGTTGTCCTGCACGAAGGGGACATCCACCCCGTGCGCGGCCATGACCTCGCGGTTGTACACCTCGGAAAAGAAGCCCCGGTCATCCCCGAAACGCCGCGGCGTCAGGAGAAGGACGCCAGGCAGTTCCGTCAACTCGACTTGCACCACACAAAACCCCTGCTTGATCTCAACCTTCGCAGGTCTTGTAGCGAAACGACCGCGAAAGGTCACATCGCAATTTCGGCGCACTCCGCACCGCAACGAGAACCGCGACCTTTCCGCACTCCGCAAGACATCCAAAAAAATCCAGGGCCT
>NZ_QGKU01000015.1 GCF_003172915.1 Meridianimarinicoccus roseus
GACACTAGGGACGGCATTGATCGTTCTTGCTGCGGGGCAGGGGAGCCGGATGTTGTCGGGTCTTCCGAAGGTTCTGCACGAGGTTGGGGCGCAGCCGCTTCTGGCGCATGCGCTTGGTGCCGGGGCGGCGCTTGATCCCGAGCGGGTGGTCGTGGTGACGGGCCACGGCGCGGCGCGGGTCGAAGCGGCGGTCGGCGCCATCGCGCCGGGCGCGGTCACGGTGCGCCAGGACCGGCAACTCGGGACCGGCCATGCCGTCGCGCAGGCCCGTCCGGCGCTCGCGGATTTCGGCGGCGACGCGGTCGTGCTGTACGGCGACACCCCCTTCATCGCCCCGCAGACCCTGCGCCGCATGGCCGAGGCGCGCGCGGCCGGAAACGACGTGGTCGTGCTGGGGTTCGAGGCGCGGGAGCCGGGCCGCTACGGTCGCCTGATCACCGATGGCGACCGGCTGGACCGGATCGTGGAATTCAAGGACGCGACCGAGACGGAGCGCGCCGTGCGGCTGTGCAATTCGGGCGTCGTCATGGCGCGCGCCGCCACGCTGTTCGACCTGGTGGCGGCGGTCGGCAACGACAACGCGGCGGGCGAGTACTACCTGACCGACATCGTGCAGATCGCCAATGCGCGCGGCCTGCGCTGCGGCGCGGTCACCTGCGACGAGGCCGAGACGCTGGGCATCAACACCCGCGCCGAACTGGCCGGGGCCGAGGCGGTGTTCCAGGCCCGGCGCCGGGCCGAGGTGATGGCGGCGGGCGTCACGCTGGTCGCGCCGGACACCGTGTTCCTTGCCGCCGATACCGTGTTCGGCCGCGACGTGGTGGTGGAACCCAACGTGGTGTTCGGGCCCGGCGTGCGGGTGGCGGAGGGCGCGCGCATCCGGGCGTTCTCGCATCTCGAAGGGGCACAGGTGGGCGCGGGCGCGGTGGCCGGCCCCTATGCCCGGCTGCGGCCCGGCACGAGGCTGGGCGCGGGCGCGCGGATCGGCAATTTCGTGGAAACCAAGAACGCCGCGCTGGGAGACGGGGTGAAGGTCAACCACCTGTCCTATGTCGGCGATGCCGAGATCGGCGCGGGCACGAATATCGGCGCGGGCACGATCACCTGCAACTATGACGGCGTTCTCAAGCACCGGACCGTGGTCGGGACGGAGGCCTTCATCGGCTCGAACACGATGCTGGTCGCGCCGGTCAGCGTGGGCGACCGGGCGATGACCGCGTCCGGGTCGGTCATCACCGCGGACGTGCCGGCCGAGGCGCTGGCGCTGGCACGGGCGCGCCAGCAGAACAAGCCGGGCCTGGCGGTGAAGCTGCGCGCGCGGCTGCTGGCAATCAAGGCGGGCCTGGCCCGCAAGGCGGAGTAGGGACATGTGCGGAATCGTGGGCGTTCTGGGGCAGCACGAAGTCGCCCCCATGCTGGTCGAGGCGCTGCGGCGCATGGAATACCGCGGCTATGACAGCGCGGGCATCGCCACGCTGCAGGACAGCCGGCTGGACCGCCGCCGCGCCGCGGGCAAGCTGGTCGAACTGTCGGACCTTCTGGTGCACGATCCGCTGCCCGGCAAGATCGGCATCGGCCACACCCGCTGGGCGACGCATGGCGCGCCCACGGTGGGCAACGCGCACCCGCACCGGGCCGGGCCGGTGGCGGTCGTGCACAACGGCATCATCGAGAACTTCCGCGACCTGCGGGCCGAACTCGCGGCGGTCGGCCTGACCTCGAGCACCGACACCGACACCGAAACCGTCGCGCTCCTGGCGCAGCACCACATGGCGCAGGGCCTCGATCCGGTCGCCGCCGCGCGGCGCACGGTGGACCGGCTCGACGGGGCGTTCGCGCTGTGCTTCCTGTTCGACGGGCATCCCGACCTGATCGTCGCGGCGCGGCGCGGCTCGCCGCTGGCGATCGGGCATGGCGAGGGCGAGATGTTCGTCGGCTCGGACGCGATCGCGCTGGCGCCGCTGACCAACCGGCTGACCTATCTCGAGGAAGGGGATTTCGCCGTGCTGACGCGCGACGGCGTCGAGATCACGGATACCGCCGGAACCCCGGTGGCGCGCGAGATGCGCACCCTCGCGCCCGACACCAGCTTCGTGGACAAGGGTGGCCACAAGTACTTCATGGCCAAGGAGATCGGCGAACAGCCGCTGGCCATCGGGGACACGCTGGCCGAATACCTGCGCGAGGGCACGCCGGGCGTGACCCTGCCCGAGGGGCTGGATTTCTCCGCCGTGTCGCGCATCACGATGGTGGCCTGCGGGACGGCCTACTACGCCTGCCTGACCGCGAAATACTGGTTCGAGCAGCTGGCCCGCCTGCCGGTCGAGGTCGATATCGCGTCCGAGTTCCGCTACCGCGAACCGCCGATGCCCGAGGGCAGCCTCGCGGTGTTCGTCAGCCAGTCGGGCGAGACGGCCGACACCCTGGCCGCGCTGCGCCATGTCGCCGGGCAGGGGGTGAAGGTCGCCTCGGTGGTGAACGTGCCCGAAAGCTCCATCGCGCGGGAAAGCGACGTGGTCCTGCCGACCCGCGCGGGGGTGGAGATCGGCGTGGCCTCCACCAAGGCGTTCACCTGCCAGTTGACCGTTCTGGCGGCGATGGCGGTGCGCGCGGCGGCCGATCGCGGCACGCTGACGGAGGACCGGATGGCGCAGGTGATGGCGGCGCTGCGCGCGGTGCCGGGCGCGGTCAACCAGGCGCTGTCGCTGGCCTCGGACATCGCGGGCATCGCGGCCGAGCTTGCCGAAGCGCAGGACGTGCTGTTCCTGGGGCGCGGCGCGCTGTTCCCGATGGCGCTGGAAGGCGCGCTGAAGCTGAAGGAAATCAGCTACATCCATGCCGAGGGCTATGCCAGCGGCGAGCTGAAGCACGGCCCCATCGCGCTGATCGATCCCAACGTGCCGGTCGTGGTGCTGGCACCGATGGACCGGCTGTTCGACAAGACCGTGTCGAACATGCAGGAGGTGATGGCGCGCGGCGGCAAGGTGCTGCTGGTCTCGGACGGGCCGGGGCTGGAACGCGCCAGCGACGGGGTCTGGAAATGGCTGCGGATGCCGCAGGTGGACCCGGTCTTCGCGCCCATCGCCTATGCCGTGCCGGTGCAGCTTCTGGCCTATCACACGGCGGTGGCCAAGGGCACGGACGTGGACCAGCCCCGCAATCTCGCGAAATCCGTCACGGTGGAGTGACCGGCCGGCGCCGCGCTCAGAACAGAGCGGGCACGGCCAGCAGCAGCACGGCGGCGGCCAGCACCTTCCAGCCCCGCCACAGCGCGTCGGCGGCGCGGTCGATCTCGGCCGGGCCGGGGCTGCGCGCGCCCCGCGGCCAGACGAAGGGAAAGTCCCGCATCCGCCCGTCATAGCTGCGCGGACCCGACAGCGCCACGCCCAGCCCCTGTGCCATCGCCGCCTCGGGCCAGCCGGCATTCGGCGACCGGTGCAGCCCGGCATCGCGCCGCAGCGCGGCCATGTCGGGCCCGCGCCGGAACCCCGCACTCAGAACCAGCGCACTCAGACGCGAAGGAAACCAGTTCAGAACATCATCCAAACGCGCAGCAAAAAAACCGAACTCCTCCAGCGCAGGGGTGCGATAGCCGATCATGCTGTCGGCGGTGTTGACGATCTTGTAAAGCAGGATGCCCGGCAGCCCGGCCAGAAGGAAGAACAGCGCCGGGGCCACCACCCCGTCCGAGAAATTCTCGGCCGCGCTTTCGATCGCCGCGCGGCTGATCGCAGGCTCATCCATCGAGGCGGTGTCGCGCCCGACGATCCGCGCCACCATTCGGCGGCCTTCCTCGGGCGACGCGCGCAACCCGCGCGCCACGTCGCGGACATGATCCACAAGGCTTTTCTGGGCCAGGAGCACCGCGCCAAGGGCAATCTCCAGCGCCCAGCCGATAAGCGGCAGATCGGCGATGGCCGTGCCAATCGCCCAAGCCCCGGCGCAGAGCCCGGCCATCACCGCCACGCCGCGCGCCCGGCGATGGGTGCCGGTATTGAAACGCCGCTCGCAAAAGGCCACCGCCCGGCCCATCAGCACGGCGGGGTGCGGCAGGCGCGACCACAGCGCGTCCGGCTCGCCAAGGGCCGCGTCCAGCAGCAGCGCGGCCAGCAGCGCGGCGGCGTGAAGTTCCATCAAAGCCCCTCCAGTCGGGTCCAGCCGTCCGGCCCGGGCATGCCCAGCCGCAGCCAGCGCGGCGAGTAGGGAAACACCCGCGACCAGATCCGCCGACCTGCGAGTCGCTTCTGCCAGGCGGCTGCATCATCCGTGTCGTAAAGCCGGAAAAGTCGCGTGCCGCGCCCCGGTCCTGTGCCCGCAGCGGCCATGATCGCGTCAAGCCGGGCCGCGTCGATGCGCAGCCGCTCGCGGGTGCGGTCGGCCCATGTGGCATCGCGCAGCGCCGCGGCGCCGATCGCCAGAGCCGGGCCCGACACGGGCCACGGGCCGAGGCTTTCGGCCAGTCGCGCCAGCAACGCCGGATCGCCGATGGCGAAGCCCAGCCGAAGTCCGGCAAGCCCCCAAAACTTGCCGAAGCTTTTCAGCACGATGACGCCGGGCCGGTCCGCCAGCGCGATCAGGCTGGCTTCGGGGGAGATGTCGCAGAAGCTTTCGTCGATCACTGTCAGCGCCGCGCCCGTGCCGGTCAATTCTTCCGCGCGCCACGTTCGGCCGTCGGGATTGTTCGGGTTTACCGCGACCCGTGCACCGCCAGTTCCTTGCTGGGCCACGTGCCAGCCCTGCGCCGCGAAGGCGGCGGCGTGTTCGTTGTAGGTCGGGCCGGGTATCACGACCCGACCCGGCGGGCACAGCGCGGGGATGCGCGCGATCAGGGCGGAGGCGCCGGGCGCGGCCAGCAGGGCGGCGCCGCGCGGCACGAGCCAGTGCGCGCGCGCGGCCTCGGTCAGCGCATCCTGGGCAGCTCCGTCGGGCAGCGCCGTCCAGGCGTCGGGCGCAAGACATGCCAGAACGTCCGCCACCGGGTAGGGCACCGGATTGATCCCGGTGGACAGGTCCAGCCAGTCGGCCCGCGCGCCGCCATGCCGCGCCGCCGCCGCATCCAGCCCGCCGCCGTGGTCGCGTGCGCCGCCGATCATGGTCAAGTGTCGGGCAGGGGCGGGTGCCGGGTCACGAAATGGCCTTTCACCCCGGCGGGCCAGCTGCGATAGGGCACCTGCCCGGTCGCGCTGTCGGCGTGCAAAGCTGCGTAGCCGACAATCGCTTCGGCGGCGAGGGAGTGGGGTTCGAAACGGCCCAGGGTGTAAGCCAGTTTGCCGCGAGCCTGAACAGTCACGTTGCAGGCCGACGTGCAGCCCATGAGGCAACTGTGGCGCCGCACCTCGACCCCGGTCACGTCCTGAGCCGCCCGTTCGACCAGCGCAGCCAGCGACTCGCCGTCGGTCAGCGCGGTGCCCTCGGTCCAGGTGTCGCGTTTGCAGGTGTCGCATACGGTGATCCAGGTGATCATGCCCGCGTCCTCCGGCTGGTCGCGCTCACGTCCGCTCGCGGTTCTGTTAACCGGTTCGTCATCAGTCTTAATCACTTGTTAAGTCTTTTTCCGCATAGATCTCGGCCACATGACTCCCGGCTTGGGATCCACTGGATATTTGAATGACTTTACTGATCGTCGAAAGCAACCCGCAACTCGCCGCTCTTTGGCGGCGTCATGTCGAACGACAAGGCAGGACTGTCCGCGTTGCGCATGACCAGGCGGGGGCCGTGTCCGCCCTGCGCGACGGCGGCATTGCGGTTGTCATTCTCAATGTCTTGCTGACCGATGGAAGCGCTTTCGCCGTCGCCGACTATGCAAGTTACCGTGCGCCCAACGTGCGCATTCTGTTCGTGACCGCCGCCAGCTTCTTTTCGGACGGATCGATCTTCAACCATGTCGTGAATGCCTGCGCCTATGTTCCGGTCGCCACCCCGCCCGAGGATATCGCCGCGATGGTCGAGCACTACGCCGCGCCCATCTGATCGCGCGGCTTGTCCCGCCCGTGTGGCGCATCGAGGTCGAGCGCGGGGCCAACCGGAACGATGCGGTGCGGATTGATCGTCTCGTGGCTGTAGTGGTAGTGCCGCATGAAATGGTCGAACCGTACTGTGTCCGCGATACCCGGCACCTGATAGAGTTCGCGCGTGTAGGCCCACAGGTTCGGGTAATCCACAATCCGCCGACGGTTGCATTTGAAATGCCCGTGATACACGGCGTCGAAGCGGATAAGCGTCGTGAACAAGCGCCAGTCCGCTTCGGTGAGAGTGTCGCCTGCCAGATAGCGGTTTTGGCCTAGCAAATCCTCCAGCCAGTCGAGGGTGTCGAACAGTGGCACCACTGCGTCCTCGTAGGCATCCTGCGTCGTGGCAAACCCGGCCTTGTAAACCCCGTTGTTCAGCGTGTCGTATACCCGTGCGTTCACCTCTTCGATCCGGCCGCGCAGCGGCTTCGGCCAGTAGTCGTCCGTGTTGCCGGTGAGGCCGTCGAAGGCGCTGTTGAACATGCGGATGATTTCGGCGCTTTCGTTCGACACGATGGTGTTGGTCGCGGTGTCGTAGAGCACCGGAACCGTGACGCGGCCCGACACGTCCGGGTTCACGCCGGTGTAGAGGTCACGCAGGAAACGCCGCCCACCTTGCCGGTCTCCGGTAGCCCCGTCGAAATTGGTGTCGAAGGTCCAGCCGTCGCCCAGCATGTCGGGGTGCACCACCGAAACGTCGATATGCTGCTCAAGCCCTTTCAGAGTGCGGAAGATCAGCGCGCGATGCGCCCAGGGACAGGCGAAGCTGACATAGAGGTGATAGCGCCCGCTTTCCGCCTTGAACCCGTCCGCACCATCTGGCCCGGGCTCGCCATCGGCGGTCACCCAGCTGCGGAACTTCGATGTGTCGCGCTGGAACGCGCCGCCGGTTTCACTCGTGTCGTACCAGGTGTCTTTCCATTCGCCGTTGACCAGCTTGCCCATGTCATCCTCCTTGTGTTGCGCAAGATATAGGCCGACGCGTGGCGCGATGCCTGCCCTATGGGGGCGCATCCGCCCTGCGCCTGCGCACATCCGCGCGGGTGCCGAAAGGCGATTGCATGGGAGGGCGTGCTTGATATACCGACCGAGACGACGCCATTCGGCCGGAGAGGTTGGCGGCGCAGCGGTCCGACCCAAGCAGGGGGATCGCGGCCGCATCGTCAGGGACGGCACGACCGGCCCGCAGCATGCTCCGGCCATGAACCGACCGGAGCGGACAAATGCGATACCTCATTGTGACACTTCCCATGCTTGGCGTGGCCGCTGCGCCCGCGCAGGCGCATCCCGGCCATCTTGCCGGTCTGGCTGGGCATGACCACTGGGTTGCGGGCGCGGCGATCGGGGCGGCCATCGCGGTTGGCATCTGGGGCGCGCTGAAGGGACGGCGCAAGACCGGCGGCGAAGCGCGGCCCAAGGCCGAGGGCAACTGCGACGATACCCGCGAGCCGCAGGAAGGTTGAACCGATGGAAATGCCCCAGCCCCGCACTGGCGTAATGATCTGCGGTCACGGGTCGCGCAGCCAATCCGCCGTGGACGAGTTCGCCCAACTGGCCACGAAACTGCCGGATTACCTGCCAGCGGACTGGTTGTGCGACTATGGTTATCTCGAATTCGCCAACCCGGTGATCCGCGACGGGCTGGACCGGTTGCGCGAAGCGGGGTGCGAACGGATCCTCGCGGTACCGGGCATGCTGTTCGCGGCGATGCACGCCAAGAACGATATTCCTACGGTGCTGAACACCTATGCCGCCACACACGGGATCGAGGTGCGCTACGGCCGCGAACTTGGCGTCGATCCGAAAATGATCGCCGCCGCTGCTGCCCGGATCGAGGCTGCGCTGGCGCAGGCCGATGCCGTTGGCGGGCCGGTCGCGCGGCATGACACCTGCCTTGTCGTGATCGGGCGCGGCGCTTCGGACCCCGATGCCAATGGCAACGTATCAAAGATCGCGCGGATGCTTTGGGAGGGCATGGGCTTCGGCTGGTGCGAGGTCGGCTATTCCGGCGTGACCTTCCCGCTGGTCGAACCGTGCCTGACGCATGTGGCAAAGCTGGGCTACAAGCGGGTCGTCGTGTTCCCCTACTTCCTGTTCTCGGGCATCCTGATTGACCGGATCTACGGTTTCACCGATCGCGTGGCGGCGGCGCATCCGGATCTGGATTTTGTTAAGGCGGGGTATCTTGGCGATCATCCCAAGGTGCTTGAGACATTCGCGGAACGGGTGACCGAACAGGTCGGCGAGGTACCGCCGCCGAACTGCGCGATGTGCAAGTACCGCACGCAGGTGCTGGGCTTCGAGGCCGAGGTCGGTGCAGTGCAGGAAAGCCACCACCACCATGTCGAAGGCCAGGGCGCCAGCGCGCCGGGATCGAACGTGGCCGATTGCGCGCTGTGCGACACATTTTGCACCGGCGAATGCCGTCTGGATGCCGCGCATGTCCATGATCATCACCCGCATGGCCACCACCACGGGGATGACCACGGGCACAGCCACGACCACGGGCATGGCCACGGGCACCATCACCACGCCCCCTATCCCCACGCCGACCACCCGCACGGGCCGGAAAGCGCACGCAGGCGCAAGGCGTGACGACCGGTTCGCCGCGTCTGGCCGCCGCGCGTGCGGCGCGCGCCGCAACATCCGGTGGGGATCTTCGCGAGGCCGGACCAACCGCGCCGATCGGGGGAAGCGGACTGTGATGCGCCCTTATGAAAAGGATCCGGCCGCGATCTATGCGCAGAGCTTCGCCACCGTGCGGGCCGAGGCGCGGCTGGACCGGTTCGATGCGGCGATGCAGGCGGTCGCGATCAGGCTGATCCACGCCTGCGGGATGATCGACGTGGCCGACCGGCTGGCATCCTCGCCCGGCGCGGCCGAGGCGGGGCGCGCCGCGCTGGCTGCGGGGGCTCCTGTGCTGTGCGACTGCGAAATGGTCGCCGCCGGGGTGATCCGCCGCGCGCTGCCCGCCGGGAACGAGGTGATCGTGACCCTGAACGATCAGCGCGTGCCCGCGCTGGCCGCCGATCTGGGCACCACCCGGTCCGCGGCGGCTGTGGAGTTATGGCGCGACCGGCTGGCAGGCAGCGTCGTGGCTATCGGCAATGCGCCCACCGCGCTGTTCCATCTTCTCGAAGCGATCGAGGGCGGGGCGCCGCCGCCTGCGCTGATCCTCGGTTTTCCGGTCGGCTTCGTCGGCGCGGCGGAATCCAAGGCCGAGCTGGCGGCGCGGCCGCGCGGTGCGGGCTTCATCGCTTTGCGCGGGCGGCGCGGCGGATCGGCGATGGCCTCGGCGGCGGTGAACGCGCTGGCGGCCGGCCTGCCCGGAGAGCCGCGGTGACCGCACCCTGGCTGGACATCATCGGGATGGGCGATGACGGGCTCGACAGCCTGCTGCCCGCCGCGCGCGCCCGGCTCAACGCCGCCGAGGTTGTCGTCGCCTCGCCGCGGCTGCACGCGCTCTGCCCCGCGCTGCCGGGCGAGCGGGTGTCCTGGCCGTCACCCTTTGACGCGCTGATCGGCCGACTGCGGGGGCTGCGCGGCCGGCCGGTTGCGGTGCTGGCGACGGGCGATCCGTTGTGGTTTTCCGTCGGTGCGCGGATCGGTCAGGAACTGGACCCGGCCGAGATCCGGTACCATCCGCAGTTGTCCGCCTTCCAGCTGGCCTGTGCGCGATTGGGCTGGCCGCTGGCCGATGTCGAGACGCTTACGGTGCATGGCCGCGCGCCGGAACGCATTCTGCCCTTCGTCGCGCCGGGCACACGGCTGCTGGTGCTGACGTCCGGGCCCGAAGCGCCGACTCAGATCGCGCGGCTGCTGACCGATCGCGGCTATGGCCCGTCCGTGCTGACAGTTCTGGCGCATCTGGGCGGGCAGTCCGAAAGCCGCATCAGCGGGCTTGCCTCGGGCTGGCGGCGCGAGGTGCCAGCCTTCCACGTGCTTGCTGTGGAATGCGTGGGCGACAGCGGCGCGCAGATCATCAGCCGCGCGCCGGGCCTGCCGGACGACCTGTTCCACCATGACGGCAAGATCACCAAGCGCGAGGTGCGGGCGGTTACGCTGGCCAAGCTGATGCCGCAGCGCGGGGCGCTGCTGTGGGACGTGGGGGCGGGCTGCGGGTCCATCGGGATCGAGTGGATGCGCGCGGCCTGCGATGCGCGCGCCATTGGCATCGACCCGCGCGAGGACCGACGCGACATGGCGATGGAAAACGCGCTCTCACTCGGGGTGCCGGGGTTCGACATGGTGCTCGGGCGCGCGCCTGAGGCCTTTGGCGGCCTTCCCGCGCCCGACGCCGTATTCCTCGGCGGGGGTCTGTCGCACGCTGCGGCCGATGCCGCTTTGGGCGCGCTCAAGCCGCTGGGGCGTCTCGTGGCCAATGCCGTCACGCTTCAAAGCGAAGCGGTGCTGCTGGCACTGCATGACCGGCTGGGCGGCGAGTTGACCCGACTGTCGGTCGCCCGCGCGCGCCCGGTCGGCGGTATGACCGGCTGGGGCCCAATGATGCCGGTCACGCAATGGAGCCTGCTCAAGAGATGATCCCACAGGCAGGCACGCTGTTCGGCGTCGGGCTTGGGCCCGGCGACCCTGATCTCGTCACCCGTCGCGCCGCGCGTCTGATCGAGGGCGCGACGGTCATCGCTTATCCGGCGCTGGCGGGCGGGGACAGTCTGGCGCGGTCCATCGCGGCGGACATGATCCCACCCGGCGCGCGGGAGATCTTGATCGACCTGCCCATGACAACGGACCGTGCTCCGGCGCAGGCCGCCTATGACGCAGGTGCGGCCCGGATCGCCGAGGCGCTGGAGGCGGGGCAGGACGTGGTCACGCTGTGCGAGGGCGATCCGTTCTTCTACGGCTCCTTCATGTACCTTCACGCCCGGCTGGCTCCGCGCTTCCGGGTGCAGGTCGTGCCCGGTGTGACTTCGGTCACCGCCTGCGCTGCGCTGGCCGGTCTGCCGCTTGCCGCGCGCAACGAGGCGATGACCGTGCTGCCCGGCCCGCTGGACGATGACGCGCTGGCGGCGCGTATCCGGTCCGCCGACACGCTGGTGCTGATGAAGGTGGGCCGCCACCTGCCGCGACTGCGCGCGCTGCTGGCCCGCGAGGGGCTGCTGGACGCGGCCGTCTACGTGGAACGCGCCAGCCTGCCGTCACAGCGGGTGATGCCGCTGGCCGAAGCGCCGAATGCGGCACCGTATTTCTCGATGATCCTCGTGACGAAAGGGGCCGATCCGTGGCTGTGAAACCTGTTGTGCTGTGCATCAACCGCGCCGGTGCGCGGGTCGCGCGCCGCGTTGCCGACCACCTTGGTGCGGCGCTGCATGGCCGCGTCGACCGCGTGGACGCGCCCGATGTCGCCTTCAACGACGCGCTGGACCATGTGCGCGACCTGTTCGCCGCCGGTGTGCCGGTTGTCGGGGTCTGCGCCAGTGGCATCCTTATCCGAGCGGTGGCCCCGCTGCTGTCCGACAAGCGTGCCGAACCGCCGGTGGTGGCGGTGTCCGATGACGGCGCGGTGGTGGTGCCGTTGCTGGGCGGGCATCGCGGCGCGAACCGGCTTGCGCGCGACATCGCCGGGGCGCTTGGCGGCGCGGCGGCGGTGACCACGGCGGGCGACGTGGCGCTCGGCGTGGCGCTGGACGCGCCTCCGCCCGGCTACCTTCTGGCCAACCCCGAGGACGCCAAGACCGCCATGGCGGCCCTGCTGGCCGGCGGCGGTGCGCGCCTGATAGGCGAGGCGCTGTTCGATTTGCCGCAGAAGCCGGACGCCGAGATCGAGATCGCCGTGACCGAGGCCCCGCTGGACGGCGGCCCCGCGCGGCTGGTGTATCACCCGCGGCGGCATGTGCTTGGCGTCGGCTGCGCGCGCGGCTGTGATGCGGCCGAACTGCGGGATCTGGCCGCGCGGGTGCTGGCGGATGCGGGCATCGCGCCGGGCGCGGTGGCGGCGGTGGCGACGCTGGATCTGAAGGCGGACGAGCCGGCGGTTAACGCGCTGGCGGCGCGGCTGGGTGTGCCGCTGCGGCTGTTCACCGCCACCGAACTTGAAGCGCTCGCCCCGCGGCTGGCCACACCGTCCGAGGTCGTCTTCGCCGAGGTCGGCTGCCATGGCGTGTCCGAAGGCGCGGCGCTCGCGGTGGCGGGGCCGGATGGTGCGCTGAGGGTCGCCAAGACCAAGACCGCCAATGCCACCTGCGCGCTGGCCCGCGCGCCGGACGTGCTGGACGGACCGCTGCCGGGCCGCGGGCGGGGCCGGGTGGCGCTGGTGGGGATAGGTCCGGGCGACGCGCAATGGCGCACGCCGGAAGCCAGCCGGATGGTTGCGCAGGCCGAGGAGCTTGTGGGATACGGATTGTATATCAATCTGTTGGGGGCGATCGCGGCGGGCAAGCCGCGGGCGGAGTTTCCGCTGGGCGGCGAAGAGGACCGCTGCCGCCACGCGCTGGAGGAAGCCGCCAAGGGGCGCGACATCGCGATCATCTGTTCCGGCGACGCGGGCATCTATGCCATGGGCGCGCTGGTCTATGAACTTGTGGCGCGTGGCGACGGACCGGGTGGGGTGAGCGACGCTGCCCGCCGCGTGGAGATCGTGAGCGCGCCGGGCGTGTCCGCGCTGCAAGGCGCCGCCGCCCGCGCCGGCGCGCCGCTGGGACATGATTTCTGCGCCATTTCGCTGTCGGATCTGTTGACTCCGCGCGAGGATATTCTCAAGCGTTTACAGGCGGCTGCGGAGGGAGATTTCGTGATTGCCTTCTACAACCCGGTCAGCAAGCGCCGCCGGACCCTGCTGGCCGACGCGCGCGATATCTTGCTGAAATACCGCCCGGCGGACACGCCGGTCCTGCTTGCAAGCTCGCTTGGCCGACCCGAGGAAGCGCTGAAATACCGCCGCCTCGATGCGCTGGAGGTGGACGAGGTGGATATGCTGACGGTTGTGCTGGTCGGGTCCAGCCAGTCGCGGCTGGTGGCCACGGGCGACGGGCCGCGCATGTTCACGCCGCGCGGCTATGCCAGGAAACTGGCCGCGCCGGACGCATAGCAGCCGTGCAGGAGGGCCTTTACGGGTCGGGCGCGGTGCATGCGTTCAGGGCAAGCCGCGACAAGACGAAACCAACGCAGGGACGGGAGGAGCATGGCCGACATTCCTGTGCTGACGACAGCGCGGCTGACGCTCAGGGCGATGCGCGCGGCGGACTGGCCCTGCTTTCGCGCACTGATGGCCTCGCCGCGCGCGCGGCACATGGGTGGCCCATTCGATGATACCGCCGCATGGGGCATGTTCTGCGCGGATCATGCGCAATGGGATCTGTTCGGCACCGGGGCGCTGATGATCGACGACCGCGCGACCGGGGACTGTCTTGGGCAGGTCGGGGTCAATGCCGGGCCGCTGTTTCCGGAACGCGAACTGGGCTGGTTCGTCTATCCGCAGGCCGAGGCGCGCGGTATCGCTTTCGAGGCCGCCTCCGCGCTGCGGGACTGGACGCGCGATGTGCGCCGACTTGACACGCTGGTCAGCTATGTCGATCCGGACAACGCGCGCTCGGTGAGACTGGCGGAGCGGCTAGGGGCCGTGCAGGATCCGGACGCGCCGCGCCCGGACCCGGATGACCTCGTGTTCCGGCACTTCCGGCGCTAGCCGCCCCGGCGGGGGCGGCGCACCGCGGGGTGCGGCTGCGTGCGGACCGCCGCAGGTGCCCTGCATGGTCGGCAGCTTGGTGCCGATCCGCGCGTCAGTGCGCTTTGTGGGCAACCTCGAACGCGGCCTGCTGCTCGGCGGTCGCCTCAAGCTGGTGCTGCGCCTTCCAGTCCGCATAGGGCATCCCGTAGAACGCCGTGCGGGCGGTTTCCTTGTCCATCTCGATGCCGCGTTCGTTTGCCGCTTCCTGATACCAGCGGCTCAGGCAGTTCCGGCAGAACCCGGCGAGGTTCATCATGTCGATGTTCTGCACGTCGGCCCGCTCGGCAAGATGGTCGCGCAGGCGGCGGAAAGCGGCGGCTTCGAGTTCGGTCCGGGTCTGGTCGTCCATGGCGTGTCCCTCCTGTCAGTGTCGCTCCTTGATATATGGTCTGCGCCGGGCCGCGAACAGGGGGCTTGCGGGCGGGCGGGCCAGTGTGCAGAAGGCGGCATGTCCGTGCTTTCTGCCCTTTCCCTCGCCCGTGTCCCGGCCCGAGCGTTCTTCGCGCTGGGCATCTTCTGGGGCTGTTTCGCCGCGCAGGTGCCGGTTCTGAAGGCCGGGCTTGCGGTGTCGGACGGGCGCTTCGGCACGTTGCTGCTGGGGTCGGCCTGCGGGCTGATGACGGCGATGTGGCTGGCGCCGCGCGCCGACCGCCTGCTGGGCGCGCGCGGGATGCAAGCGGCGCTGGTCGCGCTGGCGGCGGCGATGCTGCTGCCGGGGGCTGCGCCCGCACCGCTGGCCTTCTTCGCGGCGATGCTGGTGATGGGCACCTGTTCCGGCCTGCTGGACGTTCTGATGAACGCGCGGGTGAGCGAGCTGGAGGAGGTCAGCGGCCGGTCGCTGATGAACGCGAGCCACGGCAGTTTTTCGCTGGGCTATGCAGCCGGGGCGCTGGCCACCGGGCTGGCGCGCGAGGCGGGGCTTGGGCCGCTGACGATCTTCGGCGTGGGCGCGCTGGTGCTGGCCTGCATCGCGGCGAGCCTGCGCATGGCGCCGCTTGCATCGGTGCCGGACCCCGGAGCGTCGGCCGCGCCTTCGCCGCTGTGGCCGGTCGCGCTGTGCGGTGCGGTGACGCTGGTCGCCTTCATGTCGGAGGCGACGGTGGAGGCCTGGTCGGCGCTGCATGTCGAGCGCACGCTGGGCGGCAGCGCGGCGGAGGGCGCGCTTGGCCCTGCGATGTTGGGGCTGACCATGGCGGTGGGCCGCTTCTCGGGTCAGCTTGTGGCCGAGCGTCTGCGCGAATGGCAGGTCATCATTGCCGCCGCCTGCCTGTCCGCTTCGGGCGCGCTGGTCGTGGCCGCGGCCCCGAATCCGGCGGTCGCCTATCTGGGGTTCGGCGTGCTGGGGCTGGGCGTGTCGGTGATCGCGCCGATGGGCCTTGCGCTGGCGGGTCGGCTGGTCGCGCCGCACCAGCGGACGCAGGTCATCTCGCGGGTGGCGGTGATCGGTTTTGCGGGGCTGTTCTTCGCGCCCGCGCTGATGGGTCATACGAGCGAGGCGTTTGGCCTGCGCGCGGCTTTCGCGTCGGTGGCGGGCCTGTTGCTGACCGCCGTGCCGCTGGCGCTGGTGCTGCGCGGTCTGCAACGAGCGGGACGCGCCGCCGCCTGATGGCAGGGCGGCCCACACTGTCGAACGCGTGTCACATCTTTGCGGGACAAGGTGTGAAACCGGGATCCGAGGTGGACGCAGAGGCAAAAATGGGCCAAACCCCGCAGCAGTATGTTATCGCTATCGGCGGAGCGCATGGCACGCGGGGCAGGGGTCCCCGCCGCCGGTCCGACCGAACAGGCAGTCAAGGAGACTTCCATGCACCGGAACAGAAGCATCAAGATCGTGGCCACGCTGGGCCCGGCATCCGACGATTACGAGATGATCAGCGCGCTGTTCGAGGCGGGCGCGGACGTATTCCGCCTGAACATGAGCCACGGGGACCATTCCGAGATCGCCGCGCGCCATGCCATCATCCGCAAGATCGAGAAGGACTACGGCCGTCCAATCGCCATCCTGGCCGACCTTCAGGGGCCAAAACTGCGCTGCGGCGTGTTCGCCAGCGGGACCGAGACGCTGAAGGTGGGGCAGGCGTTCCGCTTCGACCTCGACCCGGCGGAGGGTGACGCGACCCGCGTGAACCTGCCTCATCCCGAGATTTTTGCGGCGCTGGAGCCGGGTGCGACGCTTCTGGTCAACGATGGCAAGATCCGGGTCAAGGTCGACAAGTGCGGTCCCGATTTCGCGGATTGCAAGGTGATCGCGGGCGGCGAGATTTCCAACCGCAAGGGCGTGAACGTGCCCGACGTGGTGCTGCCGTTGGCGGCGCTTTCGGACAAGGACCGGCGCGACCTTGAATTCGTGTGCGAGCTTGGCGTGGACTGGCTGGCGCTGTCTTTCGTGCAGCGCGTGGCCGACGTGACCGAGGCGCGGGATCTGGCGCAGGGGCGCGCGGCGATCCTGTCGAAGATCGAGAAGCCGGCCGCCGTGGCCGCCTTCGACGAGATCCTGGGCGCGTCGGACGGCATCATGGTGGCGCGTGGCGATCTGGGCGTGGAACTGCCGGTGCAGAACGTGCCGCCGATCCAGAAGCAGCTGATCCGCAAGTGCCGTAAGGCCGCCAAGCCGGTGATCGTGGCGACGCAGATGCTGGAAAGCATGATCGACAGCCCGATGCCGACCCGCGCCGAGGTGTCGGATGTCGCGACAGCGATCTACGAGGGGGCTGATGCGATCATGCTGTCGGCCGAATCGGCGGCGGGGTCGTTCCCGGTCGAGGCGGTTAAGACGATGAACAATGTGGCCGAGGAAGTGGAACGCGACCCGAACTACCGCAACATCATCGAATCCTCGCGCGAGGTGGAGCGGACCTCCATCGCTGACGGCATCGTCGCCGCCACGCGGGAGCTGGCCGAGGCGTCGGGCGTGAAGGCGATCTGCTGCTTCACCCATTCGGGCACGACCGCGTCGCTGGTCGCGCGGGAGCGGCCCGCGGTGCCGATCATCGCGCTGACGCCGTTCACCCGCACCGCGCGGCGTCTCAGCCTGTCCTGGGGCGTGAACTGCGCAGTGACCGAGGAGGTAGAGCGTTTCAAGATGGCGGTGGTCAGCGCGGCGCGTGCCGCCCGCGCGATGGACATTGCCGGCCCCGAGGATTTCATCGTGGTCACCGCGGGCGTGCCCTTCAACACGTCGGGCACGACGAACATCCTGCGCGTCGCGCCCTGCGAGGAACGGTTGATCTTCAGCGCGGAACCAGCCTGAACCGCGCGGGCGTTGATCGTCGGCTGACGGGGCCGCGTCAGCCGACGGGGCCCGCAAGTACCAGCGCCAGCATGAGCAGCGCCAACGCGGCCAGCCAGCTTGCCGCGATGCGAAGGCCGATGTCCACCGGTCCCCGTGGCAGCCGTTCGAACGCCATGTCCGCAGCACCGCAGAGTGGCAGCAGCACGATATGCGCCCCCGCAAGCGCACCCAGCCCGGTGCCGAGCATCGCGGCCGCCGGGCCGGGATCAGGCAGGCAGGCCGCGCCCATGCCCAGTCCGATCATCGGCAGCAGCCCAAGCGCGAGCGGCGTTGCGCGGTCGCCGGTCAGTGCGGACAACGCTCCGGCCAGCGCCGCAAGCGCCAGCAGGGCGGGTTCGGTCGGCACCACAGCGGTCAGTGGACGGGCCGCCAGCAGCCCCGCAGCCAGCCCTGCCAGATAAAGCGGCGCCCCTTGCGTCACACGGTGCGGCAGATCGCGGCCGATCAGCAGCCCGAGCGCGACCGCCAGCATCCCGATCGCAGGTTCGGCCAGCGGCACCGCGAACCCGGCATATACCCCGTCGAGCCCCGGCACAGGTGCGTGCGCCGCTGCAGGCCCAGCCCCGGCCAAGAGGGCAAGCCCGAGGAGTGCGCTTGCCGTCTGCCTGCCCCCGGAAGGCCGGTCGCGGTCAGGCAAGTCCGAACAGGAAGGCGGCGCCCGTCGCGGCGACCAGCCCGCCGCCGACCCGCACGGCGACGCGCCCGCCCGGCCAGCGCGTCAGCATCCCCAGCGTGATACCGGCGAGGTGCAGCGCGCCGGTTGCGATGACGAAGCCCAGCGAATAGCCGATCGGGCCAGCCGCTTCGGGCAGTTCGGTGCCGTGGGCATGACCGTGGAACACCGCGAAGGCGCCCACCAGTGCTGCGGCCACCCAGAGCGGCGGGCGCAGCGCCAGTGCCACCATCGCGCCGAGGACGATGGCGGAGGCGGCGATCCCTGCCTCGACGGCGGGCAGCGGCACGCCCAGCACCCCAAGCGCGCCGCCCATCGCCATCACCAGCGGAAACACCACCGGCAGCAACCACAATGCAGGCGCGCCCAGGAACGCACCCCAAAGACCGACCGCGACCATCGCGACCACGTGATCCAGCCCAAGCACGGGGTGCAACAGGCCGGAAACGAACCCGCTGTCGCCTGCAAGTTCACTATGGGCGAGAGCTGGGGCGGCGAGTGCGGTCAGGGCAAGGGCGCAAAGCGGCGCTGCGAGGGTCGTGCGGGTCATGGTGAATGCGGGTCCTTCTGGCTGATGCTGTGCCGGGCAGCGAGGGCGCCGGGATCGGGTAAAGCCTAGCGGAGCGCGCGGGATCGGCCCAGTCCGAAAGCGGCGCGCGGGCCCGGAAAACTTGATGGTTGCACGCGTCCTTCCGCCCGGCTATACGGCGCGCTCAATCGACCGCGCGACCGGCCACGAGTGGCATGCCGAGTCGCGTGAAAACCGCCCGTTCGAAAGGAGCAGGAAATGCCCAAGATGAAAACGAAGTCGAGCGCGAAAAAGCGCTTCAAGGTGACGGCCTCGGGCCGCGTCGTGGCTGGCCAGGCTGGCAAGCGTCACGGCATGATCAAACGGACGACGAAGTTCATCCGCACGGCGCGCGGGACCACGATCCTGTCGAAGCCGGACGAGAAGATCGTCAAGTCCTACATGCCCTACGCCCGCTAAGGAGGTTCACCCATGTCGCGCACCAAAGGGGGCACGGTCACCCACGCCCGTCACAAGAAGATCACCGATTCCGCGAAGGGCTATTACGGCCGTCGCAAGAACACGTTCAAGGTCGCCGCGCAGGCGGTGGACAAGGCGAACCAATACGCCACCCGCGACCGCAAGACCCGCAAGCGCAATTTCCGCGCGCTGTGGATCCAGCGGATCAACGCCGGCGTCCGCGAGTTCGACGTGACGATGACCTATTCGCGTTTCATTAACGGCCTGACGCTGGCCGGGATCGAAGTGGACCGCAAGGTTCTGGCCGATCTCGCCGTGAATGAGCCCGCCGCGTTCAACGCGATCGTCGAAAAGGCCCGTGCCGCACTTCCGGCCTGAGCTTTTCGCGGAATTTGAAAAACCGCCGCCCGGAGCGATCCGGGCGGCGGTTTGCGTTTGTGAAGCGGGCGATCCGGATGCGGGGGACAGTGATCCTGAAAAGGTGCCGCTCGGCAGTATCACGGAGCGTTGGGCGGAATGACGCGAGCCGAGAACCGCCCGAGGTGGAGCGCCAGGCATCCCGCCCCCGCCAAGCCATTGAGTCCAAGCGTGAAACGGCTTTTCTTTGCGTATTGCGTGGCTGGGCGACGCGGCTGCGTTGGCCCTGATCAATCCGCACGATCCTGTCCGTCAGCCCAAGCGGGGCGATGACCTTTTCGCCAAGCAGATCGACGAACGGCTTGCCTTCGTGCATCGCCATGGCGTCCCGCAGAAGTCCGCTCCCGAATTTCGAACGGGTGTGGCGACGCCTTAAACGGATCGCCTTGCCTGCGAGGTGCCGCACCCACGCCACCAGATCGGCGCGTAAATATCTCATACGGGCCCTCGGGACCCTGGTTCAGCAGGGCTTTTCATAGGGGCATGTAAATGTTCGGAAGGCCGCAGGTGTGCAACGTCAAGCTTTCGGGTGTGATCCAGCCCGGAACATCGGCCAATTCGCCGGAGCGGTCGCGCAGGAGCGCACGTGGATCGACTTTGCCTTCCTACGTCAACAGGCACCGCAGGATGGCCGTGAACACCTTGCTGACCGACCCGATCTGGAAGATCAGGTCGTCGTAAGGCATTCCGCCACCCGTGCGCCCAACGCGATGACTGTGGCGGCCAGTCGCGAAGGATAACACCGTCGGCGGTACGCGAGTGGCCTTCGTAAGCCAGCATCACGGCTAGCAGGCGGTCGGTCGTCTGATCGGCGCCCATGGTAACCCGCATGGTTGAGTCACATCGGAGCACGATAGTCAGCGACTTAAGGTGCGCCGAGTTGCCCGAGCGACCTGGGGCAGCTAGCCGCGTGGGGAAGAAAGCGCGCGACGGGCCGGGTCAGTCGCGGGCCGGTGTGTTCCAACCCTTCTGCACGGCGGGGCGAGCCTCGAACCGTTCGATATAGGCCTGCACATTGGGCAGATTGCGGATGCCGGTCACTTCGCCTGCTTTGTAGAACTTTTCGATCGTGGCGAGCCACGGGGCCAGCGCGATATCGGCGATGGAAAACTCGCCAGCGATCCAGTCGCGCCCGTCCAGCCGCTTCTCGATAACCGACAGCAGGCGGCGCGCCTCGGTGATGTAGCGGTCACGCGGGCGTGGGTCTTCGATCTCGGAACCCTTGAAGGCGTGGAAAAAGCCCAACTGTCCGAACATCGGACCGACGCCGCCCATCTGGAACATCAGCCATTGCAACACTTCGTACTTCTGCGCCGGGGTCTCGCCCATCAGCTTGCCGGTCTTCTCGGCGAGGTAGACGAGGATCGCGCCGCTCTCGAACAGCGGCAGCGGCGCTCCGTCCGGCCCGTCGGGGTCGATGATCGCGGGGATCTTGTTGTTCGGATTCAGCGACAGAAAGGCGTCGGACTTCACGTCGGCGTCCGACAGCGTGACCTTGTGCGCTTCGTAGGGCAAACCAAGCTCCTCCAGCGCGATTGAGATCTTCACGCCGTTGGGCGTGGGGTAGGAATATAGCTGGATGCGGTCGGGGTGCTGCGCGGGCCAGCGCGCGGTGATCGGGAAGGGGCTGAGGTCGGTCATGGATACTCCGGCGAATTTGAGTGATTGCTCATACCTAGGCCGGACCTTGTGCCGCCGAAACCCCCTCACCTGTGCGCGGATCGTGATGGCCGTGTTCGGGGATGCGCGCAACATCGCGTCACTGTGACTGTGACTGTGACTGCCGGGCAGCAAAAAACCCCCGGACTGTTGCCGCGGGGGTTTCGTGTAGGACGACACGTGCCGTCGGTCTGCGATGCCGATGCTTCAGAGAAGCCCTTCGCGCTGCGCCTTCTTGCGTGCGAGCTTGCGGGCACGGCGAATCGCCTCCGCCTTCTCGCGCGCCTTCTTCTCGGACGGCTTCTCGAAATGCTGCTTGAGCTTCATTTCCCGAAACACGCCTTCGCGCTGGAGCTTTTTCTTCAACGCACGAAGCGCCTGATCGACATTATTGTCGCGGACACTGACCTGCATGTGGTGTCACCACCTTTCTAGGTTAAAGTTGCATGTAATTGCAGGAAGTGGCGACATAGCAAAGCCCCGCTAGTTTGTCCAGACGGATGCCGAACCATGACAGGAGAGACGATGACCGATGCACCTTCTTCGCCCGATGGCGTGACCGCCCGGTTACTGGAGGCGATCACGCCGCATGTTCCCTTTGATGGCTGGTCGCAGAAGGCTTTCCGCATGGCCGTTGCCGACGCGGGGGTCGAGATGGCGGTGGCCGATGCCGTCTGCCCGCGCGGGGCGGTAGACCTTGCGGTCGCCTATCACCGGGCGGGCGACGCCGAGATGGTGCGCCGCATCCATGCCGCCGAAATGGGTGAGATGCGGTTCCGTGACCGCGTGGCCGCCGCCGTGCGGTTCCGGCTGGAGGCCGTGGAGGACAAGGAACTGGTGCGACGCGGCAGCACGCTATTCGCGCTGCCGATGTATGCCGGAGACGGCGCGCGGCTGGTCTGGGGCACGGTGGACAGGATCTGGGACACGCTGGGCGACACGGCGCGTGATTATAACTGGTACACCAAACGCGCGACCCTGGCCGGGGTCTATTCGGCCACGGTGCTCTACTGGCTGGGCGACGACAGCGACGACAACGCGCGCACTTGGGCATTCCTCGACCGGCGCGTCGACGACGTTATGCGGATCGAGAAGGCGAAGTCGCAGGCCCGCGAGAACGCCCTGCTGAAGCCGCTGGTCTCGGGGGCCGAACAGGCGCTGGCCTGGGTCAAGGCCCCGGACCGGGGACCGCGCACCGATATGCCGGGATCGTGGCAGGGGCCGCGTTGACTTCTTCCGACCTGCCGCATTTGACCCGCGCAGACCCAGCGGTTAACCTTTATCAAGTATGATTTTTTTCAAGGGAGAATGCCAGGTGAAAAGGTTTTGGGTCGGCTGCGTCGCCGCGGGACTTGTCGGCGGCGCTCTTGCGGCCGGGCAGGCCGGAGCGGCATCCATCTTTCAGGTGACGACGACGCAGGCCGTCACGCAGGATATCCTGACGCTGAGGGGCCATCCCGGATACAGGGACCCGAACCCGTTCCTTGCCGATCCCTACATCTTCTTCGACGAACATGTTCGCATCCTGACCCAGGAGGCCGATGTGTGGGACCCGTCCCAGATACCGACGTCGCCGACGCAGATTCCGTTCCCCGGCGACTACAACGTCATAAGTTCCGCCGATGTGACGGGTACCTGGACATTCAATGCCGACTTCCTGACTGGTATCGACACGGGGCGCATCGCGACGGATCAGGACGACGCACAGTTCCTCGGGCGCACTGCGGCGGTATCCAGCTTCCGTGCCCGGGCGAACGGAACAGATGTCGGCAGCGGCGTGACGATCAGCACGGCTGTTTACGCTCTGAACGACCTCGTGGTCGGCGTCGGGGGAGAGCGGCTTGACGTCATCGGGATCGTCGCGGAAGAAGCGCCGCAGGCTCATATCGAAACGGATGGGATCATCCTGTTCCTTGGCGGCGCCGACAACTGGTTCGAAACCGCGGCGGGTAGCATACCGAATTTCAACGACATCGTCGTCTCTGCCATCGAGAACAGGGAGGTTCTCAGCGACTCGAACGGCGACGAGCTTTTCGAGTCGCTGATATCGAACGACGCCGGTGCCTATCCGCTTCGTTTCTCCGGGTTCGGGGCCGCAGATGGTTCGAGTGAGCAGTCGCCGCTGCTGCCCGACTCCGTGTCCGCAGGACCGGGGAGTTCACCTGCCTTTAGCTTCGACGTGGCGTCCGCCGGGACGAACTTAGTCTTCATCGATCCCGAGATCGCGGTCGGCTACACTTACGAACTGGTCGGCGGCGGCACGGTAGCTGCGTTCCAAGCGCCTACGCTTGGGGCCGTGAACGATCCGGACGGCTACACGCTGGTTCTGCCGGATGGAACGACCTTCAATGTTCTGCCCGGAGACATGGTCGATTTCGTCGCCGAAGGATACGGCAACGTCACCACGTTCGACATCATCGGCATCAGCGAGGCCCTGATGATCGATCCGCTCGACGCCACGACGTTTGTCGCCGGGTTCCTGTTCAACGGTACCGGAGCAGGGTCAAACATGCTCCAGACCGCAATTGTCGTGGATACGGACGCGGCGGTGCCTCTGCCACCTGCCGTAGCGCTGTTGTTGGCCGGTCTGGGCGGGCTGGGACTGGTATCGCGGCGCGGTCGGCGCGCCGCGTGATCCGGCGCTGCATCGGCCGGGCGGCGCTTCCGGTGGCCGTTGCCGTTGCCGTGGCGGCGACGACCCCCGCATCCCCGGCACAGGCGCAGCAGCATGAGACCCGGCCCTATGTCGTCGAAGGACCGGGCCGTGCCTCCTGCGCAGATTTCGTGGCCTGGGCTCCGGGCGGTGAAGAAAGGCGGCTCGGGGCGGCATGGCTGACCGGATACATGACGGCCCATCACCGCTTGATGCCGGGCGTGTTCGATCTGACCGCGTGGCAGACGCCCGCCCTGCTTATGGGTTTGATGGAGCAGTATTGCACGTCGAACCCGGACGCGATCGTGGAGCGGGGCGCGCAGGAACTGGTCGCCTATCTCACCCCACGGGCGCTGACCGAAGAGGCCGAACTGGTCGCGGTGCGCAACGGCAGTGCCGTCGTGCTGGTGTATCGGCCCGTGCTGACGCAGGTCCGCGACGGTTTGGTGGGGGCCGGGTTCGCCGCTGCGTCTGACGAGGCCGGGCTGATCGCGGCTCTGACCGCCTACCAGACAGCGCAGGGGCTGGAGCCGACGGGCCTGCCGGACCAGGCAACGCTGGCGCGGCTGCTGAAGTAACGGCTTGCGCCGACTTCCCCGACGCGGTGTTATGACGGCATGGACAAGATGATGCGCGCAGTCGAAATATCGCAGCCCGGCGGGCCGGAGGTGCTGGTCCCGGTGGAGCGCCCCGTGCCGGTGCCGGGCGCCGATGACATCCTGATCCGGGTCGCCTTCGCCGGGGTGAACCGCCCCGATGCACTGCAGCGCGCCGGGGCGTACAAGGCGCCGCCGGGCGCGTCCGACCTGCCCGGTCTGGAAGCCGCGGGCGAGGTCGTGGCCGTGGGCGCGGCGGTCAGCCGCTTTTCGGTTGGCGACAGGGTCTGTGCGCTGCTGCCCGGCGGCGGCTATGCCGAGTATGTCACCACGCCCGCCGCCCATGCCCTCCCGATCCCCGAAGGTCTGGATTTGCGCGCGGCAGCCTGCCTGCCAGAAACGTGCTTCACCGTCTGGTCCAATGTCGTGATGCGCGGCGGGCTGACCGGAGGCGAACGGTTCCTCGTGCATGGCGGATCGTCGGGCATCGGCACGACGGCGATCCAGATCGCCGCCGCACTTGGCGCGCGCGTCTTCGCCACCGCCGGCAGCGCCGAGAAATGCGCGGTCTGCGAGAAACTGGGTGCGGAGCGGGCCATCAACTACCGAGAAGCCGATTTCGTGGAGGTGCTGCGCGCCGAGGGCGGGGCGGACGTGATCCTCGACATGGTCGGAGGCAGCTATATCGCGCGCAACGTCAAGGCACTGGCCGATGATGGGCGGCTGGTGCAGATCGCCTTCCTGGAAAGTCCCAAGGCGGAATTGAACTTCGCGCAGGTCATGCTGCGCCGTCTGACGATCACCGGATCGACCCTGCGCCCGCAATCGGATGCCGCCAAGGCCCGCATCGCGCAGGCGCTGGAGGCAGAGGTCTGGCCGATGGTGAAAGCGGGTCGCCTTGAACCGGTGATAGACAGCGCCTTTCCGCTGGAGCGCGCAGCCGACGCCCATGCGCTGATGGAATCGAGCCGCCATATCGGCAAGATCGTGCTGGACGTGGCCCCCTGACACGGGGTCTGGGCCGGGGCCACGCATGGCCCTGCTCCCGGTCGCAACCGACCTGACTTGATACAACTTTTACGTGTTAAGGGTGCTTTCGCTAATGTGTTTCGCGCCCGGGCCGTTGCTGTAGTGTGCAGGGCAACAGTCGGTTTGGTCAGCATGAAAGGCACACGGCATGTCCCCATTGCGCGCAGCGAAGACCCGCCCCGACGCCGCCCGGTTGTCCGCCACGCTGGACCAGGGCTGGGATGATGTGTCTGAAGGTGGCGGTGCGGTCGCCATTGTGGTTCTGGGCTTCGCTTTTCTGGCGGGCTTTACGTTGGTCGCGCTTCTGTTCGGGCTGAGTGCCGTGGCCGCGCTGTTGCTGGGATGGGCCGGATCGCTGAGCTGCGTGGTGCTTGCCGTGCTTTACGGCGCGTGGCGCGAATATCGGGCGGCGCAGGTTTCCTGGCCGCGCACGCGCGATGGCCACGTCGCGGTCTGGGACGCCGACCTGAGCGCGGAGCGGCGCCACACCGCCACGATCATCGACTGGGATGAGGACGCCATCATCGACGCTGTGCCGGTGCGCGAACACACCGGCAGCGGACGCAACTAGACGGCCGGCCCGCCGCCAAGATCAATCCGAATGCGTCAGAGCGAGGAACACGTCCTCCAAATCAGGTTCCTCGGTCGCGACGTCCCGCAGCGAAATACCAGCATCGCGCACCGCCTCCAGAATGGCGCCGGGCGTGATGTCGCTGCGGTTGAAATCAAAGGCGATCTTTCCGCCCGGCCGCTGGGTGACCTTCACGCCGCCGATCTGCGGCAGGGCGGCAGGTTCGTCTTCGGGGGTTATCACCAGCGTCTTGGCGTCGAGCCGCCCGAGCAGCGCCGAGGTCGTATCGCGCACGATCATATCGCCGTGGTTGATGATGGCGATCTCGTCGCACATCTGCTCGGCCTCTTCGAGGTAGTGGGTGGTCAGGATGATCGTCATCCCTTCGTCGTTCAGCTTGCGCACGTTCCGCCACAGCATCTGACGTAGCTCGATGTCCACACCGGCGGTCGGTTCGTCCAGCACAAGTATCTGCGGGCGATGCACCAGCGCCTTGCCGAGCAGCAGCCGCCGCCGCATCCCGCCCGACAGCGAACGGGCATAAGCGTCTGCCTTGTCGGCAAGGCCTATCATCTCGAGGATCTCGTCGGTGCGCCGTTCCGCTTTGGGCACGCCGTAAAGCCCCGCCTGCACCTCCAGCGCGCCACGGGGCGAGAAGAACGGGTCGAGGTTCAGTTCCTGCGGCATCACTCCGATCGCGGCGCGCGACTGGCGCGGGTTCACATCCTGGTCGAAGCCCCAGATCCGCACCTTGCCGCCGGTCTTCACCACGAGGCCGGCAAGAATGTTGATCAGTGTGGATTTGCCCGCACCGTTCGGGCCGAGCAGGCCGAAAATGGAGCCCGCGGGAATCGACAGGTCGATGCCCTTGAGCGCCTCTTTCGGTGCGGACTTGCCGTGCCCGGCATAGGTCTTGCGCACGCCTTCGAGTTCGATCGCGTTCTGTGACATCTTGGCCCTCGTGCTTGCTGCGCGCCCCCGGCGGGCTTGCCGCGACGCAGCGGTTCAGTATTGTGTGCCCGATCTAAGCCGCCGCGGGCGCGGCGGCAACCGGACTGCCGGACAGCGAGCCATCAGGAAAGGATGCCAATGCCCATCGCCCCCCCCGAGACCGAGATCGTCGATGCCTGGCGCGTGGCCTGTGACGGCGGCGAAGGCGCGCTGGGTCATCCGCGCGTCTGGTACACCATTCCGCGCGGCACCGGCTGGGTGGAATGCCAGTACTGCGACAAGAAGATTGTGCATCGCAGCTTCGCCGACAAGGTGGACCCGGACGCTTAGACACAGCCCGGCGCATGGAACGGAAAAGCCCCGGCAAAAAATGGCGGGGCTTTTCATCGTCAAGGAAGGTGATCAGGTCCGGCGGCGCACGCGGAGCAACGAGCAAGCCGAAACCGGCCAGTGTGGTCGCCAGCAGTGGCAGTGCAGCGGGCACGGGGATCGGGGCCGTCGGTATCGCGTTCCCCGAGAGGCTGGACGCGGCGAGCAGGTTGGTCTTGTCCTTCCCGAAGACTTCGAACTTGAACGCTTAGCTGCCGGGCAGGTCCGGATCGGCCGAGAAGCCGAAACCGAGATTGCCGAATGCATGGTCTCCATAGATTGTAAGGCCGTTCGGGCCACTGACGGCACCGATGAACGGGTTGATCGACTGGAAGGTGACCCCTGCGGTCGGGTCGAGATCGAAGGACAGCAGGTGGTCGAAACCCGAAATTGAAAGTCCGCTGCTGCCGGTGGGGTCCAGGGTGACCGACCAATCGAAGTTGAATACGGACCGGTTCGCCGGGTTCGTGGTCAGCGTCGGCGATTCAAAGGTGCAGGTGTCGATGCCGTCTTAGTTGAACACGTTCGCCGCAGGATACCGCTGCTTGCAGCGCAGGCCGACCTCGATAGTGTTGCGTGTCTCGCCGTTGAAGCTGCCGTTGGCATTGCCCGATCCAAAGATAACGTCGGGAATGACATTGCCTGTGCCGTTGACCGGCGCGGCCAGCGTTGCCGTTGCGCCAACCAACGTGGCGACGGGCGCGAATGAAAAAAACTCATGATGCCTCTCTGGAGCTATGCAAAGTGCTGAAGGGCGCACCGGTATCACCACCCGGTCAATGCGGGTGGGGCAGTTGGAAATATTTTGCCCGGATGCCGCGGCTCCGCTGCGTCGTGTGCTGGACCCCGTACGCGCAGCGGGATACCTGTCGGCCTAAAGCGCAAGGGGGCGGACCATGGCATTCGGCAAGGGGCATCATCTTCATCTGATCGACGGGTCGGCCTTCATCTTCCGGGCCTACCACGCCCTGCCTCCATTGACGCGCAAGTCCGACGGGTTGCCGGTGGGCGCCGTGTCGGGCTTTTGCAACATGCTGCTGCGCTACATCGAAGAGAATACCGGGCCGGATGCGCCGACGCATGCCGCGGTGATCTTCGACAAGGGAAGCCATACCTTCCGCAACGACCTGTATGACAAGTACAAGGGCAACCGGCCCGAGATGCCGGAGGATCTGCGCCCGCAGATCCCCCTGACGCGGGAGGCGACCCGCGCATTCAACGTCGCCTGCGAGGAGATGGAGGGCTTCGAGGCCGACGACATCATCGCCACGCTGGCGCGGCAGGCGCGCGAGGCGGGCGGCAGGGTCACGATCATCAGTTCTGACAAGGACCTGATGCAGCTGGTCGGCGGCGGTGTGGAGATGCTGGATGCCATGAAAAACCTGCGCATCGACGCCGAAGGGGTGGAGGCCAAGTTCGGCGTAGGCCCGGACCGGGTGATCGATGTACAGGCGCTTGCCGGCGACAGCGTGGACAACGTGCCGGGCGCGCCGGGAATAGGGCTGAAGACCGCTGCGCTCTTGATCAACGAATACGGCGATCTTGAGACGCTGCTGGAGCGCGCGGGCGAGATCAAGCAGCCCAAGCGGCGCCAAACGCTGATCGACAATGCCGACCAGATCCGTCTGTCCAAACGGCTGGTCACGCTGGACTGCGACACGCCGCTGACCTTCACGCTCGACGATCTGGAAGTGCGCGATCCGGACCCGGAGACGCTGCTGAAGTTCCTGACCGAGATGGAGTTCCGCACCATCACCAAGCGCGTGAGCGAACGGATGGGCGTCGCCCCGCCCGCAGTGCCCGAACCCGCCGCGCCCGAAACGGTGGCAGATGACATCCCGTTCGATCCGGAGGCCTACGAGGTCGTGCGCGACGCGGAGGCGCTTTCGGTCTGGATCGACCGGATCATGGAGCGGGGCTGGGTCGCGCTGGATACCGAAACGACCGGGCTTGACGATATGCGGGTGGATCTTGTGGGTATCAGCCTTGCGGTAGAATTGGGCCGGGCCTGCTATATCCCGCTGCGCCACAAGGCCGCCGACCGCGACGACCTGTTCGGATCCGATGCGCTGGCCGAGGGGCAGATGGATCCGGACACCTGCATCGCCATGCTCAAGCCGGTGTTCGAGGATCCGTCGATCCTGAAGATCGGCCAGAACATGAAATACGATGCCAAGGTGCTGGCACGGCAGGGGATCGATGTGGCACCGATCGACGACACGATGCTGATTTCCTATGCCCAGCACGCGGGTCTGCACGGGCACGGCATGGACACGCTGAGCGAACGGTATCTCGATCACACGCCGATCCCGATCAAGCCGCTGCTGGGCACCGGCAAGTCAGCCATCACATTCGACCGCGTACCGATCGAAAAGGCCGCGCCCTATGCGGCCGAGGATGCCGACATCACGCTGCGGCTATGGCATTCGCTCAAGCCGAACCTGCACCGTGCGAAGGTCACGACCGTTTACGAGACGATGGAACGCCCGCTGGTGCCGGTGCTGTCGGCGATGGAACGCGCGGGCATCAAGGTGGACCGCGACACGCTGAGCCGCATGTCCGCCGCATTCGCGCAGAAGATGGCTGGGCTGGAGGCCGAGATTCACGAACTGGCGGGCGAAAGCTTCAACGTCGGCAGCCCCAAGCAGCTGGGCGAGATCCTGTTCGACAAGATGGGTCTTGAGGGCGGGAAGAAGGGCAAGACCGGCGCCTATGCCACCGGTGCAGACGTGCTGGAGGATCTGGCGACCGAACACGACCTTCCGGCGCGCGTGCTCGACTGGCGGCAACTCAGCAAGCTGAAATCCACCTATACGGACGCGCTTCAGGACCACATCAACCCCGATACCGGGCGGGTACATACCAGTTACATGATCGCCGGTGCGGCGACGGGGCGGCTCGCATCGACAGATCCGAACCTGCAGAACATCCCGATCCGGTCCGAAGAGGGGCGGCGTATACGGCAGGCCTTCGTGGCCGAGGAAGGCAAGGTGCTTCTGGCACTCGACTATAGCCAGATCGAGCTTCGCATCCTGGCCCATATCGCCGGGATCGACGCGCTGAAGGAGGCCTTCCGCGACGGGCAGGACATTCACGCCGCCACCGCGTCCGAGATGTTCGGCGTGCCGTTGGACCAGATGACGCCGGATGTGCGCCGACAGGCCAAGGCGATCAACTTCGGGGTGATCTACGGCATTTCGGGCTTCGGGCTGGCGCGGAACCTGCGCATTCCGCGGGCCGAGGCGCAGGGTTTCATCGACCGGTATTTCGAACGCTTCCCGGGCATCAAGGATTACATGGCTGACACCACCGCCTTCGCCAAGGAACACGGCTTCGTGCAGACGCTTTTCGGGCGAAAGATCCACACGCCCGAGATTTCGGCCAGCGGGCCGCGCGCCGGGTTCGCAAAGCGCGCCGCGATCAATGCGCCGATTCAGGGCACGGCGGCCGACGTGATCCGCCGCGCGATGATCCGTATGCCGGACGCGATCGCGGACCTGCCTGCCACGATGCTTCTCCAGGTCCATGACGAATTGCTGTTCGAGGTGGAGGAAGGCGCCGTCGATGCCGTGACCGAGCGCGTTCGCGAGATCATGGAAGGCGCGGCCATGCCGGCGGTAGACTTGACCGTGCCGCTGACCGTGGATGCCGGTTCCGGTGCGAACTGGAGCGAAGCGCACTGACGCAGCGACAGCTCGTACTTTGGTTTCGTCTTTCTCCGTGGTAACCTCGGTTAAGGAAACCTTGAGAACGGGATGTAGTCATGTTTGTGAGAAGCCTTTTTGCCCTGGTCCTGCTGGCCGCGGGTCCTGCGTCGGCGCTGAGCCTGATACCGGGGGAAACCCTGTCGTCGTCGGACTATTTCGACTTGGGAGAGGTGGCCGACGGCGATCCGGCCTTCTTCGGGACTGTGCTCGATGTCGTGACCCGCTCCGCGACCGAAGTTCGGGACGGTGTCGTCGGTCCGGGGCCAGTGATCCCCGGACTCTACGATGTTACCGGCACGATCATGGTCACGGTCCATCGGTCCGCCACGGGCCGCACCGTGTTCGCCTATGATTTCTCGTCCATCGACAACAGCGGGGCCGGGATCAATGGCGCACGGGTGTTCACCGTCTCGGGCTTCGCCGGGTATACGATCGACCTTGGATGGAACTTCGACTCCTTTCCCTATGTCCCGGCGATTTCACGCTCGGCCGATGGGGATACCGTGACGGTGGAATACTTCGACCCGCGCGACACCCAAGTCAGCCTCGAGACGATCCTGCTTGCGACCGATGCGCCGACCTTCTCGTTTGGCGGATCGGGCACCGTTGGGATCGAGATCGATAGTTTCGGGACGACCGTCCGGTCATTGTCGGAGCTTCCCGCACCGTCTGCCGTGCCGCTTCCGGCGGCTGGACTGCTTCTGGCCGGAGCCTTGGGGCTTGCCGGGTTCTCCCGGCGTGTGGCCCGTGCGGGTGCGGCAGCGTGTCCGCCATCTTGAAGCGCGGGGCAGGGTGCTTACGTCTGACAGGCTGCGCAGGTCAGCGCGGCCCGTTCCTTGCCCTAACCAGAGACGTCGACATGTTGTTGCACCTGATCCACACCGTCGCGATTGCCGTTCTGGCCGCCGCCCTCTTCGTCCTGCCGCTGTCGGCCTGATCCGTACGACCCACGCGCCGCTACGCCGACTTGACGCAAGCGGCGCGATCGCGTTGGTGTATGTGCATGTCGCGCGGACACGGGCACCATCATCATAAAGGCCATTCGCACCACCTGCACCTGCTGGAAAACGGCGGGGACCGTCGGGTGGCTTGGGCGGTGGCGGCGAACGTACTGCTGACAGCGGGACAGATTGCCGGTGGGATCGTGTCCGGATCAATCGCGCTGATTGCCGATGCGATCCACAACCTCAGCGATGCGATGACGCTGGTGATCGCGTTGGTGGCGCGGCGCATCGCACGGCGGCCCAGCGATGCCACGATGACCTTCGGCTACGGCCGCGCCGAAACGGTGGCCGCGCTGGTGAATTACACCACGCTGATTCTGATCTCGCTCTACCTCGCCTACGAGGCGGTCTGGCGGCTTCTTGATCCTACGCAAATCACCGGCTGGATCGTGATCGCTGTCGCCGGTCTGGCGCTGGCCGTGGACGTGCTGACGGCGATGTTGACCTACAGCATGTCAAAGGACAGCCTGAATATCCGCGCGGCCTTCCTGCACAACATGGCCGATGCCGGCACCTCGGTCGCGGTGATCCTGGGCGGTGTGCTGGTCATGCTGTTCGACTGGCGGCTGGTCGATCCGCTGCTGACGCTGGGCATTTCGGGCTACATCCTTTGGCACGCGCTGACCGATATCGGCCCGGTGATCCGCATCCTTATGCTGGGGGTGCCGCCCGGGGTGGACCCGCACGAGGTTGCCCGCGCCGTGCGCGGCGTGGCGGGCGTGGCCGGTGTACACAACATCTACCTTTGGCAGATCGACGAGCGTCGGTTCACGCTTCAGGCGCATCTCGTGCTGCACGGAGCGACCGACGAGGCCGAGGCGCGCCGCGCCGTGCGTGCGCTCCTGGCCCGCGAGTTCCGGCTGGGGCAAGTCACACTGGAGACCGAACGCGCGGAAGCCGGATGTGCAAACCCCGCGCTGATCGGCAGCGGGGCGGGTTGACACCGTTCGGCCGCCATGGCTTGCCCGCCCCGCGCCATGCCCTGTCCATTCGGCCAAGTCCGCCGATCACGCGCCATGCAATGAAAGGAGCCCAACCATGCCCGGCACCGTCAAGACGATCCTGTGTCCCGTGAACCTGCGCCACGCGGCGGACACCACGGGCGCCTACGCCACCGCCCTTGCCGAGGCGGCGATGCATGACGCGGACCTGTGGGTCGTCACCGTCGCCCCCGAGATGGAGCGCAACCTGAACATTTACGACAGCGAGAAATACTGGGGCCAGAAGCTGCGCGAGTTTCTTGCCGCGAACCCACCCGGCGCCGTGCGGGTCCAGACCCGCGTGCTCAAAGGCGCGGCGCATCGGCAGATCGTGAAGTTTGCGTTGAAGTCTGACATCGACCTGATCGTAATGTCTTCGGCCAACCCGCGCATCTCGGACTACCTGCTGGGCACCACGGCCAGCCATGTCGTCTCGCACGCGCCCTGTTCCGTCTACGTGGTGCGTGAACCGGACTGACGCCGCTGGCGGCACTGACTGGCCGCGCGCGCCGTCACTTGCCGGAAGTGGCCGTCAACCGCGCGACCATCCGGCGCGCCAGCGGTGCCACCACGATTACCGCCGGGAAGGCCACGGCCCAGCTGGAAATCCACGATGCCATCCAGACACCCACGAAATCGGGATCGAGCGGCACGGTGCGCAGGGTCGAGATGCCCGAGACGAGAAAGGACATCATCCCGCTCAGCAGCAGGCTGAACAGAAGGTTGGAATAGCGGGGATTGATCATGGGAGTCTAACACCTTTGGTCTGCGCCGCCCCTTTAGACCGCCCTGCCGGGCTTTGCCCAGCCCCAACGGCCTGTGTCAGGCGCGGCGGATCACAGCACGGGCACCGCCGTTCCGAGCGCGGTGTCCGACAGGTGCAACGTGACTGCGACGAAGAACAGCACACTGGCCAGCAGTACGAACCCATGCCAGATCGCTGTGTGGAAGGGCAGGTTCTCCCACAGGAAAAACGCGGTGCCGATCGTGTAGATCACGCCCCCAGCGACGATCAGCGCCAGCACCGCGGGCGAGAGGGTGGCAAAAAGCGACCAGCCCAGCACGAGCCCGGCCCAGCCCATGCCGAGATAGAGCGCGAATCCCGGCCAACGCGCGCGACCGAGCGCGAAGACATGCAGCCCGCATCCCGCCACCGCCGCGCCCCAGAGCCCGGCAACAAGCCCTCCGCCGGCGCCACCCGAAAGCAGCGCGAAGGGCGTGTAGGTTCCAGCAATCTTCAGGTAAATCGCCGAATGGTCGAGTCGCAGAAGCCACGGCTTCCAGTCTGGGCGCGGCATGTGGTGATACAGCGCCGAGCAGACCAGCATGGCGATCAGCGTCGCGCCGTAGATTCCGGTCGCCAGCAGTGCGGTGACGTTGCCGTGCCACTGCGCCGCAAGCGTCACCAGCACTGGCACCGCCACCAGAGCGGCGGCGAGCCCGACAAGGTGGACGGCGGCATCGCCTAGAGTCTCGGCGCGGCTGGGCACGGACGGAACGGGTGCCGCTTGCGAGTCCTGCGGGAAGAAGCTGTGTGTCATTCGCCGATGATAGGCGTTTTGTGCCGGATTCGAAACCGGGGGCGTCAGTCGGCGGGAAGCTCGGCCGCCGGGATGATCGGGAAGAACGTTCCTGCGGATCGGACGCCGAACCAGTCCATGCCATCATGCGGGGCGGTCTCGCCCATCTCGACCAGCCGGTAGAAGCTCTTGCGGTCGATAAGCGCCTCCAGCCCGGCGCGCACCATGACATAGGGCGACGGCTCGCCGCTTTCCGGGTCGCGCACCACGCGGATCGGGTGGTCAGGTCCGGCATCCACCGTGTCGCCGACCTGTGTCGTGAAGACCAGCACCTGCCCGCCATCCCGCGTCTGCGCACTGATGTCGATGGCGACGAACGGTGCGTCCTGCACGCGGATGCCCACTTTCTCGACCGGGGTCACGAGGAAATATCGCCCGTCCTCCAGTTTCAGAATGGATGAAAAAAGCCGCACCAGCGCCGGGCGGCCAATCGGCGTGCCCATGTAGAACCATGTCCCGTCGCGGCGGATTTCCATATCTATGTCGCCGCAGAATGGCGGGTTCCACAGGTGCACCGGCGGCGGGCCCTTCTTCGTTGCGGCCCGGGCGGAGGCGACAAGGTCGTCTGGAGAGGGTTTCACGATGTTTTGTGCTGCCACGTCTTTTGCAAATTTTGCCATTTGAGTCGTGCGGGATATGTGCCTTGATGAGGATATAAGGGCAGCGGAGAATTTGTCATGGCCGAAGACAGCGACCTCGTGAGAGAAATCGAAGCACTGGGCGAACAGCTTGCGGCCGCGAAACAGAGCATCACGCAGCGCTTCATCGGTCAGGAACGGGTTGTTGATCTGACCCTCGCGGCCCTCCTTTGCGGCGGCCATGGTCTGTTGATCGGCCTGCCTGGGCTGGGCAAGACCCGCCTGATTGAAACTCTGAGCACCGTGATGGGGATCAACAGTGCCCGGATTCAGTTCACACCCGACCTGATGCCTGCCGACATTCTCGGCTCCGAGGTTCTGGAAACGGGCGAGGATGGACGGCGCAGCTTCCGCTTCATCCAAGGTCCGGTCTTCACTCAGCTTCTGATGGCGGACGAGATCAACCGCGCCAGCCCGCGCACCCAGTCCGCGCTTCTGCAGGCGATGCAGGAGAAATCGGTGACCATCGCCGGTCAACCCCATGCTCTTGATCCGCCGTTTCATGTTCTGGCGACGCAGAACCCGATCGAACAGGAAGGCACATATCCGCTCCCCGAGGCTCAGCTTGACCGGTTCCTCGTACAGATCGATGTTCTGAATCCGGACCGCGACACCGAACGCGACATCCTTCTGGCCACCACCGGGGTGGAGGAAGCGGTTTCGCACCAGGTTTTCGACGGACCGAGCCTGCTGGCGGCCCAGCTTTTATTGCGCCGGATGCCGGTGGGCGAGGCGGTTGTGGAAACCATCCTCGATCTTGTCCGCGCCTGCCGCCCCGAGGATTCGGCGGCGCCAGCACTCGTGCGGGAGTCGGTGGCTTGGGGGCCGGGACCGCGCGCGGCGCAGGCTCTGATGCTGACGGTGCGCGCACAGGCGCTGCTGGAGGGGCGTCTGGTGCCCACCGCCGAGGATGTGGCGCGTATGGCCGTGCCGGTCTTGGTCCACCGGATGCAGTTGACCTTCGCCGCGCGCGCGCGCGGCGAAGGACTGCGGCCCTTGATTGAACAGATTGCCGCGCACACGACCCGGACCGAGGCGGCGGCGTGAGCCCCACGCCAAGCTCCTTTGACCGTGGCACCCTGCGCGCGGGCGGCGAGGCGCTGGCTGCGCCGCTTCCGGCGCTGCTGGCGGATGCCGAACACCTCGCTTCCACCATGCTGTTGGGCGAACACGGGCGCCGCCGCCCCGGCATGGGCGAAGAGTTCTGGCAGTATCGCCCCGCCATGGCCAGTGACGAGGCGCGGCTGATCGACTGGCGCCGCTCGGCCCGGTCGGACACGCATTTCATCCGCGAAAAGGAATGGCAGGCTGCGCAGACCGTGTCGATCTGGGTCGATGGCGCGCAGTCGATGGACTTCGCCAGCCCCGGACTGCCGTCCAAGGCGGATCGCGGTCGTCTGCTGTCTATGGCGGTGGCGATCCTTCTGCTGCGCGGCGGTGAACGGGTCGGACTGACAGGCCAGACCGTGCCGCCCCGGCGTGGCGACGTGCAATTGCTGCGCATCGCACAGGGCCTGCTGACCGACAATGCCGCGCGCGAGGATTTCGGCGCGCCCGACATTCGTGGCATCGTGCCGAAGTCCCGCGCGTTGTTCGTATCCGACTTCATGGGTCCGCTGGTCGAGGTCGAACAGGCCCTGACCGAAGCGGCCGATATGGGCGTGAAGGGCGCGCTGCTGCAGGTGCTCGATCCGGCCGAAGAGGCGTTTCCCTTCGACGGGCGCACCGTTTTCGAAAGCATGGGCGGCGGCCTGCGTCACGAGACGCTGGAAGCGGGCGGGCTTCGACGCCGCTACCTTGACCGGTTGGCGGAACGGAAGGCGCGGCTCGACGATCTTGCGCGGCTGACCGGCTGGCAGGTGCTGTGCCATCACACCGGCAGCGGGGCGCAAGCTGCGCTGCTGTGGCTCTACGGCGCGCTGGAGCGGCGGCGCTGATGCTCTCGCTTGGGGCCATAGGGTTCACCGCGCCGTGGCTGCTGCTGGCGTTGTCGGCGCTTCCGGTGCTCTGGCTTCTGTTGCGCGTGGTTCCGCCCGCTCCGACGCGGCGGCGCTTCCCGGGCGTCGCGCTGCTGCTAGGCCTGCGCGACGACGAGACGCAAAGCGACAAGACGCCGTGGTGGCTGCTGTTGCTGCGGATGGTGGCGGTTGCGGCGCTGATCCTCGCCTTCGCTGGTCCGGTGCTGAACCCGCAGCCGCGTGAAGGCGGGCGCGGCCCGCTTCTGGTGATGCTGGACGCGACATGGGCCGATGCCGCCGACTGGTCCGCACGGATGGCGCGGGTGGAAAAGGCGGTGGAGGATGCCGGGCGCGCGGGTCGTCCTGTCGCGGTTCTCGCCAGCACCGATCTGCCGCCCGGTCCTCCGGTCTTCCGTGGCGCGGACAGCGTTCTGCCCGGCCTTGCCAGCCTAGCGCCCGCACCCTGGGCTCCCGACCCCGGCGCGTTGGAGAACTGGGCGACCGGGCTGGAAGGCGACTTTGCGACGTTCTGGGTGTCCGACGGGCTGGCGCGGGGCAGCCGCGCGGCACTTCTTGACGCGCTCGAGGCGCGGGGCGAGGTGCGGGTGTTCGAAAGCCCCGGCGCCGCGCTGGCATTGCGGCCCCCGGTTTTCGAAGATGGCGCGATCGCGCTGACCGCGCTGCGTACCCGCGGCGACGCGGCGCGGACGGTGACGCTGGCGGCGCGCGGGCTGGACCCTGCCGGGGTGGAGCGCGTGCTGGCCAGCGCCGAAGCCGAATTCGCGGCGGGCGAGACGGAAGCCGAACTGTCACTGTCGCTGCCGCCCGAGATGCGCAACCGCGTCACGCGGTTCGAGATGGCGGGCGTGGCCTCCGCTGGAGCGGTGAGCCTGACGGACGATGCGCTGAGACGCCGCGAGGTCGCTCTGATCGCCGGGCGCGAGGAACGCGAGGGGCTTCAGCTGCTGTCACCTTTGCACTACCTCGAACAGGCGCTCGCGCCCACGGCGGACCTGCTGCGCGGGTCGCTGGACGATGTGCTGCGCGCACGGCCGGATGTGATCGTTCTGGCCGATGTGGCGCGGGTGGCCGAGCCGGCCGAACTGCTGTCATGGATCGAGGAGGGCGGCCTGCTCCTGCGCTTCGCTGGCCCGCGCCTTGCCGCCGCCGACACCGGAGTGGGCGAGGATGATCCGCTGCTTCCGGTGCGTCTGCGGGCGGGCGGTCGCAGCGTCGGCGGAGCCATGAGTTGGGGCGCCCCGAAGGCCTTGGAACCCTTCGCCGAGGACAGCCCCTTCTACGGCCTGCCGCTTAGCAACGACGTTCAGGTCACTGCACAGGTTCTGGCCCAGCCGGATCCGGAACTGGCTGCACGCACCATAGCCGAACTGACCGACGGCACCCCGCTGGTCACGCGGATGCGCGTGGGCGAAGGCCAGATCGTGCTGTTCCACGTCACCGCCAATGCGGAATGGTCCAGCCTGCCGCTGTCGGGTCTCTTTGTGCAGATGCTTGAACGGCTCGCCGTGTCCTCGCGCGCGGCGCAGCCCGATGCCGCCGATCTCGAGGGCACCGTCTGGCAGGCGGTCGAAACGATGGACGGCTTCGGCCGCGTCGCACCGGCAGGCACGTTGCCTGGCGTGCCGGGCACCCGCATCGCCTCCGGCGCGCCCGGCCCGGACATGCCGCCCGGCCTCTATGTCGGCGGCGAGCGGCGGCTCGCGGTCAATGTGACCGGTCCGGACACGGTGCTTGCGTCGGCTCAATGGCCGGACCGCATCCCGGTCGAAGGGCTGGGCGTGTCACGCGAAACGCCTTTGGGCGGCATCCTGCTGTCGCTTGCGCTGCTGCTGGTCGTGGCTGACATCCTTGGCGTGCTCGGCCTGTCAGGCAAGCTGCCGCGCCCGCCGCGCGGCCGCCGCACCCGCCCCGGGCGCGCCGTCGCCGGCATCGTCGCGCTCGCGCTGTCCGCCGGGCTTGCGGCGTGGTCGGGTGGTCCTGTTCTTGCGCAGGGGGCGGGTCAGCCCGGCGCTGACGCGGCGCAGCCCGGCGATGCGGAACAGGTCGACGAGCAGTATGCCGTCGCCGCCACGTCCGAGGTCGTGCTCGCTCATGTCATCACCGGCAACGCGCGGCTGGATGAAATCGCGCTGGCCGGGCTCGACGGGCTGTCGCAGGTGCTGTTCTCGCGCACCTCCATCGAACCGGCCGCGCCGCGCGGGGTGAACCTCGAAACCGACGAGTTGTCCTTCTTCCCTTTCCTCTATTGGCCGATCACCACCGATCAGCCGATTCCGTCGGATGAGGCCTATGCCCGGCTGAATCGCTACCTGCGCAGCGGCGGCATGATCCTGTTCGATACGCGCGACGCGGATCTGGGCGGCCTCGGCGCGCAGACGCCTAACGGGCGCAAGCTGCAGCAGTTGGCCCGCCCCCTCGATATCCCGCCGCTGGAGCCTGTGCCCGAAGACCACGTCCTGACGCGCACATTCTATTTGTTGCAGGACTTCCCCGGTCGTCACACAAGCCGTGAGGTCTGGGTCGAGGCCGCTCCGCCGGACGCCGAACAGGTGGACGGCATGCCGTTCCGCAATCTCAACGACGGGGTGACGCCCGTGGTGATCGGCGGCAACGACTGGTCCGCAGCCTGGGCCAGCGACAATCGGGGTGGGGCCATGTTTCCCATCGGTCGGGGCTATGCCGGCGACCGCCAGCGCGAGCTTGCCTTCCGCTTCGGCGTCAACCTGATCATGCACGTGCTGACCGGCAACTACAAATCCGATCAGGTACACGTGCCGGCGCTTCTGGACCGACTGGGGAACTGATGACCCGCGACATCCTCTATGCCCCGCTTATCGATCCGATTCTTCTTACCATTCTTGCGGCGCTGATGGTCTTGGCCACCGGCTTCGCGCTGTGGCGCGGGCTGTCGGGCTGGTGGCTGCGCGCGTTGGCCGCTGCGGTGGTTCTGGCCGCGCTCGCCAACCCGTCGCTGCAAAGCGAGGAACGGGACGCGCTTTCCGACATCGTGATCCTGGTGGTCGACGAAAGCGCGAGCCAGCGTATTGCGGGCCGCCCGGACCAGACGGAGACCGCGATCGCCGCGCTGGAAACCGAGGTCGCGCAATTGTCCAACACCGAGTTGCGCGTCGTTTCGCTGGGCGATGCTCCGGACAACGCCGGGACGCTGGGCATGGAGGCGCTTGGCCGCGCGCTGGCAGATGTGCCGCGCGCCCGCGTCGCCGGCATGATCCTGCTTTCGGACGGCCAGTTGCACGATATCGCCGCCGCGCCGGACCTGCCCGCGCCGCTGCACCTTCTGCTGACCGGCCGCTCCGGCGACTGGGACCGACGCCTGCTGGTGAAAAGCGCCCCGGCTTACGCGATCCTCGGAGAACCGGTCACGCTGACGCTGCGGTTGGAGGATCAGGGCGACGTGCCGACCGCGCAGGGCGGCACCGCCCGTTTGCAATACTCCGTGGACGGGGCTGAGCCGCGCGAGGTCGAGGTGCCGGTAGGGCGCGACCTGCAATTGCCGGTGGATCTGCCGCATGGTGGGATTAACGTGATCCAGTTCACCGTTCCGGTCGCCGAGGGAGAGCTGACCGACCGCAACAATTCGGCCGTGGTGCGCATCAACGGTGTGCGCGACAGGCTGCGCGTGCTGCTGGTCTCGGGCGAGCCGCATGCCGGCGAGCGGACCTGGCGCAACCTTCTCAAATCTGACAGCAGCGTGGACCTGGTGCATTTCACCATCCTGCGCCCGCCGGAGAAGCAGGACGGCGTGCCGGTGACGGAACTGTCACTGATCGCCTTTCCCACGCGCGAGTTGTTCCTGGAAAAGATCGACGAGTTCGACCTGATCATCTTTGACCGCTACAAGCGGCGCGGCATCCTGCCGGGGATCTACCTCGACAACATAAGGCAATACGTGGAAGGCGGTGGTGCGGTGCTGGTCGCGGCAGGCCCGGACTTCGCGTCGGCGGCCAGCCTCTACCGCTCTCCGCTGGCGCAGGTCATGCCGGGCGAGCCGACGGCACAGGTGATCGATCGGGGCTACCGGCCCGCTATCACCGATCTCGGGCGAAAGCATCCTGTTACGGCCGGGCTGGACACCGAGTACGCGGCGGGCGCGCCAGATGGCGAATGGGGCCGCTGGTTTCGCCTGATCGACGTGACCGCGACCGACACCGCCGAAGTGGTCATGTCCGGTCCCGACGAGCGTCCGCTGCTGCTGCTGGATAGGATCGGAGACGGGCGCGTGGCTCTGCTGGCGTCGGACCAGGCGTGGCTCTGGAACCGTGGCTTCGAAGGCGGCGGCCCGCAGCTCGAACTGCTGCGCCGCCTTGCCCACTGGATGATGAAGGAACCGGAACTGGAGGAAGAGGCGCTGACCGCCACCAGCGATGGGCAGTCCATGACGATCACCCGCCGCACGCTGGGTGAGGGGGCGGGCGACTTCACCGTGACCGCGCCGGACGGCACCGAAACCGTCGTGACCCCTCTTGAGGTCGCGCCGGGCCGCTTCGAAGCGCGGCTGGACGGGCTGGAAGTCGGGCTTTACCGCATCGCTGACGGTGACCGGACGACCGTGGCGGCGCTTGGCCCGTCCGCACCGAAGGAATTCGAACAGACCATCGCCAGCGGCGATGCGCTCGAGCCGGTGATCGCACCTACGGGTGGCGGCATCCGGCGCGTCGAGGACGGCACGCCGGACCTGCGCCAGGTGCGCGAGGGCCGTCCCGCCGCCGGGCGCGGCTGGATCGGTGTGACCCCTCGCGGCGCCTATCAGACCGCTAATGTCACGGTGACGCCGCTGTTGCCCGGCTGGGCGTGGCTGCTGCTGGTCGGTGCGCTGATCGTGGGCGCATGGCTTTGGGAGGGACGGCGGCGCGTGTCGTCTGCGGCCTGAACGCTTATGCCCGGTCGCCGGACCAGTCGTCGGCGCGGATCGCCTGGCCTTTCCGGAACGCGCTCCCGATTGTGGTGATCGGTCAGTCGGTCAGGTGAAGCACATGCATGGCTTCGCCCCAGCCATCGACGTTGCATCGGGCGCGGATCGTCACCTCTGCCGTACCGTCGGGAATATCGATCCCACCAAGCGCGCGGGTGAAGGGCTGTTCGTTGACATGCGGATGGAAGAGTTCGCGAAACCCGAGCCTTGATCCGTCCGGGCCCAGCACTTCCCAGCCATCGGCGTAGTGGTCCCAGCCGGTGTCCGGGTGGCGTAGCGTGACCGCGATGCGCCATGCGCTGCCGTCACGCGCAGCGGTGGCATCGACGATCTGTGGCCCGTCCGCATGCGCGGCGGCGGCCAGCAGACCGGCCAGCATGGCGACTGCGGGGACGAGGGCAGGGCGATGGCTCTTCATGCGATGAACCATGCCGCGCGCGGGTTGGCCGGGCCAGACACGATCGCGTCAGTCAGGGGTGGGATTTCATCAGCGTCGCCCGCGTCGCCGAGGCGAATTCCCGGCGCCACAACACCGCCACGGTGATCGCCGTCGCCGCCAGCAGCGGCACAGCCCCAAGCAGCCAGGCCAGCGCGCCAAGCGCGAAATAGACCGACCGCAGCCCGCGGTTGAAGGCCCGCGCCGCAGTGATGTTCAAATCTGCGGCCTGTTCCACACGGTGCAGCGCGATCGGGTCGTCCTCGTCATTGGGCACGGAAGCCATCACGACGGAACAGTAGCCGAACACCCGGTGCGACCAGACGAATTTCAGGAAAGCGTTGGCCACAAGGAACAGCACGAGGATCAGTTTCACCTCCCAGACGACCTGCGGGGTTTGGTCCAGCGTCAATTCCGAGGCCACGTCGGACAATTGTTCGACGTTGGCGATCAGTGCCAGCCCGCCGCCAAGCGCGATCATCGAGGTGGAGGCGAAGAAGGCCGTTCCTTGCCGCAGCGACGTGACGATCATCGCGTCGTAGACCCGCGGCTGGCGGCTGATGGTGTGCCGCATCCATTCGCGCCGATATCCCGCCATGAGCACCGACACCGAAGGTCGGCGTGTGCCGGTGCGTTCGATCAGAGCTGTCATTCCGACCCACGCCGCCAGCAGCAGCGCGACGGCGATCACGTCGAGAGCGGTCAGAAGGCTGGGCAGCGCGGTGATATCCATAAGCGCGTGAATAACCCGGTAAATGGAGGCTTGCCATAGGTCAAAATTGGTTATATCAAATTACCAATTGGGAGGGGTGGCGATGCAGATGCCGAAACCGAACGATCTAGTGATCGCGGGCAAGTCCGCTTTGGTCGCGTCCCTGCGCGCTGCCCTTCCGGGCGACGCCGTGATCGACGATATTGCCGAAACCCGTGCCTATGAATGCGACGGACTGGCAGCCTATACCTGCCCGCCGCTGGCGGTGGTGCTGCCGCGCACCACCGAAGAGGTGTCGGCCGTGCTTCGGATCTGTCATGCTGCTGGGGTGCCGGTCGTCCCGCGCGGGTCGGGAACGTCGCTTGCGGGCGGCGCCCTGCCCACCGCCGACAGTATCGTTCTGGGCGTGGCGCGGCTCAACGACGTTTTGGAAACGGACTATGACAACCGCTTCATCCGGGTGCAGTCGGGCCGTACGAACCTGAGCGTGACGCAGGCGGTGGAGGAACGCGGTTTCTTCTACGCGCCAGACCCGTCCTCGCAACTGGCCTGCGCCATCGCGGGCAACATCGCGATGAATTCGGGCGGGGCGCATTGCCTGAAATACGGTGTGACCACCAACAACCTGCTGGGCGTCACGATGGTCCTTATGGACGGTGAGGTGATCGAACTGGGCGGGCCGTTCTGCGATCCGGGCGGGCTTGACCTGCTTGGGCTGGTCTGCGGCTCCGAAGGTCAGCTGGGTGTGGTGACCGAGGCGACGCTGCGCATTCTGCCCAAGCCAGAGGGCGCGCGCCCCGTGCTGATGGGCTTCGACAGCGCCGAAGTGGCGGGGGCCTGTGTTGCGGACATCATCAAGGCGGGCGTGCTGCCCGTCGCGATCGAATTCATGGACCGACCTTGCATCACCGCGTGCGAGAATTTCACCGGCGCCGGCTACCCGATCTGCGAAGCGCTGTTGATCGTGGAGGTCGAGGGCTCGGAGGCCGAGATAGATCACCAGTTGGGGCTGATCATGGCCATCGCCGCGCAGCACGACCCGGTGGAGATGCGCGAAAGCCGGTCGGCCGAGGAAAGCGCCGCGATCTGGCATGGTCGCAAGTCGGCCTTCGGCGCGATGGGGCAGATGGGTGACTATATTTGCCTCGATGGCACGATCCCGGTCAGCGCGCTGCCGCATGTCCTGCGACGGATCGGCGAATTGGCGCAGGAATACGGGCTTGGCGTGGCCAATGTGTTCCATGCCGGGGACGGCAACATGCACCCGCTGATCCTGTTCGACGCGAACAAGGAGGGCGATCTGGCGCTGGCGGAGGGCATGGGCGAGGATATCTTGCGTCTGTGTGTGGAGGTCGGGGGATGCCTGACCGGAGAGCATGGCGTTGGCGTGGAGAAGCGTGAACTGATGAGCACGCAGTTCGCCCCGTCCGATCTGGAGGCGCAGATGCAGGTCAAGGACGTTTTTGATCCGGGCTGGCTGCTGAATCCATCCAAGGTGTTTCCTCTGTCGGTCAGTGCGGCGCGCCGGGACCGGGCAGCATGACCAGGTGGCCGGACGGGCCGGTAGCCTGCCCTCCCTCCGGAACCCGTGCCGGAACTTTCGACCAGAAGATCAGGGGGCCGCGATGGCCGATGTGAAACTGCGCGCCGATCCGGCGGCAGACCTGCGACCGATGGACGAGGCGGCGCTTGCCGCGGCCGTGGCGCAGGCCGAAGGGCCGCTGCGGATAATCGGCGGCGGCACGCGCCCTGTGGGTCGGCCCGTGGCCGGGCAAGTCCTGTCCACCGCCGGGCTGTCGGGCATCCGGCTGTACGAGCCGGGGGCGCTGACGCTGGTGGCCGGTGCAGGGACACCGCTGGCCGAGGTCGAAGCCGCGCTCGCGGGTGAGCATCAGCGCCTGCCGTTCGAACCGATGGACCACCGCGCGCTTCTGGGAACGGACGGCGCGCCGACCCTGGGCGGGATGGTGGCGGCCAATGCCTCCGGACCGGTGCGCATGTTGCGCGGGGCCTGCCGGGACAGCCTGATCGGGGTGCGCTTCGTGGACGGCACCGGGCGCGCGGTGTCCAATGGCGGTCGGGTGATGAAGAACGTTACGGGATACGATCTCGTGAAGCTGATGGCGGGCAGTTGGGGCACGCTCGGTGTGCTGACCGAGGTTTCGTTCAAGCTGCTGCCATGCCCCGAAACGGTCGCCGTGCTGCGGTGCGGTGGCCTTGACGACGCGGCCGCCATACGCGCGCTCACCGCCGCGCTTGCCACCCCGTTCGAGGTGACCGGAGCGGCGCATCTGCAACTGGGCGCGGATGGTGCGCCCGTGACCATGATCCGGATAGAAGGGTTCGAGCAGTCGGTGTCCTACCGTGCGGGGCAACTTCGCGCGGCGCTGGCCGAATTCGGTTCCTTTGAATTGGAAGCGGACCCCGCGCGCGCTGCTGCGGACTGGGCCGATCTGCGCGACGTGCGCGGCTTCGCGGGCGCGCCCGGCGATGTGTGGCATCTGTCCACCGTGCCGGGCGATGCGCCGGGGCTGGTGGCGCGGCTGCCGGGCGCCCGCGCGCAATACGACTGGGGCGGCGGCAGGGTCTGGCTGCTGGTGCCCGAGGGGGAAGACGTGCGCGCGAAGATCGGCCCTTTCAAGGGACATGCGACCCTGGTGCGGGCATCCGAGGCCACGCGCACGCGGATCCCCTCGTTCCCGCCCGAACCCGCTCCCGTCGCGCGGCTGAGCGCGGACCTGCGCCACCGCTTCGACCCGCGCGGCATCCTGAACCCCGGCCTGATGGACTGAGACGCACCCATGCAAACCAATTTCACCGCGGCCCAACTGGCCGATCCTGGCATCGCGCGGGCGAACGAGGTTCTGCGCGCCTGCGTGCATTGCGGCTTCTGCACGGCGACCTGCCCGACCTATCAGGTGTTGGGCGACGAGTTGGACAGCCCGCGCGGGCGCATCTACCTGATCAAGGAAATGCTGGAAAGCGGCAGGCCCGCCGACGCGAAGACGGTCAAGCATATCGACCGCTGCCTGTCCTGCCTCGCCTGCATGACGACATGCCCTTCGGGCGTACACTACATGCACCTTGTGGATGAGGCCCGCGCCTATATCGAAAAGACCTATACGCGGCCTTGGCACGACCGCGCGCTGCGCTGGGTGCTGGCGCGCGTCCTGCCCTACCCGATGCGGTTCCGCGTGGCGCTGCTGGGTGCCAAGATCGCGCGTCCGTTCCGGGGGCTGCTGCCGGATCCGCGTCTGCGGGCGATGTTGGACATGGCCCCCAAGCACGTGCCGCCGGTCAGCCGCAACGACGACCCGCAGACCTTCCCGGCGCAGGGGCGGCGCGTCGCGCGGGTCGCGCTGATGACCGGCTGTGCGCAACGCGCCCTGAACACCGAAATCAACGATGCCACGATCCGGGTGCTGACCCGCGCCGGAGTGGAAGTCGTGATCGTGCGCGGCATGGGCTGCTGTGGCGCTCTGGTGCATCACATGGGCAAGGAGCACGACAGCCACGCGGCCGCCAAACGCAACATCCGCGCCTGGATGGCTGAAGCCCGGACCGGCGGGCTGGATGCGATCATCATCAACACCTCGGGCTGCGGCACGACGGTGAAGGATTACGGCCACATGCTGCGCAACGATAAGTTGGCCGACGATGCCGCAACAGTGTCCGCGTTGGCCCGCGACGTGACCGAGTTCCTCGCCACGCTTGAACTTTCGGGCATGTCGGCCCCGGCACCGCTGAAGGTCGGATACCATGCCGCCTGTTCGCTGCAGCATGGGCAGAAAATCAAGACTGCGCCAAAGGACCTGCTGAAACGCGCGGGTTTCACCGTTGTCGAACCCAAGGATCCGCATCTGTGCTGTGGATCGGCCGGAACCTACAACCTGCTACAGCCCGAGATCAGCGGCAAGTTGCGCGAGCGCAAGGTTGCGACGCTTGAGGCCACGGCGCCGGACGTGATCGCGGCCGGCAATATCGGCTGCATGATGCAGATCGGATCGGGCACCGAAGTGCCCGTTATTCACACCGTTCAGCTTATCGATTGGGCGACCGGCGGTCCGCGCCCGGAAGGTGTTAAGGTAAACTGAACAGGGGCCGAGGACAGCCGCCTTTTACTGTGCCATAACTTACGGGATGAGACCCGGAATCGCCTTTTTGCGCGCCCGCATTGCCGGGCTTGTCATGGCACTGCTGTGCGCGGGTCTGCCTGCTTTTGCGACGCCGCGCGCCATGGCGAGCGCCGATGAGCAGGCCGAATGGACAGCGGTGGGGCGGCTGAATATCACGGGGCAGGGTTTCTGCACCGGAACGCTTGTCGCGCCGGACCTGGTGCTGACCGCAGCCCATTGCCTGATGGACCGCCGCACGGGGCGCACCGTTTCCGCCGACAAGGTGCATTTCCTGCCGGGGTTCCGGATCGGCACCTATGCTGCGCACGGGCGCGGGGCCCGGCTGGTGGTCATGCCGGGCTACGTGCCGGGGCGCAAGCTGGTGGCGCGCGACGTGGGCCTTGTGCAGTTGTCCCGCCCTATGCCGTCCGAGATCGCGCCGATCCCGCTGGTTCGGGGCGGGATCGATCCCGCAGCGCATTTCTCGTTGCTGTCTTACGGGCTGGACCGGGCTCAGATCCTTTCGGCACAGCATGGATGCCGTCTGGACAAACGGCAGGGATCTGTGGTGCTGACCACCTGCGAAGGCATTCCCGGCGTGTCGGGCGCACCGCTGCTGCAGCGGATCGGCGGGCAGTGGGTCGCGGTCGCCGTCGCTTCGTCGATCGTGGCGGAACGGCGCGTGCCGCTGCCCGTGGGTGCGGTCCTCGCGGTGGAAGCGCCGGTTCACGAGATCGGGCGCCTCGCGCGCAGCATGGGCGGCGAAGCACTGCCCGTGGAAGCGGCGCTGCCGGTCATGGCGATCGGAGGTCGCCCCGCCGCCCCTTGATTCCCGGCGTGCATTTCCCACATGCCTCCTACCGGGTCGCCTGACGGGGCCCGGCTTTTCCCAGGCGGCTGTCCAGTCCGGAAGCCGCGTCTGTTATCGCTCAATGGAGGATGACCCATGCGTAATTTCGATCTTGCCCCGCTCTATCGTGCCACGGTCGGGTTCGACCAGGTTGCCGACCTTATGGACCGCGTTCTGGCCTCGGACGTGCAGACCCCCAGCTATCCCCCCTATAACATCGAGAAGACGGCTGATGACGGCTGGCGGATATCGATTGCCGTCGCCGGCTTCGGTGAGGACGAACTGACCGTCGAGGTTCGGGAACACGCCTTGATCGTGACCGGCCGCAAGGCGCCCGAAACCGGGCAGCGCGTCTACCTGCACCGCGGCATCGCCACGCGCGCTTTCGAGCGCCGCTTCCACCTCGCTGACCACGTGCGCGTCACCGCCGCAAGCCACGCGGACGGGATGCTGCACATTGACCTCGTGCGCGAGGTGCCCGAAGCCCTGAAGCCGCGCCGCATCGCGATCAGCGGCGGCACTGGCAACACGGTAGACGTGGACACCAGCGAAACCCGTACCGTCTGACGCGGCCGTCAGACAGGCACGACATTGACCCGCGCAGGCGACTGCGCGGGTTTTTGCGTGCGCGGTACGCCCATTGGTTGCAGGAGCGCTGGCAAGCTTTCATAGCGGTATCACCCTGATCGAGGACGGAGACCGCCATGCTAGGCATCGTCATTTCGCTATTTCTTCTGATGTATCTCGCCTACCGCGGGGTCAGCGTGCTGATCCTCGCGCCGGTGCTGTCGCTTCTGGCAGCGGCGCTGTCGGGCGGCGCCCCGTTGCTGGCCACCTATACCCAGATCTTCATGGAGGCCCTTGGCGGCTACGTCATCAAGTTTTTCCCGCTGTTCCTGCTGGGCGCGATCTTCGGCAAGCTGATGGAGGTGTCGGGCAGCGCCCGTATCATCGCTGAATGGATCGTTTCGCGAGTCGGGCAGGGGCAGGCCGCGCTGGCGGTCGTGTTGGCCTGCGCCGTACTGACCTATGGTGGCGTTTCGTTGTTCGTGGTGGCCTTCGCGGTGTATCCCATCGCGGCGTCGCTGTTTGCGCGGGCGGGCAACCCCAAGCGGTTCATCCCGGCGGCCATTGCGCTCGGATCGTTCACCTTCACCATGACGGCGCTGCCCGGCACGCCCGCGATCCAGAACGCCATTCCCGCGCCCTTTTTCGGGACCGATGCCTTTGCCGCGCCGCTTCTGGGCCTTGTTGCGGCAGCGATCATGTTCACAGGCGGCACGGCCTGGCTGAACCTGCGGATCCGCCGGGCGATGGCCGCCGGTGATGGCTATGGAGAGGACGACGACTACGCCCACGCCCCTGACCTGCCTGCGGCGATGCCGCCCACAGCCGTGTTGCTGGCCTTCCTGCCGATCGTCGTTGTCATCGGACTTAACTTCGCGCTTTCGCGTTTCGTGCTTCCCGCGCTCGACACCTCGTATCTTGCGACGGCCGAATACGGCGAGGTCACCCTGGACGACGTGCGGGGCATCTGGTCCATCATTGCGGCGCTGTTCGCGGCCAATGTCGTGCTGGTGGCGGTCAACTGGCGCGCCTTCGATGGCAAGCTGAACCGAACGCTGACCGATGGCGTCACCGGGTCGTTCCTGCCGATCTTCAACACCGCGTCCGAAGTCGGATACGGCACGGTGATCGCCAGCCTTGCCGCCTTCGCCACGATCCGTGATGCGGTCACCGGCATCATGCCGGACACGCCGCTGGTGTCGCTGGCCATTGCCGTGAACGTGCTGGCGGGGATCACCGGATCGGCCTCGGGCGGGTTGTCGATCGCGCTGGAATCTCTGGGCAGCACCTATGTCACGCTGGCCGAGCAGGCCGATCTGAACCCTGAACTGCTGCACCGGGTCGCCGCCATCGCATCGGGCGGGTTCGACTGCCTGCCGCATAACGGCGCGGTCATCACGCTGCTGGCGATCACCGGGCTGACGCACCGCAAGAGCTATCCCGACCTGTTCGTCGTCGCGGTGCTGATCCCGGTCGTGGCGCTGATCTCGGTGATCGTGCTGGGCAGCCTGTTCGGCGCGGTATGATTTCATGAAAAAGCCCCCGCCGGTGGTACCCGGCGGGGGCCATTCACTGGCTGGTGCGCGATGCGCGGGTCAGCCGTCGACGCTGCCGATGCTGAAGAACATCGTTTCGCCGGAATGGTCGTCCACGCCGTCATTGTCGGTGGAGATCCATGCGGTACCATCGGGCATGATGGCAAGGCCTTCGACCTTGTCGAGCACGTACCCCCCGGTCGAGGTCAGATCGCCCAGCAGGTCACGGACTTCTTCCTTTTCGACCACGGGCAGGGTGCCGCCAAGGTCTGCAGGCTGCATCTGGTCGGCGGCGACGCGATAGACCTTCTTGGTGACAGCCGCGGTGCCGTGCTGGTTGTCGCGTTCCACGATGTAGAAGAACCCGTCGTGATAGGTGATCTCGGACAGGCCGACCCAGCCGGTCGCCGGTTCCGCCTTGGGGTAATGAACCGCGCCCCATTCGCCGCTCTCGATGTTGTAGGAGACGAGCTTTACGTGGTTCTTGGGATCGTCCCCCCATTCGCGCTGCACGGCCATCCACAGCGTGCCATCGACCAGCGTGACGCCTTCGAAGCCGAAGCGGCGTTCGACGGCCATCAGTTCGGCGGGCAGGCCGATCTCGTCCTCGATGCTGCCATCCGGGCCGATATGGTAAAGCGCGTGCGGAACCACGCGGTCGGTGCGCCCTTCCGAGGCGACCCAAAACCCGCCTTCGCCGTCCAGCGCGATGCCCTCCATGTCCAACTTTTGCGCCGGGGCCCCTTCGCGGGTGACCGGGATCGCGTTGACGATGCGCGCCGGGGTGTGTGCCGGATCGATCACGAAGATCGTCGGCTGCATCCCGTAGAAGCTGTCGTTGACGGCGTAGATCATGCCGTCCGCGCCTGCAACCATGCCGGAATTCGCGCCCCAGCCGGTCAGCGTGTCCATGCCTTCGCTTGTCAGGTGCGGATAGGCGGCGGGTGCATCCTGGTATTCGAAGATCATGACATGCGCACGCGCTGCACCGTCCTCGATGCCGTCGAATTCATTCGCGGTGGCCAGCAGGTTGCGCTGCGGGATCGCGATGGCGCCTTCCGGCGAGATCCCCGACGGCAGAAGCTGGTGCAGGCGCGGCGCGGCCGGGTCGGTCACGTCGTAGACGCCGATCACGGACGCACGTTCGGCCAGCAGGAACACGAAGGGCGTCCCGCCGAATGTGGCCGCTTCCATGCCTTCGGGCTCCACGCCCTTGTTGCCGGAGCGTTCTTCCGGATAGTGGCCGATCTGGATCACGGCATGTTCGAAGTCGGTGCCGCTTTCGTAGACGACGCTGCCGTCCTGCGAGAAGATGGTCCAGCCGCGCGACCCGCCTTTCCAGTCGCCTTCGTTGGCGATGGCGAAATGCGTGTCATCGATCCACTGCAGCCCGTCGGGTTCGCGCAGCACGCCCTCTGCGCTTTCGTCGAAGATCAGCGCGCCTTCCTCCTGCGTGTCGATCCCGTCAAGATCGACCGATCCTGCCGAAAAATGCGACAGCACGGTGCCATCCGAAGACAGAACGACGATGTGGTTGTTTTCCTGCAGCGTGACCGCGATCTCGCCTTCGGCGTTCACGTCCACGAATTCGGGTTCCGGGTCTTCCGGCGCGGTGTCGGCAAGGCCGGTCACATCGGCGCGGATGATGCCGTCGCAGTCCATCGCGCCATCGGTCAGCGGGATGATTGCGACGAAACCGGCCGGCATCTGTGGCAGGCCGCCATCGCCGAGATCCTCGTCACGCTCGTTTTCGATCGCGACGGTGATGAAGCTGCCGTCGGGCGCGATCGCAGTGCTGTCGGGCTGGCCGCCCAGGTCGCAGGAGGCCACTTCGCTGCGCGACGCGATGTCGATGGCGGCAAGGCGCCCGGACGGCGCGGTATAGCTTTCCGACGTGTTGACGCCAACGAAGGCGGTCGTGTTGCCCAGAACGGACACGGCGGTCGGTTCACCGGACACGTCCACGTTGCCCATTGGCTGCGGGTCGGCGGGATCGGTGATGTCGATCATTCCGATCACGCCCAGCGGGCTGTCGGAATAGACCAGCGTCATGCCGTCGGCGGTGGCCGAGATGATCTCGGGCGAGGTCGTGCGCGACGTGTCCTCGCCCTCGGCCATGTTCTGCACGACGGGGAAGGATGCGATGCGGTTGAAGTGCATCTCCTGCGCGGCGGCTGCACCGGCGGTGAGCGCGAGCACGGAGGTGAAACAGGCAAGGCGGTTCATTCGAGGCTCCTGTTGAACAAGCGCCTGATAGCTGCGCGCGGCACAAGACAAGCGTGCAACGATTTCGTGACGCTTTGATGAATTCGGGGTTGTTCGGGCGGGTTGCAGCGCGCGGCCTGTCGGCGCAGCATCGCGCGGCACGAACAGGGGAACCGACGCAATGGAACTGGACGACGCCTACGACAACAGCGGCCATATCGCGGACGCCGCCGCCTATCCCGACGCCTGGGCCGAGGCGGCGGCGGACTGGCGCGGGGTGGAGTCGGCGGTGGGACGCGCGCGGCTGAACCTGCCCTATGGCAAAGCCGCGCGCGAGCGGTTCGACCTGTTCTATCCGGCCGGGAGGCCAGCCGGGCTCGCAGTCTTCGTGCATGGCGGCTACTGGCTGCGTTTCGGGCGCGAGGACTGGTCGCATTTCGCAGCCGGGTGTACCGCCGCTGGCTGGGCCTGCGCGCTGCCGTCCTATACGTTGGCGCCCGAGGCAAGTATTCCCGCGATCACGGCGCAGATCGGCCGAGCGGTGGCAGCGGCGGCGGCGCAGGTCGCAGGGCCGGTCGTGCTGGCGGGCCATTCGGCGGGCGGGCACCTGGTGGCGCGCATGGCAATGGCGGATGCGCCGCTCGATCAGGCGGTGGCGGAGCGGCTGCGCCGGGTCGTGCCGATCTCGCCCCTGTCGGACCTGCGCCCGCTGCTGCGCACTTCGATGAACGCGAAACTTGGGCTCGATCCTTCGGCTGCGGCGGCGGAAAGCCCGGTGCTGGGCCGCCCGCGCGCCGGGATCGTGGCGACGGTCTGGGTCGGCGGCGATGAACGGCCTGCCTTCCTCGACCAGGCGCGCTGGCTGGGCACGGCCTGGGGTTGTCCGGTGCGCATCGCCGAAGGGCGCCACCACTTCGATGTGATCGATGCGCTGCGCATGCCCGGCAGCGCGCTACTGGGCGACCTGCTGGGGGGCTGAGTGACCTAGCCGCCGTGCAGTTCCTGCCAGCAAGGTTTCGGGTCGCCCGGTGCGGGGCAGGCATGGAAGACCGCGCGCGCGATGGCCCGCGCAAGGCAGATCGCTGCCGCGTGGCCAAGCTGGAATGGGGTCTCCAGCGGGTCGGGCAGCGGTTGCGCGCCGGTCGCCGCTGCGAACACGAGATCGCCGTCCAGCAGGCTGTGCGCCGGTACCAGAGCACGGGCCAGCCCGTCATGCGCTGCGACCGCAAGCCGGGTCGCCTGCGCCTGGTCGAGCGTGGCATCGGTAGCGACGATGGCGATGGTGGTGGCCTGCCCCGGGCCTGCGGCAAGGCGCGGCAGTGCGGGCGGCGGAGGGGCCGGGCAGGGCCCGCGCGCACCAAATTCGCCGTCCATCTCGAACGGGGCGGCCCAGAAATGCGGTCCCGTGGCCACCGTCGCCGACCCCAGCGCGTTGACGGCCACCAGCGCCCCAACCGTGATCGGCCCGGCGCGCAGCGATGCCGACCCGAGCCCACCCTTGAGCGTGCCGGTCATCGCACCCGCGCCTGCCCCCGCGCTGCCAAGCGCGAAATCCGGTCCGGCCGCGTCCAGCGCTGCTGCGCCGAGCGCGCGATAGGGATTTTCATCCCAGTTCTTGGCGCCCCCGTTCAGAAGGTCGAACAGGATCGCGCCGGGTACGATGGGTACCCTCTGGTCACCCACCGCGAAGCCGCGTCCGCGCGCGCGCAGCCCCGCCCGCACGCCGTCTGCCGCCGCAAGCCCGAAAGCCGACCCGCCCGACAGGACCAGCGCATCGGCCTGCGTGACCAGCTTGTCGGGGGCCAAGAGGTCCGTCTCCACGCTGCCAGGCGCTCCGCCCATCACGTGCACGGCCGCGGTGAAGGGTGCCTGCGCCGTCAACACGGTCACACCCGACTTCAGCCCCGCCTCGTCCGCGTTGCCGACCGCGAGGCCGGGCACGTCGGTGATCAGGTTTCGGGGCCCGGTGGTGATCTGCATGGCGCGCAGCCTGCGGGCGCGCGCCGCGACGGTCAAGCCCGCACGCGAAGGGCCTTTCGCCGCCGCGGTCCACGCCCTACATCTGATTGGTGAAAGGACCTGCGCATGGCGTTTCTGCGGCTGATGATTCTCATGCTGATCCCGCTGGCTGTGATCTATGCCAGCCTGCTGGCGTTCCTGTGCGCACGGCATGGCGAACGGCTGTCCGAGGAGTATCAGCCCGGCGCAAGCGCGCGCGAACGGCAGGCGTTTGTGAAGGCCGGCGTTCGGGCCTATGCTATGCGCATCCGCGGGCGGCTTGCGGCGGCGGTATTCGGTGTTCCGCTGGCGGGTCTTGCCGTCCATATCTACATGACGAATACGATGTGAGGGCATGATGGCCTATTTGAAATGGATTTTCTGGGCCCTCGTGGTTCTGATCGTGGGCGGTTTCCTGCATTACACGCTGCCGCGCCACCAGACGCTGCGCATCGTGGAAAGCGAAGTGCGCCGGGTCGAACTGGCCAACAGCAACGGGCTGTTCTGGGGATCGGCCGAACCGGCCGACGCGACCACCGGAAGCCGTGACGTGAAGTTCATCTCGGCGGTGTATGAAGGCGGCAAGCCTCTGGTGCTGCGCAACGAGGATACCGGCTGGGGCTGGCCGCCCTATTTCAAGTTCAATTCCAGCGACGTGCAGGCGCGTGCGGCGGACCTGATCTCGGCCACGGGCAACCCGCAATGGGTGTCGGTGGAATTCTACGGCTGGCGCAGCCAGCTTTTCTCGATCTACCCCAACGTGCTGAAGCTGACCGCCGTGGACGGGCCTGATCACCGGGTGATCCCGTGGTTCAAGATGATCGTGCTGGGCGGCCTTGTCGTTTTGATCGTGCTGGTGCGGGTCATGCTGAAGCGGTTCTGGCGCAATCGGGTGGACCCCGTCGTTGCCCGCGTGGCCGAGGGGTTCGAGGACGCGGACGAGGCGATGGACGGCGCGGTGGACGGCGCGCGCAACCGCTTCCGCGGGCGACGCCAGAAATTCCGTGAATGGTGGATCGAAACCTTCGGCTGACACCTTCGAACAGCCGACTGGCGGAAACCCGCCGCGAGTTTCCGCTCTGGTGGCGGATCTGGCCCGGACCGGGCAGGATGTCGGCCTGAAATCTGACCGAAAGGCCCGTCATGCCATTGACTACGCTTGTCCGACACGCAGTGCTGGCATCCGCCGCCGCGCTTGCCCTTGCCGCCGGGCTGCCCGCGATGGGCGCGGGGCCCGAGGGCTGCCCGCCCGGACTGGCCAAGAAGGCGGTGCCTTGCGCCCCGCCGGGGCAGGTGCGCAAGGCGCTGCGCGTCGGTGACCGTCTACCGCCGGACGGCATCCGCCTTGACGATCCGGCGCGCCTTGGCCTGCCGCGGCTCGGGAACGGCGAAAGCTATTACCGGATCGGCGACACGGTGTTCCGGATCGACCGAGAGACGCGCGAAATCCTTGAACTTCTTGAAGCGGTGGGCGCGATCCTGAACTGACGGCGGTCACCCTGCACCATGCGAAAAGGGCGGACCGCGATGTGCGGGCCGCCCTTTTTTCTTGCCGTCTGGCCGTGCGCCGGTTTTAGCCCGGCGACATGCCGCGCAGTTTCTCGGACCGGCGGCGCAGCAGCTCCAGTGTCGTCAGCAACGCAATGGACAAGCATACCAGGATCGTCGCCACCGCGAGGATGGTCGGGCTGATCTGTTCGCGCAGGCCAATGAACATCTGCCATGGCAGCGTTTTCTGGCTGGCCGAGCCGACAAACAGCACCACGACAACCTCGTCGAAGGACGTGATGAAGGCGAAAAGCCCGCCCGAGATCACGCCGGGCAGGATCAGCGGCATCTGTACCCGGAAGAAGGTCGTCACCGGGTTCGCACCCATGTTCGCCGCCGCCCGCGTGAGCGACCGGTCAAAGCCCACCAGCGTTGCGGTGACAGTGATGATGACGAAGGGGATGCCAAGCGCGGCATGGGCCAGTACGACGCCCAGATAGGTGCCCTGCAACCCGATCCGGCTGTAGAAGAAATACATCCCTGCGGCCGAGATGATCAGCGGCACGATCATCGGCGAGATCAGGATCGCCATGATCGCCTGTCGGAAAGGGACGTGTTCCGAACTCAGCCCGATAGCGGCGAGAGTGCCGAAAGATACCGCCAGAAGCGTTGCCACTGGCGCAATCGTCAGCGAGTTGCGCAGCGCGGCCTGCCAGTCGCCGCTCTGGAAGAAGTCTTCGTAGTGCTGCATCGAGTAGCCTGCCGGATCGAGACGCAGCATTTCCGGCGTGAAGGTGAAGAAGTTCTCGGCGTTGAAGCTGAGCGGCATCACCACCACGATCGGCGCGATCAGGAAGAAGAAGATCATCCCGCAGATGACCCGGAAGGCGTAGTGCCACAGCACTTCGCCCGCAGTCAGGTAGGGCGGCAGTCCGGCGCGATAGCGGCCATCGGCCAGCCACAGCGGGAACCAGCCGAAGAAAGCCCCGAAGGCGGTCCCGACGATCAGGCCCATCACGCCGCCGACCATAAGGCCGATCAGCGCGAAGACGGCTGCAATGCCCCAACGCGTGGCGCGGCGTGGCAATTCAAGGGTCATCAGCCCATAGGCCAGCCCGGCCATCAGCGCGCCGCCCAGCAGTATGCCCAGAAGGCCTGAACCCTGTGCGGTGCCGACGAACAGCCCGGCAAAGGCTCCGGCGGCGGCCGACACGGGGCCGACGAAGGAAAAGGGCTGCTTTTTCAGCGGTAGAACGGTCGGCATGTGAATCAGCCCCCCAGTTTGACGTTGTCGATGCCGACGATGCGGTCATAGGCCCAGTAGAGGATCAGCACCGCTCCCAGCAGGATCGTGCCAAGCGCGGCGGCAAGGCCCCAGTTGAGCGAACTGGATATGTGATAGGCGATCCGGTTGGAGATGAACGTGCCGGATGTGCCGCCCACGATCTCGGGCGTGATGTAGTAGCCGATGGCAAGAATGAACACGAGGATCGATCCTGCGCCGATCCCCGGCACGGATTGCGGGAAATAGACCCGCCAGAATGCAGTGAACGGCGTTGCCCCCAGCGATTTTGCCGCGCGCAGATAGGACGGCTGGATTGTCTGCATCACGGAATAGAGTGGCAGGATCATGAAGGGCAGCAGGATGTGCGTCATCGCCACGATGGTACCGAACTGGTTGTTGATCATGATCAGACGGCTTTCGTCTGCGACCACGCCCAGCCAGACGAGCACGTCATTGATCACGCCCTGCTGTTGCAGCATCACCTTCCACGCGCTTGTGCGTACCAGCAGCGATGTCCAGAATGGCAGCAGTACGAGGATCATCAGCAGGTTGGCGGAACGCATCGGCAGGTTCGCCAGAAGCCACGCCACCGGATATCCCAGAAGGATGCAGCTGATCGTTATGACCATCGACATGAACAGCGTGCGCTTGAACAGCAGACCGTAAATCTGCTGGTCCTCGGGCTGGCTGACGATGCCGTCGGCGCCCAGCTTCATGTCAACGGCGGTCAGGAAGTAGCCTGACGTGTAGGACGGTGAATAGACCTTGATTGTCGCCCAGTTGTCGAGGTTGCCCCATTCGTCGTCCGCCTCGAGGAACTGCGCCTTGCGCGTCATCGTCTCGAAGTCCGGCGCGGCCGCGTGAGCGGTCTGCAGCGCATCCGCCATTGGCCCGTCATAGGCCGCGATATCGGCGGCGGAAGCGGCCATGAGGTCTTCATAGAGCATGGTCGAAACCAACGTCCACGGCTCGTCCTCGTCGGCGGTTTCCTCTTCCTCGGTACGCATAAAGGCCGCGTAGTGGGTGTAGGCCTGCGCTGTCTTGGGCAGAAGATCCTCGATGCCGGGTGCAAGGCGGAAGCGCGGGGCGGGCGTGTCGCGCGGGTCTATCCGGTCGGCATCGCGGCTTTCGCGCCATTCGGCCGCGTCTTCCAGGTAGCCCGGATGTGCCATCAGCGCGGCCCATGGTTCGGCTTCGTCCCAGCGTTCGTCCAAGTCCTCGAACTGGTCGAGGTAGAGGTCGCCGAAGTCGCCGACGTCGCGCCCGACGCGCCGGAACATCGACGACATGCCGGTCTGCTCATAGTTCAGGCGGCTGCCGAGGCGCGTGTGGTTCTTGTATTCCGACGCAAGGAACAGGTCGTAATACAGCGCGTCGAAAGTGGCGTCGTCCGGCAGCGTGTTGCTGGTCGCCTCCCAGTCGCTCAACTCGGCCACAGTGCGCGGCAGCGTTTCCGACACGATCTGATTTTCTACCGACCGGAACAGCATGTCCACGATCGGTGCGATGAAGGTCACGAGAACGAAGATCAGCAGCGGTGCGATCAGCGCCAGCGCCCGAAGTTTCTGTGCCCGCAGCGCCCGGTTCAGGCTGGCCTTGAGTGGCGTGCCGTCGGCGGCAAGAACCGGCCCCGTGGCGCCGCTGTCCTGCGCCTGTCCTGAAGCGTCGTCCGGTGCCCGGCCCGATGCCCCCGCATTGGTCTGTGTCGCGTCGGCCATGTCATCCCCGTTCGGTTCTTCTTGTTCGGTGTGTCCCAGCGGGACGGTGAAAAGGGGCCTTGGGGCCCCTTTTCGTGCGCGATGTTACTGAACCAGCCAGGACTGGAACTTCGCGTCAATGTCATCGCGGTAGTCTGCCCAGAACTCGTAGTTGTAGAGCAGGGTGTTCTTCGCGTTATCCGGATCGGTCGGCATGTGCGGCGCCATGGCGATCCCCAGATCGGCGTGCTCGCCGACCAGCGGCGCCGATGACTGGCGTGCCGGACCGTAAGAGATGTACTTGGCCTGATCCGCAAGGCGCTGGGTGTCAGTGGCGAAGAACAGGAAGTCCTTCACGCGGGCCAGTTCCTCGTCGCTCAGTCCTTCGGGGATGATCCACCCGTCCAGATCGAACACCTGCATGTCCCAGAGCATCCCGACCGGCTGGTTCTGTTCCACGATCACGCTGAACAGGCGGCCGTTGTAGGTGGACCCCATCACGACTTCGCCGTCCGCCAGAAGCTGCGGTGTGTCCGCACCGGCCGACCACCAGATCACGTCGTCCTTGATGGTGTCGAGCTTGGCCAGCGCTTGGTCCTGCCCTTCGGGCGTCGCCAGCACGTCGTAGATTTCATCCTTGGCCACGCCGTCGCAATACAGCGCCCATTCCATGTTGTTAATGGGGCGCTTTTCAAGTGCGCGCTTGCCCGGATAGGCTTCCAGGTCGAACACGGCGCAGACGTCGGTCGGCGGCGTGTCGCCCACCATGTCGGTACGATAGCCGAAGGTCGTGGAGTAGACGATCTGCGGAATGAAGCAGTCGGACACGATCAGGTCGCCGAAATCGTCCTCGGCAGAGGTGCCGTCGGGCGCCTCGGCCAGAAGATCGTCCGGGTCGTATTCCATCGCCAAGCCTTCGTCGCACAGGCGGATGGCGTCTGCGGCCACAACGTCCACGAGGTCCCAGGTGATGTTGCCGGCCTCGTTCATCGCGCGCAGCTTGGCCACCGCCTCGTTCGAGGATTCGTCCCAGGTCACCGTGACCTCGGGGTGCATTTCGACGTAGGGCTTGGAATAGGCCTCCTGCTGGCTGCGCTGGTAGGCGCCGCCCCAGGAGACGATCGTCATCTCATTGGACATTTCCTGCGCCACTGCCGGGCTGAACGCCACAGCGAGCGCCGTGCTTGCCAAGAAAGCGGAGGTGAGTTTCATATTTCAGTCTTCCCCTGTTTTCCCGTGTTTGTTTGGGACCGGCGTGTCGGGCCACGGGTCGAACCGGGTCCGCCGGAAGTCCGGGCGGATGCGCCTCAGGCGGTGCAACCGCGTCGGTCGTGTCTAGGGCGGTCAGGCGTCGAGCGCGCGACAGTCTTCGGGCAACCACCCGATCTCGATCTGCTGGCCCGGCTTGAGCCTGACCTGGTCCGGCGCGTTCCGGGTCTTGACGACGAAATCGTCATTGCCCGCCACGCGCAGCCGTGTCCTGAAGATATCGCCCATGTAGATGAATTCCAGAACTTCCGCCTTCAGCGTATGGGCGTCGGGGCTCAGGCGGTCCTTGTTGTACTCGACCCGTTCGGGGCGGATTGACACTTTCGTGCGCTCGCCCGGCTTGGAAACGTTCACCGGCTTGCAGTCGATGATGTCGCCGCTGTCGAGCTGCACATGGGCAAGACCGTCCGTGATGTTCTTGACCACGCCTTCCAGCGTGTTGTTTTCGCCGATGAACTGCGCAACGAAGCTGTTCTGTGGGCTTTCGTAAAGCTCGTCCGGCGGGGCAAGCTGCTGGATGCGGCCGTCGTCGAACACGGCGACACGGTCGGACATCGTCAACGCCTCGGTCTGGTCATGGGTCACGTAGACCACTGTGATGCCCAGTTCGTGGGCCAGGCGCGTGATCTCGAACTGCAGCGTTTCGCGCAACTGCTTGTCGAGCGCGCCGAGCGGTTCGTCCATCAGCACCAGTTCGGGTTCGAACACCAGCGCGCGCGCCAGCGCGATGCGCTGCTGCTGTCCGCCCGAAAGCTGCGCCGGGCGGCGGCCGCCGAAGGCTCCCATCTGCACCATGTCGAGCGCGCGCTTGATCTTCGCTTCGCGGTCCGACTTGCCGATCTTGCGCACTTCCAGCGGGAAGGACAGGTTTTCCGCAACCGTCATGTGCGGGAACAGGGCGTAGTTCTGGAAGACCATGCCGATGCCGCGCTTGTGCGGCGGGATGTTGTTGATCGGTTTTCCGTCCAACAGGATCTCGCCGTGGGTGGCCGTCTCGAACCCGGCGAGCATCATCAGGCAGGTCGTCTTGCCGGACCCGGACGGCCCGAGCATCGTCAGAAATTCGCCCTTAGGCATCGCGAGGTTCAGGTCTTTGACGACCAGGGTTTCACCATCATAGCTTTTTTGCACGCGCTCGAACGCCACGAACGCGTCTGTCGATTGGTCATAGGCCACGAAGGGCTCCCCGTTGCTGTGCGTTTATTGTTGGTCTTATGAAAACCCCTGCGTCCCGTGGGCGCAACCGGTTAGCGACCATTTTCAGCCAAAACCGCCCTAGGGGATGCAAATGAACGGTATTTGCGCAATGAACCCCGGATTTCGCCAGTCGTGGAACACCGTTAAAGGCGAATCCGGGGCCGAATCGTCGTCAGACCGCAACGATGTTGTGCGACGGGCCGTAGGGGAAGCCGGTGATGTTCTCGGCCCCGTCTTCAGTGACGATCAGGATGTCATGTTCGCGGTAACCGCCCGCGCCGGGCGTTCCCTCGGGAACCCACAGCATCGGTTCCATCGACACGACCATGCCCGGCTCCAGCGCGGTGTCGATATCCTCGCGAAGTTCCAGCCCTGCCTCACGGCCGTAATAGTGCGACAGCACCCCGAACGAATGGCCGTATCCGAAGGACCGGTACTGCAGAAGCCCCATGTCGGTCAGCGCGGCGTTCAGCTCCGCGCAGATGCCCGCGCAGGTCATGCCGGGGCGGATCAGAGACAGGCCCAATTCGTGGATGGCGACATTCGCCTCCCAGACCTTGCACGAGGCAGCGTCTGGTTCGCCCAGGAACAACGTGCGTTCCAGTGCCGTGTAATAGCCCGAGATCATCGGGAAGGTGTTCAGGCTCAGGATGTCGCCGCCTTGCAGCGCGCGGGTCGTCACCGGGTTGTGTGCGCCATCGGTGTTCAGTCCAGACTGGAACCAGACCCAGCTGTCGCGCAGTTCGCTGTCGGGATGGGCGCGCGCGATTTCGGCCTCCATCGCGTCGCGACCGGCCATCGCCACGTCGATCTCGCGGGTGCCTTCGCGGATCGCCTCGCGCACTGCGGCGCCGCCGAGGTCGGCAATGCGCGCGCCCTCGCGGATCAGCGCGATTTCCACGTTCGACTTGCGCATCCGGATCGCCATCGTCGCATCGGCGATATCCACGGTTTCGGGAGCGCCAAGGAAATCTGCCAGTTTGCCGGCTTGCAGCAGCGTCAGGTGATCGCCTTCGATCCCGATTCGCCGCACCCCGCCCGAAAGGTCACGGACAGCGCGCCAGTAGTTGTCGCGCGCCCAGTCAGTGTAGATCACGTTGTCGCCCACCGATCGGCGCCACGGCTGGCCCGCGTCGATATTCGCGCTGACCGTGGTGCAGGCGTCCTGCGTGACGACACAGCCATAGGGCCGACCGAAGCTGCAATAGAGGAACCCGCTGAAATACGCGATGTTGTGCATGGAGGTGAGCAGGACAACGGGAATGTCCCGTGCAGCCATCGCGGCGCGCAGGGCGGCAAGGCGGCGGTCGTATTCCGTGCGGGGGAACGGAAGCGGGCCCTTCTCGCCGTTGTGGCAGGTGAAGGTCGCGGGGCGGATAAGGGTGTTTGTCATGGCGATTGTCCCGAAACAGGCCGGGCTGCGACGCCCGGACAGGGCGTCCCGGCGTGCAGGACTACGGAAGCCGCGCGGTGCGCGGAACCACGACGCCATCGTGGCTGACAGCAGCGTTAGAACCGGCCCGCGCGCCGGTCAAGCGCCTTGCGCGGGCTCTGGCAGCCGGACGCGTGCATCGCCCGCTTCAAGGTCGCCTTGTGCCCGATCGAAGCGCAGATAGGCGATGCCGGCCCCGCCCGATTGGGTATAGAGCGTCCCGGCCGGCTTTCCTTCCGAGGTGATCGCCGTGCCCACCGGCGCGCTGCCGTCCACCGCCACACGCGCGAGCCCTTTGCGCAATTCCGTCTTGTGCTTCATCCTCGCGGTGACTTCCTGCCCGACATAGCAGCCCTTGCGGAAATCGACGCCGTTCAGCCGTTCGAACCCGGCCTCCAGAATGAAGGTCGCGTCCGGCAGCAGCTCGATCCCGGTTTCCGGGATCATGTGCAGCACGCGCAGCGCGTCCCAGTCCGCGGGAGCGATGTCGCCGGTCTGCATGGAACCATAGGCGCGCCAGCCAAGCGCCTGGTGCCGTGGATCGGCGAACGCGCCGTCGGGCGCGTCGCCCGTCCCGCGCGAAACCTTCAGATCGGTCTGCGCGATCGTCACATCGGCGCGCAGCTTGTACATCGACAGGCGCTTGAACAGCCCCGCTGCGAGCGGTTCGGCCACGTCCAGCAGGATCGCGTCCGCGCCATCGGGCACCAGAAAGAAATCGGCCAGCAGCTTGCCCTGCGGGGTCAGCATCGCGGCATAGACCGCGCCTTCGTTCAGGCGGCGCACGTCGTTGGTGACAAGGCCCTGCAGGAACTGTATCCGGTCGGGCCCGGCAATGCGGAAGATGCGGCGGGATCGGGTCATCGCGGGTCCTTTTCCTTTCGGGTCGATATAGGCACGCGGACGGTGCCGCGACAGGGTCAGGCGCGCTTCGCGTCCCAGCTTTCCGTCAGCGCCACGTGGTCGTACCGCGTTTCCAGCCAGGTTTCGAAGGACATCGGCTGCGTTTCCGTTTCCGCTTCGTAGACGTCGAAGACATGATCCAGCACGCCCGTGTCGGTGGAGGCGAGATGCATGTATTTCCAATGAAGTTGCCGACGCGCCAGTGCCACCGGCACGCCTTCGATCACCGCAAGATACAGCGCCGATGCGAAGCCGGCCCGATCCGCCCCCGACTTGCAATGCAGCACGAACGGCTTTTCCACCGTCCGCATCAGCGCGATCAGTTCGAGGATGTTTTCGCGGGGGACCAGCTTGCGCGCGCTCAGCGTGATGTTGTGCAGATGCAGGCCCAGCCGTGCACATGCCTCCTGTTCGAACAGATAGGGGCTTTGCTGCACCGCGCCGCGCAGGTTGATGACGCTGCGGATCCCCATGCGGTGATAACGTTTCAGCCTGCGTGGCGACGGCTGGTTCGACCGCCACACTCCCGGCGCGATCTCGAACAGGTTCCACCACACGATCCGCAGGAATGCGTGGTCCAGCAACTGGAAATGCCACCACGCCCGGCGCCGCGCGCGCGCGCCGTCGATGCTGCGGCCATAGCGGTCGCGCAAGGCGTGTTCGAGGGCGCGGAAACGGGACTTGAGCGACAAGGCGGCAGACCATTGCAAGGGCAGGGTCCGGGGGATGTAACCTTCCCGCCCGCTGCGATCAATCTGTGGCGGCCACGTTGACCGCCGCGCGTGGCTGATCTACCTCGCTCCGGTCAGCCGAATTCCCAGAGGTTCCCCGATGTCGCTTGCAAACGGACGTCCCTATCTTGCCATTCCCGGCCCGTCGGTGATGCCCGACCGCGTGCTGCAGGCGATGCACCGGCCAGCGCCCAACATCTATGAAGGCGCTCTGCCCGAAATGGTCGATACGATCTTCCCCGACCTGAAGGCGGTGGCGCGCACCCGCGGCGAGGTGGCGATCTATATCGCCAACGGTCACGGCGCATGGGAGGCGGCGCTGTCCAACGTGCTGTCGCGCGGCGACCGGGTGCTGGTGCTGTCCACCGGGCATTTCGCAAAGGGCTGGGGTGCGATCGCGGAACGGTTCGGCGCCGTGGTCGAGGTTCTGGATTTCGGCCCCCGCAGCGGCGTGGACGCGTCTGCGGTGGAAGAACGCCTGCGCGCCGATACAGGTCACGCGATCCGTGCGGTGTTGTGTGTGCAGGTGGACACCGCCAGCAGCGTGCGAAACAACGTTCCCGCAATCCGAGACGCGATGGACGCGGCCGGGCATCCGGCGCTGTTGCTGCTGGACTGCATCGCCTGCCTCGCCTGCGACGACCTGCGGATGGACGACTGGGGCGTGGACGTGGTCGTGACCGGCAGCCAGAAGGGGCTGATGACCCCGCCGGGGCTGGGTTTCGTGTTCTTCAACGAAAAGGCGGCCGAGGCCCGTGCCCGCGCCGATTGCGTGACGTCCTACTGGGACTGGGTGCCGCGCACGCGGGCCGACATATTCTACCAGTATTTCTTCGGGACGGCGCCGACTCATCACCTTTTCGCGCTGCGCGAGGCGCTGGACATGCTGGTCCGCGAAGAGGGGCTTGATGCCGCGCTGGCGCGCCATGCGGTTCTGGCTCGTGCGGTCTGGGCCGCGTTCGATGCCTGGGATACGCCGGGCGGAGTGTCGCTGAACATCGCCGATCCGGCCAGCCGCAGCCACGCCGTGACCGCGCTGCGCTGCACCGCGCCGCATGGGGCGCAACTGCGTTCGTGGATGGAACACGAGGCCGGGGTAACGCTGGGCATCGGGCTGGGTATGGCCGCGCCTGGAACGCCCGAAGCCGCAGGGTTCTTCCGCATCGGTCACATGGGCCATGTGAACCCTCATATGGTGCTGGGCGTTCTGGCCTCGCTTCAGGCGGGGATGGCCGCGCTGGACGTGCCACATGCGCCGGGCGGGGTGGACGCAGCGACACGGGTGATCGCGCAGGCCGCGCGTCCGGCTGGCAGCGTGGCCGCCGGGACCACGCCGGCCGGGCGGGTCAGCGTCTGCTGCGGCGACTGAGCCTGCTGATCGCCCGGTCGAGCGCCCAAGCAGCGGCCAGCGGCGCAAGCAGGCCCCAGATCGCCCAGAGTGTCCCGAGCAGGCAGAACAGCAGCGCACCGGCGGTCACGAGGAAGGCGTTGGTATAGTTCTCAACCGGACGGCCGTGTCCCGGCAGGGGGGACCGGCTGTCCGACGGCTCGAATCGCGGCATGGGCAGACTCCGTGGACAGACTGCTTGGCTTTGCGCCATTGGGCCGCCAGGCTGCGCTTGCGTCAAGTCACATCCGTGTTGCGCAATTCTGCCAGCGTATCCTGAAGTGCGGCGGCGAAAAGGGCGTTCTCCTCGGTCCCGCCACAACTGACGCGGATGCAGCGGTCCAACGGAGGAACCGAGGGCATCCGCGCGAAGATCCCGCGCGCCAGCAGTCCGGCCAGGACCGCGCGGGCGAAAGTGCCGTCACCGCCGCAATCCATCGTCACGAAATTGGTCGCGGAGGGCAGCGGCGTCAGCCCGTTTTTCCTTGCGATGTCAGACAGTTCGGCGCGCGAAGCAGTGACATGCGCCTTGACCTGATGCAGCCACTCCACATCCTGCAGCGCTGCAAGCGCGGCTGTCTGTGCCAGCCGTCCAACCCCGAAATGGTCGCGGATGCGGTCGAACATGCGGATCGTCGCTGGCGCGCCGATGGCATAGCCGATGCGAAGTCCCGCCAGCCCGTGCGCCTTGGAAAAAGTGCGCAGCCGCAGGACGCGCGGATCGGCCACGTCGAACAGCGGCGCGGCCCCCGCCGGAGCAAGGTCGATATAGGCCTCGTCCAGCGCGAGCATGCAGTCCTCGGGTAGGGCCGAGATCATCTGCTGCATGACGGCGGCGCTGTGCCAACTGCCCATCGGGTTGTCGGGATTGGCGATATAAACGAGTTTCGCCCCGGTCTCGCGGGCGGCGGCGACAAGCGCGTCCGGGTTCTCGGCGTCGCCCGCATAGGGCACGGTCCGCAGCGCGCCGCCATTCGCGGCGACGTGGTATGCGAAGGTCGGATAAGCCCCGGCCGAAGTGACGATCGGATCGCCGGGTGCCACCAGCAGCCGCACCAGCGTGCCCAGCAGGCCGTCGATGCCCGCGCCAAGCACGATGTTCTCGGCCATGAGGGTATGGTGCCGGGCCAGCGCGGTGCGCAGGTCGTGACCTTCCGGGTCGCCGTACATCCAGGCCTCGGGTCCGGCAGCCGCGATTGCCTCGATCACGCGGGGGGAGGGGCCGAAGACGCTTTCATTGGCCCCCAGCCGCGCCGCGAAGGCCCGCCCGGAGGCGCGTTCCAGCGTTTCGGGGCCGGTGAAGGGCACGGTGGCGGGCAGCGCGGCGATCGTGGCAGTGTAACGAGGAGCACGGGTCATTCCCCTTGCCTAACGTGGAAAACGCTTTTCAGGCAAGGGGTTTGACGGTCACGCCAACGCGGCCAGCCGTTCGAGCGCAGCGCGCAGCTTGGCGTCCTCGTCTTCCTTCTGGGCCAGCAGGTCACGGGTCTCCTCGATCACGTCATCGGGGGCCGAGGCGACGAACTTGGGGTTGTTCAGACGGCCGCGCAGCCCGCCCATGTCCTTGGCCAGCTTGCCCAGCGTCTTTTCCAGCCGGGCCTGTTCCTCGGCCACGTCGATCACGTCGGCGAGCGGCAGCGCGAAGGTCCCGCCCTCCACCGGGATTGTCACGGCGCCCTTGGGTAACTCGCTGACCTTGCTGACGCTTTCGATGCGGGCAAGGCGCTGGATCAGCGTGACGTTGCGGTCCCAGGCGGCCTGCCCGGCGGCGTCGAGGCCCAGTTGCAGCAGCGGCAGCTTGGCCCCCGCGGGCACGTGCATCTGGGCACGGAGCGAGCGGATATCCTCGATCAGGCCGATCACCCAACCCATCTCGGCATCCGCCTTTTCATCAGCCATATCAGCGGCTTGATAGGTCGGCCAATCGCCATGCACCAGCATCTTGTCGCGCTTCGCGGTCAGGCCCCACAGCTCTTCGGTGATGAAGGGCATGAACGGATGCGCCAGGATCAGGCACTGGTCCAGCACCCAGGCCATGGTGCGGCGAGTTTCTTCAACGATTGCAGCATCTTCACTGGCAAAAAGCGGTTTGGCGAACTCGACATACCAGTCGCAGACCTTGCCCCAGACATGCGAATAAAGCACCGCCGAGGCATCGTTGAACCGGAATGCGGCAAGCGCCGTGTCGATCTCGGCCCGGGCGCGGGCGGTCTCGCCGATGATCCATCTGTTGGCCGTCTGGGTGGTGTCGGAGTCGCATATGACTCGCATATGACTCCCATATGACTCGACATCGCCGTCGAACACGCCGTTCATCTCGGCGAAGCGGACGGCGTTCCACAGCTTGGTGCCGAAGTTGCGGTAGCCCGCGATCCGGTCCTTGCTGAGTTTCAGGTCGCGCCCCATCGCCGCCATCGACGAGAGCGTGAAGCGCACCGCATCGCAGCCGTATTCGTCGATCAGGTCCAGCGGGTCGAGCACGTTGCCCAAGCTCTTGGACATCTTCTTGCCCTTCTCGTCACGCACCAGCGCGTGCACATAGACGGTGGAGAAGGGTTTCTGCCCGACGACGGCGTATTGCATCATCATCATCCGGGCAACCCAGAAGAAGATGATGTCGAAGCCGGTCACGAGGACGGACGTCGGAAAGTAGCGTTGCAGTTCCGGGGTCTCATCCGGCCAGCCCAGCGTGCCGATGGGCCACAGCCCGGAGGAGAACCACGTGTCGAGCACGTCGGGATCGCGCCAGACCGGGTAGACCAGATGCGTCGGGTCCTGGCTGATGTTGTAGTCGGCCATCGCGGCGGCCAACGCCTCGATCGCGGCGTGCTTGTCCGCGACCTCGACGATCCGCGCGGCATGGAGCGGCGCGGGCAGGGCGGCAAGGTCCTTGCGGAACTTTTCGCCCACGCGATCGAGATCGAAGGCGCAATGGTGCGTCGGTTCGGCGTGGTTGAATGCGCCGTCGCCCAGCAGGCGGAAAATCTCCACCTCGTCGAGCGCGTTGTCGCCTTCATCGTCACGGAAGCCCGTCGGCCAGATGTCGAGCCCGTACCACACCGGGATCTGGTGGCCCCACCAGAGTTGGCGCGAGATGCACCACGGTTCGATGTTCTCGAGCCAATGGAAATAGACCCGCGCATCACGTTCCGGCAGGATTTCAACATCACCGTCGCGCACGGCGTCTATGGCGGGGCCGACGACCTTCTCGGCATCGACGAACCACTGGTCGGTCAGCATCGGTTCGATCACGACCTTGGAGCGGTCGCCGAAAGGCTGCATGATCGGCTTGGATTCCACCAGCGGGACAAGCGTGTTGTCCTGTTCCTCGCCGCCCTCCTCGGGCGCGGCCGGGGCCTTCGTGGCCGCCTTGCCAAGGCGCGGGTCGGTCGGCGGCACCATCACGGCGAGCCCTTCGGCGGTGATTTCCGCCACGACTTTCTCGCGCGCCTCGAACCGGTCGAGCCCGCGCAGATGGTCGGGGACAAGGTTGATCGCGTCCACCTCGGTCTCCGTCGCCGTTTCGCCGGCGGCGAGGCGCTGCGCGATCGCGGCGCAATCGGCATATGGCGCGCCGTCGTCACGCATCCGGCCCTTCGTGTCCATCAGGCGGTACATCGGGATGCCGCCGCGTTTGGCCACAGCGTAGTCGTTGAAATCATGCGCGCCGGTGATCTTCACCGCGCCCGACCCGAAGGCGGGATCGGGGTATTCGTCGGTGATGATAGGGATCAGGCGGCGGTGTTCCTTCGGCCCGACCGGGATCTCGCACATCTTGCCGACGATGGGAGCATATCGTTCGTCCGACGGATGCACCGCCACCGCGCCGTCGCCCAGCATCGTTTCGGGCCGCGTCGTCGCGATCGAGATGTAGTCCCGCGTCTCGCGCAGAGTGATGGTCCCGTCCTCGTCCTTCTCGACGTATTCATAGGTCTCGCCGCCCGCCAGCGGGTACTTGAAGTGCCACATGTGGCCCGGCATCTCGACATTCTCGACCTCGAGGTCGGAGATCGCGGTTTCGAAATGCGGGTCCCAGTTCACCAGCCGCTTGCCGCGGTAGATCAGCCCCTTCTCGTACATGTCCACGAACACGCGGATCACCGCGTCGTGGAAGTTCGGCCCGCTGCCAGGTTCCGGGTCGCCCGGCGCGCCGCCCATCGTGAACGCCTCGCGCGACCAGTCGCAGGACGCGCCCAGCCGCTTGAGCTGTCCTATGATCGTGCCGCGCGAATTTTGTTTCTGTTGCCAGACCCGGTCCAGGAACGCCTCGCGGCCCATTTCGCGGCGGGTTGGTTCGCCTTTTGCCGCCATGTCGCGTTCGGTCACCATCTGCGTGGCGATGCCGGCGTGGTCCGTGCCCGGCTGCCACAGGGTGTCGTGTCCCCGCATCCGGTGCCAGCGCACGAGGATGTCCTGAAGCGTGTTGTTGAAGGCGTGCCCCATGTGCAGCGAGCCGGTCACGTTGGGCGGCGGGATCACGATGGAGAACGCCTCGGTCTTGCCGTCGGGCCCCGGTTTCGCGTTGGCGCCGGCCTTGAAGCAGCCCGCGTCTTCCCAGGCGGCATAGAGCCGTGCTTCGGCCTCGGCCGCGTTGAAGGTCTTGTCCATGGCCATGTGCGTGTCCCCGGTGCGTCAACGTGATTGCGCGGGACATAGCGAAGGACGCGGGCAAGGCCAAGGGCGCGCTTGGTGGCACGCGCGGGGCTGTGAGGAAACGTGGATCGGTCGTTAAGCGAATCGCGGCTAGTCTGGGAACGGGAGGGGCGGCGATGGCGATGAGCGCTGGGCGGTACGGTGAGAGGAACGTGGACGGTGGCGGGACGACCGCCGCGGCTGATGTGCGTGACCTTGTCGTGATCCTCGACGGGACGCTGGGCCGCCGGGCGCCGGGCCGGATGACCCATGCCGGGCGGATCGCGCGGCTGCTTGAGGATGGCGGCCTGCGGCGGGCCGAGGTGTTCTATGAAGAGGGCGGCCAGTGGCAGGGCTGGCGCGACATGGGCCCGGTCATGACCGGGCGCGGGATCAACCGGCAGATCCGCCGCGCCTATGGCTTTCTCGCGGCCCGCTACCGGCCCGGCGACCGGGTGTTCCTGCTGGGCTATTCGCGCGGGGCCTACGCGGTGCGCAGCCTTGCGGGGCTGATCGACCGGATAGGCCTGCTGCGCCCGCGCTGCGCGACGGTTCCGATGATCGAGCAGCTTTACAGGCTTTACATGCTGGACCCGCACGGGCCCCATGCGCGGGCCTTCGCGCGGCGCTTCTGCGTGCCCGAGGCCGAGATCGCCGCTGTGGGTGTCTTCGACACGGTGAAAGCGCTGGGCGTGCGGCTTCCGGTCCTGGCGGGGATCACCGAAAAGGCCCATGCCTTCCATTCGCATCACCTGGGCGCGCGGGTGCGGCACGGCTTTCACGCGCTGGCGCTGGACGAGACGCGTGTCGCCTTTGCCCCGGTGATGTGGGCGTGCCCGCCGGGCTGGCCGGGGCACGTGGAACAGGTGTGGTTCCGCGGCACCCATGCCGATGTGGGCGGCCAGCTGGGCGGCCGGGAAACGGCGCGCCCGCTGGCGAACATCCCGTTGGTCTGGATGCTGTGTCGGCTGGAAGGCTGTGGGCTGCCGCTTGCGCCGGGCTGGCGGACCGGGCTGCCCTGCGATGCGTCAGCGCCAAGTTCGGGCGCGTGGCGCGGCTGGGGCAAGCTGTTCGCGCTGCGGCGGCGGCGCGCGGTCGGGCTGGACCCGTCCGAGCGGCTCCATGCCAGTGCGCAGGGACATCGCCGTGCCGGGCGGCAGGGCCTGCCGGTGACCGGCGCTGCACCCGGCGGGCTCGCGCCCGATTTCGCGCCCGGCCTGCCTGATCTGCCCGGCCCGTCAGCCCCACGCCTGCCACAGGGTTAACCAAAGGTTAACTTGCGGAGGCTTCCGTGCTAGCATGCGAGCGTATGTCATTCACAAGGGGGACGCCGCATGGCACGGGCGGACGAGACATCTGGTACACGTGGGCGCATCGGCGCGGCGGCAGCGGGACTGGCGCTGCTGCTGGCAGCGGGCGCGGCGCAGGCCGGGGTGGTCGAACTGATCACGAACGGCGATTTCGAGACCGGTGATTTCACCGGCTGGAGCACGGCGAAGACGCCCGGATCGGCCGGCGATTTCCTGATCGTGCCAATCTCGCCCACGGGCACGCCGTCACCGGTAAATGCGTTTCCGGTGCCGGGGAATCCCGCGGGCGGCAGTTTCGCCGCCATGAGCGAGCAGACCGGCCCGAACGCGGTCGCGCTGACTCAGGTCTTCACGGTGCCGCTCGCAACGGTGAAGCTGGAACTGTCCTTCTCGAACTTCATCGACGATTATTCCGGCGCGTCGCCTGTGGGCCCGGCCTTTCCGGGCATCCCGGGCCAGTTGGGGCCGGGACTGGACGAAACGCCGACTTCGTCGACGCAGTTCGTGCTGTTCGACATCCTGACAGCCGGGGCCGACGCGCTGATGCCGCTGCCCGGCGACGTGGTGACGAGCATAACGAACCCGTTCCCGGCACCGGCCTTCGCGGCAGGGTCCAACCCCTGGCTGCCGAGCGGCGTTTTCGATCTGACCGGCGCGTTGGCCCCCGGCGGCACCTACCAGTTGCGCTTCGGCGAGGTGGACAATTCCGGCAACCTTCTGGCCGGGCTCGACAACGTGTCGCTTGTCGCCACGACCGCGCCCGTGCCCCTGCCGCCCGCGCTGCCGCTGCTGGCGGCGGGCGTGGTCGGGCTGGGCCTGTTGCGGCGCCATCGTCGCGGCTGATCCCGCCCGACACCGCAGCCACGAAAAACGCGCGCCCGGTGAGGGGCGCGCGTTTCTTGGTTCAAGGCCGTTGCGCCGCCGGCGGCGTCGCTCAGGCCACATTCTCCAGCGTCGCGGTCTGCGTCACACCGAGCGCGTGGCAGATGTCGCGCGTCAGGTGCGGCTTGTTGAGCGTGTAGAAATGCAGGTCTTCGACACCGCCTTCCATCAACTCGCTGCACAGTTCGGTGCACATGGCGATGGATAGATCAGCTTCGCGGCCGTCGCGGATCGCCTTGTCATAGGCTTCGTCCACCTCGGGGGGGATCACGGTGCCGCAGGCGACGGCGAACTTGCGCACGCCCTTCCAGTTGTCGATCGGCACGATGCCGGGAATGATCGGCGCGGTGATGCCCGCCGCCGCGCAGCGGTCGCGAAAGCGGAAGAACGTCTCGGCACCGAAGAAGAACTGGGTGATCGCGGAATGTGCGCCCGCGTCCAGCTTGCGCTTCAGGTAGTCCACGTCGGCGGTATCGGACGCGGCCTCGGGATGGCGGTCGGGATAGGCGCCGACGCGCAGCTTGAACTTGCCGGTGGCGGCCAGCGCCTCGATCAGTTCGATGGAGTTGTTGAACCCCTCGGGATGCGGCGTGAACTTGCCCGCGCCCTTGGGCGGGTCGCCGCGAAGTGCCACGATCTCGGTCACGCCCGCGTTCGAATATGATTCGGCGATTTCCAAAGTCTCGGCGCGGCTGGCATCGACGCAGGTCAGGTGCGCGGCCACGTTCAGACCGTAATTCTTGTGGATCGCTTCCACCGCCTCGTGGGTCAGCTTGCGTGTCGTGCCGCCCGCGCCATAGGTCACCGACACGAAGCCGGGGTTCAGAGGGGCCAGCATCCGCACGGTTTCGGACAGCTTGAACGACGCGTCGAGCGATTTCGGCGGGAAGAATTCGAACGAGATGCGGGGAGCGGTCATGGATTTTTCCTTTTGAATTGCGCAAGACATGCCATGAAACGAACTGTGAGCAAAATTCATAATCCTCAAGAAGATGATGAAGGATTCGCGGTATGTACCTTGAGCTGAAACACCTGCGGGCGGTGCGGGCGATCCACGAGGCGGGCGGACTGGCCCGTGCGGCGGAGCGGCTGAACCTCACGCAGTCGGCCTTGTCCCACCAGATCAAGGCCTTGGAGGAGATGGCCGGCGTCGAGTTGTTCCTGCGTCGGGCCAAGCCGATGCGGCTGTCACCGTCTGGGCAGAAACTGCTGCGCCTGGCGGAGCGCGTGCTGCCCGAGGTCGAGGCGGTGGAGGACGATCTGCGCGGGGACGAGGCCGGGCGCTCGGGGAGGCTGCACATCGCCATTGAATGTCACGCCTGCTTCGACTGGCTGCTTCCGGTGCTCGAATCGTTCCGCAAGACCTGGCCAGACATCGACGTGGACATCCGGCCGGGCCTGAGTTTCGGCGCGCTTCCCGCGCTGGCGCGCGAGGACGTGGATCTTGTCGTGTCTTCGGACCCGGAGGATCTGGACGGGATCGTCTTCTCGCCCCTGTTCGACTACGACGCGGTGTTCGTGGCGGCCAAGGCGCATCCGCTGGCCGACCGCCCCTTCGTCGTGGCCGAGGATTTCCGCAACGAGACGCTGATCACCTATCCGGTGGACCGCGAGCGGCTGGACGTGTTCAGCCAGCTTCTGATGCCCGCCGGGGTCGCGCCCCGGTCGGTACGGCAGGTGGAACTGACCGCGGTGATCCTGATGCTGGTCGCGTCGAACCGCGGTGTGGCGGTGCTGCCGGACTGGGTGGTTCGGTCGGTGCGCACCAATCCCGACTATGTCACGCTGCCGCTGACCGAGGCGGGTGTCACGCGCCGCCTGTTCGCTGCGACGCGCGCGGCGGACGTGGCCAAGCCCTATGTCGCGCAATTCCTGAAGCTTGCGCGCAGCGAGCCGGTCAAGCTGCAGCGCGCCGCATCGGCAGGATAAGGGGGCCGCGATGTATGTTCCGGACCATTTCGCCGAAACCGATCCCGCCGCGATCGCCGGGATCATGGAGGGCGCGCCGCTGGCCTGCGTGGTCGGGCACACGCCGGACGGGCTGATCGCGAACCATTTGCCGCTGCTTGCGGCACCGGACGGCACGCTGATCGGCCACGTCGCGCTGGCCAACGACATGCATCGGCGACTGTCCGACGGGCAGCAGGTTCTGGCGATTTTCCGGGGCGACGACGCGTATGTTTCGCCGAATTGGTATCCGGGCAAGCAGGTCACGCACCGCGCGGTGCCGACCTGGAACTACGAGGTGGTGCATGTGCATGGCACGATCACGTTCGAGCACGATGTGGCGCGCAAGCGCGCGGCGGTGGGGTTGCTCACGCGGCTGCACGAGCGGCGGGTTAACGGGGCGGCGGCGTGGCGCATGAGGGATGCGCCCGCCGACTACATGGACGGGATGCTGGCCGCCATAGTCGCCTTCCGGGTGACCGCGGAACGTGTGCTTGCCAAGTCGAAGCTGAGTCAGAACCGCGATGCGGCGGATCACGCCGGTGCCATGGACGGGCTGCGCACCACCGGCCATGCGCGTATGGCGGACCGGATGGCGCGCAGGCCCTGAGCGTCAGGCGGCTTCGCGCGTGGCGTCTGAGGTCACGAGCTTCGCCGTGACCTCCACCAGGCGGCGGGCTTGGTGTGCGACGGCGGCGCGGCCCGCGTCGTCGAACGCGCCCGCCGTGGTCGAGAAGCCGTAGGGGTTGCCCCCCGCCTTGGCGACGGCTTCGTCGGTGAAGCCCGGCGTGATGATGTAGGCGCCCCAATGCATGAACGTGGTGTAGAGCCCAAGCAGCGTGCTTTCCTGCCCGGCATGGGCATTGTTGGCGCTGGTCGCCGCGGTGACCGTCTTGTTCGCCAGCTTGCCTTGGAACCACAGCCCGCCCAGGGTGTCGATGAAGGCGCGCACCTGGCTGGGCATGTTGCCGAAGCGGGTCGGCGCGATGAAGAAATAGCCGTCCGCCCAGGCCATGTCGTCGGCGGTCGCTTCGGGGATGTGGGCCGTCTTCTCGACCTGGGCCTTCCAAGCGTCCTGCGTGTCGATGACCGATTGCGGCGCGGTTTCGGGGATCCGGCGCAAGCGGATCTCGGCGCCGGCGGCGCGGGCGGCTTCGGCGGCGGCTTCGGCCACGGCATGGTTGGTGCCGTAGGTCGAATAGTAGGCGATGGTGATCTTCGGCGCGGTCATGGCGGCCTCCTTCTTCCGGTCTGGTGTTTTCATCTGGAGTTCACATAAGCGCGGCGCGCGCCGCTGTCCTGTGCGCCCGCGCAAGGGGGCTGTGCGTGGCGGCGCGCCCTTGGCAAGCGGGGCGGCGGCGCGTATACGCGCGCCCTGAACAAGGAGCATTCCAATGCAGGGCAGCGCCAACCTGAACATCATGATCAAGGCCGCACGCAAGGCGGGCCGGTCGCTGGTGAAGGACTTCCGCGAGGTGGAGAACCTTCAGGCCACGATGAAGGGGCCGGGCGACTTCGTGTCGAAGGCGGACCTTGCGGCCGAGGCGATCCTGAAGGAAGAGCTGATGACCGCGCGCCCCAGCTATGGCTGGCTGGCCGAGGAAGGCGGCGGCGAGGACGGCGAGGACCCGACCCGGCGCTGGATCGTCGATCCGCTGGATGGCACGACCAACTTCCTGCACGGCATGCCGCACTGGGCGGTGTCCATCGCACTGGAACACAAGGGCGAGGTCGTCGCCGGCGTGGTGTTCGACCCGGCCAAGGACGAGATGTTCTATGCCGAGAAGGGCAAGGGCGCCTGGATGAACAACAGCCAGCGCCTGCGCGTGTCGTCCCGGTCGCGGATGATCGAGGCGGTGTTCGCCACCGGTGTGCCGTTCGGCGGCGGGGCCTTCCTGCCCACGGTGCTGCAGGACCTTGGGCGGCTGATGCCGCAATGCGCGGGCGTGCGCCGCTGGGGTGTGGTGTCACTGGACCTGTCCTATGTGGCGGCCGGGCGCTTCGATGGCTACTGGGAACGCGGCATTCAACCCTGGGACATGGCCGCGGGCCTCGTGATCGTGCGCGAGGCGGGCGGGTTCATCCTGCCGCTGCACGAGGGGCGCGGTATCTTCGAGGGGCGCGGCGTGATCGCCACCAACGACCCCTTGTCGCGGCCCTTCGTGGACACGATCCGCAACGTGGACAGCACCGCGCCCAAGACCTTCCCGGTCTGACCGCCGCGGCGGGTCCGTGCCTGCGGGCCTGGTCGCGTCCAGGCACGTCTTGCATCGCCCAATTTCCGAACAGACCAGCGCCCGACCCGGCGTCGGCGCGCCCTTACGATAGGGCAGCCGGGGCATCCGTATGCCCTGTGCCCTTGCGGCGACCCCGTGCATCGGCGCAGGCTGGGCGTGCAACAAGCACAGGAGCCTTTGCCATGAAAGTCGTCGTGATGGGGGCCGGCGTGATCGGCGTGACCACCGCGTACTACCTTGCGCGCGGGGGCGCCGAGGTGACCGTCCTCGACCGCCAGGCGGGACCGGGACTGGAGACGAGCTATGCCAACGCGGGCGAGCTGAGCTATGGCATGACTTCGCCCTGGGCGGCGCCGGGCGTGCCGATGAAGGCGCTGAAGTGGCTTTTCATGAAGCGTCGGCCGCTTTTTATCTGGCCGCTGATCAGCCCGACCATGTGGAAATGGGGCGTGCAGATGATCCGCAACTGCAACGAGGAAAGCTATCGCGTGAACAAGGGGCGCATGGTGCGGGTGTCGAACTATTCGCGCGACGTGATGCCCGACCTGATCGCCGAGACGGGCATTGAATATGACGGCCGCGAGCAGGGCACCCTGCAGCTGTTCCGTACCGCCAAGCAGATGAAGGGCTCCAAGGCCGATCAGGAAATCCTGGCCGAGTATGGCTCGCCCTACGAGGTGCTGGGGCGTGACGCATGCATCGCGGTCGAACCGGCGCTGGCAGAGGTGCGCAACAAGTTCGTGGGCGGGTTGCGCCTGACCGCGGACCGCACCGGCGATTGCCGTCTGTTCACCATCGCCCTTGCCGAGAGTTGCGCGGCGATGGGTGTCGATTTCCAGTACGGCCAGTCGATCCGCGGGCTTGCGGTGGAGGGCGGGCGCATCGCGGGCGTGGACACCGAGATCGCGGGCCGCATCACCGGCGACGCCTATGTCTGCGCGATGGGCAGCTACGCGCCGTCGGTGCTGAACCCGGTCGGGGTCAAGCTGCCGGTCTATCCGGTGAAGGGCTATTCGGTGACGCTGCCGGTCACTGACGACGCCTTCGCGCCGCAATCGACGATCATGGACGAGACGCACAAGGTGGCGATCACACGGCTGGGCGACCGGATTCGCGTGGCGGGCACGGCCGAGATTGCGGGCTATTCCAACCGGCTCGGGCCTCACGCCACCGACACCGTGCGCCACGTGATCGGGGACCTGTTCCCGAAGGGGGGCGATATCTCCAAGGCCGAAGGCTGGACAGGTCTGCGCCCCATGACGCCGGACGGCACGCCGGTGCTTGGGCCGTCGCGCTATGACAACCTGTTTCTGAACACCGGGCATGGCACGTTGGGCTGGACGATGGCCTGCGGGTCGGGCCGCGCCGTGGCCGACGCGGTGCTGGGCAAGACGCCTGAGATCGACTTGGACGGGCTGACTGCAGCGCGCTACGGCGGCTGATCAGCGGCGGCGGCGGACCACTGGCACCGCGCCCGGCGCCTTGCGTCCCGGTTCGGCGGAAGGCGCGGCGGACCGTGTGCGCGGAACCGTCGGCACGTCCGACCGGATGTAGCGGTAGCGCGCTTCGGGATGGGCCGGGGCACCGTGGGTGCGCCTCCAGTAGGCCGGTCCGCCCTTGCGAAGCCATGCCGGGACCAGCAGCGCCATGCCGATCAGGAACCCGCCGGCATGGGCCCAGTAGGCGACGCCGCCCGTGCCCGCCTGCGCGGCGGCGCCGTTGACCACCTGCATGCCGAACCACAGCCCGAGCATCATCCATGCGGGGACCGAGATGATCCGCACGATCACGATCAGGAACAGCAGAATGTCGATGCGTGCGCGCGGGAACAGCAGCAGGTAGCCGCCCATCACCCCGGCGATGGCCCCTGAAGCGCCGACCACCGGGACAGCCGATCCGGGTTCCGCCAGCACCTGCATCAGACCCGCGCCGATGCCCGAGGCGAGGTAGAAGGCGGCATAGCCGAAATGGCCCAACTGGTCCTCCACGTTGTCGCCGAAAATGTAGAGGAACAGCATGTTGCCCAGAAGGTGCATCCAGCCGCCATGAAGGAACATGGAACTGACCAGCGCGTAGCTGTCCTGACCGGTGCTGACCTTGGCGGGCACGATTGCCCATATGTCGAAGAAGGCGGTCAGCGCGAAAGGGTTCGAGAAAAGCGGCAGGTAGGACAGGAATATGGCCACGTTCGCCGCGATCAGCGCGTAGTTCACGAAGGGCAGTCGGGCCGCCGGATTGTGGTCGCGGATCGGAAACATGGACCAGAAGTGCGCGCGCGGTGCGGCCCGGTCAAGGGCGGCGGCGGGATATTCGGCGTCGGCACTGGACGGGCACTGGAAACGCGCGGGCGGACCGGCTAGCAAGGGGGCGCGTGCGGGCGTGATGGAATGGTAGACATACCAGACTTAAAATCTGAGGGGCGTAGGCCCGTGCGGGTTCGAGTCCCGCCGCCCGTACCACCCCTCGACAGCCGCGGCGTTCGCCTCTGCACGTCGGAAAACCGGGCGCGCGCCGCGACAGCGAGGCCCCGGACGCGATCCCAGGCCTCGCCGTCGCCGGGACCGCGTCACGGTCAGGTCAGCGCGTCGCGCGGCCTCTCGCCACGGAAGAAAGCATCGAGATTGTCGAGCGCCCGAAAGCCCATCGCGTCGCGGGTCTCACGCGTAGCGCTGCCCATATGCGGTGCCATGAACACGTTGTCGAACCGCGCGAAGGCCGGGTTGCCGCCCGGTTCGGTGACGAAGCAATCCAGCCCCGCCGCCGCCACGTGCCCGCTGTCCAGCGCCGCGACCAGCGCGTCTTCGTCCACCAGCGCCCCGCGCGCCGTGTTCACGAGGATCGCGCCCTTGGGCAGCTTGCCCAACGTTTCGGTATTGATCATGCCCTTTGTTTCGGGCGTCGCGGGGCAGTGCAGCGCCAGGAAATCCGCAACCGGCAACAAGCTGTCCAGCGTTTCGTGATAGGTCGCGCCGACCTCCTGCTCGGGCGTCAGGCGCGAGCGGTTATAATAGTGGATGTCCATGTCGAAGCCGCGGCACATGCGCGCGAAGGCGCGCCCGACGCGGCCCATTCCGACGATGCCGATCCGTGCGCCGCTGACTTGCTTGCCGACCATGAAGGCGGGGGACCAGAAGTCCCACTGCCCGGAGCGCACGATCCGGTCGGCCTCCACGGCGCGGCGCGCGGCGCCCAGCATCAGAAGCATGGCGATCTCGGCGGTGGCGTCGGACAGCACGTCGGGCGTGTTGGTCACGACGATGCCCTTCTTCGCGAACGCCTCGAGGTCGCAATGGTCGGTGCCGACCGAATGGTTCGCCACGATCTTCAGCCGCGGATCGAGCCGCGCCACCGTGTCCGCATCGAAGCGTTCCGAATGGCAGGGCAGGATCGCGTCCACCTTGCCGCTCATCTCGACGATCTGTTCGGGCGTGCCCGCGGTGTCGGTGTCGTTCAGGATCACATCGTAGTCCCGGCGCGCGCGTTCAAGCGTCGCCGCCGACAGGTGCCTGGGGAGCCAGAGAACGGGTTTGCCGGTCATGGATCAGTCCTTCTTGTCGCGGGCGGAGGTCGCGAAATCGTAGGCGACCAGCAGGAATGTCAGCAAGGCCACGCTCATCAGGTCCGGTTGCGGCACTTCCATCACGAGGATGCCGATGAAACCGCCGATGGCGACGAAGGCGAGCAGGGCGAGAAGCTTGTTCATGGATTGGGTCCTTCGCGTGTCAGGGCTGGTCAAGCCGGGTGTGCAGCCAGTGCGCGTTGCGCAGAAGCCGTGCGTCATTTCCGCGGGCCGCCACAAGCTGCAGCCCCATCGGCAAGCCGTTCGATGCCGTCAGCGCGGGCACGGTGACCGCGGGCGTGCCACACAGGGTCCAGAGCCCGTTGAAGATCGCGCTGCCAGTGCTGTCCAGACCCTTCGGCGCGGGGCCGGGCGCAGCTGGGCACAGGATCGCGTCGCAGCGGTCGAAGATTTCGTCGAGCGCGGCATTCAGAACCTTGGGCATGTCCAGCGCGGACAGGTAGTCGCGTGCGAGGATGCCGTTGCCGGTTTCGATGGCGTCCCGCACATGCGGGCCCAGAACGTCGCCGCCATCCCGCCCGTAGGTGTAGTAGCAGCGCGCCATCTCGGCGAAGTTGATCCTCTCGCGGACCGCTGCCGCATCGTCGAACAGTTTCGGCAGGGGGGCGACGAACGCCTGATCGCCCAGTTCGGCGGCCAGTTCGTCGAAGGCGTCGCGCAGGTCCTGGTCCGCTTCGTTCCAGCCGGGCGGCTGAACGATGGCGAAGACGGGTGCCAGCGGCGGTTCGCTTGTGGCGATGCGGTGCAGGTCAGGATGCGGCGCAAGCCGCGTCGCCGGGTCGCCGACGTCGTAACCGAACAGCACCTCGCCGAGCATCGCCGCCTCGGCGGGGGACCGGGCGAACACCCCCACCGTGTCGAGACTGGGAGACTGCGCGAGGATGCCCCGGCGGGGGATCGCTCCGAAAGTCGGTTTGTAGCCGGTCACGCCGCAGAACGAAGCGGGCCGGATCACCGACCCGCCGGTCTGCGTGCCGATCGCCAGCGGCACCATTGCCGCGGCCACCGCCGCCGCCGATCCCTGCGACGAGCCGCCGGGCGTGTACGCCGGATCGTGCGGATTGGTCGTCGGCCCGGGCGTCATGAACGCCAGTTCCGTGGTTACCGTCTTTCCGAAGATCACAGCGCCCGCCGCTTTCAGCCGTTCAGTCACGAAGGCGTCGTGCATCGGCTTGCGCCCCGCATCGAGCGCGCAGCCGTTTTCCGTGGGAATGCCAACGGTGTCGATGATGTCCTTCAGCGCGACCGGCACTCCGTGCAGGGGGCCGGTGGGCCGACCCCGCAGGCGGTGTTCGTCAAGCGCGCGGGCCTGCGCGCGGGCGTGCTCCGGGTCGATCCAGGCGAAGGCCCGCACCTCCGGGTCACGCTCGGCCACCTGCGCGAGGCAGGCCTCCACCAGGTCGATCGCGCGGATCGCCCCGGTGGCCAGCCTGTCGCGCAGGGTGCAGGCGTCGATCGCCAGAAGGCTTGCGCGATCAAGAGCCATAGAACAGTTCCGGCAGGTAGAAGACGATCTGCGGGAACAGGTACATCAACACCATTGCCACGATCACGCAGAACAGGAACGGCATGCAGCCCGCGAAGATCTGCGTCAGTTTCACCTCAGGTGGCGCGATGCCCTTCAGGTAGTAGGCCGACATCGCCATTGGCGGGGTAAGGAAGCTGGTCTGCAGGTTCAGCGCCACCAGCACGCCGAAGAACAGCGGGTCGATCTCGAAGAACACCAGCAGCGGCAGGAAGATCGGCACGAAGATGATGATGATCTCGGACCATTCCAGCGGCCAGCCCAGAAGGAAGATGATGATCTGCGCCATGATCAGGAACTGCACCGGCGTCAGGTCGAGCCCCTGCACGAATTCCGAGATCACGTGTTCGCCGCCGAGATACGAGAACACCGCCGAGAAGGTGTACGAGCCGACGAACAGCCAGCACACCATCGCGGTCGTGCGCAGTGTCAGGTACACGCTTTCCCGCAGCCGCTGCCAGGTCATCGCGCGGTATATGAAGGCGAGCAGGATCCCTCCAAGCGCCCCGATGGAGGCGGCTTCGGTCGGGGTGGCGAGGCCGAACAGGATGGAGCCGAGCACCGCGAAGATCAGGAAGGCCAGCGGCACGAAGGATGTGACGATCATCAGAAGCAGCTTGCCCATCGGAACGTCCGGCACCTCTTCCGCGGTGGGGCGCGGCGCGACGGAGGGCTGAAGGATCGACCGGCCCACGACATAGGTAAGGTAGAGCGCGACCAGCGTCAGGCCCGGCAGCAGCGCCCCGGCATAGAGCCGCACGATCGATACGTTGGAAGCTGCGGCATAGACGATCAACATGATCGAGGGCGGGATCAGGATCCCCAGCGTGCCGCCCGCGCAGATGATGCCGGATGCGAAAGAGCGGTCATAGCGCGCCTTGAGCATCGCGGGCAGGGCCAGCAGACCCATCAGCGTCACAACGGCGCCTACGATGCCGGTGGCGGTGGCGAACAGTGCGCAGGTGATCAGCGCCGCCACGCCCATCGAGCCCGGAATGTTCTTGGACGCGATGTTGAGCGTGGTGAACAGACGGTCCACGATGTTGGCACGTTCGACGATGTAACCCATGAACAGGAACAGTGGGACGGCGGTCAGAACCTCGTTCGACATGACCGTATAGGTCTGGTTCACGAACAGGTCGAATATTCGGTTGTTGAAGAAGCCTTCTATGTAGGTGGACGTGCTGTCCCACCAGGACGCGGTCTCGTCCAGCCGGAAGTATTCGCGCCACATGCGGCGTTCTTCGAAATAGGCGTAGTAGCCAAAGCCGATGCCCATCGCCATCAGCGTGAACGCGATGGGGAACCCTAGGAACACGAAGACGATGAACAGCCCCAGCATCATCAGGGCAATCTGGGGGTCGGTCATGGATGCGCGTCCTTTTCGGCCTTCGCGGCCTGTTGCATGAGCAGGTCTTCGGTTTCGAACACGTCTTCCTCGGCTTCGACCCACTGGTTGGTGCGGATTGCGATCAGGCAGCGCATCACCTGCGCGATGCCCTGCACGAACAGCAGGATACCGGCGACGACGATGACGGTCTTGAACTGGTAGATCGGGATGCCGGCCGGGCTGTTGACCGAAACCTCGCCGTACTGCCAGGACCGTGCAGCGTATTTCCAGCCCGCGAAGATCAGGGCGGTCACGCCGGGAAAGAAGAACAGGATGTAAAGCACCAGGTCCACCTTGGCCTGGGTCTTCGGTTGCCAGAGCCGGTAAAGAAAGTCGCCCCGTACGTGCCCGCCGCGTGACAGCGTGTAGGCCCCGCCCATCATGAACAGCGAACCGTACATGATGAAGGACACGTCGAGCGCCCAGGCGGTGGGGCTGTTCAGGACGTATCGGACGAACACCTCATAGCCGGTTCCGGCGGCCATGAAGATGATGAGCCAGGCGAAAGCCTTTCCGAACCACGCCGACAGGTTGTCGGCGAATCGTATGAAACCGATCACGGGGATGTCTCCGCATGTAAGGGAAACCCCGGCAGCAAAGCCGCCGGGGTGAAAAACGCACTACGCCACGAGGCGGCTCAGATCTTGAGCTTGCCGGGGAAGTAGTGGTTGTACGCGAGTGCGTAGTCGGGCGAGTTCATGAGTTCGTAGTAGGCGACCTGCTCCACCCAGGCGCGCTGGCTGTCGAGGCACTTCTTCATGAACGGATCGCTTTCCAGTTCCGGGATCAGCTGGTCCCATGCCTGGATCTGACCGTCGAGGATGTCCTGCGAGGTGCGATGGACGGTGACGCCCGCCTCTTCCTGCAGCCACTTCAGGTCGGCCGAGTAGCGGCGCATCGCCTTGGCGGTGTTCGCGGTGGACACGGCTTCGACTGCGTGGATCATGATCGCCCGCAGGTCCGGTTCCAGTTCTTCCATGAAGAAGCGCGAGAACAGGAATTCGAAGCTTTCCGACGCCTGGTGATAGGACGACAGGTAGTAGTTCTTGGCCACGTCCTGCGCACCGAAATCCTTGTCGGACGACGGGTTGTTGAACTCGAACGCGTCGATCACGCCGCGTTCCATCGCCGGGACGATCTCGCCGCCGGGCAGCTGTGCGACCGACATGCCCATCGACTGCAGAAGGTCAGCGGCAAGACCCACGGTGCGGTACTTGAAGCCGTCCAGGTCCGCGACGGTATTAACCTCGCCCTTGAACCAGCCGAACGGCTGCGCGAACATCGGGAAGCCCAGATAGCCGTCCACGTCGAGGCCCATGATGTCCTGGGTCAGTTCGTCGTACAGCTCCTTGCCGCCGCCTTCGTAGAACCACGACAGCATCGTGGTGGCGGACCCGCCGAAGACCGGGCCGGTGCCGAACAGCGACGCTGCCTTGTTCTTGCCGTACCAGTACACCGGCACCGAGTGGGCCGCGTCCAGAACACCGTCATTCACCGCGTCCAGCACCTGGAACGCGCCGACGACCGCGCCCGCGGGCAGCAGGTCGATGGTCAGGCGACCGCCCGACATCGCTTCAACGCGGTCGGCATAGTCCTTGGCGAATTCCTGCCAGATGTTGGATGCCGACCACGAGGTCTGCATCTTCACGACCTGCGGCGCCTGCGCCAACACCGCCGGTGCGGCAAGCGCGCCGACGGACGCGCCGCCTGCCAGCGCGGTTTTGCGCAGGAACGAACGGCGGTTGATGGATTTTGTCGTCATTGTCTTCCTCCCTGAAGCCACGCCGGGATGTTTCCCGGCACGTTGCGCGGCGGCATTCGCCGACCGCGCATCTTTTTCGAGCGCTTTCGCACCTGTGGCAATTGGTAACACAAACTATCCAAAACACAAGATCGCGCGGGCGCATTGTATACAAAAATTTGCATACCGCACATTCGACCTGAGTTTCGGTATCCTGATGTTCCGCTTCCCCCCGGAGACGGGCCCAGCCGGACCGTCGCGCCGTGCTCACCATACCGCGATGCCACGCTGTTGCAATTGTCAACTTTCCAAAGGCGCGCACAGGCTTGCGAGGGGGTACTGCGGTTGAATCCTGCGCCCTTCTGTGACAGCCAGACGGCTTTTGATCCCAAACTGCGAGAGGCCCGCGATGGCAGACCTGTCCGCACGACACAACATTCCCTTCGATCTTGCGCCGCTGGCGCGGCTGCTGACCGACGACACCGATGTCGCTCTGGTCAACCCGAACGCCAAGCAGCCCTTCGACCCGCTGGAATGGCAGGAGAAGTGGCTGAACGAACCGGACGATGCGTCCTACTACCTGCTGGACGAACAGGGGCACGAGGTCGGCTTCTTCGCCCTTCGCGTCGGGATCGGGCCCGAGGTGCGGCACCTGACCTACGTGTTCGTCGCCGAAGAGGCGCGCGGCGGTGCCGGGGCGCAACTCGCGGCCGAGGTGGAGGCCGCCGCCCATGAGTTGGGCGCGCTTTCGGTCACGTTGAAGGTCGAACTGGATAATGAGGCCGCGCTGAACGCCTATCGCGCCGCCGGCTTCGAGGAACTTGCCCGGCGCGGTGGCATGGCCACGATGCGCCGCGATCTGGACTGACCTGAAAGGGACCGGCCGGATCTGCCCGGTCCGCGGCGCATTGCAAACCCGCCGCGCTTTTGCCATGAGGCGCGAGGCCGCGAACGGAAGGCACGGGGGCGCAAAATGGACCATTTTCTCTACAGGGACGGCGCGCTTCACGCCGAGGATGTTCCTCTCGCGGCCATCGCTGCCGAGGTGGGCACGCCATTCTACTGCTATTCCGCCGCCACGCTGCTGCGCCACTACCGCCTTTTCGACGAGGCTCTGAACGGGATGGAGCATCTTGTGTGCTTCGCCATGAAGTCGAATTCCAACCAGGCGATCATCCGTCTGCTTGCCGATGCGGGGGCGGGGATGGACGTGGTGTCTGGCGGAGAATACGCCCGCGCCCGCGCGGCCGGGGTTCCGGGGAACCGGATCGTGTTTTCCGGTGTCGGCAAGACCGCGGCCGAGATGCGCACGGCGCTGGAGGGCGGCATCCGGCAGTTCAACGTCGAAAGCGAACCCGAACTGGAACGCCTTTCGGCGGTCGCCGCCGCAATGGGATCCCGCGCGCCGATCACCCTTCGGATCAACCCGGACGTGGATGCCAAAACCCATGCCAAGATTGCCACGGGCAAGTCCGAGAACAAGTTCGGGATTCCGATTGCGCGTGCCCGCGAGGTCTATGCGATGGCCGCGCGACTGCCGGGGATCGACGTCATCGGCATCGACGTCCATATCGGCAGCCAGTTGACCGAGCTTGCGCCCTTCGAGGTCGCCTATCGCAAGGTTGCCGACCTGACCCGCGCGCTGCGCGAGGACGGGCATGATATCCGGCGGCTCGATCTCGGGGGCGGGCTCGGGATTCCCTATACCCGATCGAACGAAGCGCCGCCGCTGCCGCGCGACTATGGCGACCTGATCCGCCGCACGGTGGGCGATCTGGGTTGCGAGGTCGAGATCGAACCGGGGCGGCTGATCTCGGGCAATGCCGGTGTGCTGGTGTCCGAGGTGATCTATCTGAAGTCCGGCGAGGGGCGTGATTTTCTGATCCTCGACGCGGCGATGAACGATCTGGTCCGCCCGTCGATGTACGATGCGTATCACGACATTGTGCCGCTGCGCGAACCTGCGCCGGGCGCGCCGCAACAGCCTTTCGATGTGGTCGGCCCGGTTTGCGAGACCGGCGACACCTTCGCGCGCGGCCGCGAGTTGACCGCGCTCGCGGCGGGCGACCTCGTGGCGTTCCGGTCGGCAGGCGCCTACGGCGCGGTGATGGCGTCGGAATACAATTCGCGCCCGCTGGTGCCCGAAGTGCTGGTACAGGGCGACCGCTGGGCGGTGATCCGCCCGCGCCCCACTCTCGACGAGATGATCGCGCGCGACACCGTGCCGGACTGGCTGGACGGCGCGGGCGCGGACTGATCGCCCGCCGCTGCCTGAAACGCGGGCAGAAGACGTGGTCCGTTGGCTGGTCTTCGCGCATTGTGAACACGCACCCCTTTGACCTGCCAGCCCGGCGCGATACCATTCCCGAGCGGTCCGTTCCGGCCGCCTTGCCCGGAGGCCCGCATGGCAGACCTCTCCAGACGCCCGTTCGACCCGATCCGCCGTGTGCGCGGACCGCTTCTGCTGACCCGCATCGGGATGGTGGCCGAACGGCTGACCCGCGCCTTCTGGCCGCTCTGGGCTGTGCTCTTGTTCGCCGCCGCCGGCGTGTTGCTGAACGTGCCTTCGATGTTGCCGCTGGAAGCGTTCTGGGCCGCCGCCCTTGCGGTGTGTGCGGCGCTTGGCTGGACTGCATGGCGCGGGTTGCGGGCGTTCCGCTGGCCGTCCCCGGACGACGCTGCGGCGCGGCTTGATGCGACGCTGGCCGGGCGTCCGCTGACCGCGCTGGCCGACAGGCAGGCGATCGGTGCCGGCGATGCCGCCTCCGAAATGGTGTGGAAAGCGCACATGCGCCGGATGATACTGCGCCTGTCCGAGGCGCGCCCGGTGCGCCCGGACCTGCGCCTGTCGCGCTTTGACCGCTATGGTTTGCGCTATGTCGCGCTGACGCTGTTCGTGATCGGCGCCCTGTTCGGGTCGTTTCTGCGGATGGATGGCGGCACCGGCAGCCTGACGGGCGGCAGCGGAGCCGCCGTCGCGGCGGGGCCAAGCTGGGAAGGCTGGGTCCAGCCGCCCGCCTATACAGGCCAGCCGAGCCTTTACCTGAACGACCTGCCTCCCGGCCCGCTGGATGTGGCGGCGGGCAGCCACGTGGAACTGCGCCTTTACGGCGAGGTCGGGGCGCTGACAGTCGCGGAATCCGTGTCGGGCCGCACGGGCGAGGTGGAAAGTGCCGCAGCGCCCTCGCAGGGGTTCGACATCGTGCAGGCCGGACGGCTTGAGATCATGGGTCCGGGCGGCGCGGCATGGGACATCGTGCTGACCCCCGATTCGCCACCCAGCATCGCGCCGGACGGCACGCTCAGCCGCACCGCGTCGGGCGAGATGACCCAGCCTTACACCGCATCGGACGATTTCGGCGTGACCTCGGCCACGGCGACGATCCGGCTGGATCTGGACGCGGTTGCGCGGGTCCACGGGCTGGTGGCCGAACCCGACCCGCGCGAGCCGATCACCGTGCAGTTGCCGCTGCCCATCACCGGCGACCGGGCCGAGTTCACCGAAGCGCTGGTGGAGGATTTTTCGAAGCACCCGTTTGCGGGCCTGCCCGTCACCGTGCTGTTCGAGGCACAGGATGCCGCCGGGCAGATCGGGCAGTCCGTGCCGCTGGAGCTTGCCGCGCTGCCGGGGCGGCGCTTCTTCGATCCGCTGGCCAAGGCGATCATCGAACAACGTCGCGATCTGCTCTGGGCGCGCGAGAACGGTCTGCGGGTCGCGCGCCTGATGCGTGCCGTGTCGTTCCGGCCGGAAGACATGTTCCGGGTGGAGGCAGATTACCTGCGCACCCGTTTCATCGCCCGCCAACTCGAGGCCGCTGGTCCGCAAGGCCCCGCCGAATCGTCCCGTGCCGAGATCGCAGAAGCGATGTGGGAGCTGGCCCTGCGGATCGAGGAGGGCGACCTTTCCGACGCGATGGAGCGGCTGCGTCGCGCGCAGGACCGTCTGTCAGAGGCGATGCGCGACGGGGCCAGCAACGAGGAAATCGCAGAGTTGATGCAGGAACTGCGCGAGGCGATGGCCGACGTCATGCGCCAGATGGCCGAGCAGATGCAGAACCAGGACGGCCCGCCGCAGGACCTTGCCGACATGCAGGAGTTGTCGGGTCAGGATCTGGAGGACATGCTTCAGCAGTTGCAGGATCTGATGGAACAGGGCCGCATGGACGAGGCGCAGGCGCTGCTCGATCAGCTGGCGCAAATGATGCAGAACATGCAGATGGCGCAGGGCGGTCAGCAAGGCCAGCAAAGCCCCGGCGAGCAGGCGTTGCAGGGGCTTCAGGAAACGCTGCGCAACCAGCAGGACCTGTCGGACGATTCGTTCCAGGGAATGCAGGGGCAGGGGCAGCAGGGCCAACAAGGGCAACAGGGCCAAGGTCAGCAAGGTCAGGGCCAGCAAGGTCAGCAAGGCCAGGGACAAGGGCAGGGCGAGGGTTTCGCGCAAGGCCAAGGCCAGGGACAGGGGCTTGGTGAAGGCCAAGGCGAAGGCCAATCGCTCAGCGACAGCCTTGCCGACCGCCAGAACGCCCTGCGCAACGAGCTTGACCGTCAGCGCGACGGCTTGCCGGGTCTGGGCCAGGGCGCCGAGGATGCGCGCCGATCGCTCGACGAGGCCGGGCGCGCCATGGACAACGCCGAACAAGCGCTGCGCAACGACGATCTTGCCGGTGCGATGGACAGCCAGGCCGAGGCGATGGACCGCCTGCGCGACGGCATCCAGAGCCTTGGCGAAGAACTTGCCCAGAACCAGCAGCAGCAAGGGCAGGGCCAACAGGGTCAAGCCGCCGGGCAAGCCGGGCAGAATGGTCAGCAGGATCCGCTGGGCCGCGATGCGGGGGGTCAGGGGCGGCTCGGAACGCGGGACAACATGCTTCAGAACGAAGACGTGTACCGCCGCGCGCGCGATCTGCTGGAAGAATTGCGCCGCCGGTCGGGTGATCAGACCCGGCCGGAGGAAGAACTGGATTACTTGCGCCGTCTGCTCGACCGGTTCTGAGCTTTCGGTGCCGCGCACTCGGCGTCGGCGCGCCTCAGGCGTCGTCGGGCATCGCCCGCCGCAGCAGGTCCACCAGCGCGGCCTGAAAGCGGTCGCCTTGGGATTGGATCTGTGCTGCCAAGGGCAGCGTGCTTGTTTCGGGCATGCTTGCGACCAGCAGGTACAGCGCCAAGGCAGCGCATGACAGTCCCGCCGTGCCCGCGAAGCCCAGACGGAAGCCAACGCGCCGCCGCCGTTCGGCAACAACGGCGGGCGGTGCGGGAGGCGTTCTGACAGGCAGGTGCCGCGCTTCGGAGGTCGCCCCCTGTTCCGCTGCAGCATTCGGCAGGGCCGCCATAAGAGGTGGGCGCGGATCGCGAGTCGCTGCGTGCGGGTCTTCGACCAGTCCTTCGTCATTGTCCGGCGCGGACCCCGTGCCGGGCCTTGCGGCCGACCTTTCCGCCTCGGCCAGCCGGGCCAGTCGCCCGCGCGCGCCATCGCCGCGGTCGGCACCGGGCGGCGGCATCGCGCCGGAAGCCGGGATCGGTGCGGCGCGTGCCGCCTTGCGGGCCTTCACCTCCGCCTCCGCCTCCTCGCGCAGGATCGCCAGCACGGACGGGTCCACCTTGCGGCGCGGCGGTGAGTCCGGGCCCGGCTCCGGCTGGATATCCTGATCGGTCGCGTCGGTCTCGGGCGCCGTGACGCGGGCGACCGGACCGGTGTCTGCCGGGCGCGGCGAAGGGGATGCCGCCTTGGCGGTTTCCGTGGCAGACCCATCGGGCGGGTCCTGAGCGGGCGTTGCGGCGGGGCGGGGCGCCAGGGCGGCAGGGCCATGCGCGGCCCGGAGCAGGAACCACGCCGTACCGCAGGACGAACACTGCACGTCGCGCCCCGGATCGGGCACCGCGCGTTCCGGTATGTCATAGCGTGCCCCGCAACCCGGGCATTCGATCCGCATTCGCGCTGGTCCTTCCACTGGCTCGGACAGAGCCTATCAGCCCGTGCGGGCGGGGCAAAGCGGCAGCGCGCTTGAACCGGCCCCGCGCGTCGGGCACAAGCACGCGAGCGGGATCTGGCGCAGCCTGTCCCCAAGCCCGGTTCCCGTCCCGTTTCGGTACTGCCCACAGGAAAGCCCGCGATGATCCTTCTGCGCTATTCCGCCTCTCTTGTGTTCATCGCGCAGATGTATCTGGCGATGCTTCTGCTGGGCATCGCCTTCACGCCGTGGGCGGTTCTGGACCGGCGCGGCGCGAGCACCGGGATCCGGGTCTATTGCCGCTATGTGCGGCTGACCGCGCGGCTGATCTGCGGACTGCGGTCCGAAGTGCGCGGGACGGTCCCGTCCGGCGAGGTGCTGGTCGCCTCGAAGCACCAGAGTTTCTTCGACATCATCCTGCTGTGTTCGGTCCTGCCTAGCCCCAAGTTCATCATGAAGACTGAACTGCGCCGCGCTCCCGTGCTGGGATGGTATGCCGGGCGCATCGGCTGCGTGCCGGTGGACCGGGGCCAGCGCGGGCAGGCGATCAACCAGATGCTCGCCGACGTCGCTGCCGGGCGGTCGCTGCCGGGCCAGCTTGTGATCTACCCGCAGGGCACCCGCGTGGCGCCCGGCGACAAGCGGCCCTACAAGATCGGCACTGCGGTGCTCTATGCCGAAAGTGGGCAGGCTTGCGTGCCCGCCGCCACCAATGTCGGCCTGTTCTGGCCGCGCCGCGGTATCCTGCGCAGACCGGGCCTTGCGGTGGTGGAGTTCCTGCCCCCGATCGCGCCTGGCCTGCCCACGCAGGTCTTCATGCAAAAGCTCGAATCGACGATCGAGGAAGCATCTGATCGTCTGGCGCTAGACACCGGGATGGCAATCGATTCGGACAATGCCCGATAGGCAGGCAGATTCGCCCTTATCATCAGCAATTTGGCTGTCGGCATAACAGATAAACCATACCTCAATCCTCTTTTGCGATCCCTGTTTCAGACAGACGATCGGGTGGATCTATGCTATGCACAGGGCAGGTTTCGGCGGATTCTCGCCGATGGAGGAGTGTTTGACGCAGATACGCCGCAGCCTTCCGCAGGGTCTTGCTGCCTGCCGTATCGCCGTTCTGGCGCTGATCTGGGCGCTTGGCCCGGCGGCGGCGCAGGATCCGGGCGAGGTGGGCGTGACCCTCGGTGTCAGCACACTGGGACCGACTGTGGAGGGCAGCTACCGCATTTCCGATCGGCTCGGCGTACGGGTGCCGGTCGGCTATCTCGGAACCGACCTCGACGAAAGCGAGGACGGGATCGACTACGACCTTGATCTCACCATTGGCGGTGTCGGGCTTCTGGCGGACTACTATCCGGGGCTTGGAGGACTGCGCGTATCCGGCGGCGCGTTCCTCGGGCAGTACGAAGCCGACGGCGGCGGGCGCGGCAGCGGCCGGATCGGCGGCACTGATTACACGAATGTCGACATGGCTCTGGACGTGCACGCGCGCAACCGTGTCATGCCAGCGCTGTCGCTTGGGTATGACGGTACCCTCGGACGGCGCTGGTTGCTGTCCGCCGATCTCGGCGCGATGTATACCGGTGGCTTCGACGTTAATCTGACCGATCGGACGGGGCAGGTGTCACAGTCTGATCTGGACGCGGAAATCTCTGATCTGGAAAGCGACATCCCGGACTTCCTGCCTTACGTTAAACTGTCGGTCGGGTTCCGCTTCTGAACCCTGACATCCTGTCTGGTGCCCGCGCATGGCGCGCCGGGCGGGTCGTTTTGCGCCGGGCATCCGTGCCGGACCGTCAAACGGAAGACGCGTTGCGACGGCCGGTGCTGGGCACATCTTTTTCGAACGGCGCAGACCGCGCGCCACTGCGAGACGGTTTATTCCCTAAAGAGCCGCGCCATGGCCTGCGTGCAGGCCGAAACGGCCGGAAGGCCAGACGGAATCGAGCGGCTCAAACCCGCAGGTATGGCAAGGGTGCGCGCTCCGGCATCCGTCCGGTTCTGGCTATGATCAGGCCGCAGAACGACGCTTTTGCGGTTCCACCCCGCACACGGGGGCACCCTAACCCGCGAGTGACATCTGCCCCATGTCGAGATACTTGCGGCGCCTTTCGGACACGAGCGTCGCGCGGTCCTTTCCGTCAAGCTGGGCGAGCATCCGGGCAATTTCCTTGCCGACGCGGCTGATCGTCTGCGAGCGGTCGCGCTGCGCCCCGCCCACGGGTTCGGGAATGATCACGTCCGCCACGCCCAACTGCCGCAGATCCTGCGCGGTCAGGCGCAGCGCCTCAGCGGCCTCGCGCATCTTCTCGGCGTTCTTCCACAGGATGCTGGCACAGCCTTCCGGCGAGATCACCGAATAGACCGAGTGTTCCAGCATCGCGAGCCGGTTGGCCGTGGCGAAGGCCACCGCGCCGCCGGACCCACCCTCGCCGATGATGACCGATACCAGAGGAACGCCAATCTGCAGGCACGCCTCGGTGGAGCGCGCGATCGCCTCGGCCTGGCCGCGCTCTTCGGCGCCCTTTCCGGGATAGGCGCCGGGCGTGTCCACCAGCGTGATCACCGGCAGGCCGAAGCGGTCCGCCATCTGCATCAGCCGCACCGCCTTGCGGTAGCCTTCGGGCCGCGCCATGCCAAAATTGTGCTTGAGCCGCGTCGCGGTGTCGTGGCCTTTCTCATGGGCTATGACCACGACCGGCGTATCCTCGAAACGCGCCAGCCCGCCCAGAACCGCGTGATCATCCGCGAAATTCCGGTCGCCCGCCAGCGGCGTGTACTCGGTGAACAGTGCCTCGATGTAGTCCTTGCCATTCGGCCGGTCCGGGTGGCGCGCGACCTGGCATTTCCGCCAGGGTGTGAGCTTGCGGTACAGGTCGGCCAGCAGGTCCGCCGCCTTTCGGTCCAGCGCGGCGGCCTCCGCCTCGATGTCCATCTCCTCGTTGGCCCGCGCCATCGCGCGCAACTCGTTTGCCTTGCCTTCGATCTCGGCAAGGGGTTTCTCGAAGTCGAGGTAATGGGTCATTCAGCGGTCCCGGGTCGTGGCAACGCCGCACATATGGACCCTGCGCCGCGCTTATGCAATCGGCCCGGCGCGCTTTGCACAGGGCCGAAGCCGGGTCATTCCACGGTGATGGTGATCGGGTCTGACATCACCGGCGGATCGTGCGGGACATGGCTGTAATCCCCAAGCAACAACCGCAGCGTGTGCGTGCCAGCTGGAAGCTCGCGGGTCATCTCGGTCTGGCCGCCGCCGAAATGCACGATCTGGTCGGTTGCGGGCAGGCTGGTGGTCATGTCCACGTCGCCCGGTTCGAGGTTGATCAGAAGGTGATGGTGGCCGGTGTTGTCCACATCGTAGCCGGCCGGGGCGATGCCCATGCCGCTCAGTCCGAAGCGGATCGTGACCGGGTTCGACACGGTCGCGCCGTCGGCAGGCGAGATAAAATAGACCTCGGCGCCGTCGGGGGCCGGTGTCTGCTGGGCCAGAAGCGGCGCGGCGAAAAGCCCCGCGGCGAGAAGGGCAGCAAGTGACGTGAGTTTCATGGTCGTCCTCCCTGATGTGGGCGGCGATCCCGCCCTGAAGGAAGTCTAGGGCGCGCGCGCCGCCGCACAAGCACGGCGTGCAATCCGCGCTGCCCCTTCTTGCACGCTGGGCCGCCGGCCCGCCGGTCAGCCCGCGATCATTTCGGACTGGCGCACGATGACTTCGGCCTGCTTGATCGAGGCGATGTCGACCAGCCGCCCCTTGTAGACCGTCGCGCCCTCGCCGCTGGCCTTGGCCGTCTCCATCGCGGCCAGGATCTCGCGCGCTTCGCTGACGGCAGCATCGGAAGGCGTGAACACCTCGTTGGCCAGCGCGATCTGCTTTGGATGGATCGCCCATTTTCCCACCATGCCCAGCGTGGCCGACCGCAGCGCCTGGGCGCGGTAGCCGTCGTCATCGCTGAAATCGCCGAACGGGCCGTCCACCGGCAGGATGCCGTGCGTCCGGCAGGCCGCGACGATGGCGGCCTGCGCCCAGTGCCACGGGTCCGACCAGTGCTTCACGCCGCCCTGCAGCATGTAATAGTTCTCCTGTGTCCCGCCGATCCCGGTGGTCTGCATCCCCATGGAGGCCGCGAAATCCGCCGCCCCGAGGCTCATGGCCTGAAGCCGGCGCGAGGCAGCGGCGATGGCTTCCACATGGGCGATGCCGGCCGCAGATTCGATGATCACCTCGAAACCGATCGGTTTCGTGCGGCCCTTCGCGCGTTCGATGGCGGTCACCAACGCGTCCACGGCATAGACGTCCTCGGCGCAGCCCACCTTGGGTATCATGATCAGGTCCAGCCGGTCGGAGGCCTGTTCCAGCAGGTCCACCACGTCGCGGTACCAGTAGGGCGTATCGAGCGAGTTGACCCGCACGCTCAGCGTCTTGTTGCCCCAGTCATGGGCGCCGATCGCTTCGATCACGTTTGCGCGCGCGATGTCCTTGTCGCTGGGCGCGACCGAATCCTCGAGATCGAGGTTGATCACATCCGCCGCGCTCGCCGCCATCTTGGCGAACAGCTTGGTGTTGGACCCGGGCCCGAACAATTGGCAGCGATTGGGACGTGCCACCGGCTGCGGCTGGATACGGAAACTCATGCAGGCACCTTTCGGGTTCTTTAGTTGCGCGAAGATTTCGCGCTTGGATAGAATGTTGCGCAATGCTGCGCAAGCACTGTTTTGTTGCGGCGCAGCATCGGCGCGGGTCTGGGCAATCCGGGCGATCTCTGACAGCCTGCCGCGGAAAGGAGCCATGCCATGATACGCACCCCTTACCTGCTTTTCCTCGGCGATGCGCCCGATCCTCTGGCGGCGAAGGTCGCACAGGGCATCCGCGACTGGCGACCCGATCATTGCGTCGGGCAGTTGCGCCTGCCCGGATGCGAGGCGGACATGGGCTTGCCTGACATGACGCTGGAAGAGGCGCGCGCCGCGGGGGCCGAAACGCTGGTGATCGGCGTGGCCAACCGGGGGGGCACCTTTTCGGCGACCTGGAAGGAGGTGCTGACGCAAGCCCCTTCCGCGGGTTTCGACATCGCGTCCGGCCTGCACACCCTTCTGCGGGACGATCCCGACCTCGTTTCGGCTGCGCAAGCCGCGGGGCGAAGCCTGCACGATGTGCGGCTGCCCGCGGTGAAATACCCGATCGCCGACGGGGTGCCGCGCAGCGGCAAGCGGTGCCTTGCGGTCGGTACCGATTGCTCGGTCGGCAAGATGTACACTGCGCTGGCGATGGAGGCCGAGATGCGGGCCCGGTCGATGCCCGCGACGTTCCGCGCCACGGGACAGACCGGCATCCTGATCACCGGCGAGGGCGTGCCGCTGGACGCGGTGATCGCCGACTTCATGGCCGGGTCGATCGAGTGGCTGACACCGGCGGGCGATCCGGATCACTGGGACCTGATCGAGGGGCAGGGCAGCCTGTTCCACGTGTCCTACTCGGGGGTGACGCTGGCGCTGATCCACGGCGGGCAGCCCGATGCGCTGATCCTGTGCGACGAGCCGACCCGCCCGCACATGCGCGGCCTGCCCGGCTACAGGGCGCCGTCGCTGGAAGTGCTGCGCGACACGGCGCTGGGGCTGGCGCGGGTGGCGAACCCGGCCTGCGAGGTCATAGGCGTTTCGGTCAACACCCAGCACCTGAGCGAACCCGCCGCGCTAGCCCATCTTTCGGAGGTCGAGGCGCGGATGGGGCTGCCTGCGGTGGATCCCTACCGGCAGGGCGCGGGCCGACTGGTCGATGCGCTAGCGGCCGTGTGACGCCATGCATCTGCACGTGAGCTATGACGATTTCCGGTTGGCCGAAGCGTTCACCATCTCGCGCGGGACCAAGACCGCCGCCGAAGTGGTCACAGTGCGGGCCGAGGCGGACGGGATGCGCGGCTATGGCGAATGCGTGCCCTACGCCCGCTACGGCGAGAGCCGTGCTTCGGTGAAGGCGCAGATCAAGGGGCTGCCTGCGGACGTGAGCCGCGATAGCCTGCAGGACCTGCTGCCGCCGGGCGCGGCGCGCAATGCCGTGGACTGCGCACTGTGGGATCTTGAGGCGCGTATCGCGGGTTGCCGGGTGTGGGAACTCGCGGGTTTGCCTGAACCGGGACCCGAGATCACCGCCTTTACCTTGTCGCTCGACACGCCGGACGAGATGCGCCGTGCCGCGGAGCGGCACCGGCACCGGCCGCTGCTGAAAATCAAGCTCGGCACGCCGGACGATCTGCCCCGGCTGGAGGCTGTGCGCGCCGGCGCGCCGCGCGCGCGGATCATCGTCGATGCGAACGAGGGCTGGAGCGCGGCGGCCTACGCTGAGCTTGCCCCGCATCTGAAGGCGCTGGGGGTGGACCTTGTGGAACAGCCGCTGCCCGCGGGGGACGACGGCGCGCTGGCCGGGATCGACCGTCCCGTGCCGGTGTGCGCCGATGAAAGCTGTCACGACATCAACTCGTTGCCCGCACTGCGCGGCAAGTATGACGTGATCAACATCAAGCTGGACAAGACCGGTGGGCTGACCGGTGCGCTGGCGTTGCGGGCGGCGGCGCGGGCCGAGGGGTTCGGGGTGATGGTCGGCTGCATGGTCGGCTCGTCGCTGGCGATGGCACCGGCCGTTCTGGTGGCGCAGGGGGCGCTGGTGACCGATCTCGACGGCCCGCTGCTGCTGGCCGAGGACCGGGCGCATCCGCTGGCCTATGATGAGCGCGGTGTGCATCCTCCCGACCGGGCCCTGTGGGGGTGAGGCGTTGGCGCCGAACGCGCAGAGCGCCGGTGGCGGGCTGCCGGGAGACAATTGGGTGGACTGTTCCACCCGGTTGCGCGGCGCGCCGACCCTTACATCCTGCGAGCGCGCGGGCGAAGCGGCAGGCGGTCAAAGGTGCCGGGCCCGCTCTCGAACCGCAGCGAAAAGCGTGTCGGAAAGCTGGAGAAGTCCCTGATGAGTCTGGTCCCGCTGCGGCCGGGGCCGTGCAAGGTGCCGCCGGGCGCCGGGACGCCGGTGAGGGGGCACTCCCGCCCGTTTTCGGCACCCTGCAGGATGCCTCATCCCGTTGGGCCCCGCAGGCTGCGCCTGCGGGCGGACGGGATGGAGGGCGAAGCACCCCGCAACACTTGGGGTTCGGGCGGCCCTTGTGCCGACCGCAGGCGCAGCCTGCACGGCCCAACGGGATAAGACGCGCGCAGAGGGTCGAAGACGGGCGGGAGTGCCACTTTCCCTCTGGGGCGCTTTTCCATCATCATCCCCGTGGCGCCCTTTCCCGCCAGCCAATCTTTGCGGTCTGCGTCCCTCCTGTACCGCCGCGCGCCGAATAAGCCGCGATACCCCGTGGACCTTGCGGGATGGGCGGGTTACCTCAGCCCCGAGCAAGGATCAGGAGGCCGCCATGAGCCGCATCGTCTATGTCAACGGAGAGTTCCTGCCCGAGGAGGAGGCGAAGGTTTCGATCTTCGACCGTGGCTTCCTGATGGCGGACGGCGTCTACGAGGTGACCTCCGTCCTCGATGGCAAACTGGTGGATTACGACGGACACCTCACGCGGCTGGAACGGTCGCTGGCCGAGCTGGACATGCCCGAGCCAGATGGCATGGACGCTCTGCTGGAGATTCACCGCGAACTCGTCAGCCGCAACAACCTGAAGGAAGGCTGCGTCTACCTGCAGATCACCCGCGGCCCGGCTGACCGGGATTTCCTGTACCCCGAAACGCCCAAGCCGACGCTCGTCCTGTTCACTCTGGCCATGACGCTGCGCCGCTCGCCCAAGGCCGAGAAGGGCCTGCGCGTCATTTCCATCGATGATTTGCGCTGGGGCCGCCGCGACATCAAGACGGTCCAGCTTCTCTACCCCTCCATGGGCAAGATGATGGCCAAGCACGCGGGCGCGGACGATGCCTGGATGGTGGAGAACGGCCACGTCACAGAGGGCACGTCCAACAACGCCTATATCGTCACCCAGGACGGCACGATCGTCACCCGGCAGTTGTCGCACGACATCCTGCACGGCATCACCCGCGCTGCCGTGCTGCGCTTTGCCCGCGAGGCGCAGATCAAGGTCGAGGAGCGGCCCTTCACCCTGGACGAGGCGAAGGCGGCGTCCGAGGCGTTCATCACCTCCGCCACCACGTTCGTCACCGGTGTGGTGGAGATCGATGGCGTGCAGCTTGGCGACGGCACGCCCGGGCCTGTATCGCGCCGTCTGCGCGAGATCTACCTTGAAGAAGCGGCGAAGCAGGCGGTGTGACGACATGACGGTACATTTCATCGGTGCCGGGCCAGGTGACCCGGAGCTTCTGACGCTCAAGGCGCTGCGCTTGATCCGCGCCTGCAAGGTCTGCCTTTATGCCGGATCGCTGGTCCCGGCCGAGGTCGTGGCCGAGGCGCCAGCGGGCGCGCGCGTCCTCGACACGGCGCCGATGACGCTGGACGACACCCATGCCGAGATCGTCGCCGCCCATGCCGCGGGCCTTGATGTGGCGCGGGTGCATTCCGGTGATCCGTCGCTCTACGGGGCCATCGCCGAGCAGATCCGCCGCCTGCGGGCCGACGGCATCCCGTATGATATCGTGCCCGGCGTGCCTGCCTATGCCGCCGCCGCCGCCGCGCTGGGGCAGGAGTTGACGGTGCCCGAGGTCGCGCAGTCGATCGTACTGACGCGGGTGTCCATGAAGTCGACCTCCATGCCCGAGCATGAGACGCTGGAGAATTTCGCCCGCAGCCGCACCACGCTGGCGATCCATCTCGGGGTGCGCAACCTGCGCGAGATCGAGCGTGTGCTCGTGCCGCACTACGGCGCTGACTGCCCTGTGGTGGTGGCCTATCGCGTCGGCTGGCCGGACCAGATGTTCCTGCGCGGCACGCTTGCCGACATCCGCGAGAAGGTGCGCGCGGCCAAGATCACCCGCACCGCGCTGATCCTTGTCGGCCCGGTTCTGGGCGAGGTGCGCGATTTCCGTGACAGCGCGCTTTACGATCCGGCCAGCCCGCACGTACTGCGCCCGAAGGTGCGCGGCGCCGCCGTATAGGCGCTGGGCCCAGGGCCGGTTCGGGAGCCAGTCTGGACGTCGGTCCGTGGGCCTGTGGGTGTGTCCGCAGGCGCGGCGATGGCGCGCTCGTTCAGCGCAGCCGCCGCGCCGAGCCCGAGCGTGCGCATCAGCTTGCTGACCGGGTGCACCGGCAGATCGAGCGCGGTGACGCGCCCCTGCGGCACCGCCACGGACTGCCCGGACCATGCCGAGGGCGCACCGGGCAGGAACACGATCACCCGCGCCGCCGTGCGCTCCACCTGTAAGCCGATCGCCTTGTGATCGTCGAACGCGACGAGCACGGTCCGCAGCAGTGACGCGCGGTCGTCCACCCCGGCCAAGCCGCTGGCCATGCTCTTGGCGATGGTTAAGCCTGAAAAAACTCCACCAGCAGCGCCTCCACCCGCTGCACGTGGCGCGCGAAGAAAGCGCGCCGCGCGGCCAGCCCTGCCGCATAGCACACCGCGAGGATCAACAGCACCGCCAGCGCGTCGGCCAGCAGCACCCCGGCAAGCCCGTCCTCCGGCGCGACGCGCGCGATGGCGTGCGCGACGCCGCTGGAGGTCTCGAACGCCTTGGCGAGAATGTAGATCACGAAGACGACCGGGATCAGGAAGATGGCGCCGCCGATCAGCGTGGTCCGGATCATCGCGCGCCTCGGCCTATTGCAGGTCGGCGAAGGCGGCGCGCAGCCGGGTGACGGCCTCTTCCACGCGGGCGCGGGGCATGGCGATGTTGAAGCGCAGGAAATCCGCGCCGCCCTGTCCGAAACTGGGCCCGTGGTTGGCCGCGATGCGGGCGTCGCGTTCGACCCGGCGTGTGAACTCGGCCCTGTCCATGCCGGTGCCGGAGAAATCGACCCACGACAAATATGTCGCCTCCAGCGGCATGGAGCGCAGGCCGGGGATCGCGGCGATGCCCGCGTCGAACACCGCGCGGTTGCCGTCGAGATAGCGCATCAGCGCATCCAGCCATTCGGCGCCTTCGGGGCTGTAGGCGGCCGTCACCATGTGCAGACCGAACGCATTGGGCGAACTGCCCATCGCCGCCATGCGCGCGGCGAACTGAGCGCGCAGATCCGGGTCGTGGATGATGACGTTGCCGACATGCGCGCCGGCGGTGTTGAAGGTCTTGGAGGCGGCGGTTAGCATCACCAGTCGGTCAGCGATGTCGGGCGCGGCCAACGGCATCGGCACGTGGCGCGCTCCCGGATAGACGAGGTCGTGGTGGATTTCGTCCGAGACGAGAAGCAGGTCGTGGCGCTGCGCGAAATCGGCCACGCCGCGCAACTCCTCGGTGGTCCAGACGCGCCCGCCCGGATTGTGCGGCGAGCACAGGATCACCATCTTCTCGCGCCCGGTCATCTGCGCGTCATGTGCCGCGAAGTCCATCTGGTAGCGGCCGTCGCGTTCGGTCAGCGGACATTCGACCACGTCGCGCCCGGCGGCGCGGATCACCCGTGCGAAGGCGTGGTAGACCGGCGTGAAAAGCACCACCCCGTCTCCCGGCGCGGTCCAGGTGTCCACACACATGGCAACGCCGTTGACCAGCCCGTGCGTGGTGAAGATCGCGTCCGGGTCAACCTGCCAGCCGTGGCGCGTGTCCATCCAGCCGCAGATCGCCGCGCGGTATGCGCTGTCATCGGCGAAATAGCCGAATACACCGTGATCGGCCATGCGCCGGACCGCGTCACGGATCGGGTCCGCGGCGGCGAAATCCATGTCGGCGACCCACATCGCGAGCCCGTCGTCGGGCGATACGCCATAGAGCGGCTGCATCGCGTCCCACTTGGAGCAATGGGTGCCGCGCCGGTCGATCAGGGTGTCGAAGGTCATTGTATTCTCCGTAAGCTGCGGGCGAAGCGTAGGCCTCCTGTCGGCGGGTGCAAGGCGTGATTGCACGCGCGGGCGGCTTGGCCTACATGCACGGCCATGAGCGTGAAACCGATCCTGATCCATCCCGATCCCCGCCTGAAGAAGGTCGCCGACGCGGTCCCGGACCTGAGCGACGCGCTGCGTACGCTGGCCGACGACATGCTGGAAACGATGTATGACGCGCCGGGAATTGGGCTTGCGGCGCCGCAGATCGGCGTGGGCAGCCGCCTGATCGTGATGGATTGCGAAAAGGAAGAAGGCGCGGAGCCAAAGCCGATGGTGATGTTCAACCCGCGGGTTCTGGCGGCGTCCGACGAGATGAACACATACGAGGAAGGCTGCCTGTCGATCCCCGACCAGTTTGCCGAGGTGACACGCCCGGCCGAGGTGACGGTGGCGTGGATCGACCGCGACGGGGTCGAACGGCAGCAGGATTTCGGCGGGCTTTGGGCGACCTGCGTGCAGCACGAGATCGACCACCTCGACGGCAAGCTTTTCATCGATTACCTCAGCCCGCTAAAGCGCCAGCTGATCACCCGCAAGATGGTCAAGCTCAAGCGTGACAAGGCGCGGGGCTGACCGGTGCACCATGGCTGTCGCTCTTGCCGCCGTCCGGACGCCGCCACGCACAAAGGCCGGCCTCGACGGACATCGCGCGCGCGCGGCCCTGAGACCGGCGTAACCCGGATGCCGTGCGGTGGCCTTCGATGTTGGCACGCGGGTGTGCGTAATCCGCTAGCATCCGGGCCGAAGGCGCAGGCCAAGCCGACCTATCCGGACCGAACGGGCAGGCGGGCATGACCGTCCGGGCGATCCTGCTCTGGCCGGATAAGCGGCTGCGCACCCCTTGCGCCGAGGTGGAGGCGGTGGATGATGTGGTGCGCGCGGCCTGGGACGACATGATCGACACGATGGACGCGATGCCGGGCGTGGGGCTTGCGGCCTGCCAGATCGGCGTGATGCGGCGACTGGCCGTGGTGGATGCGTCCGAGGCGCGCGGGCAGGCGGTGCGGATGGCCAACCCGCATGTGCTGCATGCGAGCGTGGAGCCGCGTGCCCATGACGAGGCCAGCCCGTGCCTGCCGGGTGTGTCGGCGCAGGTGATGCGCCCTCGCGCCGTCACCGTGCGTTTCCTCAATGCGGACGGGCTGGTGGAGGACAGGGATTTCGTCGGACTTTGGGCGGTGTCGGTGCAGCACCAGATCGACCACCTGGCGGGGCGGATGTATTTCGACCGGCTGAGCCGGACGCGGCGGGCGATGCTGCTGCGCAAGGCGGAAAAGGCGGCGAAGACCGGGAAAGCCGGGCGCAGCGGCTGATGCGGGCGGGACCGCAGGCATAGCCTGCCGGGCCCAACGGGATGAGACATCCGGCAGGATGTCGAAGACGGGCGGGAGGTCCCCCGCCCAGCGAAAGGAAGCGATCATGCGGCTGATTTTCATGGGCACGCCGGACTTCTCTGTGCCGGTTCTGGACGCGCTGATGCAGGCCGGGCACGAAATCGCTGCGGTCTATTGCCAACCACCGCGGCCCGCCGGTCGGGGCAAGCGCGACCGTCCCAGCCCGGTGCAGGCGCGGGCCGAGGCGCTGGGCCTGCCGGTGCGCCACCCGCGCAGCTTGCGCGGCGCGGATGATCAGGCGGCCTTCGCCGCAATCGGGGCCGAGGCGGCGGTGGTCGTGGCCTACGGACTGATCCTGCCGCAGCCGATCCTCGACGCGCCCGCGCGGGGTTGCCTGAACATCCACGCCTCGCTGCTGCCACGCTGGCGCGGGGCGGCCCCGATCCAGCGCGCCATCATGGCGGGCGACGCGGAAACCGGCGTGTGCATCATGCAGATGGAAGCCGGGCTCGATACCGGGCCGGTGCTGCTGCGCGAAGCGGTGGCGATCGGTCCAACCGACACCGCCGCCGACCTGCACGACGCACTGTCAAGACTGGGCGCGCGGCTGGTGGTGACGGCGCTGGCGCAGATCGACACGCTTGCCCCGCAGCCCCAGCTTGATACGGGCGTGACCTATGCCGCCAAGATCGACAAGGCCGAGGCGCGGATCGACTGGACCCGCGCCGCCGCCGAGATCGACCGGCAGGTGCGTGGCCTTGCGCCGTTTCCCGGCGCCTGGTGCCTTGCGGGGGGCAGGCGGCTCAAGCTGCTGCGCACGCGCTGTGTGTCTGGCTCCGGCCCGCCGGGCACCGTTCTGAACGGATTTACCGTGGCCTGTGGGAGTGGGGCAATCGAGGTTCTGGAGGCGCAGCGCGAGGGCAAGCGCCCGATGCCCGCCGCCGAGGTGCTGCGCGGCGCCCCGCTGCCCGCCCGGCTGGACTGACCGCGCCGCCCATTCACGAAGGGTTGAGCGTGCGGGGCTATGCGGCGTCGGCGTTTGCGGGCACTGATGGCGGAAAGACCGCAAGAAACGCCCCGAGCAGGAGTGCCCCATGACCGACCCGATCACCCGCCGCCGCCTGATGGCGGGGGCTGCCGCCCTTGGCCTGACCGCCCGCGCGGCAACCGCCCAGACCGCCCCGGCGGACGCAGGCGCCACCGCCACCGCCGACGCCCCCGCCCGCGCTGCACGCAACCTTGCCGGGTTCCGCAGCCATGACTGGCGCGAGCATTTCGACAACCGCGCCACCGACCTGCTGCTGGCCGATACGCGCACCCGGACGCTGCATTTCTGGCACCGGGACGGCCGACCGGTGCAGGTGTTTCCGACAAGCGTGCCGATCTCGCCCGAATTGACACGGCTCGGCTATACCGAAATCACGCAGAAGGTCGAAGGGCCGAGTTGGCGCCCCACCCCGTCCATGCGCGAGCGCAACCCGGAATGGCCCGCCGTGGTCGGCCCCGGCCCCGACAATCCGCTTGGCAGCCATGCGCTGTACCTGTCGTGGCAATATTACCGCATCCACGGCACCCATGACGTGCGCAAGATCGGGCGTCCTTCGTCGGATGGGTGCATCGGGCTGTTCAACGAACAGATCGCGCTGCTGTACGATCAGGTCGAAGTGGGCGCGCAGGTCCGCCTTATCTGATCAATAGGATCGCGGCTGATCCGGCGGGCGGGCCTGCGGCCCGACACGACCCCGGCAGCGCGCCCGCGCGCTGCGCCGCTTGTTGCTGGCGGGGGTCTACTTGTGCCGGGGCGGACGCGGCTTGTAGGCCTGAAGCCGCCAGCCCAGCCGGATCGACCCTGCGCGAAGCGCGAAGGTCACGGCCATGCAGGCCGCCAGCGGCAACCATGGCATATCGGTCAGGGTGAAGGCCAGTTGCGCCGCGATCGCCCCGGCGAAGGCGGCGGTGACATACAGTTCTCCCGCCTTCAGCACCAGTGGCACCTCGTTGCACACCACGTCGCGCATCAGCCCGCCGAAGCATCCCGTGATGACACCCATGAGCGTCACGATCACCGGGCCGTGCCCCGTTCCGATCGTCGCGGCGACCCCGGCGGCCACCGCCACCGACAGCGCTACCGCGTCGAGCCAGAGCAGAACGCGATACCGGCTTTCCAGGAAATGCGCGGTGAAGAAAACCAGGACCGCCGCGGCCGAGGCCAGCAGCACGAAATGCGGCGCCTGCACCCAGAACACCGGCGCCCGATCCAGCAGGAGATCGCGCACGGTGCCGCCGCCCACCGCCGTCAGGCAGGCCACGAACAGGAAGCCCACGAGGTCGAGCAGCGCGCGGCTTGCCACAAGCGCGCCGGTCAGCGCGAAGACGAAGACGGCGGCTAGATCGAGAAGCGCGGGTGGGCTCATGCGCCACCCCGGCCCGGTTTGAACGGTGCCATGCCTGCGCGCGCCAGTTCGTCCGCGCGTTCGTTCTCCGGGTGGCCCGCGTGGCCCTTGACCCATTCCCAGGTCACGTCATGGCGCGCGGCGGCGGCGTCCAGCCTGCGCCAAAGGTCCTCGTTCTTGACGGGTTTCTTCTGCGAGGTCTTCCAGCCGTTGCGCTTCCAGCCGTGGATCCACTGGGTCACGCCGCCCTTCACATAGGCGCTGTCGGTGACCACCGTCACCGCCGAGGGCCGGACGAGGGTCTCCAGCGCGTGGATCGCGGCCAGCAGTTCCATCCGGTTGTTGGTGGTGTCGGCCTCGCCGCCGCTCAATTCCCGCTCGCGCAGCACCGCTTCTCCGTCGCGCGCGATCAGCAGCGCGCCCCAGCCGCCGGGTCCCGGATTGCCGCTGCACGCGCCGTCGGTATAGGCGTAGAGCCGGGTCATGCGGGCACCTGAAGCGGCACGTAACCGGGCAGGGCGGCGATGCGTGCGCACCAGGCGGCGATGGCGGGAAAGCGGTCCATGTCGTAGCCGCCGCGCGATCCTGAAGAGTGTGTGTATCCGTAGACCGCGATATCGGCGAGGCTGGGCGCGTCCCCCACGAGCCAGTTGCGCCCTGCGAGGTGGGCATCGAGCAGCGCCAGCAGAGTGTGCCCGTCCTCCAGAAGCGCTGCGAGCCGTTCGGGCGTCGCCTGCGCCGCGCGCTCGGGGTAGCAGCGCAGCGAGGCGCGCACGGCGATCACGCCTTCCAGCCGGTTCTGTTCGAAGAACATCCATCCCAGCATCTGCGCCTGCGCCAGCGGGTCCGCCGGGATGAAGGCTGAACCTTGCGCGAGATACCACAGGATCGCGCCGGATTCGGACAGGATCGTACCGTCTGCGAGGTGCAGCGCGGGCACCTTGCCCAGCGGCAGCGCGCCTGCTGCGCGGGCTTGCGCCAGCGCCGAACTGGCGTTTTCGCAATCCACCTGCCGGTAAGAGCGGTGCAGGAGCCCCAGCAGCAGTTGCACCTTGTAGCTGTTGCCGGAGGACGGCATCGCGTAGAGCGTCAGATCTTGGGTCATGTCAGAACAGCAGTCCCAGTGTGAGGCAGCCCACCACGAGCACGGTCAGCAGGCTGCGCAGGTTCATCCACCAGGGCGGCGCGAGGCCGACGCGGGCGAAGCCGTAATCGAGGCCGAGCAGCCCGAGGAAGCCCGCGATCAGCGCCCAGGTCGCCCGGTCCTCGCCGCCGCCGACAAGAAAAAATGTCCAAAGTGCGGGGATCACACTGACCGTGAATCCGATGGCGGCCGTGCGCCCTTCGGTCCGGGCGGCGAAGCCCCACAGCACCCCGGACATGAAAGACAGGATCACCGCGCCGTAGAAGATGAGCACGTATTGCCCGGCGAAGCGCGGTCCTAGGGTGCGCACCGCCCAGCCGTGCAGGGCCGGGTTCATGTCGGTCAGCGCCCCCCAGACGAAGGGCAGCACCCCGGCGAGCCCCAACGCGAGAGCAGCGGTCGGGATACGCGGCTCGCCTCCCGGCGGGCGGTTGGTCATGCCCGTTCCACCGCCAGACGGGCGGCAAGCGCCGCGAAGACCCCGGCGAAGCCGCGGTTCAGCCAGCGCAGCACGCCGGGCCGACCAAAGAGCCGCACACGCACCGCGTCTGCAAACAGCCCGTAGCCGACGAAGACGGCAAAGGTCAGCGCCATGAACACCGCGCCCATCGCCGCCATCTCGGCGCTGGCGCTGGACGGATCGCCCGACAAGAAGGGCGGCAGGAGCGCGAGGAAGAAGATCGACAGCTTGGGGTTCAGGATGTTGATGAGAGCGCCGCGCACTGCGATCGCGGTGGCGGGGGTGGCGCTTCGGTCGGGCGCAACGGACAGGGCGCCGTCCGATTTCAGGGCCTGCCACGCAAGCCACAGAAGATAGGCGACGCCGGCGAACTTCACGATCTGGAACGCCAGCGCGCTGGTATGCAACAGTGCCGCCAGCCCCAGCATCGCCGCGGCGAGGTGCGGCACGATGCCGAAGGTGCAACCCGTCGCGGCGGCGATGGCCGCGCGGCGGCCTTGCCCGAGACCGATGGCAAGGGTGTAGATCACGCCGGTGCCGGGGGCGATGACGACGACGAAGGCGGTCAGCAGGAACTGGAGCGACAGCATGGAGGACTCCTCAAGCCGGTGCGCGCAGCACGCGCGGCACCTTGAATTCGACATTCTCCTGCGCGGTTTCGACCAGTTCCACGGTCACGTCCCAACGAGCGCGGAAGGCGTCGATCACCTCGGTCACGAGGGTTTCGGGGGCCGAGGCGCCGGCCGTGACGGCCAGCGTGCGGATGCCGTCGAGGGCGCGGAAGTCGATATCGGCGGCACGCTGGACAAGCTGGGCGTAGGCGCATCCGGCCCGCGCGCCGACATCGACAAGGCGTTTCGAGTTGCTGGAATTCGGTGCGCCGACCACGAGCAGCGCATCGGCGCGAGGGGCAGCCGCCTTCACCGCCTCCTGCCGATTGGTGGTGGCATAGCAGATGTCTTCCTTGTGGGGGCCGACAATGGCGGGAAAGCGCGCCTTCAGCGCGGCGACGATGCCGGCGGTGTCGTCCACCGACAGCGTGGTCTGGGTGACGAAGGCAAGCGCCTGCGGGTCGCGCGGCGCGACAGTGGCCACGTCCGCCTCGGTTTCGACCAGCAGGACGTCGCCGTCGGGCAACTGGCCCATCGTACCGATCGTCTCGGGGTGGCCTGCATGGCCGATCATGATGATCTGCAGCCCGTTCTCGGCGTGCCGGGCGGCTTCGATATGGACCTTGCTGACCAGCGGACAGGTGGCATCGACATAGACCATGCGGCGGCGTTCGGCCTCGGCCGGTACGGCCTTGGGCACGCCATGTGCCGAGAAGATGACCGGGCGGTCGGGCGGGCAGTCGTCCAGTTCCTCGACGAAGACGGCGCCCTTGGCGCGCAGCCCATCGACGACATACTTGTTGTGCACGATCTCGTGCCGGACATAGACAGGCGCGCCCCATTTCTCGATCGCCATCTCGACGATCTTGATGGCGCGGTCCACGCCGGCGCAGAAGCCGCGCGGCGCGGCGAGCAGGATCGTGAGGGGGGGTAGGGTCATGGCAGTCTCCGGGTCCTGCGACAGACCTAAGCGACCGCGCCGCGCGGGTCCAGAGGGCAGGGCGCGGCCGGGGCCGAATGGCGCGGGGCTGGCGCGGGCGTGACGTGATCTTGCCGGCAGGGAAGGTCGGACAACGGCGGTGCGCCGAGGGACAAGGGAGGGCCGGACTGCAGGGATTGCAACGCGGGGACGACGCGGGGTGGTCCGGCACGAGCGGACGCGGGAGCGCCGTACCAAGGTCGACAGCGATGCGCGCAGCGGCCATCGCGGCGGTGTCTGCCAGCAATTCGGGGTGCGTCGCATGTCATCCGCCGGCCGCGTGTACCGTAACCCAGGCCAGCACGGCGTAGCGGCCTGTCTTCGCCAGCGCCACCAGCCCGAGAAACAGCCAGAACGGGGTGCGCATGATCCCGGCGACAACGGTGAACCCGTCTCCGAACGGGGCCCATGACATCAGCAGCGTCCATACTCCATAGCGCGCGTACCATCCCTGGGCGCGCTCCAGCTGGCGGTCGCTCACCGGGAACCAGCGGCTGCCGCGGAACCGTTCCACCCCGAGGCCCATCGCGTAGTTCACCACCGACCCCGCGGTGTTCCCGATGCTCGCCACGGTCACGATCAACCAGAGCGGCGCCGTGCCAGCCACCTGCAGCCCGACAAACACGATTTCGGACTGGAACGGCAGAAGCGTTGCCGCGCCGAACGCGGCTGCGAACAATCCGGCCAGCGCTCCGGCGGCGGGCAGGCTCAGCATCGTGCCGCCGCCCCGGATCCCTGCGTCAACGCGACTGCGTTTCGGTCGGCGCGCTGCCCCCGTTTCCGTTGCCCTCGTACTCGCGCGCAAATTCGCGCGGGGGGCGACCGATCACGTCCTTCAACTCGTCCAGTTCGATGAAATTGTCCGCCTGCCTGCGCAGGTCGTCCGAGATCATCGGCGGCTGGCTGCGGATCGTCGAGACGACGGACACCCGCACACCCTTGCGCTGCAACGCCTCTATCAGCGGCCGGAAGTCGCCGTCGCCAGAGAACAAGACAATGTGATCGACATGGGGGGCAAGTTCGAGCGCATCGACCGTCAGTTCGATGTCCATGTTCCCCTTGACCTTGCGTCGGCCCTGACTGTCCGTGTACTCCTTGGCCGGCTTGGTGACCATGGAGAAACCGTTGTAGTTGAGCCAGTCGACAAGCGGCCGTATCGGGGAGTATTCTTCATTCTCGAGCAGCGCAGTGTAGTAGAACGCACGCAGAAGTTTGCCCCGCCGCATGAATTCCTGGCGCAACAGCTTGTAATCGATATCAAAACCCAAAGCGCGTGCAGCTGCATACAGATTTGCCCCGTCAATAAACAGGGCAAGACGTTCGTCACGATAAAACATCCAACCTTCCCTTCGTAATATCCCGGGGCAGGCAATGCTGGTTGCAAGCCACAGAATGATAAGGTCTTAGGCAAATATGACAGTTACGCAACACGAAAAACCTGAAAGAGAACTGTAGCAGATGCCTCGGGCCAATGCACTGATAGCGCTGGGCGCGAACCTCAAGTCACGAATTGGTGTGCCTTTGGACACACTTGCGGCGGCCCTGAAGTTGCTTTCGGCCGACGGCTACACGGTCGAAAAGGCGAGCCTGTTTTATGCCACACCGTGCTTTCCGGCAGGCGTGGGGCCTGACTACGTGAATGCCTGCGCCGTGCTTAGCCTGCCCGAAGCGGCCGGACCGGACGATGTTCTGGCGCATTTGACCGCGGTCGAATCCGCATGTGGGCGCGCGCGCACGGATCGCTGGGGCGCGCGGACGGCCGATCTGGACCTGCTGTCGCTGGGCGAGGCGGTGCTGCCCGATGCCGAAGAGCAGGCGCGCTGGCGCAACCTGCCGCTGGAGGAACAGATGGAGCGCGCGCCGGACCGGCTGATCCTGCCGCATCCGCGCCTTCAGGACCGCGCCTTCGTGCTGGTCCCGCTGGCCGAGATCGCGCCGGACTGGCGCCATCCGCTGCTGGGCCGCACCGTCGCACAGCTTTGCGCCGCGCTGCCCGAGGCGGACCGCGCCGCGGTGCGCCAGCTGGCCGCCTAGCCGCGCTGCGGCGCCGGGTTGCATCCGGCGGGGATTTGGTCTAGCCGTGCGATTCCCGTATTCCTTGCTACAGGAGCCGAATCATGGCCCGCGTCACCGTTGAAGACTGCGTCGACAAAGTTCCGAACCGGTTCGAACTGGTCATGCTTGCCGCCCATCGCGCCCGTGAAATCACCTCCGGCTCGCCAGTGACGGTGGATCGTGACAACGACAAGAACCCCGTCGTCAGCCTGCGCGAGATCGCCGAGGAAACCCAAGGCGCCGACGCTCTGCGCGAGCGGATGATCGAAAGCCACCAAACCCAGATCGAAGTCGACGAACCCGAGGACGACCAGATGTCGCTGCTGATGGGGGTCGAGTCGGACCGTCCGGCCGAAGACGATCTGTCCGAGGAGAAGTTGCTGCGCGCGCTGATGCAGGCGCAGGAAAACGGCTGACCCACCGGTCGGGCGCGGAGCGGCATGGAACAGCTGATCCCGATCAACGAGCTTGTCGCCCGCGTCAAGGCCTACAACCCGCATACCGACGAACCCCGCCTTCGCGCGGCATATGATTATGCCAAGCAGGTTCACGCCGGCCAGAAGCGCCGGTCCGGGGAGCCGTATTTCACCCATCCCGTCGCCGTCGCCGCGCTGCTGGCCGAACAGCGCCTCGATGACGCGACGCTGATCACCGCCATCCTGCACGACACGGTCGAGGACACCGCGGCAACCTATGCCGACGTGACCGATCTGTTCGGCCGCGAGATCGCCGAGCTGGTGGACGGCGTGACCAAGCTGACAAACCTTCAACTCACCTCGACCGAGACCAAGCAGGCCGAGAATTTCCGCAAGCTGTTCATGGCAATGTCCAAGGACCTGCGGGTGATCCTCGTCAAGCTGTTCGACCGGTTGCACAACATGCGCACCATCAAGTCGCTGCCGCCGGAAAAGCAGGCCCGCAAGGCGCGCGAGACGATGGACATCTACGCGCCGCTGGCGGGCCGCATGGGCATGCAGTGGATGCGCGACGAGCTGGAGGACTTGTCCTTCCAGGTGCTCAACCCCGAGGCGCGGGTGTCGATCATGCGCCGCTTCGTCAAGCTGACCGGCGAGGCGGGGAACGTGATCGACAAGATCAAGCAGGACATCGAGACGGAGCTCGCCGCCGAAGGCATCACTGGCGAGGTGATCGGCCGGGCCAAGAAGCCCTATTCGATCTGGCGCAAGATGGAACAGAAGGAAACATCCTTTTCGCGCCTGTCGGATATCTACGGGTTCCGCGTCATAACTGACGGGCAGATGGAGTGTTATCACGTTCTGGGCGTGATCCATCGCCGCTGGCGCGCTGTGCCGACCCGGTTCAAGGATTACATCAGCCAACCCAAGCAGAACGGCTATCGCAGCCTGCATACGGCAGTTCTGGGCCGCGACGGCAAGCGCGTGGAGGTGCAGATCCGCACCCGCGAGATGCACGAGGTCGCCGAGGCCGGTGTCGCCGCGCACTGGGCCTACAAGGACGGCGAGCGCGCCGAGAACCCCTTCGCCGTGGACCCCGCCACCTGGATCGCCGGGCTGGCAGAGCATTTCGAAGCGTCCGCCGACGACGACGAGTTCTTCGAGGCCGTCAAGCTGGAGATGTATTCCGACAAGGTGTTCTGCTTCACGCCCAAGGGTGACGTGGTCAAGCTGCCGCGCGGGGCGACGCCGCTGGACTTCGCCTTCGCGATCCACACGCGGATCGGGTCGGCCTGCGTCGGGGCGAAGATCGACGGGCAGCGCGTACCGCTGTGGACGCAGGTGCGCAACGGTCAGTCGGTCGAGATCATCACCGCCGAGGGTCAGAGCCCGCAGGCCACCTGGATGGACATCGCGGTCACCGGCAAGGCCAAGTCCGCGATCCGCCGTGCGCTACGGGCCGAAAACCGCTCGCGCTTCGTCAAGCTGGGCCGCGAGCTGGCGCGCGTGGCGTTCGAGCAGCTCGACAAGCGGGTGACGGAAAAGGCGCTGATGACTGCCGCCAGCCGCATGGGCCTTGGCCGCGATGCCGAGGAGCTGCTGGCCCGGCTCGGTTCGGGCGAAGTCACGGCGCGCGACGTGGTTACGACCCTTTACCCGGAACTCGCCGACCGGCGGGGCGAGCAGATCGAGGCGCGGCGCGCCGTCGTCGGGCTGGAGGCGGACCAGACCTGGGATCGCGGCGCCTGCTGCAAGCCGGTGCCGGGCGAACGCATCGTGGGCATCACGATGCCGGGCCGCGGCGTCGTGGTCCATGCCATCGACTGCCCCTGCCTTGCCCAGTTCGAGGACGAGAACGACCGCTGGATCGACCTTCACTGGCATTCCGGCCCGCACATGCCGGTCCACCCCGTGACCTTCGATATCGTGCTGAGCAACGACGCCGGCGTACTGGGACGTATCTGCACATTGATCGGCGAGCAGAAGGCCAATATCTCGGACCTCGTGTTTCTCGACCGCAAGCCGGATTACTACCGGGTGCGGATGGACGTTCAACTGAGCGATACCGAACATCTGCACCGGGTGACCACCGCCCTTGAGGCCGAGAGCAATGTGGCGGCGTTGTCCAGGTACCGGGACGCGCCGCAGTCTTAAGCGGGTGACCGAGTTCAGGAGAGCGGACCGTTGGTCTTCAAACGGCGCGACAAGCAGAGCAATTCCCAACGCCTTCGCGCGTTGGTCTATCCGCCGGGCGGCTGGCGCCGGTCCTTCCACTATGTATGGCTGCGGTTGCGGCGGCTTCCCGACCGGCCGGGGCGGATCGCGCGCGGCATCGCCTGCGGCGTCTTCGTGTGCTTCACGCCGTTCTTCGGGTTCCATTTCCTGCTGGCGGTGCTGCTGGCCTGGATGGTGCAGGGCAACAAGATGGCGGCGTTCTTCGCCACGCTGGTCGGCAACCCGGTCACTTTCCCCGTGATCGCGGCGATGTCGATCCAGCTGGGCGAGGTGATGATGCAGGTGGACACGCCGATCCCGCTCAGCCAGGTGCTGGGCACCTTCGCGCTGGCCTTCGGCGAATTGACCAGCAACCTCGTCAACCTTGCCACGCGCGGCAGCGCCGAATGGGAAAAGCTGCACAGCTTCTTTCACGGCGTGTTCCTGCCCTACGCGGTGGGCGGGCTGATCCCTGGGATCCTCGCGGCGGCGGGCAGCTACGCGCTGTCGCACAAGATCATCGTCGCCTACCAGAACCGCCGCTCCGCGCGGGCGCGGCTTGCGGCGGGCAAACGGGCGCGGGTGGCTGACAACGGGCGCGGGACGCCCTAGGTTCTGCCGCGAAGCCCGTTTGAAAGGACCCGCGGCATGTCAGCCCATCCCCTCCGCCTAGGCGTGAACATCGACCACGTCGCCACCGTGCGCAACGCGCGCGGCAGTGCCTATCCCGACCCGCTGCGCGCCGCGCTGCTGGCCGAAGCCGCCGGCGCCGACGGGATAACCGCCCATCTGCGCGAGGACCGGCGCCACATCACCGATGCGGATATAGAGGCGCTGTCGGCCGGATTGTCGGTGCCGCTGAATTTCGAGATGGCGGCAACCGATGAAATGCAGGCGATCGCGCTGCGCCATCGTCCCCATGCCGTGTGCATCGTGCCCGAGAAGCGCGAGGAGCGCACGACGGAAGGCGGTCTGGAGGTCGCCCGCGAGGAAAACCGGCTGGCCCATTTCATCGCGCCTCTGCGCGAGGCGGGCTGCCGGGTGTCGATCTTCATTGCCGCCGATCAACGCCAGATCGAAGCCGCGCACCGGATCGGCGCGCCGGTAATCGAACTGCACACCGGCGCCTATTGTGACCTCCATGCCGAAGGCCGTCACGCCGAACGCGATGTCGAACTGGCGCGGTTGGCCGAGATGGCCGCCTTCGCCCACGACCTCGGGCTGGAAGTCCATGCCGGCCACGGGCTGACCTACGACACGGTGGCGCCTGTGGCCGCGTTTCCGCAGGTGCGGGAGTTGAACATCGGACATTTCCTGATCGGAGAGGCGATATTCACCGGTCTGGAGACCGCCATCGGCGAAATGCGTGCCCGGATGGACGCCGCCCGCGCGCCGTGATCGTCAGCGGGTGTGACGCCGCGCGCGGCTTGCGCCCAGCAGGCCAATCGTGCTGCCAAGAAGGAAGATTCCTGCGGGCAGAGGCACCGTGCCGGGCTGTGGTGCGTCGGAGGTGACCGCGCCGAACACGATGTCGCGCAGCCCGCACCTAAGGTCGAAATTGAAATCGCAGGTGAAGACAACCGACCCGATGGCAGCGGTCGTGGTGATGCCGCCGAAGACCAGCGATGGCCCGAACCCGGCGCTGCCAAGAAGGCTGCCGGACCCGTCTGGGCCGGAATAAATCAGGATGCGGCCGCCATCGACCGGATTGGTCTGCACCCCGACGCCGTTCACCGGGTCGCTGAAGGTCAGCCCGACATGCGGGGTGGCCGACCCGAAGAACCCTGCGCCGTTGAGAATAAGATCGTCGCTGCGTACGCTGGAGAGGGCGCCGAAGAAGGTTGCACCCGGTGTGGCGGCACTGATGTCGGCGGTGGTCTGACCGATGAAGGTCGAGGTGTCGATCAGGGTGTACCCCGGATCAAGCGCTGCAGTGAAGGTTGCGCGGTCGGTGAAAGTGGTGGCCCCGGCCGGAGCGACAGCCCCGAGCAGGGTCGCAAGCGTCAACAGATTACGGATCAACGGTCGTCCTCCCCTCAATGGCGATATCGGTGAGTGTCGCGCAAACATGACCCAAGGGCAAGCTGTGGCAGGGTAAAAGTTAAGCAATGGTTAACCAGCATGTCGCCAGCCCGACCGCGCCCCGGTCGTCGATACGGCAACATACCTGCGGGCGTTGCAGGCGCGGGGGCAGCGCCCCTCCGGCCCCTGTCACGAGCAGGGACGCACGTATCGGGCGTGCCGACCCTCAGGCGCGCGGGTGGGCGGCGCGGTAGACTGCCATCAGCCGCGCCGCGTCGACCGAGGTATAGGCCTCGGTCGTGGCAAGGCTGGCATGGCCCAACAGCTCCTGGATCGTGCGCAGGTCGCCGCCCCGGTTCAGCAGGTGCGTGGCGAAGGAGTGGCGCAGCGCGTGCGGCGTCGCCGTGGCCGGCAGGCCAAGTTGCATGCGCGCCGCGCGCATCGCCTTCTGCACCAGCGACTGCGACAGCGCGCCGCCGCGCACGCCCCGGAACAGCGGCCCGTCCGGGTTCAGATCGTGCGGGCAGGCTCGGCGATACGCCTCCACCGCTTCGACGGCGGCGGGTAGCACGGGTACCATGCGCTGCTTGCCGCCCTTGCCGGTGATGCGCAGCATTTCGGGCAGCGGCGCGTCGCGCCCGGTCAGCGACAGCGCCTCGGAGATGCGCAGCCCGCAGCCGTAAAGCAGCGTCACCACCGCCGTGTCGCGCGCCGCGACCCAAGGCTCCATCGACTGCAGGTCCACCTGTGCGATGACCGCGCGCGCCGCGTCCTCGTCCAACGGACGGGGCAGCTTGCGCCGGAAGCGAGGTGCGCGGGTGGACAGGACCGGGGTTGCGTCGAACTCCTCGCGGTCGGCCCACCAGCGATAGAAGCTCTTGACCGCGGACAGCCCGCGGGCCAGCGACCGCGCCGACCGGCCGCGCGCGCGTTCCGACGCCATCCAGGCGCGCATCTCGCCCAGGCCCAACCCGCGCAGCGCCGCCGGATCCGCCGCGCCGCCGAGGTGCCGGCCCATGAAGGAAAGGAACCCGGCCACATCCGCGCGGTAGGCGGTGATGGTCGAGGGCGCGGCGTCGTCCAGCGCTGCCAGCGCCGTCAGCCAGTCCGCCAGCCGGTCCGACATGGCCGGGGCGATCAGGCTCATCCCAGCCAGCCGCGCACCAGCCGCTCGCAGACCCGCGCGAAAAGCTCCAGCAGGTCGGTCGCCTGGCCCGGGGCGAAATGGCCCGGATCGTCGGCGCCCAGAACCAGCAGGCCGGGCGCGCGAGTCTCGCCGAGGTTCAGTTGCACAACGGCTTCGGACCGGATGTCCGCCGCGGCGGTGCCATAGACCCGCGGCGCGCCGGACCCGACCTGCCGCAGGATCACCGGATAACGGCGGGCCGAGGTGCTCCCGCCGCTCTGGACCTGCGCAACGCCCCCCGCGGGCAGCACGCTGAGCGCGCCCGAGATCGGATTCAGGTCGCTGTCGGGATTCTCGGTCTCGGCCTCCATGACCAGCCGCACGGCGCGGATGCGCAGACAGTCGGCGACATGCGTATCGAGGTTTTCGAGGAACGCGTCGAAATCGGTCGGCGCGATCATGGTCAGGATCGCGCGATGGACCTGGCTGGTGGTCGAGACGTTGTAATAAGCCGCTGCGATCACGTTCTGGTGCTGGTTCTCCAGCGCATCGAGCCGCGATTCGAGCCGCTGCATCGCCAGCCCGCGCATATCGCGCACATTGGTGCCGCGGGCCGCTTCCTCCGCGCCGACAAGGGCGCGCAGGATATCGGGATCGTCCAGAACGATGCCGGGGTCGGAAATGAGCTGGTCGCGCAGCGCCGGTGCGGCGCTGCCGATCTGGGTGGTGGTCATGCTGCTGCCTCAAGCGTTTTTTGTTTGGGGCAGCCTAGCACATCACAGAATCGTCTGTCCCGTCTTTTCCCAATCCGCCATGAACGCGGCGAGGCCCTTGTCGGTCAGCGGGTGACTGGCCAGTGCCTTGATCACGGCGGGCGGCGCGGTGATCACGTCCGCGCCGATCCGGGCGCTTTGCGCGACATGGTTGGGGGTGCGGATCGACGCGGCCAGGATCTGCGTCTCGAACCCGTAGTTGTCATAGATCTCGCGAATGTCCGCGATCAGGTCCATTCCGTCGAGATGGATGTCGTCCAGCCGCCCGATGAACGGCGAGATGAAGGTCGCGCCCGCCTTGGCAGCGATCAGCGCCTGGTTGGGCGAGAAGCACAGCGTGACGTTGACCATGCGGCCTTCGTCCGAGAAGGTCTTGCAGGCCTTCAGCCCGTCCCAGGTCAGCGGCACCTTGATGGCGATGTTGTCCGCGATCTCGGCCAGCTTGCGTCCTTCGGCGATCATGTCGTCCGCCTTGGTGGCGACCACCTCGGCGCTGACCGGGCCGTCCACGAGCGCGCAGATTTCCTTTGTGACCTCAAGAATGTTGCGGCCCGACTTGGCGATCAGCGACGGGTTGGTGGTGACGCCGTCGACCATGCCAAGCGCGTTCAGTTCGGCAATGGCGTCGATCTCGGCGGTGTCCACGAAGAATTTCATGGCGGTCTCCCTGCTTGACGTGGGTGGGACATGTCCCTGCGCGCCCCGATACCGCAGCGGGCGCGCGGGGGGAAGGGCGCGCTTGCGGTCTTTCCGGCGCGGGCGGGCTTGGGTAAGCGGGGGGCATGGATGATCTGCACTTCGCCTCCGGGGCCGTCGTGGCCGTGCTGACCGCGCAGCCGCTGGACGGGTGCCTCGACTACATCGCGCCCGAAGGCGGTTGCGCGACCGGCGACTTCGTGGAGGTTCCGCTGGGTCCGCGCCGCGTGTTGGGCGTGGTCTGGGGGCCGGGTGAAAGCGGCCTGCCGCGCGAGAAACTGCGCCGGGTGGGGCGGATGCTGGATGCGGCCCCCATGCAGGCGGGGCTGCGGGCCTTTCTGGAACGCGCGGCGGAATACACGCTGACGCCGCTGCCGATGATGCTGCGGCTGGCGACGCGGGTACCTGGGCTGGGCAGCGAGCAGGCGCTGCGGCGGGTCTATCGGCGCGGTGTGGCGGAGCCCGATCGGATGACCGATGCGCGGGCGCGGGTCCTCGACGCGCTGGAAGGCTGGGACGGCGCGCCGGTGACGCAGGCCGAACTGGCCGCAGCGGCGGGCGCGTCCGGGTCGGTGATCAAGGGGCTGGTGGCGCAGGGCGTGCTGGAAGCCGTCGACCTGCCCCGCGATCCGCCCTATCCGCGGCTCGATCCGGCACGGCCGGGCCACCCGCTCTCCGCCGACCAGGGCGTTGCGGCGTCAAGCCTGCGCGCCGCTGTCGCGTCGGGCGCGTACGGGACGACGCTGCTGCAGGGTGTCACCGGGTCGGGCAAGACCGAGGTCTACCTGGAGGCTGTGGCGGAATGCCTGGCGCGCGGGCGGCAGGCCTTGGTGCTGCTGCCCGAGATCGCCCTGACCGCTGAATTCCTGACGCGGGTGGAGGCGCGGTTCGGCGCCCGGCCCGCCGAGTGGCATTCCGGCGTGACCATGGCCGAGCGGCGGCGCGCCTTCGCGATGATCGGGCAGGGGCAGGCGCAGCTTGTGGTCGGGGCGCGTTCGGCGCTGTTCCTGCCCTATCGCGAGCTTGGTCTGATCGTCGTCGACGAGGAACACGACACCTCGTACAAGCAGGAGGAGGGCGTGTTCTACAACGCCCGCGACATGGCGGTTCTGCGCGCCTCGCTGGAGCGGTGCCGCGTGGTGCTGGCCTCGGCCACGCCGAGCCTTGAAAGCTGGGTGAACGCGCAGTCGGGCAAGTACGACCGCTGCGTGCTGACGGCGCGGCACGGCACCGCCGCGCTGCCCCGAATGGCGGCGATCGACATGCGCGGCGAGGACCTGCCGGGTCAGTCCTGGATATCGCCCAGCCTGCGCCGGGCGGTGGCCGCGCGGCTGGAGGCGGGCGAGCAGGCGCTGCTGTTCCTGAACCGGCGCGGCTATGCGCCGGTTACGCTGTGCAGGGCCTGCGGGCACCAGGTGGGCTGCGCGGACTGCGACGCGCGGATGGTCGAACACCGGTTCCTGAAGCGGCTGATGTGCCACCAGTGCGGCGCGTCGCGCCCGATGCCCGAGGCCTGCCCGGCCTGCGGCGCGGAGGGGCGCATGGCCGCCGTCGGTCCGGGGGTGGAGCGGCTGGCCGAGGAGGCGGCGGCGGCGTTTCCGGATGCGCGCCTCGCGGTTCTGTCGTCCGACCTGTTCGGCACCACGCGCGAGTTGAAGGCGCAGATCGAGGCGATCGCCGAAGGTGCGGCGGACATCATCATCGGCACGCAGCTTGTCGCCAAGGGGCACAATTTCCCGCTGCTGACGCTGGTGGGTGTGATCGATGCGGATCTGGGCCTGCAGGGGTCGGACCTGCGCGCGGCGGAACGCACGTTCCAGCTGATGCGGCAGGTGGCGGGGCGCGCGGGCCGCGCGGACCGGCCGGGGGAGGCGCTGCTGCAGACCTTCCAGCCCGAGCATCCGGTGATCCGCGCGATCCTGACCGGCGCGGAGGACGCGTTCTGGAACGCCGAGGCGGACGAGCGGCGGGCGCTGGGCATGCCGCCCTTCGGGCGGATGGCGGGGATCATCCTGTCCGGGCCGGACGTGCAGGCGGTGTTCGACCTTGGCAACGCGCTGGCCCGCAACGCGGATCCGCTGCAGCGGATCGGGGCCGAGGTCTGGGGCCCCGCGCCCGCGCCGATCGCGCGGATCCGCGGGCGGCATCGGGTGCGGCTCCTGGTGCGGGCGCCGCGCGCCGCGCCGCTCCAGGCGGCGCTGGCGCGCTGGATCGCGCCGCTGAAGCTGCGCGGTGGGCTGCGGCTGGCAGTGGACATCGATCCGCAGAGCTTCCTGTGACGCGGACAGCCCCGCGCGCCGCGCGGCGCTGACGCCATGTCCCCACCCCCGCCTGCGCGGGGGCGGGTCCCGCCGCGCGGACCGGCCGGCGGACACGGGAGGATGCGGTCGCGCGCGCCCGGCGCCGTTGGCCCGGGCAGCACCGGCCGGCTTGCGGGCGGGAGCGGTTTTCGCACTCGCCGCCGACGCAGCTTCGCGTTATGGCATGCGCCCATGCGCCGTTCCGTCCTGCCCCTTGCCGATGCCGCCGCCCTCCCGGCCTGGCGGCGCCCCGCCGCACTGCTGGTTCTGATGGCGGCCGCGATGCCGATCGCCTTCGCCACCTGGTCGGCGCTGCTGAACAATTTCGTTGTCGAGGTCGCGGGGTTCGACGGTTCGGATATCGGCTGGCTGCACACGGTGCGCGAGATCCCCGGTTTCCTTGCCGTCGGGGTGATCGCCCTGCTGATGTTGGTGCGCGAGCAGGTGCTGGGGCTTGTCGCGCTCGTGCTGCTGGGGGTCGCCACCGCCCTGACCGCGCAGTTCCCCGGCCTTGGCGGCATCCTTGCGATCACGCTGCTCAGTTCCATCGGCTTCCACTACTTCGAGACGGTGAACCAGTCGCTGCAACTGCAATGGCTGCCGGTGGACAGCGCGCCGCGGATGCTTGGCTGGCTGACGGCGGTCGGGTCGGCCGCGGCCTTCGTCTCCTACGGGGCGGTGGTGGCGAGCTGGACCGCGCTGTCGCTCGATTTCAACACGGTCTACATGGTGTCGGGCGGCATCACCGCCGCGCTGGCGCTGGCCGCGCTGCTGCTTTATCCGAACTTCGCCGCTCCCGCGCCGCAGTCCCACCGCATGGTGCTGCGCCGCCGCTACTGGCTGTATTACGCGCTGCAATTCGTGGCCGGCGCGCGGCGGCAGATCTTCGTCGTCTTCGCCGCCTTCATGATGGTCGAGAAATTCGGCTTCGAGGTGCACGAGGTCACCATGCTGTTCCTCGCCAATTTCGTCGCCAGCGCCGTCGCGGCGCCGCTGATGGGCCGCGCGGTGGGACGCTTCGGCGAACGCGCGGCGCTGAGCGCGGAGTATGTCGGCCTGAGCCTCGTGTTTCTCGCCTACGGCGGACTCTACCTTTTCGGCTGGGGCGTGACGCTGGCGATCGCGCTTTACGTGATCGACCACCTGCTGTTCTCGCTCGCCTTCGCGCTGCGCACCTATTTCCAGAAGATCGCGGACCCCGCCGACATCGCACCGACCAACGCCGTCGCGTTCACCATCAACCACATCGCCGCCGTGTTCCTGCCCGCGCTGCTGGGCTACCTCTGGCTCACTTCGCCCCCCGCCGTGTTCGGGCTGGCGGCGGGCTTGGCGGTTGTCTCGCTCGGTCTTGCGCTGATGATCCCGCGCCATCCCGGCCCGGGTCGGGAAACCGTGTTCGCCGCCCCCGCCCGCCCGCTGCAGACGTGACGCGATGGCGTGTTTCCCGACCTGAGAATCGCGCTATACTGCCGGGTCAAGAGGGGGATCTACGAATGTTCTTTTTTCAGACCAAGAAAGCGGTGATGGTGAAGCCCGAACACGCGCTGCCCGGCCGTTCGGCACCCATCGAGACAGCCGAGACGCATTTCCTGACCGGCCGTCCGCTGGCCGCCGCCGTCCCCGATGGCATGGCCGAGGCGATGTTCGGCATGGGCTGCTTCTGGGGCGTGGAGCGGATGTTCTGGCAACGTCCCGGCGTCTGGCTGACGATGGTCGGCTACGCGGGCGGGTTCACGCCCAACCCGACCTACCAGGAGGTCTGCACCGGCCGCACCGGCCACAACGAGGTCGTGCGCCTGATCTTCGATCCCGCCGAGATCGGCTATGGCGACCTTCTGAAGGTTTTCTGGGAAGGCCATGACCCCACGCAGGGGATGCGGCAGGGCAACGACGTAGGCACGCAGTACCGTTCGGGCATCTACACCTACGATGCCGCCCAGCAGAAGGCGGCGCAGGCGTCGCTCGCTGCGATGGCCCCGCGCTTCGAGGCCGCCCGCTTCGGCGCCCCCACGACCGAGGTGCTGCCCGCCCCGACCTTCTACTTCGCCGAGGATTACCATCAGCAATACCTCGCCAAGAACCCCGGCGGCTATTGCGGGCTGGGCGGCACCGGCGTGACCTGTCCGGCGGGGGTGCTGGGCGTCCCGCAGGCCTGAGCCGCGACCGGCATCTTGCGCCGCGACGGGGGACATGACATGCCACCGCCTGCCGGGCCCGCGCGATGGCGCCCGGCGGGACCGCCAACGATAGGTAGCTGACCGTGACCACCTGGACCGCCCTGACCACGCTCGATTCCGGCGATGACGCCCGCACGCTCGCTGATGCGCTGGAAGACTTCAGCCCCGAACCCACCGGCATCGGCGCCTTCGAGATGGAGGACGGGTCCGGCCTGTGGGAAGTCGGTGCCTATTTCGAACAGGCCCCGGACGAGATCGGCCTCGCGCTGCTGGCCGCCGCGCACAATGCGCGCCCCTTCACCGTGTCGGAACTGCCCGAAACCGACTGGGTGGCAAAGGTCCGCCGCGAACTTGCCCCGGTCGAGGCCGGGCGCTTCTTCGTCTACGGCAGCCATGACGCTGACAAGCTGCCCGAGGACCGCATCGGCCTGCTGATCGAGGCGTCGATGGCCTTCGGCACCGGCCATCACGGCACCACGCTGGGCTGCCTGCGCGCGCTAGACCGGTTGGTCGACAAGGGCTTCACCGCCTACCGCGTGGCCGATATAGGTTGCGGCACCGCGGTCCTGGGCATGGCGGCCGCCGCCGTTTGGAACATCACGGTGGTGGCGGGCGACATCGACCCGGTCGCGATCGAGGTGGCCGAGGCGAACCTCGCGGCGAACGGCATGACCGGCCGCGTCAAGTGCTTCGTCGGCGCCGGGTTCGAACATCCAGACTGCACCGCGCAGATGCCCTACGACCTCGTGTTCGCCAACATCCTGAAGGGCCCGCTGGTGGAGCTTGCGCCGCGCATGACACCGGCGGTCCGTCCCGGCGGGCGGGTGATCCTGTCGGGCATTCTGAACGATCAGGCGACCGAAGTGGTGGCCGCCTATGGCGACGCCGGGTTCACCCCGGACGAGACGGATGTGATCGGCGACTGGACGACCCTGACGCTCACCCGCGCCTGACCGCGCGGCCTGTCACGGCCCGCTCCTGCGCGTGCCGCCGCGTTGTTCCAGTTCCAGGACAGCGCCTCCGGATCGCGCTTGTAGACGATCAGGGAGGCCCGCGCCCCGACCCTGAACGCTGTGATCTCGCCCTGAAGGCGGCCGCCCACGCGCGACACCGCGGCGACGGCAGCAGGCAGTTCCGCGACCTTGAAGGGAAGACGGGCAAGGTGGAGCCCGTTCACGGGCATTGGGCGCCGGTCGGGTGGCGCAGCGTAGCGCATGGTTCCAAGGAACGGGCCGTCGTTCGGGCTATCTGCGGATCGGCCGTCCGCGGGGGGGATCCAGGCGGATCACGCGGAGGTCCGTCCAGACATACCGTTGCCGCGTGACACCGCCACGCCGCTGCCGTGGCGCGCGCCGGTTCCCTATGCCGAACGTCGGCCGTCAGATCGCCGCCAGTGTGTCCGCATCGGGCGAGGTGATGCTTGCGCGCGGCAGTCTCAGGGCGCGCCCTTCATCCACCGTTCCGCCGCTCAAGCGTCCCGTCGCCGGTCCGGGCCACCAAGCCCGCGCGCTGCGCCCGCGCCCGCCCGCACGCCGGTCAAGAAAAGGGCCGCGCGATGGGGTTCCATCGGCGGCCCGGTCCGGATCCTGTCCGGGGTGCGCTTGCACCGCTGCGGCTGCTCTCACAGCCCGGCGCTGCGGCGCGCGACACGGTCGATATCGGCCAGGGTGACGCCGATGTCTTCCAGCTCGCGCTGGGTCAGGCGCGCAAGGGCGCGGCGGGTCTTGTAGGCCACGTGCTGCGCGCGAAGGCGGCGGATCAGGCGCCCGAGGGCGGCCGGGGACTGGCCCAGGGCGAAGCCGGGCGAAACGGTGTGGGCATGGGACAACATGGAAGCCTCTTGGGTCGATGATGGACGATCTGCTGAATCGTTGTGCGGTTTGAAAAGTGCAGCTAAGCCGCGCCAGCGGCCGCCGCAATGGTTCAGAATGCAAGGCACACATGCACACGGCGCATGGCTGGGAAGCCGTTAACTTACTGTCATAATTGTGAAAATGTCGCGTGCTTGGGGTGTCGTTTTCAGGCGTTCGCAGCCAGCTTCATGTCGCTTTCAAGCCATTCGGCGCGGTGCGGCGCCTCCGCGCGCCGGGGCCGCGACAGGCCGCCGCGCCGGGCAAGGGCCTTGGCGTATGTTCCTGTTTCGTGCTAGCCGTTGCAAAAGAAACACGGGGCAGGGCGCGGCATGCGGATTTTGGGGATCGATCCGGGGCTCCGGCGGTTGGGCTGGGGCATCGTTGACGTGGACGGGTCCCGCTTCCGCCACCGCGCGCATGGCACCTGCCTGTCGGGCGAGGGCGATCTGGCCACACGCCTGCTTGCGCTGCACGGCGCGCTCAGCGCGGTGGTGGCGCGCCACGCACCGACCCACGCGGCTGTGGAGCAGACCTTCGTGAACCGCGACCCCGTCGGCACGCTGAAGCTGGGGCAGGCCCGCGCCATCGCGCTGCTGGTGCCCGCGCAGGCAGGGCTTCCGGTGGGTGAATACGCGCCCAATGCCGTGAAGAAGGCGGTGGTCGGCGTCGGCCACGCGGACAAGGCACAGATCGCGCACATGATCGGGTTGCAGTTCCCGGGCGTGCAGGTGGACGGCCCCGACGCCGCCGACGCGCTGGCGATCGCCATGTGCCACGCGTGGCACCTGCAATCCTCGGGTCGGCTGGCGGCCGCGCTGAAACGGGCGGCGTCATGATCGGGCGGCTGTCGGGGCAACTGGCCTATCGCGCCGCCGATCACGTGATGATCGACGTGGGTGGGGTCGGGTATCTGGTCTATTGTTCCGACCGTACGATGGCGGGGCTGCCCGCCAAGGGCGGGTTCGTGTCGCTCTATACCGATCTGTTGGTGCGCGAGGACCTGTTGCAGCTGTTCGGGTTCCAGACGCTGGCGGAAAAGGAATGGTACCGCCTGTTGACCACGGTGCAAGGTGTCGGCGCCAAGGCGGCTGTGGCGATCCTCGGCACGCTCGGGCCGGACGGGGTGAGCCGCGCCATCGCGCTGGGCGACGCCGCTGCGGTAAAGGCCGCGCCGGGTGTCGGGCCCAAGATAGCGCAGCGCGTCGTGAACGAGTTGCGGGACAAGGCGCCGTCGATCATGGCGATGGCGGGGGTCGGAGCGCAGCCCGCAGCGCCCGCCAGCCCGCACGCCGGGACTGGTGCCGCGGCCCCGGTGCCCGCTCCGCAGGCGGCCGCCGCGCCCGCCAATGCCACGGCGCAGTCTGACGCGCTGTCGGCGCTGACCAATCTGGGCTACAGCGCCTCCGATGCCGCCGCCGCCGTTGCGCAGGCTGCCGGAGAGGCGCCGGACGCGCCGACAGAAACCCTGATCCGCGCCGCGCTGCGCCTGCTGGCACCGAAGGACTGACCCGATGACGGACGCGCCCGATCCGGCCGAAGGTGCCCGTGACGGGCTGAACCCCGACCTGCGCCCCGACCCGCTGCCCGAAGACCGGGATCGCGCCCTGCGCCCGCAAAGTCTTGACGAATTTACAGGGCAGGCCGAGGCGCGCGCGAACCTGCGGGTATTCATAGCCTCCGCCCGTCAGCGCGGCGAGGCGATGGACCACACGCTGTTCCACGGCCCGCCGGGGCTGGGCAAGACCACGCTGGCGCAGATCATCGCGCGCGAGCTGGGCGTGAACTTCCGGATGACCTCGGGGCCGGTGCTGGCCAAGGCCGGGGACCTTGCCGCGATCCTGACCAATCTCGAAGCGCGCGACGTTCTGTTCATCGACGAGATCCACCGCCTGAACCCGGCGGTGGAAGAGGTGCTCTATCCCGCGCTCGAGGATTACGAGCTGGACCTCGTGATCGGCGAGGGGCCGGCCGCGCGCACGGTGCGCATCGAATTGCAGCCCTTCACGCTGATCGGCGCGACGACGCGGCTTGGGCTGCTGACCACGCCTCTGCGCGACCGTTTCGGGATCCCCACGCGGCTCGATTTCTACACTGTGGAGGAGCTGGACAAGATCGTCACGCGCGGGGCGCGGTTGATGGGCGTGCCCGCCGATCCCGCTGGCGCGCGCGAGATCGCCCGCCGTGCGCGGGGCACGCCGCGCATCGCCGGGCGGCTCCTGCGCCGGGTGGTGGATTTCGCGGTGGTCGAGGGCGACGGGCGCATCGACCGGGCCATCGCCGACAGCGCGCTGACGCGGCTCGGCGTGGACGACCGCGGGCTCGACGGGGCCGACCGGCGCTACCTGCGGCTGATGGCCGATCACTACGGCGGCGGCCCGGTCGGGATCGAGACGCTGTCGGCGGCGTTGTCCGAAAGCCGCGACGCGCTGGAAGAGGTGATCGAGCCGTACCTTCTGCAACAGGGGCTGATCCAGCGCACCCCGCGCGGCCGGATGCTGGCGCGCGATGCCTGGGGACACCTTGGCCTTGCCCCGCCGCGCCGCCCGCAGGATGATCTTTTCGGCGAGGGCTGACCGACCGGGCCGGGACGACCGGGGCGGGGGGCTCCCGCCCGTCGCACGAGCATCGCAGATGCGCGGCTCCCGTTGGGCCCGGCGCGGCGCCGGCGCGCCGCGCGGTCGCGCGCCGTGAAGCCCGCCCCGCCCCGCCCCAAAGGCCAAGCCCTGTCCTGCGCGCGCCGGGTGCAGGCGGGCTCGGGGCAGGCGGCCCGCGCGGTGCCCCGTCCCGGTCGCCTTGCCCGCGGCCCACCGGCACGCCGTCCCCCGGTTGCCCCACTGCCCCGCCCCGGGCATAAAGCCCCCATGCCCGCGAACCCGCTTACGCCCGCAGCCGTCACGGCCCTCTTCACCCGCTCAGACGGCCGCTTCCTCTTTGCCCGCTGGGGCCGCCCCATCGCCCCGGTGATCTTCGGCGTCACCGAGGACAGCATCCCCGCGCTGAAGGGCGCGATCGAGGCTGTCGTCGCTCTGGCCGGCCACCGCATGGCCGAAACCGACCCGGAGCTTGGCGCCAACCTGATGGTGTTTTTCGTGCGCGACTGGGACGAGTTGACCGCCACACCCAATCTCGACCGCATGATCCCGGATCTCGGCCCGCTCACCGCCCGGCTCAAGGCCGCGGACGCGAACCAGTACCGCATCTTCCGTTTCGACGAGGCGGGCGGGATCAAGGCCTGCTTCGTCTTCCTGCGCATGGACGACCAGCTTGCCGCGCTCGACGCCGAAACGCTCGCGCTCAGCCAGATGGTGCATTCGGTGCTGCTGTGGTCCGACACGGCCTTCGCGGACCGCTCCGCGCTCGCGCGCACGCCCGAGGGCACTGTCGTGCTGCGCCCCGAGATCGGCGCGCTGATCCGCGCGGCCTATGACCCGGTGCTGCCCGCCGCCGCCGAGGATGCCAGCCACGCGCTCCGGCTCCATGCGCGGATCGGGGCCGGGCAATGACGCGCGCCTGACCGGTATTCGGTGGGTGCGACGTGCGCAGCGCAACAAGCGCATGACACGTGCGGATCAGGGACAGATCAATGGTCTACGGTTCGAACGCGCCGCGCAGAAGGGCAAGGGCAAGGGCCTGTTCCCGCGTGGAAGCGCCCATCTTCTTGCGAACGCTGCGCAGATGCATCCGTACGGTCACTTCGGCAATGCCAAGACTATGCGCGATGCCGATATTGTCCTTCCCACGCGCCAGAAGCTGCATCACGTCCTTTTCCCGTTCGCTCAATGATCTGGAGACCGAGTCCGCGTCGCCAACCGGGTCCGCCTCCATTGGGGCGGACAGGCGCGCGGCCATCAGCGCGGACACTGTCCGGATCAGGATGGAAGTGTTCGGTCCGAACATGCTCCGGGGGTCCTCTAGCGTGGCCATGACCACCACGTTCTCGTGGGTGGCTTGCCGCCACAGATGCCCCCAGAACCACCCGTAGCCATGGTCCAAGAGACGGGTGCGCAGCATCGTGAAACGGGAATCTGGTGGCACGCCGGACAAGGGGATCCCGGCGGCGTGGAGCTCGGGCAGGTGCCCCGTCCGGATACCCTGTGCGAGAGGGTCGATTTCCTCCAGCCCGAGTGCGTCGTATTCCGCGACCCATTCCGCTGGCATCGTCGTGCGCGACCAGAGCGTTTCACGCGTGTCCAGCGTGACGGCACCTGCGCTCAGCGCCGTGGCCCCGACCGTTTGGGACGCTGCGACAATCGCGGCCCAGCGTTCCTCGGGATTGGCTGCAAGTGCCAGACCATCGGTCACATCGCGCAAGACCTGTTCGAAGACCCGCGGCATGGACCAATCCGTGAATTAAGAAATCTTTACGAAAAGCCTAGCGGCATGGAGCAAGTTCGATCAAGCCGGATATCCGTCTCGCGACATATCTATATCGATAGCTTGCCGCGATGCGTGATGCATGGCCCTCTTGGTTAATGACCGGCAGAAGCGGTCGTCAGGATTGGAACAGAGTCATGAGATCAGCACTTCTAGCGGCATGCGTCGCGCTTTGCACCGGCACGGCGGCATCGGCCGCGCTGGTCGTGAACGTCACCGAGGATGCGACCGGCTTCTTTGCCGAATATGCCGGCTCGATCGATCAGAATGGATTGGTTGGCCTATACTCGGCAAGCCTGCAAGGCGGACAACTCTCAGCCGCGAAGAGGGTCAGTAATGCGGGATTCCTCCTTTCATTTGGGGACAACACCTCTTCGTCTGGCCAAGCCTACGAATTTGCCAGCGGCCCAAGCGCTGTGGATATCATTAACGTCGGAATAACTGCCCCTGTGTCGGCCTCTGGCTTGGGCATCCCGCTATTTCTGGGAAGCGACACTTTTACCGCACCATATGTGGTATTCGATAACGCAACTGTTTCAAACGCGTTCTTCCAAGGCTCGAATGCTTGGACCGGGCTCTACAAACCCAGCATTGATCTCGGTACCGCGTTCAATCTCGGCAGCTATGTTTACACGCTGGCCAACGGCGAAACGATCACGCTGAACATCGGGAACAGTTTCGCACAGGCACTGCCGACGTCGGCCGAGGTGCCGCTGCCGGCCGGGCTGCCGCTTCTGGCCACCGGCGCGCTTGTGCTCGTCGCGCTAAGGCGGCGCGGCGGGACAGTATAACCGTCAAGGCGCGAAATGCCGGGTCTTGAAAAGGGCGCCCTCCGGGCGCCCTTTTCTGCGGTGCGCGACTGGACTACGCTGGCACACAGGTCCGAAGCCGACGACAGATCGCCTTGCCCGGCGATGGGCCATGTTCTACGCTCATGCGAAACGACAGGCCTCGTATGGCGGCATGGGGTGACAGCCCCCGCGTCGTTCGAACCGTGCGCGACCCCGGCAGGCCAAACCGCTTTCGACCCGCGTCGGCTTGCGCCCCGGGCACACCTGTGGGGGCCTTGCGTGAAATACAGCCAGGTTTCCGGGGCCGCCATGCACACCCATTCGATCCGCGTCTATTACGAAGACACCGACCTCGCCGGGATCGTCTACTACGCCAATTACCTGAAGTTCACCGAACGCGCGCGGACCGAATTCCTGCGCGGCCTCGGGATCGACCAGGTGGCCATCAAGCGCGACAGCGGCGTGGTCTTCGCCGTCCGCCGGGTGGAGGCCGACTATATCGCGCCCGCGCTCTTCGACGACCTGCTGGCCGTGACCACCGCCGTGACCGCGATCGGCGGCGCGCGGGTGACGCTGGCGCAGGACGTGACGCGCGGCGGTGCGGTTCTGGTGCGCACCCGCGTGACGCTCGCCGCGCTGCGCGAGGATGGCCGCCCGGCCCGGCTGCCGCAGGCCCTGCGCGCCGCGCTGCCCCGGCCCGCGGGCCCGCCGGAGGGACCGCCCGACTGACCGGGCCGGCCGCGCGCCGGGGCGTTCGGCTGCCTGCGGGAGTCCTACGAGAGTCATATGAAAGTCATATGCGATTCCTACGGCCCTCCTACCGCGAAAAAGTGACCGGCCCGCCCCTCGGCGCGGCATGGCGCAGACGCCGCGATTGCGGTATGGTGCTTCCCAACAAAAGCGGCGCAATGGCCGCGGGCAGACAGGCAGACCCCATGGACCCGATAGACTTTTCCTTCTGGGCGCTCTTTGCGCGCGCCACCCTGACCGTGAAGCTGGTGATGCTCCTTCTGATCGGCTCCTCCGTCTGGGCCTGGGCGGTAATCATCTCGAAACACTTGTCTTTTCGCGCCGCGCGACGCGCTGCCGACCGGTTCGACCGCGCCTTCTGGTCGGGCGAGCCGCTGGACGGGCTGTTCGCGGATCTCGTGGACAAGCCTCGCACCGCGCCGGAGCGGATCTTCGTGGCGGGCATGACCGAATGGCACCGCTCCATACGCGACACGGGCGGCATGATCCCCGGCGCGACCGCGCGCATCGACCGGTCCATGGATGTCGCCATCGCCCGCGAATCCGACAGCTTGAACAAGGGTTTGCCGGTTCTGGCGACGATCGGATCGACCGCGCCCTTCGTCGGGCTGTTCGGCACCGTGTGGGGCATCATGCACAGTTTCGAGCAGATCGCGATCAGCCAGAACACGTCGCTCGTCGTCGTGGCGCCGGGCATCGCCGAGGCGCTTCTGGCCACCGGGATCGGGCTGTTGGCGGCGATCCCGGCGGTCGTGTTCTACAACAAGCTGACCACCGACAGCGCCCGCATTGTCGGCGGCTACGAGGTGTTCGCGGACGAGTTCGCCACGCTCCTGTCGCGCGAGGCGGATGACTGATGGGCGCGCACCTGTCCTCTTCCTCGGGCGGGCAGCCCACCGCCCGGCGCGGCCGTTCGCGCCGCAGCCGCGCCGCCGCCCCGATGTCCGAGATCAACGTGACGCCCTTCGTGGACGTGATGCTGGTGCTGCTGGTTATCTTCATGGTCGCGGCGCCGATGATGACGGTCGGTGTGCCGATCGAGTTGCCTGAAACCGCTGCCACATCGCTGCCTGCCAGCGAGGAAGAGCCCCTGACCGTCACGTTGCTGCCCGATGGGCGAGTGATGATCCAGACGACCGAGGTGGAGCCCGCGTCGCTGGTGAGCCGCCTTCAGGCCATCGCGGCTGAGCGGCGGGACGATCAGATCTACCTGCGCGCGGATGGCGGGATCGCCTATGCCCGCGTGATGCAGGTCATGGGCGCGCTGAACGCGGGCGGCTTCGGACGGATCGGGCTGGTGACCGACCCCGGCGGACCGCGTCTTGACGGCACCGACCCGGACGGGCGTTAGGGGCCCGCGATGGATACCGGGTTCAAGGTTTCGCTTGGCGGGCACGCGGCGCTGCTGGCGGTGGCGCTGGTCGGCTGGCCGTTCAGCGCGCCGCGCGATGCCGCGCCGCCCGCATCGGTCAGCGTGACGCTGGTCTCGCCGTCGGACCTGCCTTCGGTCGGCGGGCTCACGCCGCCCGCGGCGCCTGAGATCGCCGAGGAGTTCGCGGCGCTGCCGCCGCCCGCCCGTGAGGACGCGCCGCGCCCACCCGCCCAGCCAGATGCCCCGCCGGTGGCCGAGGATACGCCCCCGCCGCCCGAGCCGCCCGCGCCCGAAGCGCCGCCGCCGCCGGTGGACCGCGTCGCGCCGGTCCCGCAGCCCGCCCCGCCCGAGCCGGTGCGCGAGGGGGATCGCGTTCAGCCCGAGATCGCGGCGACGCCGGATCCCGCCCCCGATGCCATCGATGCCGAGGAACAACAGGCCACGGCCCCCGAGGCCGCGGCGCCGCAGATCGTGACGGAAGCCACCGAAACCACCGAGGCGCCGACGCTTGCGCCCGCCCCGGCGCCGCGCCCGCAGGCGCGTCCGAACCGCCCCGCGCCCGAAGTTGCGGAGGTGCAGCAACCCGTCCGCGAGCCTGATCCGGAACCGATGCCCGAGCCGGAGCCGTCCGCCCCGCCGCAGACCGAACAGGTGCAGGACGCCGTCGCCGCCGCTCTGGCCGAAGCGCTTGGCGCGCAAACCCAGTCGGCCGTGCCAAGCGGTCAGGCGGGCGGTCCGCCGCTGAGCCAGGGCGAACGCGACGGGCTGCGGGTCGCGGTCAGCCGATGCTGGAACTTCGGCGCACTCAGTACCGATGCGGCCAAGGTGACGGTTGTGGTGGGCATGGACATGGGGCTGGACGGCAGTCCCTCAAACCTGCGATTGGTGTCGCAATCGGGCGGATCGGCGGCGGCGGCGCAGCAGGCCTACGACACCGCGCGGCGCGCGATACTGCGCTGCCAGCCTTTCAGTCTTCCGCCCGAAAAATACGAGCAGTGGCGCACGATCGAGATGACCTTCAACCCCGAAGAGATGCGGAGACGATGATGATGACCCGTTTTCTTGCGGCACTGGCCGCCTGCCTTGCCGGGCTGGCCCCGCTGACCGCCGCGGCGCAAACCGGTCCGCTCAGGATCGAGATCACTGAAGGCGTGATCGAGCCGCTGCCGATCGCCATCGCGCCGTTCTTGGCCGAAGGCGGCGCGGCCCAGGCGTTGGCCGACGACATCACTGCCGTGGTACGGGCCGATCTGGAAGGGTCCGGGCTGTTCCGGGCGATTTCGCCGAACGCGTTCATCTCGCCCATCACCAGCTTCGAAAGCCCGGTGCAGTACGCGGACTGGAAGGCGATCAACGCGCAAGGGCTTGTGACCGGCGCGGTGTCGGTGTCGGGTGACCGGATCACCGCGAAGTTCCGCCTGTTCGACGTGTTCTCCGAGGCGCCGCTGGGCGAAGGTCTGCAATTCGCCGGGTCGGGGGATGCCTGGCGCCGCCTTGCGCACAAGATCGCAGATCAGGTTTATGCCCGGATCACCGGCGAGGGCGGCTATTTCGACAGCCGCGTGGTGTTCGTGGCAGAAACCGGCCCGAAGGATGCGCGCCAGAAACGTCTTGCGGTGATGGACTATGACGGCGCGAACCTGTCCTACCTGACCGATGCCAGCACGCTGGTACTGGCGCCGCGCATTTCGCGCGATGGCAGGCAGGTGCTGTTCACCTCGTATGACAGCGGCTTCCCGCGCATCAACCTGCTGGACACAGGCACTCTGCGCACCCGCGCGCTTGAGAACCAGCCGGGCAGCATGACCTTCTCGCCGCGCTTTTCGCCCGATGGCGGAACGGTGCTGTTCTCGCTCTCGCAGGGGGGCAATACCGACCTCTACCGGATGCCGGTTTCGGGCGGCACGCCCACCCGCCTGACCGAGGCCCCGTCGATCGAGACGGCGCCGAGCTACAGCCCCGATGGCCGACAGATCGTGTTCGAAAGCGACCGCTCGGGCAGTCAGCAGCTTTACATCATGCCTGCCGCCGGCGGCGAGGCGCGCAGGATCAGCTTCGGGCCGGGGCGCTATGGCTCCCCTGTGTGGTCGCCGCGCGGAGATCTCGTTGCCTTCACCAAGCAGAACCAGGGCCGGTTCCATATCGGCGTGATGCGCACCGACGGGTCGGAAGAGCGGCTTTTGACCGCGTCCTTCCTCGACGAGGGGCCGACCTGGTCGCCAAACGGCCGTGTCGTTATGTTCACCCGCGAGACCGCCGGGGCGGGCGGGGCGCCCGCGCTCTACTCGGTGGACATCACCGGGCGCAACCTTAAGCGTGTGCCCACCCCCGGCGCGGCGTCGGACCCGGCCTGGTCGCCGCTTCTGGACTGAGCCGCGCTTGCAACCCCGGTTCCGGCTGATAGCGTCGGGCCAGACCGTATTTTCAGGAGGCCCCGTGCCCATGACCCGTTTCTCCCTTCTTTTTGTGCTGACCGCCGCTATGGTGCTGTCGGCCTGCACCGACCGTTTCGGTGGCCCCGGTGCCGGGGCCGCGGGCAGCGCGGCGGGCAGCGCGTCGGACCCGTCCTCCCCCGCCTATTTCCAGCAGTCGGTCGGGGACCGGGTGCTGTTCGCGGTCGACGAAAGCACGCTGAACGCGGCGGCGCGCGCCACGCTGTCGGCGCAGGCCGACTGGCTGAAGGCCAACCGCATGTTCACCGCCGTCATCGAAGGGCACGCGGATGAGCAGGGCACGCGCGAATACAACCTCGCGCTTGGGGCCCGGCGGGCCAGCGCCGCGCAGGAATTCCTGATCGCGCAGGGCGTCGCGCCGGACCGGCTCCGCATTCTCAGCTACGGCAAGGAACGCCCGATCGAGGTCTGTTCCACCGAAAGCTGCTACGCCCAGAACCGCCGCGCGGTGACCGTGCTGGCCACCGGGGCGGGCGCGTGATCCGGGCGGCGGCGCTGGTCTGCGGTCTGCTGCTGGGCGCGCTGCCTGCGGCCGCGCAGGACCGCGACGCCACGCTGGCCGACATCCGTCAGCAGATCACCGTGTTCGAAGTGGAATTGCAGCAGTTGCGCCGCGAGTTGTCCACCACCGGCACGGGCATGTCGGATGGGGGCGGCGCTGTGACGGGTGGGCCAATCGCCCGGCTGGACGCGATCGAGGGTGAACTGCGCCGCCTGACCGCCGCGGTGGAGGAACTCGACTACCGGATCGGGCGCGTCGTCGAGGACGGCACCAACCGCATCGATGATCTGAAGTTCCGCCTGACCGAACTGGAAGGCGGCGATGTCGCGCAGATCCCGCCGACCGAACCGCTGGGCGGCGGCGCGCTGCCCGCGCCGGTCGCGCCGGTGCCGCCGCCTGCCGAGGCGCCGCAACTCGCGGTTGGCGAGCAGGCCGATTTCGACGCCGCGATGGTCCTGACCGAGGACGGCACCCCCGCAGATGCGCTCGCCGCCTTCGATGCTTTCGTGGAAACCTACCCGCGCAGCCCGCTGGCGCCCGAGGCGCATCTGTTCCGGGGCGACATGCTGGTGCAGCTTGGCAACCAGGCGCAGGCAGGACGAGCCTATCTGGAAAGCTATACGCTGGCGGAGATGACCGATCCCGGCCTTGCCGCCGAGGCGCTGTTCAAGCTGGGCGGCAGCCTTGCCGAGCTGGGACAGGTGCCCGAAGCCTGTGTGGCGTTGGGTCAGGTGCCCGCGCGGTTTCCCGGCACGACGGCGGCCGAACAGGCAACCGGGGCGCTGGCGGGGCTGACCTGTCCGTGACACCCGCCGCGGCTTTGTCCGCGGCGCTGGCACGCGACCTGCCGCCGGGAACCGGGCGGGTCGGGCTGGCGGTGTCGGGTGGCGGCGATTCCCTTGCGCTGCTGGTCTTGGCGGCGGACTGGGCCCGCGCCTCGGGCGCGTGTCTGCGGGTCGCCACGGTCGATCACGGCCTGCGCCCGGAAGCTGCATCCGAAGCCTCCTTTGTTGCCGCCAGCGCCCGTGCGCTGGGATTGGCACATGACACGCTGGATTGGCGCGGCCACGATGGCGGCTGGGACGGGCGGGGCAATCTTCAGGCGCGTGCCCGCGAAGCGCGCTACGGCCTGCTGACCGACTGGGCGCAGGCACAGAGACTGGACGCCGTTTGCCTTGGACATACCCTGGACGATCAGGCCGAAACCGTGTTGCTTCGGCTTGCGCGCGGATCGGGAGTGGATGGACTGGCCGGCATCGCCCCGGTGCGGCGTGACCGCGCGGGCGGCCCGCTGTGGCTGCGCCCGTTGCTCGGGGTTCGCCGCGCGGCGCTGCGCGAGGTGCTGCGCGCACGCGGGCTCGACTGGATAGAGGATCCGGGCAATGACGATCCTCGCTTCGACCGGGTGCGGGCGCGGCGTGCGCTGGCGCAGGGCGGCGTGCCCGGCCTCGACGGCCCGACGCTGGCCGAGACCGCGACGCGCATGGCAGCGGCACGGCGCGTGCTGCAGGGCGCGGCCTTCGCCGCCGCGCGGGCGGCGTTGCGCGTGGATCACGGCGCGATCGGGCTGGATGCCGCGCAGCTAGCCACGCTGCCGGACGACACTCGCTGGCGGCTTCTGTCGGCGGCGCTGTGCCGTGTCGGTGGGCAGGTCTACCGTCCGCGCCTGAAGGCGCTGCACCGCGCCGAGGCCGCCATCGCCGCGGGCCGCCGCCACGTTCTGGCGGGTTGCGCGGTCAGCGTTGCGCCCGGACGCTCGTCGCCTGCGACGATCTGGATCGACCGCGAACCCGCCGCGCTGGCAGGTCGCCGCGCCCCCGTGCCGGGCGACTGGGACGGACGCTGGCGGATCGAAGGGCCGCCTTCGCCGGACCTTCACCTTGCGGCGCTCGGGCCCGAGGGTCTTGCGCAGCGGCCAGGTTGGCGCGCCGCCGGGCTTCGCCGCGCCGCGTTGCTGACCGCACCGGGCATCTGGCAAGGCACGCGACTGGTTGCCGCCCCCAGCCTGCCCGCCGCGCTTGACGACGGCGGCCACTGGCAATGCCGTCCTGTTTGGGATAAGATTGCAGCCTGTGGCGACCTGTGCCCGGATTGAACTGCGCGCCTTGGTGTCTATGTCTAGGCGAAGCCATGCGGCGCTGTCCGCGGACCAATAAGGAGATCCCCCTTGGGAAACGCTCGTAACATCGCCTTCTGGGTCGTTTTGTTCCTGCTGATTCTTGCGCTGTTCAACCTGTTCAGCGGCGGCCAGTCGACGATGTCCTCACGGTCGCTCAGCTATTCCGAATTCGTTCAGCGGGTCGAGAACGGCGATGTGAACACCGTCACGCTGGATGGCGAGAAGGTCATGTTCCGCGGCGGGGACGGTCAGGATTACGTCACCATCGTCCCGCAGGGCACGGAGGTGACCGAACGGCTGCTGGCCAATGACGTTACCGTCAATGCCCGCCCGCAGGAACAGTCCGGTTTCACCACGCTTCTGATGACGTTCCTGCCCTTCCTTCTGCTGATCGGCGTCTGGATCTATTTCATGAACCGGATGCAGGGCGGCGGGCGCGGCGGCGCGATGGGCTTCGGCAAGTCCAAGGCCAAGCTGTTGACCGAAAAGCACGGGCGCGTGACCTTCGACGACGTCGCGGGCATCGACGAGGCCAAGGAAGAACTTGAGGAGATCGTGGAATTCCTGCGTAATCCGCAGAAATTCTCGCGGCTCGGCGGCAAGATCCCCAAGGGCGCGCTTCTGGTCGGCCCTCCGGGCACCGGTAAGACACTTCTGGCGCGTGCCATCGCTGGCGAAGCGGGCGTGCCGTTCTTCACCATCTCCGGCTCCGACTTCGTGGAGATGTTCGTCGGTGTCGGTGCTTCCCGCGTGCGCGACATGTTCGAGCAGGCCAAGAAGAACGCGCCCTGCATCGTCTTCATCGACGAGATCGACGCAGTGGGCCGGTCGCGCGGTGTCGGCTATGGCGGTGGCAACGACGAGCGTGAACAGACGCTGAACCAGCTTCTGGTCGAGATGGACGGTTTCGAGGCGAACGAAGGCATCATCATCGTCGCGGCCACGAACCGCCCCGATGTGCTGGACCCCGCGTTGCTGCGTCCTGGCCGCTTCGACCGTCAGGTTCAGGTTCCCAACCCCGACATCAAGGGGCGCGAGCGTATTCTGGGCGTCCATGCGCGGAAGGTGCCGCTTGGCCCGAACGTGGATTTGCGCATCATCGCGCGCGGCACTCCTGGCTTCTCGGGCGCTGATCTGGCCAACCTCGTGAACGAAGCGGCATTGATGGCCGCGCGCATCGGGCGCCGATTTGTCACGATGGAGGATTTCGAGAACGCGAAGGACAAGGTCATGATGGGTGCGGAGCGCCGGTCGATGGTCATGACGGAAGATGAAAAGAAGCTGACCGCCTATCACGAGGCGGGACACGCCGTGGTGGGGCTTTACGTTCCGCAGCACGACCCGATCCACAAGGCGACGATCATCCCGCGTGGCCGCGCCCTGGGATTGGTCATGTCGCTGCCGGAACGGGACCAGTTGTCGGTGAGCTACACCAAGTACAAGTCCAAGATTGCCATGGCGATGGGCGGCAAGGTCGCCGAGGAGCTGGTATTCGGCAAGGAAAACGTCACCTCCGGCGCCGCTTCGGACATTCAGCAGGTTTCCAAGATCGCGCGGGCGATGGTCACGCAATTCGGATTTTCGGACGATCTGGGCAATATCGACTATGCCAACCAGCAGGAAAGCTACCTCGGGGCCTACCAAGGCGCGTCCAGCAATTCGCCCGACACCCAGCAGAAGATCGACGCCGAGGTGCGCAAGCTGGTGGACGAGGGCTATGAGACCGCCAAGCGCGTGCTGACGGAACATGCCGAAGAACATCACCGGCTGGCGGAAGCGCTTCTGGAATACGAAACGCTCACCGGTCCGGAAATCACCAAGGTGATGAACGGCGAGCCGCTTAACCGCGGCGACGACGAGGATGATACGCCGTCGGGCAACGTGTCGTCCCTGACATCGATCCCGAAGACCAAGACAAAAACCAAGCCGTCGGGTGACAGTGGCCCTGAGCCTGAGCCGGAACCCTCTGCCTGACGCCACGCGGTGTCTTGAAATCTTCACAAAACGGCCCCGCATGGCGGGGCCGTTTTCGTTTGCCAGCCCGCCGGGCAGCCACTAGCACTCCTTGCGACCTGCACGCGGGGAGGGCTGAATGCTGACGACATATCACCTTGAGGACGGGCGCCTCGTCATCGGTGCCAACCCACCGGATGTCCAGCCCGCTGACGCGGCCGCCGGGGACATGACCGGGGACGTGACCACCGCCAGACCGCTTCACGCCGCGCTGTGGTATGATCTGTTGCACCCCACGCCGCAGGAACTCGACGGGCTGTCGCGCGCGCTTTCGCTCGATTTGCCGACCCGCGACGAGATGGAGGAGATCGAGCTGTCCTCACGCCTCTATGTCGAGAACGGCGCGACCTTCCTGACCGTCAGCGCGCTGTCGTCGGTGGACACTGCCGACCCGGTGTTGGCGCCGGTGACCTTCGTTCTGACGTCCGACGCGGTGGTCACGATCCGGTATCACGAGCCGCGTGCGCTCGCGACGTTCACCCAGCGGGCCCAGCGGGTGAACATGGAGTGCGATACGCCCGACCGGCTGCTGATCTCGCTGCTGGAGGCGATGATCGAACGCATCGCCGACATTCTGGAACGTGAAAGCACGGGTCTGGACGCCATCGCCAAGCGCATCTTCCGCAAGAATGCGACCAGCCCGCGCGGGGGTGTGGACCTTGGCGGCATCCTTACCGCGATCGGCACGCATGGCGAATTGAATTCGAAGCTGCAGGAAAGCCTTGTCACCTTCGACCGGATCACGGGCTTTCTTGCGCAGGTGTCGCTTGGCTGGGCCCGTCCCAAGACGCAGCGTGCCCGCATCAAGACCCTGTCCCGCGATGTGCGTTCTCTGACCGATCATGCGGGGTTCCAGGCCGGCAAAATCACCTTTCTTCTGGATGCGACTCTCGGCCTTGTCAGCATCCAGCAGAACGGCATCATCAAGATATTCTCGGTTGCCGCAGTGGTGTTCCTGCCGCCCACGATGATCGCGTCGATCTATGGCATGAATTTCGAGGTGATGCCGGAACTGTCTTGGCCATGGGGCTACCCCTTCGCCATCAGTCTAATGGTGCTTTCGGCCGTTCTGCCGTATCTCTTCTTTAAACGGCGTGGCTGGCTCTAACCGGTTCGCGCCGCAACACGACCGTATTCCGTCGCCTTTTGCCGGGCGATCGGGAGCAATGCGGCTACCACGAAGCACAAGACCCGGGCAGATCCGGGCGGGGAGGAACGACCATGACCGGCCTTTCAGACATCGATATCGCGCGAGCCGCGACCAAGGCGCCGATCCGCGATATCGGCGCGGCGCTTGATATTCCGGACGCGGCGCTGCTGCCTTTCGGCCATGACAAGGCTAAAGTGTCTGCCGATTTCATCGACAGCCTACAGTCCCGCCCGGACGGTCGCCTGATCCTTGTTACCGCGATCAATCCGACCCCGGCGGGCGAAGGCAAGACCACGACGACCGTGGGTCTGGGCGACGGGCTGAAAGCGATCGGTAAGAAGTCCGCGATCTGCATACGCGAAGCCTCGCTCGGGCCGTGCTTCGGGATGAAGGGCGGGGCCGCAGGGGGCGGCTATGCGCAGGTCGTCCCTATGGAAGACATCAACCTGCACTTCACCGGCGACTTCCACGCCATCACCAGCGCACACAACCTGCTGTCGGCCATGATCGACAACCACATCTACTGGGGCAATGCGCTGGGGATCGACGCGCGCCGCGTGGTGTGGCGGCGCGTGATGGACATGAACGACCGGGCGTTGCGCGATGTCGTGACATCCCTTGGCGGAGTGGCGAACGGCTTTCCGCGCCAGACCGGGTTCGACATCACCGTCGCGTCCGAGGTCATGGCGATCCTGTGCCTTGCCACGGACCTCGCCGACCTGCAACGCCGCCTTGGCGACATCATCGTCGCCTATACCCGCGACAAGGCCCCGGTGACCGCGCGCGACCTGAAGGCTGATGGTGCGATGACGGTGCTGCTGCAACAGGCGCTTCAGCCCAACCTCGTGCAGACGCTGGAACAGACACCGGCCTTCGTGCATGGCGGGCCTTTCGCCAACATCGCGCATGGCTGCAACTCGGTTCTGGCGACCCGGACCGCCCTCAAGCTGGCCGACTACGTGGTGACAGAGGCGGGCTTCGGGGCGGATCTCGGGGCAGAAAAGTTCATGGACATCAAGTGCCGCAAGGCGGGGCTGGCGCCGGATTGCGTGGTGCTGGTGGCGACGATCCGGGCGCTGAAAATGAACGGCGGCGTGGCCAAGGGTGACCTTGGTGCAGAGAACGTGGAGGCGGTGCAAGCCGGCTGCGCCAACCTTGCCCGGCATCTGGAGAACCTGAAGGGTTTCGGCGTGCCGGTTGTTGTGGCGATCAATCATTTCGCGGGCGACACCGAGGCCGAGGTCGCCGCTGTGCAGGCGCGCGTGGCCGAACTGGGATCCGAGGCGATCCTGTGCCGACACTGGGCGGACGGGTCGGCCGGCATCGCCAATCTGGCGCACCGGGTAGCGGCGCTGGCCGATAGCGGGCAGGCCGATTTCGCACCGCTTTACCCTGACGGGATGGGGCTGCTGGACAAGATCGAAACGATCGCGACGCGCATCTACCGGGCCGACGGGATCAGCGTGCCCGACGGCGTGCGGCGCCAGCTGGAGGAATGGGAGGCGGCGGGCTTCGGCGCGTTGCCGATCTGCATGGCGAAGACGCAGTACAGCTTTTCCACCGATCCCGCCGCGCGCGGCGCGCCGACCGGGTTCACGTTGCCCGTGCGCGAGGTCCGGCTGAGCGCCGGGGCCGGGTTCGTCGTGGCGATCTGCGGCGACATCATGACGATGCCCGGCCTTCCGCGAGTGCCTGCCGCGGAATCCATCGGCCTGAATGCGCAGGGTTTCATAGAGGGGCTGTTCTGACCTCCGCGCCCCGTGGTCTTGCCTGCGCCCAGCGGGTAGGGTCATGCGGCAACCAGACGGAGAGGCCCATGTCACGACCGGAAGACTGTACCACCATGACCGAGCTCAGAAACCTGATCGACCGGATCGACGCCGACCTCGTCGGGCTGCTGGCGCTGCGGCAGGGCTGCATCGACCGGGCGGCGGTGCTGAAGCGGTCCGAAGGGCTGCCCGCGCGTATCCCCGACCGCGTGGAACAGGTCGTGGCACGGGTACGCGCGGCGGCCGAAGGGCAGGGGGCCGATCCGGCGCTGGTGGAGTCGCTGTGGCGGCAGATGATCGAATGGTCCATCGCGCGGGAGGAAGCCGCCCTGGGCAGCAGCAGGGAAGGAGACACCCGATGAGTGGTAAGTTGATCGACGGCAAGGCGTTTTCGGAGCGGGTCCGCGCCCGCGTGGCGGATGCCGTGAGTGGCATGGCGAGTGCAGGCGTGGTGCCGGGGTTGGCGGTCGTGCTGGTGGGCGAGGATCCGGCAAGCCAAGTCTACGTGCGCTCCAAGGGCAAGCGCACGGTGGAGGCAGGGATGCGCAGCTTCGAGCATCGCTTGCCTGCCACCGCTTCGCAGGCCGAGCTTCTGGCGATGGTGGAACAGCTGAACGCCGATCCGCAGGTGCATGGCATCCTTGTGCAGCTTCCGCTGCCGTCCCAGATCGACTCGGCGGCGGTGATCGGTGCGATCGACCCTGCCAAGGATGTGGACGGGTTCCACCCGGTCAATGCCGGGCTTCTGGCCACAGGTCAGGATGCGCTTGTGCCTTGTACGCCGCTGGGCTGCCTTCTGCTTCTGCGCGATCACCTGGGCGATCTGTCCGGTGCGGACGCGGTGGTGATCGGCCGGTCCAACATTGTCGGCAAGCCGATGGCGCAACTGCTGCTGCGTGACAGCTGCACAGTGACCGTGGCCCATTCGCGGACCCGCGATCTTGCGGCCACGGTGCGGCGCGCGGATATCGTCATCGCGGCTGTGGGCCGACCCGAGATGGTCACCGGCGACTGGGTCCGGCCGGGCGCGACCGTGATCGACGTGGGCATCAACCGCGTGCCCAATCCGGCGAAGGGCGGCGATTCCACGCGGCTTGTTGGTGATTGCGACTTTGACAGTTGCGCGGCAGTGGCGGGGGCGATCACCCCGGTGCCGGGCGGTGTCGGCCCGATGACTATCGCCTGCCTGCTGGCCAACACGGCGGTCGCCGCCGCGCGTGCCCACGGGCTGGACGTGCCGGAGGATCTGACCGCCTGACCCGCCGCGCGCTCGCACCCGCGCCGTTCCACCCGTCCCGCGCCCGGCCAGGGCCCCGCAACCGGCGCTCGCGCCGGATGGGTTCCCGTGTGCCCGTGCAGACCCGACCCGCCCGACCCAATCCCCTGATTTCGCATCCCCAAGCAGAGAGACCCGACCGCCGTGAGCACATTCGCCCTGACCATCAAATGCCGATCCACCCGAGGGCTCGTGGCAGCCGTCGCAGGCTACCTTGCCGAGCAAGGCTGCAACATCACAGACAGCGCCCAGTTCGACGACCTTGAAACCGGAACGTTCTTCATGCGGATGAGCTTCGCACCCGAGACCGGGCAGGCGCTCGACGCGCTGGAGGCCGGGTTCGCGGCGGTGGCTGAACCGTTCGGCATGGACTATGCCTTCCATGACGAGGCGGCGCGCATGAAGGTCATCATCATGGTATCGCGCTTCGGGCATTGCCTGAACGACCTGCTGTACCGCTGGCGGATCGGAGCGCTTCCGATCGACATCGTGGCGGTGATCTCGAACCACATGGATTACCAGAAGGTTGTGGTGAATCACGATATCCCGTTCCACTGCATCCGCGTGACGAAGGACAACAAGCCCGAGGCCGAGGCGCGGATCATGGCGGTGGTCGAGGAGACGGAGGCCGACCTGATCGTGCTGGCGCGCTACATGCAGATCCTGAGCGACGCGATGTGTCGGCGGATGTCTGGGCGGATCATCAACATCCACCATTCCTTCCTGCCGTCCTTCAAGGGGGCGAACCCTTACAAACAGGCGTTCGAGCGCGGGGTGAAGCTGATCGGGGCGACCTCGCACTACGTGACCTCGGACCTCGACGAGGGGCCGATCATCGAACAGGACACGATCCGCGTGACCCATGCACAAAGCGCCGAGGATTACGTGTCGCTTGGTCGGGACGTGGAAAGCCAGGTGCTGGCCCGTGCGGTGCATGCGCATATCCACAACCGGGTGTTCCTGAACGGCAGCAAGACGGTGGTGTTCCCGGCCAGCCCGGGCAGCTATGCATCGGAACGCATGGGCTGAGGCGGCCCCGCAGCGGGGTGCTCCCGCCCGTCTTCGCTACCCCAGCGGGGTGTCTCATCCCGTTGGGCGCGGCAGGCTGCGCCTGCGGGGCCGCAGGAGCCGGTGCGGCACCCCGGGGACCCCGGTTGAGACTGCCGGGCGCGGTGAAGACCCGAGGTGCGCCCTTCTCAGGCCGGTATCATCGTGCCCTGCAGCAGTGCGATATGCACCAGATCGGTGCCGCGCTGTGCGTGCACATCGGCTTGCACGATCACCAGTTTGCGGCCCGCCTTGACCACCCGCCCGGTTGCCAGCAGCAGATCGCCGCGCGCGGGTGCCAGCAGGTTTATCTTCAACTCGACCGTAAGGACCTCTTCTCCGAGCCCCATCAGGCTGAGCGCGGCATACCCGGCCGCGCTGTCGGCGATGGAGAAGGTCAGACCGGCATGTCCGTAGCCATGCTGTTGCAGGCTGCCCGGAAGAATAGGCGCCGCGATCCGGCACATGCCCGGCGCCAGCGCATCCAGCCGCGCGCCGAGCGTGTCCATCAGGCTCTGCCGCGTGAAACTGTCTCGTATCCGCGCCGCGATCGCAGGATCGAGCGGCGGGGCATCGCCGAACGGGTCGGTCATGCGCGCCGCCGCAGCACACGTGGCATCGGAATCGCATGCGCTGCCGATCCGGTCATGACAGCGCGCGCATCGTCGTCCATCAGCGCGCAGAGCACGGGCGATGTGCTGCACAGACCGCCCGTGTAGGTGCCAAAGGCCGGCAGAACCACGCGGCGGCCGTCGATCAGGAAGCAGGGCCGCGCCACCGCTCCGCCGCGAAAGCCCAGCCGCGCCTTGGGGTGGTAGTGGCCCGAAACTTCGCCCTCCGCACCAGGCTGCGCGATGTGGCGGAACACCAGCGGGCCGAGGGCGATCTCCGCCCGGTGGGTGCCCGGCAGGTCGATCGGGCCGGGATCGTGATTGCCTTCCACCCACGCCCAGTCGCGCCCCGCGATCAGCCGCAGCAGCCAGGCTCCAAGGTCCTCTGGCAGCGAACCGGCGGCCTGCATGTCGTCGAAGCTGTCGCCGAGGCAGATGACATGCCGCGCCCCGGTCGCGTCCAGTTCCGCCTCCAGCCGGTCGAGCGTGTCCTGCCCTTCGTAGGGAGGCAGCATCCCCCCGCTGCGCCGGGCGATGCGCGCCGCCTTTCCGAAATGCAGATCCGACACGCACAGCAGCCCCTTGCTGGGCCACCACAGCGCGCCGGACGGGCGCGCGTGCAGCTCCGCGCCCCCGAGGGTGAATGTGTAATCGTTCATGCTCTGTTCACAGCGCATTTCCGCCCCCGGCGCAAGGGGGCGCAATGCAGCGGTGGTTCCGCCCGGCCGGTCAGTTCGCGGCGTAGTCGAAGGCGGCTGGCACGGCGCGGTAGCCGCTTCCGTCCGCCGCGATATGCACCAGCCCCGGGAACGGGATATGCGAGCCAGCGACGAGCAACCGCTCTGCCGCCACCCGGTCGAGGATCGCGGCGCGCGACGCTGCGGCCTGCGCCGGGTCCACGTCGAAACCGATGGTCACCTCCGGCCGGGCCAGTTGAACCGGCGCCACGTGGACAATATCGGCCCAGATCAGTAACGCGTCATTGCCCGAGGCGATCATCAGCCCACTATGGCCGGGCGTATGGCCCGGCAGCGGCAGTGCCGTCAGGCCGGGTGCGATCTCGGTCTCGGCATCGAACACGCGCAGCCGGTCGCCATAAGCCGCCAGCACGGCCTGCGACAGGCCCGCAAAAGCCTGCATCATCTCTGGCCCGTCCGCGAACCGGCCCTCGTCCCCCCAGAACGCGCGGTCGGCCTCGTGCACCACAAGCTCCGCAGCGGGAAACACCGCTGCGCCGTCGCGCAGCGCACCGCCGACATGGTCGGGATGCAGGTGTGTCGCGAAGACATGGGTGATGTCGCCGGGTGCAACCCCGGTCGCGGCGAGGTTCGCGGGCAGGTTGTCGACCTCGGGGCCGAAGAATCCGCCCGTGCCGGCATCGACCAGCACTTTCAGCGCGCCTGTTTCCACCAGGAAGGCGTTAACGCCGCTGGTATAGCCCGCCGGGTCGTGAAAGCCCGCGCGCAGGATCGCGGCGTAGTCCTCCTCCGAGATGCCTTGCAACGGCGCATGGCCCAGCGAGATGCCGCCATCGGACAGTGCGGTCACTGTGATGTCACCGACGCTGCGGCGTTGCGCTTCATGAAGGGCCGGTGCCCCGCCATGCCCGGCGGCTGGAGCGATCCCGGCGGGCAGCGCGGCAAGCCCGGCTGCGGGCGCGAGGCTGAGGAACTGGCGGCGTTTCATGTCTGTCTTCCCTGTGTTTGGTCTGAACGGCATCCTAGCCTTCCCGCGCGACAGGTCGATGAAAAACTGCGCACAGTGCCCGTGCGCTCAGGCCGGAAGCCCTGCGGTTTCAATCAGGCGCGCAGCGGCTTCGGCCAGAAGCTTCTCGGCTCCGGCACCCTGCACGGGCACGCGGCCGGGTTCAAGGAACAGTGGAGCAGCCAGCGGTGTGACGCGGTCCAACACGACGTGGTCGACCCGTCCCCTCGTGCGTGCGAGCATTTCCTCGATCCGACCGAAATCCACCAGGCCGCGCCGGGCTTCCTCGCGGGTGATCTGAAGCAGAAGGTGGTCGGGATCGTACTTGCGAAGCGTGTCGTACAGGATATCGGACGAGAATGTCGCCTGACGCCCGCTCTTGCGCTGCCCGGGACTTTGCCGGTCGATCAGTCCGGCGATGATCGCGCTGGCCTTGAAGGTGCGTTTCATCACCGCATTCCCGGCCAGCCATGTCTCGAAACCGGCACGCAGGTCATCGCCCTGGAACAGCGGCGCGGGATCGGTCAGCGGATCGACGGACCAGACCAGCACGGCATAGTCTGTGGCCACGAAGCCAAGCGGCCCGATGCCGATCTCCTCCATCCGCTGGGTCAGCAGCAGGCCCAGCGTCTGCATCGCGTTCCGCCCGGCGAAGCCGTAGGCGCAGGTATGCGCACGCCCGTCATGGGGAAAGCTTTCGATCAGCAGCCGGTCGCGGCGTGGCATGTGCGACACGCGGCGCTGAAGCGCGAGCCAGTCGCGGGTGTGGCCGGGCAGGTCGGGCCAGTCGGGTTGCGCCAGCATCGTCAGGATCCGGTCGGACAACTGTGTAGAGGTGGCGAACTTGGTGCCCATGAAGGTTGCGATCTTGGGCGTGTCGCCGCCACGCCGCGAGACTTCGACCGTCATCTCGCGCAGGCCTTCATAACGCACGATCTGCCCGCCGATCAGGAAGGTGTCGCCGGGGGTGAGCGTTGCGGCGAAGGCTTCCTCCACCTCGCCCAAAGGGGCCCCGCCGCGCCCGCGCAGCCGCACCTTCAGCGTGTCGGTGTCCATGATCGTGCCAAGGTTCATGCGGATCTGGCGTGCGGCGCGTGGGTCGCGCAACTGCCAGCGCCCGTCGGTCCGCTGCTGCAGCCGTTGGTACCGGTCATAGGCGCGCAGCGCGTAGCCGCCCGTGGCGCAGAAATCGAGGCAGGCGTCGAACGCGGTGCGGCCGAGCCCGGCATAGGGCCCGGCGGTGGTTACTTCGGCAAAAAGTGCGTCGGCGTCGAAAGCCCCGGCGCAAGCCACGACAAGGATATGCTGGCACAGAACGTCGCGCGGACCCGGTCCGCGCGGATCACCGTCAAGCGTGCCGTCGCGCACGGCATCGAGCGCGGCGTGACATTCAACCAGTTCGAACCGGTTGGCCGGTACGATGCGCGCCTTCGACGGTGCGTTGTAGCGGTGGTTTGCCCGCCCGATCCGCTGCACCAGCCGTTTGACGTTCTTCGGCGCGCCGACCTGGATCACGAGGTCCACGTCGCCCCAGTCGATCCCCAGATCGAGGCTCCCGGTGCAGACGATGGCCCGCAGGTCGCCCGCCACCATCGCCGCTTCGACGCGGCTGCGCTGTTCGCGCGAAAGCGACCCGTGGTGGATGCCGATGGGCAGCGCGTCGTCGTTCTGCAGCCAGAGGTCGTGGAAGAACAATTCCGCCTGTGCGCGGGTGTTGTGGAAGATCAGCGTCGTGCGATGCGCCCTGACGGCCTCCAGCACTGCAGGGATGGCATAGCGCCCGCCGCCGCCCGCCCAGGGGGGGCGCTGCGGCACCTCTAGAAGCGCGATGTCGGGCGCGGGGCCGGGGTCGGCTTGCAGGATGCGGCAGGGGTCCGGGTGGCAGGCGAGAAAGCGCGCGATGGCGGCGGGGTCTTCCACCGTGGCGGACAGGCCGACGCGGCGCAGGCCGGGGCACAGGCTCTGCAACCGCGCCAGGCCCAGCATCAACTGGTCGCCGCGTTTGCTTTCGGCCAACGCGTGGATCTCGTCGACGACAACGCGCTGTAACCCGGCGAAGATGCGCGGCGCGTCTTCGTAGCTCAGCAGCAGTGCAAGGCTTTCGGGCGTGGTCAGCAGGATATGCGGCGGGTCGGCGCGCTGGCGCTTGCGGGCGGTGGCACCCGTGTCTCCGGTGCGGTCCTCCACCCGGATCGGAAGGTCTGCCTCGGTGATCGGGGCCTGCAGGTTGCGGCGGATGTCGCTCGCCAGCGCCTTGAGCGGGCTGACATAAAGCGTGTGCAGGCCCGCCCGCGGCGCGGCGGTCAGTTCTGCCAGGGTCGGAAGGAAGCCCGACAGTGTCTTGCCGCCGCCTGTCGGAGCGATCAGCAGCGTGGCAGGGTCCGCGGCGGCATCGAGCATCGCACGCTGGTGCGGATGCAGCACCCAACCGCGTGTCGACAACCAGTTGCGGATCGGGCTCGGAAGCGGGGCAGGAGCGGCGGTCATGGGGTGCATCTAGGCGCGCAGCGCGCCGGGGACCAGCCGACCCACATAGAAAACCCCGCCCGGACGGGCGGGGCCATGCACGGGTAACAGCCGTCTATCAGACGATTGTCGCCTCGGTTGCGGCGCGGATGTCGTCTTCGGTGACGCCGTCGGCGGTCTCGACGATCTTCAGCCCGCCCTCGACCACGTCGAGCACCCCGAGATTGGTGATGATCCGGTCCACCACGCCGGTGCCGGTCAGCGGCAGCGTGCAGGCCTTCAGCACCTTGCTCTCGCCCGCCTTGTTCTGGTGGTCCATCACCACGATGACCCGGCCGACCCCGGCCACGAGATCCATCGCGCCGCCCATGCCCTTCACCAGCTTGCCGGGGATCATCCAGTTCGCCAGATCGCCGTTCTCGGCCACTTCCATCGCGCCCAGGATCGCCGCCGCGATCTTGCCGCCCCGGATCATCCCGAAGCTGGTCGCGCTGTCGAAATACGACGTGCGGTTCAACTCGGTGATCGTCTGCTTGCCCGCGTTGATCAGGTCGGGGTCTTCCTCGCCCTCGTAGGGGAAGGGCCCCATGCCGAGCATCCCGTTCTCGGATTGCAGTGTGATGTCCTTGTCGCCGACGTAATTGGCCACCAGCGTCGGAATGCCGATCCCGAGGTTCACGTACCAGCCGTCTTCGAGTTCCTGTGCCGCGCGCGCGGCCATCTGGTTGCGGTCCCAGGGCATCAGGCTTCCTCCCGCTTGCGCGTCGTGCGCTGTTCGATCCGTTTCTCGTGGTCGCCCTGCACGATCCGGTGCACGTAGATGCCGGGCAGGTGGATGGCGTCGGGGTCGAGCGCGCCGCGCGGCACGATTTCCTCGACCTCGGCAACGCAGACCTTGCCGCACATCGCGGCGGGCGGGTTGAAGTTGCGCGCGGTCTTGCGGAAGACGAGGTTGCCGGTGTCGTCTGCCTTCCACGCCTTCACGATGCTCAGGTCCGCGAAGATGCCGCGCTCGAGGATGAAATCCTCGCCGTCGAACTGCTTCACTTCTTTGCCCTCGGCGATCATCGTGCCGACGCCGGTCTTGGTGTAGAAGCCCGGGATGCCGCAGCCGCCCGCGCGCATGCGTTCGGCGAGCGTGCCCTGCGGATTGAATTCTAGCTCCAGCTCGCCCGACAGGTACTGGCGCATGAATTCCGCGTTCTCGCCGACATAGGACGACATCATCTTCTTGATCTGGCGGGTGGCCAGCAGCTTGCCGAGCCCGAAGTCATCGACGCCCGCGTTGTTCGAGGCGACGGTCAGGTCCTTGACGCCGCTTTCGACAATGGCGTCGATCAGAAGCTCAGGAATGCCGCAAAGACCAAAGCCCCCCGCCGCGATGAGCATCCCGTCCGACAAAAGCCCGTCAAGAGCCTCCGACGCGCTGCCGTACACCTTTTTCAT
>NZ_QGKU01000016.1:0-38446 GCF_003172915.1 Meridianimarinicoccus roseus
AGCGCAGCGCGCGGCCGGCGGTGACGCTGGCGGCCATCGCCGGTCTTCGGAGAAGGTTCGGGTTGCGAAACCTGGAACCGAACCGGAGACGACGATGACCGACGATAGAATGACCCTGATGGAGCTGGTGGAGAAGTCCGCCGACGAGGATCTCGTCCGCGACATGCTCGCCTATGCCGCCGAGCGGCTGATGGAGATGGAGGTCGAGGCTGCGACGGGCGCGCCAAAAGGAACGCGCACACCGGCGCGCACCACGCAGCGCAATGGATACCGCGAGAGAGGCTGGGAGACCCGCGCCGGCCGGATCGACCTGGCGATCCCGAAGCTGCGCAAGGGCAGCTACTTCCCGAGCTTTCTCGAACCGCGCAGGACGGCGGAGAAGGCCCTCGTGGCCGTCATCCAGGAAGCCTATGTGCACGGCGTCTCGACGCGCGCCGTGGACGATCTGGTGCGTGCCATGGGCGGGAGTGGCGTGTCTAAGAGCCAGGTGAGTCGGCTCTGCGCCGAGATCGACGAGCGCGTGCTGGCATTCCTCACCCGGCCTCTCGAGGGCGCCTGGCCCTATCTCTGGCTCGATGCAACCTACATCCGGGTGCGCGAGAACGGCCGGATCATCAGCCGTGCCGTAATAATCGCGGTGGCGGTCAACGGGGACGGCCGACGCGAGGTGCTCGGCGTCGCCACCGGCCCCTCCGAGGCGGAGACGTTCTGGACTGGCTTCCTGCGCTCTCTCGCCGATCGCGGCCTGCGCGGCGTGAAGCTCGTCGTGGCCGACGATCACAAGGGGCTCAGGGCCGCAGCCCGCCGAGTGTTCGATGCGACCCACCAACGGTGTCGCGTGCACTGGCTCAGAAACGCGCTCGCCCATGCCCCGGCCAAGAGCCGCACCGCCGTGGCCGCAATGCTCAAGACGATCTTCGCCCAGGAGACCAAGGCCGAGGCGGAGACCCAGTGGGACGCCATCGCCGACGCCCTCCGTGAGAAGAATGACCGGCTCGGCGCCATGATGGACGCCTCCCGCGACGACGTGCTCGCCTACATGGACTTCCCCAGGGAGCACTGGGCGCAGATCAGCTCGACCAACCCGCTTGAGCGCGTCAACAAGGAGATCAAGCGCCGTTCCAATGTCGTCGGGATCTTTCCGAACGACGCGGCCATCATCCGTCTGGTCGGCGCGCTGATGATCGAAACCAACGACGAGTGGGCCGTCGCGCGCCGTTACATGGGGCTGGAGTCGCTGGCCCGCATCACCGATACTCACAACGTCAGACTGCCCGCCGTGGCGACCTGACCAACTCGAGCCTCTCCGAAGGCCGGCCCTCTTACACCACGCCGCGGGGCACTACCCACCGTCATCCTAATGTTCAAAGCACCGTTCTACACCGCCGCCCGAGTCCGACAGAGCCTACGCTAGACCTTTGCGCTGCATGCACCACTGCCTGCGGCGCCATACCTGTCCAATAAGCGATGTTCACGGCAAAGCTGGAGACTGAAAAAGTCTTCGGTAAGCTAGGAAGCGGATATCATGGGCCGCGCGCAACCATAGCGGGGATGCAGTTGTCGATTCTCTCGGTTGAGCAAGTTTTCCAATCGAGTGTGAAGGGCCAGAAGCGGATTGAGATGACGACGGTAAAGAGAGTTCCAGACGGCGAGCAAATATATATAAACAATAGAATAAAAGAATTAGAATGGCTATCGTATGGTTCGGCCAACCGCGGTCGAGACAGACGTGCTGTTTTGAGTGGGGGTAAACGCCTGCGGTAATGATGACGCAGCAGACAGCACGGCTGCGATGATCTCATAACGCGCTTCTTGTAACCTCAGTCACGAAACGCTCCACGTCCGCACGGTCGCACAAGTCGGTATCCGGTGTCGTCACCGCCGACGCTGCGGCTGCCACGCCCCAAGCGCAGGCGCTGACGGGGTCGTCCCCTCGGGACAGCGCCAGCGCAAAGCCGCCCACGAAACTGTCGCCCGCGCCCACCTTGGACACCGGTACGACGACGGGTGGTCGCAAGAGGCCGCGCCAGTCCGGCGTGACGATCACCGTGCCCATCGCTCCTGCGGCGATCATAACGATCCTGCTCCCGGTGTCGCGGTGCAACCTACTGGCGTAGTCCGCGATGTCGTCCAGTCGCTTGAGCCGCGCGCCAGACAATTCCTGCGCCTCTTCGTGGTCCATGCGCAGCGCAAACAGTCCGGTGCCGGTCCGGGCCGCTGCCCGTAGCGCGGACCCGGAGGTGTCGAGAATGATGCGTCCACCGGCGGCCGCCACATTACGATTCAGGTCCACGAAGAATGCGTCGGGCAGGCCGGGCGGGTAGGACCCTGAGGGGATCACCAGGGCGCCCGGCTCCAGCGCCTGGAGGATCGCGGCCCGCGCCGTTGCGCAATCACTCTCCGTCCAGTCCGGGCCCGGCATCATGAAGCGGTATTGCAGACCGTTCGCGGCATCCCTAACCGACAGTGACTGGCGGGTCGGATGGTCAACGCCCAGCCCGCGCAGGTCCAGTCCTTCGGCCCGCAGCGCGTTCGTCAACGCCATGCCTGTCGGACCGCCGAAGGCCAGGAGCGTCCGGCTCACCCCACCCAGATTTGCGATGGCCCGAGAGACGTTCACACCGCCGCCGCCGGGTTGCACACGCGGTGCCGAACAGCGCAGCTTGCGATCCGGGATCACGGCGGGTGCCTCGGTCGACAGGTCGACGGCGGGGTTAACGGTGATGGTCAGGATCGCGGTCATGGCACGCCTCGTGGGATCATGGACGCAGTTGCAGCATACCCGACGCTGCATCGCAATCGCCGTGGGGCAGGGCAGGGCGCTCGGAAGGAGAAAAGACTGGGAGAGTGGATGAAGTGCCCCGGACCGGGCGCCGTCTCGCGGTTCCTTTGCGCCTTGCCTTTGACATGCCGCAGCGATCCGCTTCCATGACGTGGTTCCTCGGTCTCGCGAAAAATCTGCCGCGCGGGCCGCCGCCGCCGTCCCTACCTGTCCTGCCGGATATAGGCGCGGCCAAGAAAGCCGGGCTCCTGCTGCCGTGTGCGCGCGCGGCGGGACGCGGCGACCAGCACTGCGATGGTCAGCACGTAAGGCATCATAGCCAGCACATAAATCGGCACGTCGAGGCCAAGCGCCTGCAGCCGGGGAATGAGCGCTTGCGCCCCGCCGAAAAGCGCGGCGCCCGCGATGGCCCGCAGTGGCGACCATTGGACGAACACGACCAGCGCGAGCGCGATCCAGCCGCGTCCGGCGACCATACCCTCGGTCCAGATCTGCGCGCTACCTAGAGCGAGATAGCCCCCCGCAAGGCCGATAAGTGTGCTCCCTGCAACCAGCGCAACGCATTGCACCGCCTGTACGTCGACGCCCGCGCTGTCGGCGGTCGCCGGATCCTCCCCTGTTGCCCGCAGCGCAAGGCCGGTTCTGGTGCGATGTAGCATCCAGGCCAGCAACGCAGCTGCGGCGAGTGCGAGGTAGACCACCGCATCCTGCTGAAACAGCATTCGACCAACGAGTGGCCATTCCTTCAGCGGCCCGGGAAACGGAAGGTCCGCAAGACCCCGGAACGGCCTGTGCGCGAAATCCCGCCCCAGCACCATCGACGTGCCAAGACCGATCGCCACGAGCGCCAGCCCTGCAGGGATCTGCGCTGCGCGGAACACAACGACCGCGATAATATAGGGCAGGGTGATGGCGACCGCGGCACCAGCCGCCAGTACCAGGGACAGGCCCGGTGCCAAACCCGAAAGGCAGGCCGCGGCGCCGGTCATGGCTGCAACCGCCATGACGCCTTCGACCCCGAGGTTAAGAACCCCTGCGCGCTCGCACAGCAGCAGGCCCAGCGACGCCAACAGAAGCGGGGTCATGAACCCGGGCAGGCTGCCTAGCCACGCGGTCAGGAACACGATCATGGCGCAACCCTTCCCGCCAGCGCGATCCGGTAGGTGGTGGCGAACTGGCAAGTCACGAGGCACATCAGGAAGATGCCCTGGATCACCAGAACGATCCCCTCGGAAACGCCGTAGAACACTTTCAGCGACGCGCCTGCGCCGCTCAGACCGGCCATGAAAAGGCTGGCCACCGGGATAAGCAGTGGGTCGTTTCGGGCCAACGCCGCAATTACGATGCCGTTGAATGTCATCGACATGCCGACTGCCTGTGACAACCGGAACTCTGTGCCGGTCACGATCACACTGCCGGCAAGGCCCGCCGCGGCGCCACCGAGCAGGATTGAGATCAGCAGTAACCTTCCCGTATCGTATCCCAGTGCCCGAGCCGCACGCGGATTGTCACCGGCGAAGCGCGCCGCGAAGCCGAACCGCAGGCGGTGGATCATCAGGGCTGCGCTCAGCAGCGCTAGCACGGCGATGGGCAGGCCTGCATTGACATCGCCGAATCCGAACCGCGGAAGGCGCTCGGCCGCGTCGAAGATCGGTGAGGTTGGAAAATTGTGCGCCGGGTCGCCCATTGGTCCGAACAGAAGATGCTGAAGCAGCAGGAACGCGATGTTCGACATCAAAAGTGTCACGATCACCTCGCTTACGCCCGCTCGGATTTTCAGCAGCACGGGCAGCAGGATCCACGCCGCGCCGCCGATGCCCCCGGCCAGCAGCATCACCGGCAGCCGGAACGGACCTCCCAGATCGAGAAGGGCAACCGCGGTCGCGCAGATCGCGCCAAGCTGGACCTGTCCTTCGATGCCGATGTTCCAGAATTTTAGCCGCAGGCACAGGGCCGCGGACAGGGCCACCAGCATCATAGGGGTGGCGATCGTCAATGTCCGGGCAAGCCCGGGGCCCGTCAGGAACACTTGCAGGACCAGCTCGTCGAACAGTGCCCCGGTCGGCACACCAGCCATGAGGAGAATCGCGACCGAAAGCGCCATCGCCAGAAGGATCGCGCCGGTGAAGGCGGCGGCCTGAAGCCCGGCCGAAACGCGGTCGCGCCGTTCGAGGGATACGCGTTCAAGCATGGCCGAGCATCAGTTCCCCAAGGTCTTCTCGGCTTGGCCGGGGCTGCGCGCCCGTGCTGATCCGTCCCCGGCTTATCACCGCGATTCGATCGGCAAGGCGCATTATCTCTTCCAGATCCTCGCTGATCAGAAGAACACCCGCACCGCCGCCAACCGCGCGCAGCAACTCGGAGTGAACGAAAGCCTGTGCCGACACGTCCAGCCCCTGCGTCGGCGAATGGGCGACGATCAGGCGCGCCGCAGGGTCCAGTTCGCGGGCCAGCACAACCTTCTGCGCGTTGCCGCCCGACAACAGACGTACCGGGCGCCGCCCGCCCCTTGGCGCACCCGCGATGGCGAATGCGCCGATCAGCCGGTCCGCTCGGGCGCGAACGGCGGAGGGGTGCAGGGCCCAGCGGCCGAATTCGCCACGCTGCACCGCTGCGGCCACGAGGTTATCCGCAACTGGCATGTTCGGGGCTAGCGCGTCCTGCCGCCGGTCTGCGGGGACATAGCGGAGCCCGAGCGCACGTCGCGCCGCCACCCCTTCTTCCGACACCTGCCGTCCGTCGAGCCAGATCTGGCCTTCGGCGGGGCACAGTCCCAGGATCGCCTCTGCAAGCTCGCGCTGGCCGTTGCCGCCGATCCCGACAAGCCCGAGAATCTCTCCGGCATGCACCGTGAGGTCCACGCCGCGCAACGCCGGGACACCGTGCCGGTGCACGCTCAGCCCCCGTGCTTCCATAAGTTGCGCACGCCGCATCCGTTCGGGGCGCTCTGGCTCGGGCACGTGGTCGCCGATCATTGCAAGCGACAGGTCCGCGGCGCTGGTTTCGGACACGGCCACCCCGCCCATTACCATGCGCCCGCGCCGCAGCACCGACACGCGGTCACCCGCTGCCATTACCTCGCGCAGCTTGTGCGTGATCAGCACGATGGCCAGTCCAGCGCCCGCAAGATCCCGCATCAGGGCAAGAAGGCGGTCGGCCTCGGCATCGGTCAGAACGGCTGTCGGTTCGTCCAGCACAAGCATCCGTGCGCCAAGAACCAGCGCTTTCAGGATCTCGATACGCTGCTGTTCGGCCATGGAAAGCCGCGCGACCGGTACGTCCAGCGGCGCCTCAAGACCGATCCGGGCCATCAGGTCCGTCGCGCGCCGGTCCACTTCGGACCAGGCAAGGTGACTGGCGGCAAGACGCAGGTTCTCGCGTCCGGTAAACGGTCCGACCAGCCGGAAGCTCTGGTGCACCATGCCGATCCCGGCCCGCGTCGCCTGCGCAGGCGACCGGATCGCTGCCGGGGCGCCAGCCAGCACCACAACACCGGCGTCGGCCGCGTAGATGCCGTTGAGAACGTTCATAAGCGTGGATTTTCCCGCGCCGTTCTCGCCAAGCAGCGCATGTATTTCCCCGGCCCGGGCGTCGAAATCCACCCTGTCCAGAACCCGCACCGCGCCGAAGGTCTTGGTGATCCCGCGCAGTTGGAGCGCGGCCGCCGCGCTGGCGGTGTCCTGCCTTGTCCGTTCTGTCACGGGCTTCAGTTCACCGAACCGGACACGCCCTTCACCAGGAAGTCCATGGACCATAGGCCGCCGTCGTCCAGTACTGCGCCTTCAGCGACCTTCACGGTACCGTCCTGTGCGACCACCGGGCCGGCGAAGACCTCGAAGGTGCCCGCTATGATCTGCGCCTGCCGGTCCTCGATCTGCGCGCGCACATCGGCGGGTACTGCGTCCGACAGAGGCGTCAGTCCGACGGTGCCTTCGGCCATGCCGGGGAAGGCGCCCCATTCGCTGGGCTCCCAGGTGCCTTCTACCAGCGCGGCCAGCGTCGGCAGCAGGTACTCCTCCCAGTTGAACTGGACCGAGGTCAGATGCCCGTTCGGCGCGTGTCGGCTCATATCGAGCTGGAAGCCGATGGACTTCGCGCCTGCTTCTTCCGCCGCGATGAACGGCGCCGCGGAACTGAGGTTGTTGCCGATCACGTCGTTGCCTTCGTCCAACAGTGCCTTCGTCACCTCGCCCTCGGCTACGGGGTCCCACCAGGAATTGGTGTAGATGACCGTCGTTTCGATCTCCGGGTTGATGGACTGCGCCCCAAGGGCGAAGGCGTTCACGTCCCAGTTCACAACGCCGATCGGAAAGCCGGCGACGATGCCGATCTTTCCGGTCTGCGAAGCGCCTGCAGCTGCCATTCCGGCAAGGTACCAGGCTTGGTAGGTGCGGGTGTAGAAGCCTTCGAGATTGCCGGCGTTGGTCGCGCCCGAAGCGTTCACGAAGGCGACGGACGGATGCTGCGCCGCCGCTTCGAGAATGCCTTCAGAATAACCGTAGGTCGTGCCTACGATCACGTTGAAGCCCCGTCCGACAAACAGGTCTATGGCGTTCTTCAGCGCGGTGGCCTCCTCGGGGATGCTCTCCACCGTGGCAATCGACACGCCGAGATTTTCCTCCACCGCGAGCCGCGCATTATCGAGCGCCTCGTTCCAGCCGCCATCGCGGGCCGTCGCCCCGTAGATAAATGCGATCTTTGGCGTGCCCTCGATCTGGAAGGCGAGGGCAGGCAGCGTAAGCAGCGCCGCCATTGCCGCCATAACGCTTCTGCGGGCCAGGCGGTTGGCAATCGTCGTCATGTCGGTGTCTCCTGTCGGTCGCGGGAAATTACGGGATCGCTGGGCGGGGCTATGCTTCGTCCCCGGTGCGATGCGCATAGGTGTCGTCGAAACGAGAGCGGATGTAGTCGCCTGCCGTGATCGGAGCATATTTAGCCGGCCGTTCCTGCGACTGGCACGAAGGCAGCACCTCGATCGTCTCCCGGCTGTTCACGCCGAAGAAGAATGGGATTGAATAGCGCCGCTTGCCGGTCTGGTTGATGGCGCGGTGCAGCGTCGACTGGAAATAGTCATTCGTCCAGCGCGCCATCATGTCCCCAACGTTCACGATGAATGCGCCCGGGATCGGTGGGGCCTGGATCCATTCGCCTGCGGAGTTGAGTACCTGCAAGGCCGGCTTGTCGTCGGTGCACAGAATCGTGAAACACTCGTAGTCCGAGTGCGCTCCGATGCCGATTTGCTTCTCTTCGGTGGCGGTAGACTGGTCGGGATAGTGTAGCACACGCATATGCGCCATCGGCTTGGTGATCTTGGGCAAAAAGAAGTCCTCCGGCAGTTCCAGTGCCAGCGCGAAGGCACGAAACACGCGCTCGCCGAAGGCGCGCGCAGCCCCGTGATAGGCGGTCAGCGGTTCGCGGAAATCGTCCAGTCCATCGGGCCACTGGTTCGGCGCATAGCCAAAGACTCCGGCTGCGACGTCCGGGTCGTCCGCAGGGAGGTCAAGCGCGAGATCGAAGCCCTCATGCAGATCGCCCTTGTTCTCTGGGTCGGTATTCTCGCCCAGAAGCGGGGTGTAGCCGCGCATCGCGTCCGACTTCTCGACCGAAATTGCCTGTTTGCGGTCAAGGGGCAAATCGAAGAAGCGGTGCGCTGCGTCGAAGGTCGCGTCTATGATGGCCTGCGGCACCCCGTGGTTTCTGGCGTAGAAGAAGCCGACTTGGGTGCAGGCATTGCGCACGGCTTCGCCGACCGCGTTGCGGGCGGCCGGGTCGTCCCCGCGCATCGGTCCGAAATCGATGACCGGAATACTGTCGAATGCGGGTTGCGACGCCTCGAGGCCGCCCGAGAAGAAGGCGCGCGGGCCGTTGCCCGTCATGACAGTCGATTCACCCATGCCTTGCCTCCGCAATCTGTTGCAGCGCCAGTTTTGCGGGCCGACGCGCTCAGTCAACAAGGTTAACGCGCCGGAGGCTGTCGTCGGTAGAAAAAATGTTCACTCATGTGAAAAATGCCTGCTTTGGCGGCAGGCATGGCTTTGGCCTTTTAACCGGGCGGTGCGACTCGGGTGGCGGGCCCGATCGCCTCAGCCTGTTGCCACCGCATCCGTCGCAAACAGCGGCCCGATCCCAAGGGGCGTTATGCCCGCGCTATCGCCGCGCAAGAGGAACAGGGCGTCGAGCCCGGTTTGTGTTGCAAGCGCCGCGCCCCTTTCCGGGCCGAGCACCATGAGCGCCGTCGCCCAGGCATCGGCTTCGGCACAGGTGCGGGCCACGACGGTGACGGAGGCCGGCGACGCGATCAGCGGCGCGCCCCGCCTCGGGTCCATCGTGTGCGACAGGCGGCGCCCCTGCACCTCGACCCAGTGACGGTAGTCGCCGGAGGTCGCGACGGCGGCATCCTGAAGCGCGAGGATCGAATGCGGCGTCCGGCGCTTGGCGTCCGGCGCCTCGACCGCGATGGTCCAGGCTTCGCCGTCCGGCCGGAGGCCCAATGCACGCATCTCGCCATCGATCCCGACGAGTCCATCTGAAATCCCATGATGGCGCAGGGTCTCGGCGAGCCGGTCCACGCCATAGCCTTTGGCGATGCCGTTGAGGTCGAGTTTCAGGGCTGCGGCCTTGCGCACGTGATCGCCGTCGAACTCCAGAATTTCATGCGCCGGGCGGCGCGAGGCGGCCATCGCGGTGCGGATGCCATCCGGCGCGGCGTCCCCGGGCCCGAAGCCCCAGGCCGTCACCGCGTCGCCCATGCCAATGTCGAACGCCCCGCCCGAGGCGCGCCCGATCTCGAGGCCGAGGCGCAGGACCGCAGCCAGTTGCGCGGGCACCGCCACCCATTCTCCCAGCGGCGCCGCGTTGAGCCGCATCAGGTCACTGTCCGGCTTCCAGGTCGACATCTGCCCGTCCACCTCGTCCACGGCCGCCTGCAGCGCCGCGCGGATCGGGGCCGGGTCGAAGTCCGGCTCCGCGAAGAACGTGGCCTGCCAGCGCGTGCCCATGGTCGGGCCGTTCAGGGCGACCTTCACCCATTCAGTAGACATCTTCGACATACCGCCCCTCCGCCTTCAGAAGCGCTGGCGTCAGCCCGGCCGGTGCGAGGATCTCGGCCAGCGCATCGGCCACGCCGGCGGCCATGTCGCGCCCGCCACAGACCATCACGCGCGCCCCGTTGCGAATAAGGTCTGCGACCTGGGCGGCCTCGCCCCGCAGCGCGTCTTGCACGTAGTGCGGACGCGCCCCGCGCGAGACGGCCGTGACCAGCTGGGTCAGACGCCCCTCGTCCTGCCAGCCGGGGATTTCCTCGCCGTAGAAGAAATCGCTGCCCGGATGCCGCATGCCGAAGAACAGATGGATTGGCCTGCGACGCGCGTTGCCGCGAATGAAGCCCGCAAGCGGTCCGATGCCGGTCCCCGCGCCGATCAGGATCAGTGGTGCCTTGCCGCGACCGACGCGGAAGCCGGGGTTGCGGCGGAGGAAGGCGGCCACCGTGTCGCCAGGCTGCAGCGCCGTGAGCTGCCCCGAACAGAGTCCGCCGGGGTGCTTCTTGACCACGATCTCGACGAAGCCGTCGCGGCGTCCGGAGGCGAGCGAATAAAGCCGCGGGACGGCGCCCCCTTCGGGCAGAATGCCGATCAGGTCGCCCGCCTGAAACCGGGCGAACCCGCACCCGAGCAGCCGTTGCCAGAGCGAGGCGCGCGGAAGCGCGAAGCGGAGGATGGCGGTCGGGGCCTGCACCTCGGCGCCGTAGTCGCGTCGCGAGACGACGGTCAGCGTGGTCGCTTGCGGCTGGACCGGCTGATGCGAAAGTTCGAGGTCGATCCCGAGAGCGTCGCCGAGTGCGCGGCCCCAGCGCGCAAAATCCTGCGGTGATTGGCGGTCGATCGTGCCCTGCGGCAGAAGTTCGGGCCAACCCCTCGCCTGCGCCGCCGCCGCGACGGACTTGGCGAAGGCGCAATAGGCCGGAAAGCTGCGGTCACCAAAGCCGAGTACGGCAAGAGGAATGTCGGGCGCGCGGCTCGGGGTGTTCAGCCGGTCGAGGAAGCCCTTCGCCGTAGCGGGGGCAGCCCCGTCGCCATAGGTCGCAGCGAGCAGGATAATCCGCTCGGCACGGGCATAACGCTGTGGCGCAAAGCCCGACATCGGTCCGACATGGACACTCTGCCCGGCTTGGGTCAGTGCGGCGTGAAGCGTCGCGGCAAAGCCCCAGGTGCTGCCACCCTCACTGCCCACGAGCAGGATCGTCTCGGCGCGGCCTGCGGGCTGATTGCCCCGGATTCGCGGCCGACCGCGCCGCCCGGCGAGCCAGACCAGCACGCCGGTCGCGCCCATCGCGGGCACGCCGAGCGCCATCAGCCCGAGAACGAGTCCCAGCGTCGCCGCACCCTGTCCGGTGTGCAGCATGTAGATCGTTTCCGAGACGCGCTCCCAACCTGTAAGGTCGGCCCAGGCTAGGAGGGCTCCGTCGCCCTGATCGAGATATCCGGTGCCCCGGTCGGTCTTGAGCGTGAACATGTCTGTCGCGTCGCCGGGATAGGGAAAGCTCAGCTCGCGCAACTCGGCGACGGGCGTCTGCCGAAGCGTGGGCATCCGGCCCGGCGCGAACCCGGTCTCTCCACTGGCTTCAGTGGCGGCCGGCAGGATACCCCCGTCCGGCAGGAGATCGAAGGTCGACGCCGTCATCCAGAGGGCTGTCGTGGACGACAGCACGAGGCCAATGACAGCGATCCGGGCGATCTCGACGTGCAGCCTGCCCGCGAGCGGACCGCGCAAGTGCGCGAACCAGTGTCGCCAGCCGCCCGCGCGCCGCGCGACCAGCGCCGCGCCGGAAAGCGAGAGGATCAGCATGGCGGCAGCCCCGGCGGCCATGGCGATGCGCCCGCCGTCCCCGAGGAACAGCGAACGGTGCAGGTTCGTAAGCCAGCGCTGCGTCTGGTTCGGGTCGGCCGAGGCCACGCCCTCACCCGTCGCAGGGTCGATCACGGCGGCACCTGGCGCGCCCTGATCGAACCAGTAGGCGGTGATGCGACCCGAAGGTGCGCGCCGGATCTGCTCGACGCCCGGATAGTTGGCCTGGATGCGGTTCGCGAGGGCGGCGACGGTCAGCGTTTGATCTGACTGCGGCGCGGCGATGCGCTCGGCCACGGGAAAGACCGACAGCGCCGCGCCGCTGAGGCTCAGGACGGTGACGAGCGCGAGGGCCAGAAGACCCGGCCAGCGATGGAGTGCACGGATCATGGCCCTGCTCCTCACATGTCGTAGGCGAAGCTGGCGACGTAGCGGCGCCCGCGCATTGGCGTGCCCGCGCCTGTCGTCGTGAGCGGGACGGCCACCTCGTTCGGGCTGTCGCGCATGTCTTCGACGGCCGCGTCGATGTGAAGGGTGTAACCTGCGTCGAAGAGCGCATCGGCTAGGTCGAGCGTGATCTCGAGCGTACGGCCCCCGCCGACGCTGGCGCCGGTAATGCCGTTCACCTGCGCGGTATCGCCGCCAGTGGCGCGGTACCAGTCGCTCAGATGCTCGTAGTACTTCGACTTGCCACCGGCCATCCAGAGACTGCCGACATAGGCGCCCGAGGTGTCGGTGACGTAAAGCGCGAGGTAGGCCCCGTCACCGCCGTAATTGTTGAGCGTCGTGGTAAGCGTCACCGGCCGTGCCATGGCCAGGCCGGGAAGCGTCAGCGCCGTGGTCAGCGCGAGCGTTGCGAGGAGGGATTTCATAGGGTTGATCCTTGTTCTGAGAGGGCTTCGGAGAGGCTCAGTTCTGCTTGACCTGCGGCGGAGCACCGTTCCCGAAGAGACCGTTCTGCGGAGGGGCGACCGTGCCGGCGGGCGCGGGATTGCGGGCGGCACCACGGCAATCGTCGTCATCATCATCATCATCATCGTCGCAGTCATCATCGTCGTCGTCGTGACCGCGACGCGAGCCGTCCCGCCAGCGGTCGTCATCGTCGTCGTCATCGTCACTTGCGAGAACGAGCGGCATGGCTTGCGAGGCGTCATCGAAGAGCGCGGCAATGGGTCGAAGGACGTCGGACGGGGCTTGCATCGCACTCCAGGCGGGGACGCCGATCGCCGCGGTCAACGCCGTTGTCGCTGCGAGAAGTGTCAGGGTCTTTTTCATGGCAGGGTCTCCTTTCGTCTGCTGAGGGCAATCTGGAGACCCGACCTGAGGCCTTCCTGACGCGCCCGCGATTCCCGCTTCAGCTTGCCGTCAGGAAGAGAGCGGCTTCCGAAAGAAAAAGGCCCCGCCCGTGAGGGCGAGGCCGAGTAGGGCCGAAGGGACGGTCGGCCTTGGGTATGAGTGCGATCAGGCGATGTCGCCAGGACCGGGAGCGCGCTTCTCGCCAGTCACCATGGCACGCGCGAGGTTCTCGTGGTGGCGGAAGGAGGCCAGAACGACCCCCGCAACATGCAGAGCGGCCAACAGCAGCATCAGGTTGGCGAGCGTCTCGTGAACCTCTTTCAGCTGATCTTCGCCCCGGCCGCCTTCAGCATGTTCGTATTCGCCGCCATCGTCGTCTGCCCAGGCGGGTGCCACAATCTGCGGCATGGCAGGCAGCATCGCCAGACGCGACTCGTCCTCCATCAGCCAGCCGGTGAAGGCCGTGCCCGAAAGCGTAACCAGCAACGCCACGATCATCGCCGCGCCCGCCGGGTTGTGGCCCATGTAGCGCCGCTCACGCCGCCGGGTCATGTCCCCGAGATAGGCAAGCGTCTCGCCGGGGCCTCTCAGGAACTGGGCGAAGCGCGCGTAGCGGCTGCCGACGAGGCCCCAGAGCAGGCGGAAGGCCACCAGACCGGCGACGACATAGCCCGCGACCTCATGAACTGTGTCCAGCTCTTCCGCCGAGAGCCATGCCACCGCGAACGCCGCGACAAGCCCCCAGTGGAACACGCGGACCAGCGGATCCCAGACCTGGACCTTGCTGCTCGGCCCCGTGTTTGTCTCTGGGGCCTTGTGTGAGATTGCGTCAGTCATCATAGCCTCCTTCGCGATCCCGGCCTCGATCCTGATCGTGCCGATCGTCGTCTTCCTCGTCCTCATACTCGAACTCGACCACCTCGAGCGTGGCCGGATGAACGGTCACCTCGATCCGGCGCCCCTCGGCATCCCGGCCGTCGATCTCGTAGCAGCCGTCGTCGATCTTGATCCGGCGCACCGTCCAGCCGTTCTCTTCGGCCAACCGGGTGACGGCATCACGCGGTTGCCAGTCAGCCATCGGCACATAGCAGTCGTCATCCGCCAGCGCGACGCCGACCGGAAAGACCGCGAGAAAGCCGATAATTGTCAATGTCTTCTTCATGGGCCAAACTCCTCGCCAAGGCCATCTTGACTCAATGCATGCACGGCGAAGCTGACGGCAGCCTGAAGGGTGATAGCCCGGCGCGTCAGCTTCGTGTCAGCCAGACGCATCATGAAGGGTCATAGGAAAAGGACGGAGACGAGGATGCGGATCCTGCTGATCGAGGACGATACGGTTCTGGGGGCTGCAGTGCGCGACCAGATCGCAGCGGATGGCCAGTCGGTAGATTGGGTGACGCGCCTCGATGCGGCCGGCGATGCGGTGAAATTCACGTCCTACGACCTGATCCTGCTCGACCTCATGCTGCCGGACGGTCGCGGGATCGGGTTCCTCAAGGGTCTCCGCGCGCGAGGAGAGGTTACCCCGGTCATCATCCTGACTGCGCTCGATCAGGTGTCCGACCGGATCGAGGGGTTGAACGCCGGCGCCGACGACTATCTCGTGAAGCCATTCGACCTTGCGGAACTGTCGGCGCGGATCGGGTCTGTCGCTCGACGCTACAGCGGCAACCCGAACCCCATCGTGACCCACGGGCCACTTGAAATCGACCTTGCCGCGCGCAGCGTTCACCGGGACGGCAAACCGGTGCAACTGACCGCGCGGGAATGGGCACTGTTCGAAGCCTTCCTTGCACGCCCCGGGCAGCTTCTTTCGAAGGCGCAACTGGAGGAGAAGCTCTACGCCTTCGACGCCGAGGTGGAGAGCAACACCATCGAAGTCCATGTCAGTCGGCTGCGCAAGAAGCTGGGGAGTGCGGTCATCGAGACCGAGCGCGGCATGGGCTATCGGCTGGGTCGGCCATGAGGTGGCCGGCCAGCCTTCAGGCGCGGCTTGGCCTGTCGCTCGGGGTCGGGCTGACGGTGCTATGGCTGCTGGCAGCGACGGTGACGGCCGTGATCGTCCGGGACGAGTTGGACGAGGTCTTCGACAGCGCGCTGCGGGAAACGGCCGAGAGGATCCTGCCTCTGGCCGTGACCGATATCGTCGGCCGGGAAGATCAGGGGATCACGCAACGCCTCGCGCCTATCCGCGAACACAACGAATTCTTCACCTATCTTGTGCGGGATGCCGAAGGGCGCATCCTTTTGCAGTCGCACGCGGCTGACCCTGCGGTTTTTCCGCCGTGGGACGGACCCGGGTTCCGGCAGACCGCCACCCATCGGCTCTACAGCGACGCTGCGCTTCAGGACACGATCCGCATCACCGTCGCCGAGCCGCAGGCGCATCGCATGTCGGTGGCCCGCGAAATCCAGATGGGCCTTGGCCTGCCACTTCTGGTCGTCCTGCCCGTCGCGCTGGCCGCTATCGTGCTCGCCGTTCGCTTCAGCCTCCATCCGCTGCGCCGGTTCCGCGCTCGGTTGGAGGCGCGCGGCGCGCGGGATCTGTCGGCGGTTCCTGCAAGCGATCTGCCGACGGAGATCGGTCCGCTGGCGGCGACGCTGAACGGCCTACTGGCCCGGCTGCGCGACGCGTTCGAGGCCGAGCGCAGCTTTGCCGCGAACGCGGCCCACGAGTTGAGAACGCCGCTTGCCGGCGCCATCGCGCAGGCGCAGCGCCTGAGGGCTGAGACCAGCGACCCTGCAACTGACGCGCGGGCCGCGGAGATCGAGGCGACACTCAAGCGCCTGACCCGACTATCCGAACGCCTCATGCAGCTCGCGCGGGCCGAAGGCGGACGGCTGCGGATGGACCGAAGCGCGGACCTGAAGGCGATTGCCCGCGTCTTGGTGGACGATCTTGAACGCACCGGTGCGGAGGGCCGTATCGCGCTTGCGCTGCCAAGGACAGCCGTCATGTCCGATATCGACCCCGACGCCTTCGCCATCCTGTGCCGCAACCTCATGGAAAATGCGCTTCGTCACGGAGCTGAGAACACGACGGTCGACGTCACTTTGACCGCAGACGGGCTGCTTTCTGTCGCGAACGACGGCCCGGTCCTGCCACGCGACACTCTCGACCGCCTGACGGCACGCTTCGAACGGGCGAACGCAAGCACCGATGGCAGCGGGCTTGGCCTTGCCATCGTCGCGGCCATCGCGGAACGGATCGGGAGTTCGCTCGTTCTGAAATCGCCGCGACCTGGTGGATTTTCCGGTTTCGAAGCATCGCTCAGGTTGCCGACCGATGACCTCGGGTCCGGGGTTGGGGGCGACGCGTAGTCCGCGACAACGACGAGGCTCCGGCCCAAAGCCCGGACCCGAGCCTCCCTAGCGGCACATGTCGGTATCTACGGCTGCGGGTCAGCTCGCGCCGGGATGTTGGCACCGCGCGGACCAACCCAGAACAGGACCAACCCCGGTAGGACAGACACGGCGAAGACAAGGCCGAACGCAATGCTGCTGGCCAGCCCGCCACTGGCGCTTGCACCCGCCAGCGGCAGGAGCGCCGCCGCCGCTCCTTCGCGCAGCCCCCAGCCCGAGAGCGAGATCGGGATCACCATCGCGAAAAGGATCAGCGGCACCAGCGCCGCTACTGCCGCCACCGTCAGGTCCACGCCGACCGCGCGGGCGCAGAACGCGAAGGCGGCAAGGTTGCACACAGCGGTTCCAAGGCTCAGTGTGGCTTGCGCCGCCAGCAGGCCCCGCCCCGACAGCACGGTGCCAAGCGCCCGCCATAGACCGGTCAGGCTGCGCCCGACCACACCGGGTAGGTTTGTCGCCGCCCGAAACCCGGTCGGCAACGCGATGCCTGCGATCACGAAGCCCGCCAGCGGGCCCCGCAGGGCGTCAGGCCAGTCGATCCCACCGGGCACGAGGCTCGTTGCGACAAAGGCTGCGGCGAATATCGCGAAAACCGCGGCCTGCCCGGCAAGCCGTTCGAACGCCACCGCCTGTCCCGAGGCCAGAAGCCCGGCTTGCCCACGGTTGCGGTAGGCTCTACCGGCATCACCGATCATGCCGCCGGGCAGCGTCTGGTTCACGACTTGACCGAGGTAGTAGTCGCGGATCGCGTGCGCGGTGCCGAACCTGACGCCAAGCCGTGCCGCCGTCAGTTGCCATCGCAGGGCCGACAGAAGCGTTTGCAGCGTCAGCGCCGCAAGTGCAAGCGCCAGCCATGAAGGGTCCGCTGCGGCTAGGCTTCGTACTGCGGCGGGCCCGTCGACCGTGCGCCAGAGCAACCCGAGGCATCCAAGCGCCACGGCCACTTGGAACCCGGTCCAGATCCGCGCGCGCCACCTGCCATCCGCACGGATCAACTGCTGCTGCCCCGCGCCGCTGGAGTGCTGAACGTGTCGAGAATCAGGTCCCGCATCTCATTCATCGGTCGGGGCGGGGTCGCAGCGTCGGGCAGCAACCCGGCGCTCCAGCCCCAGTCTTCCGCGCGCTCCACGAGATGCTTTGGTCCGATCAGGTGCACAGGTACATCGGTGCGGTCGTCCAGTGCGACGAAACCGGCGGCCTGGTGATCGCCGAGCACGAGGATCAGCGGCGCATCGCCTGCCTGCCGAGCGACGTAGTCGAAGACCGCGCGCAGCGCATAGTCCACGGCCAGCCTGTATTGTTCGCGAACGCGGTCGCGGTCGCGCCATACAACTTCCGGTGGATCACCGGCCGCGGCCATGTCGTTGAATACCGTTCCATCCCCGATCACGTCCCACGGCACGAGTTCGGGGACCGGCACCCAGGGCGCGTGCGACGATCCCAGCGCGACTTGCGCGAACAGCGGGCGCGCGTCCGGGTCGCCCAGCAGCTTCCGGTCGAGCGCGGCCAGCGTGAACTGGTCCGGCATCGTCACCCAATTGAATGGCGCGCCGCGATATCCAAGCTCGGCCGCGGGCAGCACCACGTCGAACCCCATGACCGCCGATTCCGGCCAGTCGAGGGTGATTTGCGGCATCACGGCAGCGGTTCGGAACCCGGCATCGGCGGCGATGTGGAACAGCGTGTGGCGGCCGCTGGCCAGTGCCGCGCCATAGCTGGCCTGGTTATCGATCCACAGGCCGTTGGCGAAGGTCGCATGGCTCAGCCAGCTTTGCCCGCCGCGCGTCGGTGCGCTAAGGAACCCGGACCGCGTGGCAAGGCCCAGATCGACCAGCCGCTCTTCGGCGGCGGCCAGCGTCGCCCGGTGGGTGCCCGCGTAAAGTGGCGTGTCAAGGCTCGCGCGACCGTAGCTTTCGACGAATATGACCATAACGTCCCGGTCGATCCGGTCTAGCAGGCCCCTGCGCCCGGCATACGGGTCGCGCGTCGCGGCCTTCGCGAAGGCGCGCAGATCCGCGAAGGTTTCGCGCGCCATCGCGATCCGTTCCACGCCCACGCGGGCTGTGAAGGCTGTGCCGGGGACGGTCGCCGGAGCGTCGAAACGGCCAAGGTCCTGCGCGACATCCGCGGCCACAATGCAGGCGCCAAGCACGGCCGCCCCCGCGGCGATCCGTGCGCGGTCTGGCGCAAGGTTGAAGGCCGCCCAGACCCCGGTTGCCCACCAAAGTGCTGCGGCCGCGGCGGCCAGTGCAGCCAATGCGCCCAGCACGGCCGCTGCCGCCAGCGCCGGGCCGATCGCGCCGGTCATGACGTTCAGCCCGGCACCGATCAGCGCGATGTCGGTAACCGGGTTGAAGCCGCGCCCCAGCGCCATGATCATTCCGATATCGGCGAGCTTGAGTACCGAGACCGCCAACAGCGCGCCAGTCAGCGCGGCGCGGACCCAAAACGTTCCGTGCCGCTTGCCCAACGCCAACAGAGCAAGCAAGATCGCGGGCAATTCAAGTGGCAGAACGGCAAGCGCACCGGGCGCTATCAGTCCGGGATGACTTGGCAGCACCAGCACGACGTGCAGCACTGCCGCTGCAAGCAGAAGTCGCAAGGCGGTGGCTGTCATGCTCGACGCTGCCACAGCCAAACCACGTCGCGGGCAAAGGACCACAAGAGTGCCCCCGCGGTCACCGGCACCAGCAACGTTGCCGTCAGCGGCGGAAGGACCGGGGCCTGCAATGCGACAAGGCCGCCGATCTGGAGCACGCAGACGGCCTTACGTCCAAGCCGGTCGGGCAGGGGGCGCCGTATCCATGGCAGCGCAAGCCCGGCGGCTGCGAAGGCATAGCGCGGCAGGCCAAGCAGCACCGCCACAAGTCCGTACTCCGCGCCGAACGCCGCGTTCAGGGCCAACACGAAAGCCAGTCCCGCGTCGACTTCCATGTCGAAGCGAGCTCCGAACGCGGACACCCGGTTTTGCCGCCGCGCAAGCCAGCCGTCTATCCCGTCGAGTGACAGGGCGAATGCGCCGACCGCGAAGATCGCCCAGCTTGGTCCTGTCGCCGTCACCAGAGGGGCGACCAGTGCCGCCACACAGACAAGGCGCGCCAAAGTCACGAGGTTGCACAGACCGAGGCTAGGGTGCGGGTAGTCGCGGTCCAGCAGAATGGCCGTAAGGGCAGCTGCGGCGGCATAAAGGCCCAATGCGGCCCCGATCGGCCAGGGGGCAGCGCCGACCAGCGATGCCGAAAGTATGGCGACGCATATGCCGCCTACGACCGCCGCGCGCAGGAATTCCGCCGCCGGGCGGAGAGGGCTGCGCAGTGCCGTTACGGAACGGACGGGGCGGATCGTGTCATGGTTTACAAGGGACATTTGTAACAGTTTAGTGCAACCTCGCCACAGTCAAGCTGCGTGGGTATGCTATGTGTGTGGTGCCCCCGCAGCCGATCCTGCGACCGACGCTCAGGCGTTGCGCGAGGCCGAGTCCGTGGTCCCCGTTCTGCCCGTCATCCCGGTCGATCCCCGCGCTATAAGCCGGGGCGCAGGCGGCTCGGCGCTGCCTTGCGCCGCGCCGGTGTCGGCACCGCCGTCAATCGCGCCGATGAGCATACGTGTGGCGAGCTGAGCGACCCGGTCAAGCTTCAGATCGAGCGCGGTCAGCGCCGGCATTTCACTGCGCGCGCGGATGCCATCATACCGGGTTGCGACCTTGACGCGGTCCGGTACGCCTAGGCCCGCCGTGCGCAGTGCCTGCATTACGCCTGTCGCCATCGCGTCGATCGGCACCAGCACGCCGTCGATGTCGTGACCGTCGCTAATGTGACGCAGCAGGGCATCCCTTGCCCCGCGCTCGGCGTCCGCCTCGGGCAGGGAGATGACGGTTGGCTCCAGCCCAGATGCGGCACAGCGTGTCAGGTACACCTCGCGGAACGCCGCGTTCGAGGCGCGAGCGCTTTCTCCGATCACCAGTGGAAAGCGCCGCGCGCCCCGTTCGGCGAGATGGTCAAATAGCAACTCCGCCATGACCTTGTAGTCCAGTTCCACGGCAAGGGGTGGGCGGTCGCCAGCAGGGCCGATCACAACGGTGGGCACACCGCGCGCGGCCAGAACCGCAAGGAAAGGGTCGCGGGCTTCCGGTTCGACAAGAATCGCGCCGTCGAAGGCGATCGTCGCGAGTGCGGTTGCCGGATCCTCAATCGGCGGAACCAGCAGCAGCGCGACGTTGCTTTCCAGCGCAGCGATCGCGGCAGAAGCCGCCAGCTCCATCAGAAAACCCAGCCGAGACGGCCCGGCCGCGACCGCCGTCGGCATGGAGGAGAAGATGGCGATGGTGCCGGCCCGCCCGGTGCGCATCCCGCGGGCCGCGAGGTTGGGCACGTAGCCCAGCTTGGCGATGGCGCTGGTGATCCGTTCGCGGGTGGCTGCATCCACCGGCCGCTTGCCGCTCAGCGCGTTGGACACCGTGCCGGCGGAGACCCCGGCGAGCCGCGCGACATCCTTGACCGTCGCCCGCCGTCTGAGTGGCTGTGTTCCGGTTGTCATTCAATTCCTGCCTTTTTACTGTGCAGTCCGTCGGCATTTGCGCCCATTCGCGATACCAAAGGCAGAAACTGCTCTGCCCCTCTAAATAAAACGTTTTAACGGCCGCGCAAGCAAGGCTAGCTTGAGTTAAATCGTTTTAGTGCAGACTCACGAGGCCAGAATGCTCGATACCGCAGCCGAAGCGCACAAGGCTAACACCCCCAGCCAGATCACGTTGGCGCGGCGCAGGCTCGGTCTGACTGCGTTCGATCCGTCGGCCAGCGCGGGGGGCTTCACGGTCTTCGCGCGCCAGACCGGCGGCGGCGTGGTGGACATGGTGGATATCGAAGGGCGGACCACGCACCAGTGGCACATGCCGGTGCGGCCCGGTCGGGACGCGGTGATCCTGCCGAACGGCAACCTCGGCTACAATGGCAGCCACGACACCTCGGCCGCGCTTTATCCGGCATGGGATCTTTGGCACGGCGGCGATTTTTATGAAGCAACCCCTGCCGGCGAAATCGTATGGCGGCACGAGGACATCTTTCACCACCACGACGCACAATGGCTGTCGAACGGTAACCTTCTCTATACAGTCGCGGCGGAATTACCGGCCCATCTGGCAAAGCGCGTGACCGGGGGCGATCCGCGCAAGGACGGGGCCGACGGGACCGTGCAGTCAGACATCGTGCGTGAGGTGGACCGAAGTGGCGCGACGGTCTGGGAATGGAAGATCTGGGATCACATCGACCCGGCTGACCTGCCCGTGCATCCGATCTTCGACCGGCGCCACTGGCCGATGATCAATGGTGTGTCGGAAACAACGGACGGGCTGGTGCTGATGAGCTTGCGCACCACTTCGGGCGTGATCGCGGTGGACAAGGCAACGGGCCGCATCGTCTGGCACGCCGGGCCCGACGTTGTGGCCCAACAACACACGCCGATTCGGATGGAAGGCGGGACCATTCTCGTTTTCGACAACGGCAACATGCGGCCCGGATCGTCAAACCCGTTCTCGCGCGCGCTGGAATTCGACCCCTCCACGATGGAAATCACCTGGAGCTACACCGACCCCAACGCGCCCAGCTTCTTTTCGCCCTTCATGGGCAGTGCGCAGCGGCTTTGGAACGGGAACACGCTGATCTGCGAAAGCGCCTTCGGCCGCCTGTTCGAGGTCACGCCGGAGGGGCTCACCGTCTGGGAGTACGTCATTCCGGAATTCGCGGAATACCCCGCGCCGCTGAACCGCTTCATTGGCGGGTCGCACAACACCTGTTTCCGGGCCCATCGCTACACGGCCGAGCAGGTCGCATGGCTGTGACCGACCGCGACCCGGCCCCAGTCGCCACGGAGCGCAGGGGTACGGCGCGGCTCGGGCAGGTGCTGTCGGCGGGACTGCCGCTGGTGTCCTTCGCTTTCATTCTCGGCCTGTGGTCGCTGGTCGGCTTGTCGGGCGCCGTTCCGGAAGCGATCTTTCCTGCGCCCTGGTCCGTGTGGTCGGCGACTGTCGAGATGTGGGGCAACGGCACCTTGCAGACCGATCTCGCAAAATCGCTGGGCCGGGCCGGGGTCGGTTTTTCCATCGGCACCTCGCTGGGCGTGCTGCTGGGTTTGCTGACCGGGCGGGTGGCGCTGGTGCGCACGCTGCTCAACCCGTTCCTGAACATCCTGCGCCCGATCCCGGCGATCGCGCTGGTGCCGGTGGCCATCGTATGGTTCGGCATCGGCGAAGGATCCAAGTATTTCGTCGTGTCCTACACCGTGTTCCTGACCGTGTGGTTCAACACTCATCACGGTATGCAATATGTGCCGGAAACTTATCTGCGTGCTTCCCGATCGCTCGGGGCCAGCCGGTTGCGCGAATTCCTGACCGTCGTGATCCCCGCCGCCGCCCCGCACATCTTCGCGGGCATCCGGCTAGGTGTCGCGCTGGCCTTCCTCAGTCTTGTCGCGGCGGAGCTTTCGGGCGCGTCCTCGGGCATCGGCTTCCGACTTCAGGAAGCGCGCCAGTATGTGCGCACAGACCGGATGTTCTCCTTGTTGATCATTCTCGGTGTGCTTGGGGCGCTGGCGGACATGGTTGTTCACCGCATCGGCCGGAAACTCGTCCATTGGGAGCAGGGTTCATGACGCAGACCCCGAAGGGCCGGGTGGAGATCGACGACCTCGTGATCCGATTCAAGGGACGGCAGGGGTCCGTGACCGTGCTGGAGCGCACCCGCCACGTGCTGGAGCCGGGGACTTTCACCGCGCTGATCGGCCCTTCCGGCTGCGGCAAGTCCACGCTGATGAACGCCATCGCCGGGTTCGTGGAACCAGCGGAAGGGGCGGTGCGGCTGGATGGCCGGTTGATCGATGGCCCGTCCCCCGAGGTCGGCGTGATCTTCCAGCAATACGCCCTTTTCCCGTGGTTCACCGCCCGCGACAACGTCCGCTACGGACTCAAGCAGTTTGGCCTGCCGCGCCGCGAGGAGATCGACCGCGCCCGCGCCGCGCTGGCGGAGGTCGGGCTGGAGGCCCATTCCGACAAGTATCCTCAGCAGCTTTCGGGAGGCATGAAGCAGCGCGTCGCCATAGCACGCACCTTCGCGGTGGAACCCAAGGTGCTGCTGATGGACGAACCCTTCGGCGCGCTGGACGCGCAGACCCGTCTCGTGATGCACGACCTGCTTCTCGGCATCTGGCGCAAGCACAAGACGACCGTGCTGTTCGTCACCCATGATGTCGACGAGGCGCTTTTGCTTGCCGACCATGTGCAGGTCATGAGTCAGGCGCCCGGTCGGCTGGTGCGCCACTACCCCCTGACGCAGCCGCGGCCCCGTGCGCTTGGCCGGTCTGGGCCGGAATTCCTGCAAATGCGCGAGGACATCCTCGGGCTGTTGCATCCCGATACCATCCACACAGACACGTCCATCTGAAGGAGATCCCAATGAAGACCCTTTCCCCGCTTGCTCCTCTCGCGCTTGCCGGCTCGCTTCTATCGCCGATCAGCGCCGACGCGGAATCGCTGACCTTCGCCTGGACGCCGAACCCGCAGACCCCTCAGGTCGATATCGCCATAAAGAACGGCTATTTCGAAGAGGCCGGCCTCGATATCACGTTCGTTGCTTTCAACACTGGACGCGAAGGCTTCGAGGCGATGATCGGCGGGCAGGTGGACATCACCTTCATGGCTGAATTCCCCGCCGCCGTGGGCGCGCTGACAGGGCAGGACTTCGCGGTGATCGGTGATCTTGCGCGCTTCACAGGCAGCCGGGTGATCGTCAACACCGAGTCTGGAGCGGTGGACGAACCGGCCGATCTTGCAGGCAAGCGGATCGGCACCACCATCGGCACCAACGTGAACTTCTACCTCGAAGAGATTCTGGCCGGGGCAGGCGTCAGCGCCGAGATCGTCGGCGCAGCCCCGCCGGATCTCGTCCCCGCCCTTGCGCGTGGCGATCTGGATGCGATCGTGCCTTTCCCGTCCTTCTACGCCGCCGCCCGCGACACGCTCGGCGAAGCCTATGGCGAACTGCGCGCACCCGGTTACCAGGTGCATTACATCCTCGCCGCCACCCCGGAGATGACAGGCCCGCGTTCGGACGTGCTGGACGCGTTCATGGCAGCGCTTGCGCGGGCAGATTCCGACGTCGCCGCCGATCCGGAAGCCGCCATGGCAGCGGTCAGCGCGTCGATGCAGGGCGCCGTGTCGACCGACGCTCTCGCCACCATGTGGCAGGACGTGGATATCGGCCTGAAGCTCGATACTGGGCTGGCCGAGCTTCTGGTGGCCGAAGCCGACTGGGTACTATCGAAGGGCGTTGTCCGGGGCGAGGCTCTGACGTTGGATCAGATGCTGTCGGTCTTTGCACCGGCCGCGCTGGCCAAGGCGGCACCAGGCGCCGTCGATCTTCCCTGACGGCGGGGCCGGACTGGTCCCCGATCGACGTCCCTAGTCCCCTATGCGTGACCTGCCGCGCCCGCGGCGCTAGGCTTGTCCGGCGCGGGCGCGCTGACCACCGATAGGGGTGGAAAAAGGGGGGCAGCATGACATTCGCCATCATCGGAAACGGGGCCATCGCGGGCTACGTGATCGGCGCGCTTGGTCGGCGCGGCCACAGCGTTGCGGCGAAGATCGTGCGGACGGCCCCGGCGCCGGAAGGCCCGGTTGCGCCGGTTCGGGTGACATCGGTGGCCGATCTGCCGGAGAGCGTGCGCCACGTCATAGATTGCGCGGGCCATCCGGGGCTGGTCGCGCATGGGGAACGGGTGCTCCGGGCGGGACTGGACCTGACCACGCTTTCGTTGGGGGCGCTGGCCGATCCTGCGCTGGCGGACGCGCTGTCCCGGGCGGCGGAGGCGGGGCAGTCGCGGCTCTTTCCCGCTTGCGGGGCGATCGGTGCGCTGGACGCGCTGACGGCGGCACGGATCGGGCGACTGGACCGGGTGACCTATGTCGGGCGCAAGCCCCCGGCCGGATGGGCGGGCTCCGCCGCCGAAAGCGTGCTGGACCTTGCCGCAATGGGTCCGGCGCCGGTGACGCATTTCCGCGGCACCGCGCGCGCGGCCGCCGTCGCTTTTCCGAAGAACGCCAATGTGGCGGCGGCTGTCGCGCTGGCCGGGCTGGGCTTCGACGCTACGCAGGTCGAACTGATCGCCGACCCCTCGGCAGCACGAAACATCCACGAGATCGAGGCCGAGGGTGAGTTCGGCCGCTTCGCCTTCCGGATCGAGGGCGACGCCTTGCCTGACAATCCGCGTTCTTCCGCATTGGCTGCCATGAGCGCGGTTGCGACTGCCGAACGGGCGCTGTCGCGGGTGGTCATCTGACCGCACGCGCCGTTGCGGCCGCCCGCTAGCCGAAGGCGTCGGCGATCCGGTCCAGGGCGCGGCGGACCTGCGGCAATGCGCGGTCGGCGTCATGCGTGACCAGCCACTGGTCATGGGCCAACTCCTGGATGTCAGTCCCGGCGCGCTGCAACCCCGCCGCCTTGTCGCCGATGAAGGTGGGCAGCACCGCCCGTCCGGCTCCCCTCAGGGCGAGATCGAGCGCAATCCGCGGCGTATCGGTTTCAACCGCGATCCGCGCGCCGCAATGCCCGGCGACCCAGCGGGCCGACGGTGTATCGGCGCGTACCATGATCCAGCGGTCGGGGGCACCCGGCGCGGCGAAGGGTGCGAATGCGACCGGGCGCAGCCGCCGCCCGGCCAGCCCTGCCTCAAGCGGCCTGCGGGCGCGAAAGCCGATGGCGGCCTCGCGCCGCGGGATCGACAGCAGATCCTCGCCTTGCAAAAGCCGCACCCGAAGGTCAGGTGGTTCACCGGTGATCTCGGGCAGGTGCGCCGTCAGGGCCAGCATGGTCCAGGTCCCGGCAGTGATCCGAACCGGCGCCAGCGCATCGCCCGGGGCGGGCCCCGTGGCGCGAGCGATGGCCATCTCGGCGGCATGTAGGTCGTCGCGCAACTTCTCGCCCTCGGCCGTCAGCGCATAACCATGCGTGCGTCGGACAAACAGGTCGCGCCGCAACGAGCGTTCCAGCGCCAGCATCCGCCGCCCCAGCGTCGGCGCGCTCGACCCGGTCTCTCGCGCGGCGGCGGACAGACCGCCATGGCGCGCGATGGCGAGAAAGGCGGCAAGATCGTTCCAAGAGACACCGCCCGTACCGCCGACCGCGGCGCCGTCCAGAGAGATCTTCTTTTCACCCATGAAATGGTCCGATCATATCATGTCGTTCCGTACAGTTTCGCCCGTCGCTAAGCTTGGTTCAAGCGCAACCTGCGCCGATCCACATATACGCGAGGCAAACCTGCAATGGCCGATACAGCGACCATCCCCCGCCCAATTTCGCTCAATTCGCTCGGACGCGCGGGGCCGATTGTGTCCACGCACGCGCTTGGTACGATGACCTTCGGCGCTGAAACCGACGAGGCCGAAGCCCACCGGATGCTCGATCTTTTCGCGGGTCGTGGCGGCACGCTCATCGACACCGCCGATGTCTATTCCGGCGGCGTGTCCGAGGAGATTATCGGCCGTTGGGGCCGTGCCCGCGGCGGCATGGCCGACATGATCGTGGCCACCAAATGTCGCTTTGCCCCGCCAGCAGGTAGCCGCGGCGCCGCGCGCCGGTCGGTTCTGCGCTGCGTCGAAGGGAGCCTGTCGCGGCTTGGGACCGATGCCATCGACCTTTACTTCGTACATGGCTGGGACAAGGACACCGACCCGGTCGAAACCCTGCGCGCGCTTGGTGATCTGGTGACCGCCGGGAAGGTCCACCATGTCGGCTGGTCCAATGTTACCGGCTGGCAACTGGAACGAATCTGCGCCACTGCCCGCGCCGAGGGGTTGCCGGTCCCGGTCGCGCTGCAGCCGCAGTATTCGCTGCTCGACCGGGGTGTGGAATGGGAGGTGCTGCCCTGTGCGCTGGAAAACGGGATCGGCATGACGCCGTGGTCACCGCTGGGAGGCGGCTGGCTGACGGGCAAGTACGGGGCGGGGGCGCGACCGACCGGCGCGACCCGGCTGGGCGACGACCCTGAGCGGGGGCTAGAGGCCTATGACCGGCGCAACACGGCGCGTACTCATACAGTGCTTGGTGCTGTGCGGGCCGTCGCGGCGCGGCACGGCAGGCCGATGTCGCATGTCGCGCTGGCCTGGCTTCAGGCACGCCCCGGGGTCGCTTCGCTTCTTCTGGGCGCGCGCAGCGCGGCGCAACTGTCGGCGAATCTCGATGCCGCGGGGCTGTGCCTGCCGCCCGAGGACATGGACGAATTGACCCGCGCCTCCGCGCCCGGTCTTCCGGATTATCCCTATGGTTTCGTGCAGGACTGGTCCGGCGTGAGTCATTGGGACCGGCTGGGCACAGGGTGCGCAGGCAGCGGCGGTTCCGCGGATCCGATCTGACCTCGGGCGGATGCAGCAACGCGCCACCGGTCATACCGGGACGAGGTGATTGTCCCACGCGCACTGCATACGGCCCAGCGGCGCCGCCGTGCCGTCGCGCAGCGCGATCAGCCCGCCAAATCCGTCGCTGGCCAGAAAGCCGTCTGCGCGGGGTGCAAGCCCGCACACGTCGGCGCGCGACACCGGCCCACGGAACGCGCCCTCGGACGAGAAGCGATGCACCCACCTTCCGCGGGTCGAGGTGATCGCCAATTACCGGCCATCGCCGCCGAAGGCTATGCTGCCCGCGTAGCCTTGCATCGCCAGTTCGTCCGCCAGTGGCGCCTTCGCCAGAAGCGGCGCTGCGCCGGGCCGGTGCAGTCCCAGAAGCGGCGGCGCGCTGCCCGGTGCGCCCTCCTATTGCATCGCGAAGGCCACCAACCCCGTCGCGTCGCACCGCCAGATGCCGGATGGAGTTCTGCCTTAGCGCGGGGGCCACTTCCAACCGGTCGGCGATACGACCCGAGAGGTCGAGATATGCGAGGTTCGGCCGCATCGTGCCAAGGTTGAGCTTGCGGCGATCCGACCGATCGATGGCGATGCCGCCATTTGTAACGATCAGCAGGTCGCTTCCAGGCATCAGGCGCAAATCGTTCGAGCCAAGCCCCCCGGGGGGTATTTCGCCGCGCCCGGCATAGGCTGAGGCAACATCCCAGACGCCGATCATCCCGTCGCTCGTGGCCGTTGAACAGACGTCCCCAGGGCAGGGGCAGGTCGCGGAGCGCCGTCCAGCGCACGCAATCCAGGACAAGGGCGAAGGCACCGGGTCGGCGCGGGAAGGCGGCCGCCTCGGCGCGGATCGGGTGGGCGGCTCCGGCGTGGCCCCGTGCAGTCATCGGCACGCGAAACGTGGCCGCACCGGACGCTGCAAGGCCGAATAGGGCGAAACTGCCTCTCGGCTCGCGCGCGGCGGCAAGGCAAAACGGGTTGCCGACATCTGCCCAGCCGATGTGGGGGGCGGCTCCGGCTGCCAGCAGCGCGGCCGGGAACCTCCGGCGCGTGGTCATGGCTCAGTCTCTGTCCTGGACGTTGAAACCGGGGCAAGCCCCAGCGGCGTTCCGAGCTAGGCGCGTATCGACGCGTCCAGCGCCACCACCGCCTGTTGCAGCGCTTCTACGCGCAGGCGTGCGTCGGGATCGGTCACCTCCCCGAAGGCTTGATCATCCATCCGTGCCGCTGCGGCCCGGACTCGGGTCAGTGCCGCGTCGGTCCGGGGCAGGACGTGATCGGCAAGCGCCGCGGCAAGGTCGCGGGCGGCTTGGGCGGTCAGCACGACGTGGCGCAGGCTGCGCCCGGACCGCCGCGCCTCGGCGCGGGCGGGGCTGGGAAGCTCGAACCTGCCTATCGGGCCGCCAATGCGCTGCGCGGTGGTGATTTCCAGCGATGACACGATTTTTGTGTAGAAGCGCCCGCACGGCTTCGGTCCGGGTCGCGGGTCACGACCAGATACGCCGCCGACGCCGGTCGGCGGCGAGACAAGGAAAGAAAATACCGGCAGCCCGCTTCTGTCCGGGCCCCGCGGTGCGCCGCGCCGTACTAGCCCGCCGCGCGCCGCAGCACGCGTAGGCGGCTGTCCCAGTCGCCCCGATCAACATAGGCACCGCGCAGGTGCCTCAGGCCGGTGGCCGGGTCGAATGCCTCGCGGCCATGCAGCACGCGCCGATTGTCGAACACGACCATCTCGCCCGGTGCGAGCCGCAGCGCAATGCGGTAGGCCGGATCGCGCGTCATGGTCATGAACAGCCGGTAGGCGCGGTAGAAGCCCGGCATCGCCTCGGACGGTAAATCCAGGATGTCGGCGATATGCGCGTTGAAGCAGATCTCTGTCACGGCGCCCTCCGCGTCGCGGGTCAGGACCGTCTTGCGCGCACGAATGTCCGTGTCCGTGTCATGGAAGCGGAACGGCACCGATACGCTGCAAAGGATCTCGAAGGCATCCGGGTCGGCTGCGGCCAGGTCCGCGGCCACGGCTAGTCCGTCGCAGAAGATGGACCCGCCACCGGCGGCTGCGTTGGCGATGCAGTGCAGGAACTGGAATCCCGGCGGCAGTTCCTGGTTCGTCAGATCGGTGTGTAGCGGTAGCGCGTCGGCGGTGTAGGCCAGGTTGTTCGGATCAGCCTTCGAAACGACGTCGAAAGTGCGCCCGAAATTCGTTTCGCGCAGGTGGCCGATGCGGCGCGCAAGCGCGATGCCCGCGCCTGCGTCGTTGGGCAGCCCATGGACGATCGACAGCCCGTATTGCTTGGTCACGGCCAGCCAGTCCGCCAGCGCGCCGTCCTGCTCCGCGATGGCGTCTGCCGCGCGGCGCGGCGGGCCGACCGTGCCATTATCTGCGCGCAGGTCGCCGCGCCAGGCGATCCGGTCCACCGCCGCGGCGTCCGGCCGCCGCTGCCCGGGGCGGTTCGCCTTGAGCCAGTGAAGGTCGAAGTGGCTCGGTGCGTCGCTGTCGGGCCAACGCAGCACGAGCGCATCGCCGTCGATCGCAATATCGCTCGGAGCGATTTCCAGCGGCACGCCGGTCAGATCGAAGGCGCGCTCGCCGGTGGTCGGGTGAAAGCCGGCCGGGTCGGTGTCGCGCAGCCACAGATGGGGAAAGGTCCCGCTGATGCCGTCAGGCCAGCGGATCACAAGGCCGCCGTCGCAGGCGGTCAGGATAGGGTGCATGGGAGTTCTCCGTCGAATGGAAGGGACTGTTTGTTCAGTTGCGGGCGGTCCGACCCGGGCGAGGGGGCGGCCACCAGGCATGGACCTTCGCATGGGGATGGCCCGGACATCTTCCGATCACGGTGTTCATAGCCCTGCCAGCAATGCATGGGGGCAGGGAGCCCGACAAGTCCTGTCGGCCGCGCGAGTTGCCCGGTGGGGCCCGTCAGACGGGGGCCACCGCGGTGGCGGGCAGAGGCACCTCCGCGGGTGCCAAATCAAGCCGCGCTATCAGCGGCGGCGGGCGCGGGTTCAGCCCGGAGCGCGTCAGCTACATCCCGGCCTTGATGTGATGGGCGATGTCCCATTCCAGCAGCGCGCAGTCATGGCGCGTTGCGACCCAGCTATAGGATCCGTCGGCCATCCCGCCGCATGTAGGCTGGCAACAAGACAGGAGTTGATGTCCACGCTGGTCCGACGTGCTCGCCCGCATGAAAGGTAGAGCATCTCCGGCGCCCTTTCGGTGAAGCGCGTTTCGGGATGTCGGTGGGGAAAACACCTCAGCCTCGCTTACCGGCCCCGCAATCCCGGCTGTGCCGCCGTTGGCCTTGCGCCCAACCGCCGTGCGCAATGACGCAGGCCGAAAGCGCTAGCTCAGGATCGGTCAGCACATCGAAGATCCGGCCGCTGTCCTAGCGCAGTCCGGTGACGGAGTCTCGGGGCGTACGGGTCCTTGCGGGCGCGATCAGCGGAGTTCGTCCCCGGGGGAATGTCAAAGGAAAGGGGGTCCATGAGAAACTCCAGACTTGGATCGTTATACCGGCGGCGAAGGCGCCGGTGAGCGACAAGGCGATGTAGAGCGCGAAGACTGGCGTGCGCGCCAGCGCCCAGACCGCGCCCGGTGCCATGCCCTCGTCGATCAGCAGGCCCATCAGCGGGCGCTCAGCTTAACCATTCAGGTAGGCGTGCGCGCCCAACAACGTCGTCAGCGGGGTCAGCCCGAGCCCGCTTCCGCCGATCAGCTATGTGACGGTTTCCGTGGGGATCCAGGTCAGCATCAGGCTTTTCAAAAAGGAAGGCGAGCGCCAGCCACTTGGCAAGGAAGGCCGTGGTTAGCCTAAATGCGCGCAGGAATGCGCCGCGCCTTAGCCCCGGCCGGCTTGCGGATCGGGCGCGATCACCTCGATTTCCTCGTCCTGCTCGTCGTCCGCGTCTGCATCGCCAGCTCCGGCAGCTGCACCGGTGTTTTGGGCCGGTGCGCCCGCGCTCTCGCCCTCGGCCTGTTCCGCCGCCCAGGCGCCGGCGGCTTCGACCGCCACGGCTGATGCGGTCGGCAGGACGCCAAGGTAGCTCTCGGTCTCGCTTGTCGGTGCGCTCGAGCGCTGGGTCATCCGGTAGAGAGCATAAAGCGCAATGGCCCCGAAGGTCGCCGCCAGCACCAGCCAGAACGCGAACGGGCCCAAACCCTGCATCGCCCAGCCAGTCACCAGCGGGCCAGTGATCGCGCCCAGACCGAAGGTGAAGACAAGCCCGCCGGAGGCGGACGGCATGTCCTCGGGCGACAGAAAGTCGTTGGTGTAGGCGAGAAACAGCGCGTAAAGGGGCGTCGTCACGCCGCCGGCGACAAAGGCTGCCGCCATCAGCAGCCACAGATCGTCGCCGGTGAACCATCCGCCAATGCAGATCAACCCGCCCAGCAGCGCGGCCCCGAAAATCAGCTTGCGCCTGTCCATCCGGTCTGACAGCCAGCCCACCGGGTATTGCAGCACCAGCGCGCCCGCGAACAGCATCGCCACGAACAGCGAGATCTGCGAGGCGGTCATCCCGATTTGCGTGCCGAAGACAGCGCCCATGCCGGACTGAGTGGCATACACGCTGCCCAGTAGGAAAATGCCGATCGTACCGAGGGGCGAACTGACGAACAGCGAGCGTATTCCCATAGGACGTGCCACCTGCGCGGCAGGCACCGGCGTCACGGACAGCAGAATCGGCGCGAAGGACACCGACACGAGGATGGAGGCGCCGATGAACAGCACCGAGGTCGCCGCATCGCCCAGCGTCAGCAGCGCCTGCGCGCCGATGATGCCGAGCGTCTGCGCGATCATGTAGGCGGCCAGCACCTTGCCGCGCGTCGTGTTGGTCGCCGCGTTGTTCAGCCAGCTTTCGGCGGCCACGTATATACCGGACATGCAGAAGCCGATCAGCAGACGAAGCACCGTCCAGGCCCAGGGCTCCGTCAGCAGCGGGAAGGCGATCAGGCCGGCGGACATGAAGCTTCCCAGCGCGGCGAAGACCCGCACATGCCCGACCCGCCGGATCATCAGAGGTGTCAGCTGCGCACCCGACAGGAACCCGACGAAATAGCCCGAGGTCACGATGGCAAGTTCGGCCGACGAGAACCCCTCGATCCCGCCGCGCAGGCCGATCAGCGTGAAATGCATCCCGTTGCCCAGCATGATGAGAACGATCCCCAGAAGCAGGGCCCAGACCCCGGACAAGACGTTGATCATGGTGCGTTCCCTTCATGTGGATGGAGTGGCGGGCTCAGTCTCGGGCCTTGCATGGGTGCGGCCTTCGCTGCGGTGCAGCAGCGCCGCATCGACACCTGTTTGCGACACTGAGGCTCTGTTCGGTGCCACCAAGGTGAACCGAGGATCTTTCTGCCGCGTCGGGCGCATCTGGCCGAAGCTGGGGCAGCGTGGCCACCGCCTAGCTTGAAGCGCAACCGGTCTGAACGTGACACCTATCGCGGCGGCGGTCAAACTCCCGGTCAGCGCATGCGGTGTTGCGCTCTGAGCTGGGCTAACTGGGGCCAGCGCGGTGGTGGCGGCGTGTCGACAGCCTGATCAGCGCACGCGGCCGCTGGCTGCACGGATCATCAAGACGGGTGTTGCGCCCGTGCGGCGATTACGGGGGATCGGATGGCGGCGGGGCGCGGAGCGCCCATGAAAGCGCGCTCGGCCGCGAACGGCGCGACATTGGCCATTCGGGCCACGTTCCGCTGGTGGATATAGTCGAAGCACGGCACCCCCGCCCGCTTCGGGTCGTTCAGAAGGTTCAGGTTGGCACCGCCCGTCATCCCGGTAAGTGATGCCAACCGTGTCGCAGTCGCCTTGATCAGGGTCCGGCTTTCAGCGTTCCGGGGCGCGCGGCATCCTCACCAACGCAAGAACCCGCCATCCTCGCAGTAAAGCTGCCACTTGGGATGGCCAGTGGTCCCGACACTGCAAGCCGTCTGCATGGCTTGTCCCTTCCGCTGTCCGGACTCAAGCGTCACCGGCTTTCTAGAGGCGCTGTTAAGACCGTGACGGGCTGGCCATGTTGCCTATGCAGGTCAGACGGTCAGGCCGACCGTCGGCCAGAACAGCCAGTTCGGCGGAACGCTAGTGGATCACGCCGCCCCGGGCCAGTGCAACGAACGTGATGCCTGCCCGCAGCCCCGCCTGCAACAGTGCCAGAACCCGCTCAATTGGCCGAAACCGCCCAAAAAACCATCCTCCTACGGTGAAGTGTACAAGTGGTGCGGCTGCATCAAGCGCGCAGTGCATGATGCCGGGCAGCGCGGCCAGCATGGCATAGGCGAAGGCGAATGGTTGCGTGATCAAGGTCGCGCCCTCCCGCGGCGGGCGTGGTGCGCCGAGTGCCCGGGGCCGCGTGGAAGACGATGCCAGCGAAGGAAGATGTGGGTAGTAGGTCAGTCTGGGATGTCGCGAACCGGCGCCACGCCGCGATTCTGTGCCCTGAATCTGGCGCGATATCCCGACGCGGAGGCGCCCGGTTGCCGTTGAAAGGTGCGGCGCATGCGCTTGGCGCTTCGGAAGCCCGTGCCCAGGCGACCCATTCGATCCCCCGCCTTGCCGTCTCGAGCGCGATGTGGGGCGCCGGAACACGGACAGTTCCGACATGGCGGTGACCCTCGGTGGGGCGTCCGGCTGCGGTGCGATGTGCGGCAGTGCGGTGTTGATCGCCCGATCCTCGCCACGTTGCGCAAGAAGGTCTGCGCTGAATTGCGACTGTCCGCCGGGTCGGATCATAAGCATCAAGGTCAGCGGCGGCACCTCAAAAGCGATTGCGCGGCCCCAGTCCATTCTGATCGGCACCTGCGCAAGGTCCATGACCGCGGCCATACCTGCCGATGTCCAGGTGTCGCCGTCGCGTCGGAAAAACACATCTCGGTCGCGCCGCATCTGCGGAAAACGCCTTTCAAGGATCAGAAGCCACCACAGGTGCGTTGTGGCGTGCCGTCCGACCGGCAAGCCGAGTTTGGACAAGATCATCGCGCCGTTGCAGATCGACCAAATCGCCGGGCGCTTGGCGCGGGCCGGAGCACGAAGCCCAGCAGTTCACGATCCCCATGCGCCGCGCCGTGCCCGCCGCCGACCATAACCGTGTCGATCAGTCTGGGGTCCGCCACCATCGCCGCGAAGACGCGGTGCTCTACCAGGCTCAGGGCGGACGTTGTCGGCTACTGCCCCGTTGTACCCACCGCGACGGTCAGGCGTTGGGACTCCAGCCCGTCTTGAAGAAGAAAGGACAGGATGGAATTCAGCACCTCGGGCGGTCCGACCGCATCGAGGATAAAGACGTCCGGATTGGTGACCATTGCCACGCTGCGCTGGCGGGAGCCGGTGGAGTAGTTGGTTTCCGGCGTCATATTCCGACATTGGCGCAAGGCGCGGAACTTCGGTTTGGACCAACACCCCACTTTCTTCGCCAACCTCGCCGCGATGCTGCGAGGCGTCGGCGTGCCGTGCCGCTCGCCCCGCGCAACTACAGCAGGCGGCACCATGGGGCTACCAGTCATGGCGGTCATGCGTTTCCATGAGGTCGGGCGCAAGCTCGGCATCGGGCACGATCATGACGTCCTCCGCCATCACGTCGTTTTCGTTTTCGGCACCGCCACTGTCTAGATCTGTCGCGCCTTCGGGCACATCCTCCGCCCAGCCGGGCGCTTCCGCCATATCGAAAAGGATCGGCTCTGGCTCGGCCGGGTCCGCATCAGGAACAAGCCCGACCGCGTCGGTGACCGTCAGCGTGATGCTGTCGGACAAGGCCACGGGCCGCCCGCTGCCTTCCGGCGGTGTCAACCGCACGGCCCAGTCGATCGCTCCGGTGAAATTCGGCGGCGGCGACAGTTCGACGACCGAAAGGTCCCAGTCGGTAACGTCCACGGGGCCGCCATCGGACAGCACGGCATCGGGACCGCCGATGACCAGCGTATCCGCTGGCAGTCCGGTGATCTCGATACGGTCCTGTGCGGGTATGTCTGGCGCAGGCTCCGCCGCCGGGGTTACGAGGCTACGCCCGTCGATCCCCGGACCTTCCCATTCCAGCTTCAGCCCGGCATGGCCGTAATTCTCGAAATAGCGCACTTCGATCTGGTGCGTGCCGGGATCGAGATCGACCTGCGCTGTCCGGGTGCGGAAGGAGTGCAGCCCATCATTGTCGAGCGCAGGGACGCCATCGACAAACAGCATTGCGCCGTCATCGGCACCAAGGTGAAACCTGAACTGCCCGCCTTCATCCACCGTCACGGCGCCGGTGATGCGCGCAGCGAAGGTGTCGGTCGAACCGCCTTCCCAGAAGCTGTTCCGGCTATTGGTATAATCGATGCCCTGAACGGTTTCGCTGTGATCCGGCGTGCCGGTCCAGTCCACGTCATCGAGTTTACTCAACCGCGAGTCGAAGTCGAAATACTGCGCAGTGAAGCCCGGCTCGGGCGGCGGCACATCGTCGGTACCGATGGTGATGCCAAGTGCGACCATTCCGCCGTCCGTGATCGCCATCCCTTCTGCTGCGCGGACCGGTTCCGGGCCCTCGAGCCCCGGCCCTTCCCAGTGGAGCTGCAGGTCGGACCCGCCTTCTCGCCCGACGTGGCGCAGGTCGATGGCGTGCGCCCCCGGCTCCAGCGTAATTGTCCGCGTCGTGGCGCCTTCGGGGTCCGGCGCGACGATCTGTCCGTCGATCCGCAGCACCGCCGCGCCGTCCGGCGGCAGGTGGAACGTATAGCTGCCGCCCTCAGCCACATCGACATGGCCGGTCATCTGCGCTGCGGCTGGGATTGCGCCGACGGGCGCAGGGGCCGCCGATCCCCTTTCGGCCAGCGCCACATCGTCGGGCACCGCCTGCCAGTCGACCGCGTCGGGATTCTGTGTGTCTGGCGGAACATTGTGGCGCGCGATGCGAAAACCCGACGTGATCCTGATGTCGGCGGTGTCCATGACGGTGAGTTCAAGCGTTTCGGTCACTCTTTCGCCGGCCGAGTCGGTGGCCGTCACCGCCACCCTGAGCCCGGCATCGGCTTGCACATCCAGCGTGGCCCAGTCGTGCAACTTCAGCACGCCGTCCTCGACCGTGAAGCGGGCATCGGATACGCTGAAACCGTGCATGTCCCAAGCGTCCGGATCGACGACGTCGAGGTGCCCTACGACAGCGCCGAAATCTGCAGCGCGGACGTTGACGTCGTCGATGTGCACGGACACTGGCGCGCGGTTGCCGTCGGTCACGCCCAGCGTGATCGTGTCATGGGTGACATTTCCGCCTGCGTCGATCACTTCCAGCTTCAGATCGAAACTCGCCTGCTGCTCGAAGCTCAGCGTGGCGCCGTCCCGCAAGCGCAACTCATTGCCGACGATCTCGAACGTGTCGTGGCTGACGGCGCGCCCCGCAGCGCCCACGAACCCGAAGCTCAGCGCGCCGCCCTCGGGGTCCATCGCGTCAAGCAGCCCCACGCGCGCCCCGCCCTCAAGTGTGTCCGCGACACTCTCGATATCCAGCGTGATCTCGGTCGGGGCCTCGTCCACGTCCAGCACGTGTATCGTCAGCGTTTCAGTCCTGCTCAGCCCTTCACTGTCGCTGACCTGCACCCGGATCTCGTGCGAGGCGACTTCTTCATGGTCCAATTCCGCGCCTGGCCGCAACCGGATCGTCGTCCCCTCGATCACGAAGCGCGGATCGTTCGCGGCGACGCCTTCGGAGTCCACGATCCGGTAGGTCAGCGTATCGCCCGCATCGGGGTCACGCCCCGTCAACGTGGCGACGACCGCGCCATCCTCTGCCGTTTCGAACACGGACACGCCGTCTGTGATCTGGCTGCGGTTGGCCAGCAGATGACCGTCGAGTTCGCTCACCTCCTGCGCGTCGAGCACGCCGTTCCATGACATAACCTCGGAAATCGTACCCTCGAACGGTATGTCGCCGGTGAACGGGCGCGCGGTGTGCGGCAGCACAGTGCCATTGTTCAGATTGCCGACCCCGGCGGCGTCCGGATGGTTGTATTGCACCCCGACATGGTCGGCCCGGTCTACAAGCACCCCGTCGACATAGCCCGAGAAGAGCTGCCCCGCCGGGTCCGTATCGGTGGCGTCATGCACCAGCACAACGTTGTAGTAGGTTCCGGGCTCCGCCACGCCAAGCTTGAGCGCCTTGTGCTGGTGCCCCGTGTCCCATTCCGACCGGTTGTAGGCGAGACCCCAGAGCGTTGCTTCCCCGGTTTCCGGATCGGGCGCGATCGATAACGAATAGCCCCGGACGGTGCCGCCCTGTTCATAGATCATCTGCACACCGTCGACGGATGTGCCGGTCTCGAAGGACAGCGCGAAGGTCTTTTTCGGAAAGGTGCCGCGGTTCAGGTCGGCATTGCCCGAGATCTTGTATCCGTCCGAAGTGTTCGAAAAATCGAGTCCTGTTTCGTTCCCGGCCGGTGCCTTGCCGCTGAGATGCCCCGTGCTGCCCGCGCCGGACTTGTCCACCCAGGCGCCAGTAGCGGTCTGCCCTTCCGCGTCCGGCGCGAAATCGCCGTCCCTGTCCTGCCCGTCGAGCCACAGTACCAACTCGTCCGAGTTCGGAAGCTGGGTGGCCGAGATGGTCAACTCTTCCGGGGCCTCGTTGACATCCCCGACCCGGAGCGTGACGTCGCGATGGGTCTGGGCGCCCGCGGCGTCGGTGGCTGTGAGGCGCAGTGTGACGGCGGGCTCGGCCTCGGCATCGAGCGCCTGTCCCGGGCGCAGGCGGAGCCGCCCGTCCGCGATCTCGAAGCGGGGATCGTCGACGCCGAGCACGGGGGCGTCGCCCGCGTCGGG
>NZ_QGKU01000016.1:38496-69736 GCF_003172915.1 Meridianimarinicoccus roseus
ACCCGGAGCGTGACGTCGCGATGGGTCTGGGCGCCCGCGGCGTCGGTGGCGGTCGCAAGCGTCTCGCATTGAGGTTCCCCCGTTTCTGAGGGAGGATCAAGAGGCGCAGTTCCCCACTCGGGGATCGTGCCATAGTGCAGCGTCGGGCGCGCGGTATCCGTATCGTCCGGGGTGTTGCCGCCAGGCGCCATGTGCACTGCGGCTTTTTCCGGGGCGCGCCTTTGCGCTTCGGCTGCGGTTTGCGCACCGATGACGTCGGGGACGACCTGCACCTGTTTGGCGGTGGCCTCAGGCGATCCTGGTGACGGTTGGAAATCTTCGGAGCGCATCTATCCCTCCTGGTCTGCGGAGCTTCGGTGCAATGCGTTAAGCGTTGCTGAATTGCACCCGCGAAACTCTCTAGAATTCGATGCTTTTATGTCTCGGCGGCAATCATTCGAAAACACTTCGGCACTAGAAGACAGTGCAATGAAATGGTGGACCGCTATGGCAGGAATTATTGAACAGGATCGCGCCCGGATGTCGGTAGTTACGCCGCGGCTGGGCGTGACTGTGCTTGCCGGATCGCTTGCGCTCAACATCCTTGCGCTGGCTCTGCCGCTGGTGATGTTGCAGATATTTGACCGGGTGATCCCATTTTCCGCCCATGCCACACTCGGCGTCTTTCTCGTGTGCCTGATCGCAGTCGCTTTGGCGGAGTTCTGTCTCAGGGTTTGCCGGATCGTTCTGGTCGGTCATGCCGGTACCCGATACGAAACCGAACTGTCGGATGCCGCCTGTCGCAAGATGCTGGACACGGTCCCGCGTGACCATGAACGCGATGGGATCGGTGTACATTTCGAGCGTTTCGGCGCGGTCGCGCAATTGAGGGAGCACTATGCCGGGCAGGGAAGGCTTCTTGTTATAGATCTTCCGTTCACGATGATTTTCGTGGCCATGATCGGGCTGATAGGAGGGATCCTGATTGCGGTTCCGCTGATGATCCTTGCGGTCATCTTCTGTGTGACGCTGGTGATGAAGCGGCGCCAGTCTCGGGTGCTGGAGCAGCGCAAGGTCGTTGACGGGCGTCGCTATTCCTTCCTGATCGAATTCCTCAGCCAGATCGCAACGGTGAAGGCCAACCTGATGGAACAGCAGATGCTCCGCCGCTACGAGCTGCTGATCCGGCAGTCGGCTGCGGCGAGTCGGGCGATCATCAGCCTGTCGGGCCTATCGCAATCGCTGGGCGCCGTGCTTGGGCAGGCATCGGTCGCGGCGATGGGGTTGTGCGGTGCATGGCTGGTGCTGGCCGGGCAACTAGGTGTCGGCGAACTGGCGGCTTGCATGCTGTTGAACGGGCGGACGACCCAACCACTTCTCAAGCTTCTCGGCGTCATGATGCAAGGCGAAAGCGTGGTTCAGGCACGCAACAGGCTTGCGGAGCTGGATGCCATGCCAATGCGGCCGCGGATCGCGCCCGAGTCTCCCCTGCGCGGCGCGATCACGTTGCGCGACCTAGGCTTCAGCCACCCGAAAAGTGGTGCGATCCTGTTCCAGGGCGTCAATGCCGATATCGCGCCTGGTCAGTGCGTGCGCATAGAAGGTACGGATGGCGGGGGGCGCGCCTCGTTGATGCGCATGATCCTTGCCGAACAGGCCCCGTCGGTGGGCGTAGTCCGTGTAGACGGGCTGCCGCCGATTCAGGCGATCGGCCACCGAGGGCCGGGCGGTATTGGCTTCGTGGATCAGGTCCCGGTCGCCTTTCGCGGAACGATCCTAGACAACATCCTGCTGTTCGGAACGGTTCCCGACCGGGATGGATCGATGGAGATCTGTGACCGCTTGGGTCTGGACGCCGAGGTCCGTGCGATGCCGCTTGGTTACCAGACGATCATTGGCCCCGATGCCGGGCCTCAGTCGCGCGGGTTCCTGCAAAAAGTCGGCCTTGCACGTGCGCTGGTCATGCGACCGCGCATTCTCCTTCTGAACCACGCCACGTCGGCGATGGATGACCCGGCCGCTAATCGCGCTGCTGACCTGCTTGCCGAGTTCGCCGGGACGACGACAATCCTTCTTGCCAGCACCCAACCGCAGATCAGTGCGCTTGCCGAGAGTGCGCTTGCGCTGAAACGACGTTCTGAAGACGCCTACGCGGTGTGGGACGAGGATCGTGCGGTGGATGCGGCGGCCCGGCGGCAGATAGAGGCTCTGTCGGCATGACGGGTCTGGCCCTTCAAGGCGAGCTGGCGCTGCTCTTCCGTTTCGTCGTCGCATCCGGGTGGCAGACGACCGGAAACGGTCTCATGCAAGCGGTGCCGCACCTGACGGAACGGTTCAACGCTGATGATTGCATTTCCACGCTGCGCAACCTCGGCCTTGGTCTGAACTTCGTCACCGGCTCCACCCGCGAGCTTCATGCCAGCGACCTGCCGGCATTGCGCATCGGCCATCACGGGGACGTCTCGATTGTTCTTGCCTTGCGCAATGATACCATCCGGGTCGAGTCGGCAACGGGCGCCGCCCGCTGGGAACCTGTGTCGAGAGACACCGTTACGTTCGTTCGCATCAAGGAGGCCGGTGGGGACCGGGCCAAGACCGCGCTTGGCGGTGTTGGCAGCCTGGTGCGCCAGTTTCGCAGCACCTGGATGGCCCTCTTCCTTGCGTCACTGGTGACGAACGTCATGGCACTTGCCGTGCCGGTTCTGATCATGGTGATCTATGACCGTGCGATCCCCACCGGCGCGACCGAACTGCTTGTTGCACTCGGTATCGCGATGGGGATAGTCCTTTCAACCGACTTCTTACTACGGTCTATAAGGGCGCGCGCTGTTGCCCATATGGGCGCGGCGATGGAAGCGCGCCTAAGTCTAGGGCTGTTCCGGAAGCTGTCGGCGGTATCGCTTGATGAGTTGCGCAAAAGTGATGTCGACCAGCAGATTGCCCGCCTGAAACAGTTCGAGGGGATGCGCGAGCTGTTCTCCGGCCCCGTCTTCGCGACGTTACTCGATATCCCGTTCATCTTCCTGTTCCTTGGCATGCTCTTCATGATCAGCCCAGCCATCGGGACGACAATCCTGCTGGCCTGCATCGTCTTCGCGCTAGCCGCCTGGGTATCCGCAGCGCCACTTGCCCGTCGCAACCAGTCCGCCAGTGCGGCGCGCACGGCCCATCAGAAGCTGCTGTTCGAGATGATCCAGATGCAGCGGAGCCTGCAGCGGCTGGGGGTCCGCGATCTCTGGGCGGATCGCCACCGCCACCTTGCCGCCGAAAGCGCGGCGGCCACAGGCCGCGCCCGCCGACTACAATTGTCGTGCCAGGCGTTCGGACAATCGGTCATGGCAATTTCGGGTGTCTGTGCCGTTTTTCTGGGAACGGAGCTTGCAATGACAGGTGCGCTCAGCTTCGGCGCGCTTGTCGCGGTCATGTCGCTGGTCTGGAAGTGCCTTGCCCCGGTGAATGCGCTCTACTCCAACCTGCCGCAGATCCAGGGTTTCGTGAAGAGCAGCCGACAAATCGATCGCCTTCTGGGCCTTAAGGAGGAGTTCACGCGCGGTGCGGCCCTGTCCGATTTCAAGGCATTCCGTGGCGGTATTTCGATGGCCAACATGTCCTTCCGCTTTCCGGGAAGCGCCGACCCGCTTCTGTCCGGGCTGACACTCGATATCTCTCCGGGCGAATGCGTGGTGATCGCGGGCCCGAACGGGTCCGGCAAATCGCTGCTTCTCGACCTTATAGATGGGCTCTACGCGCCGGTGGGCGGCACCTTGAAGTTCGACGGTGTGGACATGCGCCAGATCGCCGTCGACGACCTGCGTCACATGATAAGCTACGCCCGGCAGTTGCCTGAATTCTTCCATGGGACCATTTGGCAGAACTTTCAGCTTGCCTGTCCGGACCTGACCCGATCTGCGGCCGAAGCTGCCATCGCTCAGATCGGCCTAGCGGATGACCTGAGTCATTTCCCGGAAGGGTTGGACACCCGCCTGAGCGAGGCGTTTCGGAAGACACTCTCGGCGTCTAGCTTGCGTGGCCTCACGCTGGCGCGCTGCCTGTGTCGCCCTGCGGCCATCTACCTTTTTGACGATCCATCAAACGGGCTTGATGCCCGTCGCGCCGCTGCGTTCACTGCAACCCTCGCAAAACTCAAGGGCGACAGTACCACGGTTCTTGTCAGTTCCCATCCCGATCACATCGCACTTGCCGACCGGATCATCTGGATCGAACAGGGCCGGGTGGTGCTGAACGATACGGGCGACGGCGCCCGTCGGAAGTATGATGCCATGCGCGCCCGCAGGAAAGTGGACCAATGACCGATACGCATGCTCCCCACGTCTTCACGGCCAATCCGCCACCCATCCGCGGTCTTTTCGCCAAGGCAGAATGGCTTAGGGAAGGGCGTTTGCCTGCGACGGCGCGTGCGGTCATGCTCACGGTCGTGGTGTTCCTCGGCGCCGCGCTTGTCTTTGCGGCACTTACACCGCTGCGCGAACTTGTCCGTGCCCCGGGGACGATCGTTCCGTCCGGTCGGCCTGTGTCGATCGAGCATCTGAGCGGTGGCCGCGTCACCGAGGTGCATGTCTCGGAGGGTATGCAGGTACTCGCCGGAGAGCTGCTGGCACGTCTGGATCAGCCTGAACTGACCCGGCAGATCGCCGCTGCGCGTGAATCGCTCTCACAGGTCGAATATCGTCGCTCCGCGATCGCATCCGTGCTTGGATGGTTGCAGCATGGGGCCTCACCGCAACCGGTCGGCCCTGACGCGGCGGCGAAGGTGCCGGGCGATGCCTATGCCGATGCGCGGCATGCGCTTTTTCTTGCGCGCCAGCAGGTGATTTCCGGGCAGATCGCGACGGCCGACCGGACCATTGCCTCACTGGAACGTGCACGCACCATCGCAATGCGCAGGGTCGAGGATCAGAGTGACCAGGTCACCCGGCTTTCGCGCCTTGCAGCGCAAGGCCATATCGCCGAGTTCACACTGTTCGCTGCGACGGATCGGCTTGGAGAGTTGAGTGGGGAACTCGCTGCCTCCGAGGTTGCGCTCGCCCGTGCGGTCAGCGACCGGCAAGCACAGCAAGCGCGTATGGCGGAAAACGCTCTTGAACATCGCGAAACACTGCTTCGCGAGGCATTCGAACTCGACGAGAAGGCGCGATCGCTCAAGAACGACCTGCAAGGCCTTCAAGAGCTTCGTGATGCGCTTGCAATTCGGGCGCCGCGCGACGGTATCATCCAGCACGTGGCCTTTCCGCTACCAGGAGAAGTCATCGGGCCCGACACGGAATTGTTCAGATTGCTTCCGAGTTCGGTCTCGCTGATGGCCGAGATCCGGATTTCGCCGCAGGATATAGGCCATGTCGCAGTCGGCGACAGCGTCGCGATGAAACTTCAGACCTTCGATTTCCGACGGTTCGGCGGCGTTTCAGGAAGGATCGAAAGCCTGTCGCCGACGAGCGTCGAGCAGCCAGACGGCACAAGCCATTTCCGAGCTACCATCCGGCTGGACGACAATCGCATCGGGCCGGAAGGCGACCGCCGCCCGATCAGGCCAGGTATGGAGGTCGCCGCCGAAATACAGACCAATACGCGCACGATCCTCCAGTATATTCTCAAACCGCTTGACGCCTCGCTGCGGGCAGTTCTCACCGAGCGGTGACCCGCGCGCCTCGGGTGAACGATTTGCGGGACGGACTGACGCAAGCGCTCTGCGTGCATTCCCGGTGTCGGCGGCCGGACGCGCCCAAACGTACCTTGACGCCGCTCAGGCACGATGGCGCTGTACTACCTGTCGCATTGGCGGTGCAGAACGGGCTGAGGTCTGCGTTTGAAACACTCCGCACATGAACAGGTGTCCCGACCGCAGCGTGGCGGATACAGTCGCGCGGCCGACGACCTCAGTCTTACCGTCCGTCTGCCCAAATTGTCTCACAGGTTCCTCCAACCGATCGTCCATAAATCTTCAGGGTGCTCACCGACCGATGGGGTTCCTATGCCGCGTCGGTCCAACACGCCGCTAAGGGACTTGGGTGCAGGCGATATTCAGACTTTCCGTGAGCAGAACTCCAGCGCCCGCGGGACGGTTCCTGTCACGCCGCATCATTCACGCTCCCTGACCGTCTGCACCGGTCCAGTGGACACCTTGCTCAGTCCCGCTACCATACTGATATGACCCTCGCGCTGCCGCAAATCCTGACCATTCTTGCAGTCCTGTTCTCGGCGGCGTCGGCGACTGCCGCAGACAAGCAAAGTTTTCTCGACCTGGCGCGCACCGGTTGGAACTACGAACTGCGCACAACGATGCTGGGACGGGACCTTGGAATTCCCATCCACATTAATGGTCGTGACCTGTCCGGCGCTGCACTTTGTGTTGTGGGCGAGGCTCCTACGCCGCGAACAGCCGAGGTGCTGGACGCATTCCGCGCGCTGTCGCGGCACGTGTTCGGCAAGCCTCTGCCCATGCGCCACGCAGGGGCCGAGGCGCGCCTGTGCGGCTCCGGGCGCATGGCCATCCTTCGGCTCTATTCCGGTTTTCCCCCCAATGCGGCGCTGACTGCCGATCTGCGGCGGCTAGACGAGGTGTATGATCTCGGATTGCCGCGCGGGCGGGAGTTCATGGCCACGTCGCCCGCAATGGCGCAGACCTTCTTCGGGCGCCGCGGCGCGGCCACGCATCTGATGGTGCAGCAGGCGGCGGGCGGACCCGGCTCCGCGCTGGAGGAGACCTATTATCGTTCGATCCTGCTGGAGGAGCTTTTTCAGAGCTTCACGTTTGGCATGGACGTTCTGATGCTGCGGATGGAGCCGCATTTTCTGTCGAAACTTCAGGAAGTGCCACTCAACCTGCACAGGTTTTCCTGGGGTTCCCCCGATTTCATGCGGGCGATGCTGCGGTCCAATCCGCCCGGCCTGTGCGAATTCGACCTGCTGATGATGCACGCCGTGGCATTGGCCCCTGTGGACGAGACGACGGAGCCGGCGTTCATCGACTTCATTGATGCCGAGTTCGAGCGACTGAGCCGCCTTGCGCGTGACACGGCCGCAGACCCCCGCTTCGCGCTGATTGTCGACCGGGAATGTCGGGCTCTCGTGCCCTGAGGGGGGGCAATGCACGCTGCTGGCCTGCGACCTTGGACTCGATAGGACGGAGCGGAGCGATCCGTTAGCATCCTCCCAGAAGATCGCCGGACAGGCGACAGGGAGGAGACATGGATACACGCGCCGAAACAACGCCCGAAAGTCTGGGCGCGCTGCTGCGGCACCTGTCGGAGGGGCTGGTCGGGAACGATCTTCTGATCGACCGGCTGATCATCGCATTGCTGAGCGGGGGGCACCTCTTGGTCGAAGGGCCACCGGGCCTCGCCAAGACGCGCGCTGTGAAATGGCTTGGTGATGCGGTGGAAGGCAGCTTCGCGCGCATCCAGTGTACACCCGACCTGATGCCCGCCGACCTGACCGGCACCCCGGTCTACCGCCCGCAGACCGGGGCGTTCGAATTCGTGCCGGGTCCGGTGTTCCACAACCTCGTTCTGGTGGACGAAATCAACCGTGCCCCGCCCAAGGTGCAGTCCGCGCTGCTTGAAGCGATGGCCGAACGGCAGGTGACCGCCGGGGGCGACACGCACGCGCTGCCCGATCCGTTCCTTGTCGTTGCCACGCAGAATCCGATCGAACATGATGGCACCTTTCCGCTGCCGGAGGCGCAACTGGACCGCTTCCTGCTGTTTGTGCGGCTGGACCTGCCAAGCCCCGAGACCGAGCGGCGAATCCTCGATCTGGTCGAGGCTGAGGGGCAGACCGTGCCTACCCCCGGCGCGCAACTGTCGAAGTCCGGGCTGGCGCAGGCGCGGCGTGCGGCGATGGCGGTGCATCTTGCCCCCGAATTGCGCGACTACATCGTGCGGTTGGTTACGGCCACGCGGCAGGGGCCCCATGCGGGCGACGTCGAACATGCGGTCTCGCCGCGCGGATCGCTGGCGCTGGCGGCGGCGTCCAAGGCGCGGGCCTATCTGCGCGGGCGCGACCACGCCCTGCCCGAAGATGTGGCCGACCTTGCGCCGGACGCATTGGCCCACCGAATGGTCCTGTCATGGCGTGCGGTGGCCGAGGGCCGTACCTCCCGCGCGGTTGTGGCAGACATCCTTGCGGCGGTGGAACCGCTGTGATCGCCGCGCTTGAGGCGCCGGGCGTCATGCTGGCGCCGGACGCGCTGATCGCCCTGCGCCGGGTCGCGCTGCGCTCGCGCGCGGCGCCCGTTCTGGCCGCGCTGCCGGGCGGCTTCGCCACGCGCCGGAAGGGCCACGGGCAGGAAGTCGCCGATGTGCGCTGCTACGTGGTCGGCGACGATATCCGCCACCTCGACCGCGGTACCACGGCGCGCACAGGCACGCTACATGTCCGCCAGTTCCAAGAGGAACGTGACCGGGTCGCGCTGCTGATCGCCGATTTCCGCGCGCCAATGCTATGGGGCGTTACCCGCGCGTTCCGGTCCGTCGTGGCGGCCGAGGCGCTGTGCCTGCTGGGCTGGCGCGTGGTCGAAGATGGTGGCCGCGTCGGCCTGCTGGCATTGACATCGGCAGGGCCTGTCGCGGTCGCGCCGCGTGGCCGCACGCGCGGGATGCTGGACGTGATCGGCGGGTTGGTGCGCGCCCATGCGGCCGCGCTGGACGCAGTGGCGAGGGGCGCGTCGCAGGGCGGCGATGCAGGGGATCAGGCGGGTGCCCTTGTGCCGCTGGACGCGGCGCTGGCGCCGGTGGAACGCTGCGCGCCCGCGGGGGCGGAACTGCTGCTGGCTTCCGGGTTCGATGGGTGTGGAGAGGGGCTGGCCGACCGTTTGTCGGCGTTGGCGCGGCGGCGCGTTCCGCGGCTCATCCTGATCGGGGATGCCGATGCCGCGCGCCTGCCACGGGGCCGTTACCCGGTGCGGCTACCCGATGGGCGGCGCCTGCGCGTTGCGCTGGACGGTGCGCCGGGTCGCCAGCCGGTTAGCCCGGACAGCGTGGTCATTGCTGGCCGCCCCGCGCTTACGCTCGATGCCGGGGCGTCCGTGGACGAACTGGCCCGCAGGCTTGCCGGAGCTTTTCCGCAGGACCGCACGCCGTGACCGGGCCCGGCGGATCGGCGCTGAGCGAGGCCGCGTTGCAGGCTGCGCTGCGCGACATCCGCCTGCCGCCAGTCGCGCCCGGCGGTTTGGCGGCCGAACTGGCGGCATCGGTCGCGCTGGCCTGCCTTGTGGCGCTTGGCGTGGCGGGTCTGCTGCGGGCTCTGGCCGTGCGCCGCCCCGCGCGGACCGAACCGGACGCGCCCCGTGCCCGGCTTGCGGCTGCCCTCGCGCTGCCCGAACCCGAGCGGCGGCTGGCGCTTCTGCGACTTCTCAAGACTGTCGCACCCGACCGGTTCGTTGCGCTGCGCGCCGGGCTTTACCGCCCCGACGGCGGGCCGGACAGCGCAGCGCTGCGCGCGGAAATCGACCGACATGTTTGATCTTGCCGCACCCTGGGCGCTGGTGCTGCTGCCCCTGCCGCTGCTGGCCTCGCGCTGGCTGCCCCCGGCGCAGGTCGGCGGGGCGACACTTGCGGTGCCGGAACGCATCGGCACGGCGCTGATCGCGGCGGGGCGCGTGGGTCGCCCGCTGGTGTCGGCCCGACTGCGGCGCGGGTTGCCCTGGCTGGCTTGGGCGCTGGCGGTGATCGCGTTGTCCGGCCCGCGGATGCTGGAGCCGGTCACCGCGTTGAAGGTGTCCGGGCGCGACCTCGCCATCGCGCTCGATCTGTCCGGATCGATGGTGCGTGACGACTTCTTCCTCGACGGCCGGTCGGTCACCCGGCTGGAGGCCGTCACCACGGTGGGCGCCGATTTCGCCCGCCGCAGGGCTGGGGACCGGGTGGCGCTGATAGTATTCGGCTCCGAAGCATATTTCGCGGCGCCCTTCACCTTCGATGTGGACGCCGTGGCGCGACGGATCGAGGAGGCGCAGATCGGCATTTCGGGCCGCGCGACCAATATCTCGGATGCGCTGGGGTTGGCGTTGAAACGCATGGCGCGATCGGATGCCGCGAGCCGTGTCGTGATCCTGCTGTCGGATGGAGCCAACAATGCTGGCGCCACAAACCCGCAGGGAGTGGCGCAACTGGCCGCCGACATGGGTGTTCGCGTGCACACGATCGCGCTTGGGCCGAAGGACACCACCAGCGCGGCGCCGGGCGAACGCGGTGTTGTGGACGCGGCCGCGCTTGCCGCGATCTCGCGCGTGTCGGGCGGCGAGACATTCCGCGTTCGCACCACGGAAGACCTTGTCGCCGTCGGTGCCGCGCTGGACCGGCTGGAGGCGACGGACAGCGCCGGGCTGAGCGCGGAGGTGCACCGCGCGCTCTGGGTCTGGCCCGCCGCGGGTGCGGCACTGGCCAGCCTTCTGCTTGCCTGGCGGGAGCAGACCGAATGACTGGTCTGGTGCTGACGTTGCTGCGCCCTGGCTGGCTGCTGGCGTTGCCGGTGCTGGCCGCGGTCGGCTGGTGGCTGTGGCGGCGTGCGGGTGACGCCGGCGACTGGGCGCGCGCGGCGGACCCGGCGCTGCTGCGCGCGCTGGCGGCGCTTGGCCGGGTGGAGCCGCAAGGCAGCCGCCTTCCGATGCTGGCCGCATTGGCCGCGTCTGGGCTTCTTGTGCTGGCGCTGTCCGGTCCGGCGGTCGAACGGCGCGATGCGGTGAGTTACCGAAACCTCGATGGCGCGGTCTTCGTGCTGGACGCGTCCCCAGCGCATGTCGGTGGGCCGCTCTGGCCGCAGGTGGTGGCCGCCGGGCGCTTTGCCATCGCCGGGCTGGGCGCGCGGCCTGCCGGGCTGGTGCTGTACGCGGGCGATGCCTATGTCGCCACCGACATGACGTCGGACCTGCTGCAGCTAGGCCAGACCCTGTCGCTGGTCACGCCTGAAACAGTGCCAGACCCCGGCACGCGGCCGGCCCGAGGGCTTGCGCTTGCGGTGCGGATGCTGGCTGAGGCACAGGTAATCGCCGGCGACGTTGTGCTGGTGACGGATGGTGGCGGGCTTGGACCCGACGCGTTGCGCGAGGCGGCCGCGATCGCTGCGCGGGGCGCACGGCTTGCGGTGGTTGCGCCGGGCCCGCCAGATCCCGGGATGGCGGCGCTGGCGCAGGTCGGCGGCGGACGCGTCTTCGCGCTGACCGAGGCGGCGGCGCTGTCGGACTGGCTGTCCGAAGGAGCCCGCACCCGGCTGGAGCGCCAGGATTTCGCGCTTCTGTTCTGGCACGACCTTGGGCGCTACCTGCTGATCCCGGCGCTCGCGGCGCTGCTGATCCTGTTCCGCAGGGCGCCGATATGAGGGCGCTGGCGCTGGCAACGGCGCTGTGCGCGGCACTGGCGCTGGCAATTGGCGGTGGCCCCGCGCCGTTCGGCCGAGTGCTGCTGGCAGCAGGGCTGCCGGGGCTGGCCGCACCGCTGTTCGACGATCCGCACTGGCGCGGGGTCGCGCTTTATCGTGCGGGGCAGCCCGAGCAGGCGGCGCAGGCGTTCCGAACCGCGCGGGCGCATTACAACCTCGGGAATGCCGAAGCGCGGGCAGGGCGCTATGCCGCCGCGCTGGAAGCCTATGACCGGGTGATTCCTGCAGGCGACGATGACGCGCGGGCCAATTTCGATCTGGTGGCCTCGTACTACGCCGCACTTGGCATAGATGCCGGTGTGCTGGCACTGTTTGGGCGTCGGAATGAGGGTCCGCAAGACGATGCGCCCGAGGGACGTGGCAACGGCCGCGCGTCGGGGAGCGGCGACGAGGTGACGAATTCCGGTGCGATGCTGGGCTATGCCGCATTGATCAGCCGCGAACAGGAACGGGTGCGCCGCATCTTCGACGACCGTTTCATGGTAGCCGACGCGCGCTGGCTGGAACAGCTTTCCGACGTTCCCGGCGCCTACCTTGCCGCACGGATCGCCCATGAACACAAGCGGCGCGCGCGGCTTGGCCTGAGCCCGCCGCCGCCCGAAGAGGAGGCCTTGCGATGAGGCGTCTCGCCCGGTTTCTTGTGCTGCTCCTGCCTTACGCTTGGGCGTCTTGCGCTGCTGCGCAGACCAGCACTGTCGATCCGTCCGATGCGACCCTGAGCGTGGAAGTGCTGGAACAGGCACACACCCCTTTCCCCAGCGAGATGGTCACGCTGCTGATCCGAGGGGAATATCGCCGCCACATCACCCGCGAGGCACTGGAACAGCCCGATCTGGAGGGATTCAACTGGACCCAGCTTGGCCCCGACCGCTGGACTGAGGAACGTATCGACGGCAAACTTGTGAAGGTGATGCAGCGCCGGATGGCACTTTACCCCGAACGGGCCGGGACGCTCACCATTGGCGCCTTCACCCACCATCTGACGCTGACCGACGAGGGCGACGACTGGTTCAGCCACGACATCCGGTCATCGCCGGTGACTGTGCAGGTGGCTCCTGGTCCCGAGCTGCCGGACGGCGCCTGGTGGTTTCCTGCAAAACGGATCGAGATTTCGGACACATGGTCGAACCCGCCCGACCAGTTGCAGCCTGGCGAGGGTGTGCTGCGGATCATCCGGATCAAGGCGATCGGCGCCACGCCCGAGATGATCCCGCCGATGCCGGAACTTGGCTCACCGTCGGGGATGGTCTTCGCCCATCCCGAGAAGCGCCTGATCGAGTTGTCGCCGGAAGGTCCGGTGTCCTACGCGTTCTGGCGCTGGACGATCCAGCCCGGCAACGACCGCTCCGCCATCGTCGAACCGTTGCGACTGAGCTATTTCGACACCGAAGCGCGGGTCTTGCGAGATGTGACGATTTCGGCCCAGCGTGTCGCCTATGACGCGGCGACCCTGCCTGCGCCGCCGCTGACGCGCGCCGCGTCCGCTGTCCTGCCAGGCTGGCCTGCGGCGCTTGCCGGGGCTACGGCGCTGGCATTGGGTTTAGCGCATGCGCTGTCTGGCTGGCGGCCGTCCGTGGATGCGGTGCGGCGGCGCCTGCCGATGCTCGACCCGCTTGCCCGGAAGCTGCGGCAGGCGGCCCGGGCGGACCACGCCGCGGGCACCCGCCGGGCCGCTGCGGCGCTGCTGCGCCGGGACGGCGCGGGGTCGGACCGGCAGCGGCTGCTGGCCGGACTGGACCGCGCACTTTTCGCGCGTGCTGCCCAAAAGCCGGATCTGCCCGGTTTCGCACGGGCCTTCCTGCAAGCCGCACCCGATACCAAACGCTGAATTGTCCGAATCCCGCTTCAGGCGCACCCTTGGGTTACCTTGCGTAAAAAAGCATGGGTTCATAAGGAAGGGGAGGAACGACTTTGGGACTTCTGGACATGTTCTTTGGCGGAAAATCCGAAACGGAGGCACCCGCCGCGGCGGCACCGAAATACACCCACGTGAAGATTCATCCGCAGGTCGACAACGGCATCCCACCGGAAAAGCCGGGCTTTGCGGGCGGCACGCTGAAATGCAAGTGCACTGACAGCCCTGTGGTGGTGGAGGTCGCGGCGCAGACCGCGCATAATCACGTCTGCGGCTGCACCAAGTGCTGGAAACCCGAGGGCGCGGTGTTCGCCCAGATCGCCGTGGTCGCGCGCGACAAGGTGACGGTGAAGGAAAACGCGGACAAGCTGGGCATCGTCGATACCGGCGCGGCGATCCAGCGCCATGCTTGCCGGGACTGCGGCACCCACATGGTCGGTCGGATCGAGAACACAGGGCACCCGTTTCACGGGCTGGACTTCGTGCATACCGAACTGTCGGATCGGACGGGCTGGGCCGCCCCGACCTTTGCGGCCTTCGTATCATCGATCATCGAATCCGGCGTCGATCCGGCGCGCATGGGCGATATTCGTGGCCGTCTGACGGAACTGGGGCTGACGCCGTACGACTGCCTGTCGCCGCCGCTGATGGACGTGATCGCCACCCATGTGGCCAAGACGTCCGGCAAACAGGGCTGAGGCCGCGCAAGGCTTTTTCCGGTTCCGGAAGCTGGTCGACTCGAAACTGTTGCAAAAAGTGGCGTCTCGGATAGCTTTCGCCCGGGGAGGCAACAGCTATGCAACACTACGAGATTGCAGTTCCGGGCGAGTCCGTCTCGTCGGTGCTGATCGTGGATGATCATCCGATGTACAGCGACGCGCTGGCGTCGGCACTGGGAGGGGTCTTCGCGGATTGCGAGGTGGAAAAGGCCGATTCACTCGGCTCGGCGCTTGCCGTGCTGGAACGCGGTTTCTACCCGGACCTCGTGATGTTCGACCTGGTCTTGCCGGATGTGAATGGCATTTCGGGGTTCATGACCTTGCGGGCGCGAATACCGGACGTTCCGATCCTCGTGATTTCGTCCCTGACCTCGCACGTGGTGGTGAACACCCTGATGCACGAGGGCGCGGCGGGTTTTCTGCCGAAGGACACCCCCGCGACCGTGCTTCAGACCGTGCTGGGCGAAGTCGCGGCCGGGCGCAAGTATGTGCCCAAGGCATACCGTCAGGCAGCACCGGCAACCGGACCCGCGGGGCCTGCGCCGGGCAGCCTCCATCCGAAACTGGCCGCGCTGACACCGCAGCAACAGAAGGTCATGAAACTGATCTGTGAGGGCAAGCCGAACAAGCAGATCGCCTACGAACTGGATCTCGCCGAAGCCACCGTCAAGGCGCATATCACGGCGCTGCTGCGGCGGCTCGGGGTCAGCAACAGGACGCAGGCGGCGCTGCTGGTCGAGGCAAGCCACGCTCAGTCGGCTGAAACGGCAGGGGAACCAGGGGCGGCGTCCTTCCTCTGCAGATAGGAGCGCGATGCGCGACACAGACATCGACCCCCCGCGCCCGACCTTCGTGACGGTCGGCCAGTCCTTCGCGACCGACGCGCGCCGCGCCGTTCTTGAGGCAAGTTGCGCGCTGAACCTTGCCGCAACGCGCTTCGTGCTGGCGCTTGTGCCCGAAGGGCTGGACCGCGACGCGCTGGCGGCCGCGCTTGACGAGTTGGTGGACGGCGTGCCCGTATTCGGCTGCACAACGGCGGGGCAGATCGGCACCGACGGCTACCAGACCGATGCGTTGCTGCTGATTGGCTTCCGCAAGGAGAATTTTCACTGCGCCTCGGCGCTGTTCGCGCCGCTCAAGCCGATCTCGATTACCAAGATTGTCGAAACGGCGGACCGGCAGAACACCCAGTTCACCCATACGCCGGGCTGGAACAGGCTCGCACTGGTCTTCGCCGACGGGCTGTCCAAGCAGGAGGACCTGCTGGCTGCGGTACTGGAATCGGCGTTGGAGCATGTACCGGTGTTCGGTGGGTCTGCCGGGGACGGATTGTGCTTCAAGGAAACCTTCGTGCTGCACCAAGGCCGGTTCCACGCCAACGCGGCGCTGCTGCTGCTGATCGAAACCGATCTTCATTTTCAGGGCCTGAGCTTCGACCATTTTCTGCCGACGGGGAAGCAACTGGTCATTACCGAAGCCAATCCCGAGGAACGGCTGGTGCACGAGATCAACGGCGCGCCGGCTGCACAGGAATACGCCCGGCTGGTCGGCTGCGTGGTGGAGGACCTGTCACCCGAGGTCTTCGCCGAGAACCCAATGCTGGTGTGTCACGGGGCCAAGCACTACGTCCGGGCGGTCGCGGACGTGCGTCCCGACATGTCGTTGTCGTTTCTCGCCGCCATCGACGACGGGCTCGTGATGGTGCTGGGGCGCGGCAAGGAAGTGATCGAGACGCTGGAGGCGGAGCTCGACGTCCGTGACCCGCAGGGGCGCTCGCCCGATTTCATCTTGGCGTTCGACTGCGTGCTGCGGAAGCTGGAATTCGAACAGAAGCGCCTGGTAGGCCAGGTGTCCGACGTGTTTCGCCGCCGCCGCGTCCTCGGGTTCAACACCTATGGTGAACAGCATCGCGGCCTGCATATGAACCAGACCTTCGTGGGGATCGCTTTCTTCGACCGCGGCGCGCAAAGGATCCGGTGGACATGATCGACCCGAGCGAACCACAGCACCAGCAGATCGCGCGGCAGTCCAAGATCATCGACGCGCTTGTCCGGCGCGCCACCCGCCAGAATGAGGTCGGGCAGACGGCCTACAGCGCCTTCCAGTCCGCTATCGAGCTGCAGGCGCAGGTCGCGGCCAAGAACCGTGACCTGAAACGCGCCGAAACCGAGCTTGAGAGCGTTCGCTACGAACGCGAACGCACCCGCAAAAACCTGGACGAGGCACTGTCCGCGATGGGTGAGGGCTTCGCATTGTTCATCGAGGGCAAGCTGGACATCTGCAATGCGCTGTTCCGCAACCTGCTGCCTGACGTGGCGGACCGGGTGCAGCCGGGCTTGTCGCTGCCGGGCTACTTCAACCTGATGGCGCAAAGCGGCTGCGTGCAGTCCACCGACCGGCCGATCGGAGGGCAGGGGCTGGCTGGGCCGGACCTGTCCCTGGTAATCGAGCTGACCGAGGACCGCTGGTACCAGGTGTCGGCGCAGCGCACTTCGCTGGACAACCTCGTGCTGCTGCTGACCGAGATCAGCGCGATCGTGCGCCAGAACCGGTCGGAACGCGAGCACCTGATCGACCTCCAGGCCGATTACCTTCAGGCGGTGTTCGAGAACATGACCTCGGGCGTGTGCACCTTCTCGGCAAGTGGCGAGGTCATGATGCACAACGTGCAGTTCCGCCAGTTGCTGGGCCTGCCCTATGTCGCCGTTCAGAAAGGCATGACGCTCAAGCACCTGTTGGACTACATGGCCGGACGCGGGCTGATCGCAGACGATTCGCTGATGCAGGTGGACAGCTGGCAGGAACGGCTCAACCGGCTGGGGAGGTTTCACAGCCGGGTGAGGAGCGGGCTGGACCGGGTTTTCGACATGCAAGCGAACCTGCTGCCCGATGGCGGCTTCTTGGTCGAGATCAAGGATGTGACGCTTGAAACCCGCGCTACCCAAACGCTGGAGAAAAGCGTGCAGGAACGCACGGCAGAGTTGACGCGCACCAACCAGCGCCTGACCGAGCAATACGAACAGAAGGCCCGCGTGGAGGAGGAGTTGCGCCTTGCAAAGGAACGGGCCGAGGCGGCCGTGTCGTCCAAGACCCGGTTCCTTGCGGCGGCGAGTCATGACCTCCTTCAGCCGATCAACGCAGCCAAGCTGCTGATCTCCACGCTGCAGCAGAACACCGCGCGCACGCCCCACGCGCCGCTGGCCGACCGGCTGAAGGGGGCCTTCACTTCGATCGAGAACCTGCTGCACGCGCTGCTGGATATCTCGCGGTTGGACAGCACAGAACGCGATACCGTGGTTCCAAGCAACCTGTCGCTGGATAACATCCTGCAGGGCGTGTTCGAGGATCAGACCCCGCTGGCGGAACAGAAGGGGGTGCGCTTGCGGATGGTGCCGTGCCGCTGCCATGTGCGGTCCGATCCGGTCTATCTGCTGCGGTCGGTCCAGAACCTCGTGGTGAACGCGATCCAGTACACGCCGCGCGGCGGATCGGTGCTGATCGGCTGTCGCCGCCGCGGCGGGCGTGTGGAGCTTCAGGTCTGGGACACGGGCATCGGCATCGCCGAACCGGACCAGTCGCGCATCTTCGAGGAATTTGCCCGTGCCGCCAATGTCGGCGCCGCGCCGGGGGTCGGGCTGGGCCTTTCGATCGTGGAACGTACCTGCCGTCACCTCGGGCATCGGCTGTGGATGACGTCTGAACTGGGGGTTGGGTCGGTCTTCTCGATCGAGATGGACATGGTCGCAGACGTGGAAGCGACATCTGCCGTTGCGGACCCGGTCCAGGCCGGTGGGGGCATGCCGCTCGATCACATTGCGCTGGTGGTCGAGAACGACGATGACGTGCTTTTCGCCACAACGCAGACATTGCAGGCCTGGGGGGCGAGTGTGCTGCCAGCCAGTTCCACCGAAGAGGCGCTGACCTTTGTGCGGGACATGGGGATTCCGCCTGACATCATGCTGGTCGATTACCAGCTGGACGGCGAGGACACCGGCCTGCGGGCCATCGCGGCGATCCGCGCGGCGACCGGCACAGCGGTGCCCGCCATCATGATCACCGCGGACCGCAGCGAACGTTTGCGCCGGGCTGCACAACGGATGGATTTTACGGTCATGACCAAGCCGGTGCAGTTGCGCCGTTTGCGCCCGCTGATCGAATGGAAGGTCAAGGGCGAGGAGGCCGAGCCGAAAGTCGGCAATGACACGCCCGTTGCGACCTCTAGTCTCGGGTGAGTGAGGGAGGAGACACGACATGCTCAGACGATTGATGCTGGTCGCAGCGCTGTGCGCCGCGGGTCCGCTGGGGGCGGTGACCCTGGAAGGCCAGCAGACATATGACCTGCTGTTCCGCAGCGGCACACTCGACGAAATCGGGCGCGACAAGGCGCTCGTCTATACCCGCGAGGTCCGCAACAGCCTAAAGCCAGAGGCGGCCGACCGGGATACCGGGGAAATTGCGCTGCTGTTTTCCGATACGGAAGAGGGGATCGCGCGGCTGGAATTCCGCCAGGATGGCCGCCATCGCGGGATGGGCAAATTTCCGGCCAGCGTCGGCAACCCGATGATCATGATGTTCTATGAAAGCGTGATCCGCGACATGGCCGAATCCGCGGGCGGCAGCCCGTTCTATATCCGCAACCGGGTTAAGGAAGCGCTGGTCCAGCCGTCCGAGGTGATCGAGGGCGAGGTGGTGATCGACGGCGAAACCGTGCCGACCCGCACGATCCGGCTCTATCCATTCCGGGACGATCCGAACGCGGATCGGATGCAGGGCTTCGGCGCGCTGGAACTTGAGGTCACCATGTCGGAGGCCGTGCCGGGCTGGTACATGCAACTCGTGGCCGATGTGCCTGCCGAGGCCGGAGGCGAAGGGCCGGTCTATCATTCGGTGATCACCTTTGACGCGCTTCGCGCGGGTGGCGGGCAATGATGCGGCAGCGGATCCGTCTGGCTGCATTCATACTGCTGGTCTGCCCGCTTGCGGCGGGAGCGCAGAATATCGCCCAACGTTTCAACGACTATCCCACCGCGGCGCGGGCTGATTACGTATTCGGCTGCATGGCCACGAACGGACGCAGCCGCCTCGTACTGGAACAATGCGCCTGCTCCATCGACGAGATCGCGTCGATCCTGCCCTATGAGAAGTATCTGGAGGCTGAAACGGTGCTGTCCATGCGCCGCGTGGGTGGGGAACGGATGGCGGTGTTCAACAACTCGGTCGCCGCCGAAACGCTCGTCGCCGACCTGCGCCGCGCGCAGGCTGAAGCCGAGGTGATCTGCTTCTGACGAGTGTCAGCTCTGGTAGCGGGTTGAGCCGCGACGGTTCGCATCTACGGGCAGGGTCACGTGAAGCGGTTCGGCTGCCCGCTGCGCACAATGCCTGCGTGGGCATACATGGCAGTTCGTGCCGATCTGCGCGACTGACGACTTGTCATCGAGGTTGAAAGGCGCAGCATACCCGATCCGACGCACATGCGTGCGTTCGCATCCGAGCGTCACCACGAGTCGTCGCCCCTGTGCATGTCGGCTGATTACCGGGCGGTTCGTGGTGCGGCTGACGGTGAAGAATTGCCCGGCATCCGGCATTTCCACAAATTGCGGAATGATCACGTCGGGGGCCGAAAAGGCGCCGTGGATGTTCCAGACCGGGCATGATCCGCCCTGTTCGGCCAAAGTGAAGGGCGTTGCGTTGAACCGCTTTGTCACGTTGCCCGCCTGGTCGGTGCGCAGGAAGAAGAACGGCACGCCTTGGGCCCCCTTGCGTTGCAATGTCGTCAGGCGGTGGCTGACCTGTTCGAAGGACACTCCGAAATGGGTGGCGATCCGGTCGATGTCGTATTGCGTGGCCTCCGCCATCTGGAAGATCTGGTCGTAGGGCATCAGCACGGCGGCGGCGAAGTAGTTCGCCAGTTCCACGCGGCAGCGCTGCTGGCCGGTTTCCGACACTATGCCGCTGTCGGCCACAAGCTCGTCCAGAAGGCTGCTGCAACTGACCAGCGCCAGCACGTGGGCGAGCTGAAAGTTCCTGTTGATCGGATCCAGCACCTCGGACAGCGAAACGCGGCCCCTGTCCTGTTCGAACAGCCGAAGGGTCTGGTCCATCTGTTCCAGGCGAACGACCGCCACGTCGATCGCGAAGGAGTCCTTCAGGTGCCGCTTGAGGCTGGCGAACAGGTCCTCCGCCGGTCCGCCGATTGCGGCGCGCGCGGTCTCTGCGGCGCTTTCCAGGGCCGGGAAATGATTCGCGTGGTCGCGAAAGAAATTGTGGATCGCTGTTTCCGGACGGATCGCCTGAATATCCACTGCAAGATCGCCTGCACTGAGCTTGCGGATGGTTTCCAGCACCGCATGATGATTCTGGTAGAGTTGCAGAAAGCACTCGACCAGCTTGGGGGTGTGGTCGAGTGCGGCGCGCAGTTCCGTCAGATCCGGCGCCGCGCCCGAGAAGATCGGATCGCGCACCGTGGCGCGTAGATCGGCCAGTTGCATGGTCGTGTTTTCCTTGACCAGCTGGCCGGCGTCCACACCATAGGCATCCCCCAGTGCCAGCAACACCTTTACAGAAAGGCTGCGCTGGTTGTTTTCCAACAGGTTGACATAGGCCGAACTGACGCCGAGTTGGCGGGCCATTTCGGCCTGTGTGTGGCCGTGTGACAGCCGGAGCTGCCGAAGCTGGGGGCCGACAAGGATCTTTTCCATACTTACAAGTTTACAATACTGCTTTCTGTTAAGGCAACATATAACACGAGAACACGATATTCCGTGAAATTTTATGGCGTGGTGGTACAGATTGTATACGAACCAGCCGTCGCGCCACAAAAGAGCGTGCAACAAGGCCGGTTGCCATCGGGAGGAGATCTACATGACTTACGCGATCACGCGGCGGATTGCATCCGCTGCCTTGGCTTCGGCCGTCTTGCTTGCCGCGGCGCCGCTTGCTGCCGCTGACTGGAAACCGCAAAAGCCCGTCGAGATGGTCATTATGGCCGGGCAGGGCGGCGGCGCCGACCGTCTTGCGCGGCTGTTCCAGTCCATCATCCAGAAGGAAAACCTGTCCAGCATGCCGATCCTGCCCGTGAACAAGGGCGGCGGGTCGGGCGCCGAGGCGCTGCGGTATCTCAAGGACAAGTCCGGAGATGACCACGTGATCATGGCGACGCTGAATAGCTATTATACCACCCCGCTGCGTACCGACATCGGCGTCAATATCGAAGAGTTCACACCGCTGGCGCGCATGGCTCTCGATACGTTCGTTCTTTGGGTCAACGCCGATAGCGATATCCAGACGCTGGATGACTACGTTGCAGCGGTGAAGGCGTCGGGTGGATCGTGGAAGATGGGCGGCACCGGCACCGGCCAGGAGGACAGTCTCGTAACCGCGATGCTGGAAACCGAGTTCGGGATCAAAGTCACCTACGTGCCGTTCAAAGGGGGCGGGGACGTTGCGAAGAACCTCGTTGGTGGACACATCGACTCCTCCGTGAACAACCCGTCCGAGGCGCTTGGGTTCTATCAGGCCGGAAAGCTTCGCCCGATCGCAGCCTTCACCCCGGACCGCATCGACGTGTTTCCCGACACTCCAACCATGACCGAACTGGGCCATGAGCTGGTCTACTGGATGCAGCGGTCCTTCGTGGCACCGTCTGGCATGTCGCCCGAGGCGGTCGCCTACTACACCGAGATGTTCGAGAAGCTTAACGCGACCGAGGAATGGAAGACCTACACGCAGGAAAAGGCACTGATGGCCGACTTTCTGACAGGTGATGCCCTGCAGGCCTATTTCCTGGAAGAACGTGCCAAGCATGGTGACCTTCTGGGCGCCATGGGCGAAGGTTCCTGATCCCACCCGCTGCGACATCGGCACCAAGGCGCGCAGGGTTTCCCTGCGCCCTTTTCCCATCCAAAGAGAACATGACCCATGCTGACCGCTGACCGAGTCATCGCAGCAGCCCTGATGGTGCTGTCTGCCTATTTCATGTGGCACGCCACCGCCCTGCCCATCGGGTGGAACGGGATGACCGGCGGACCTGGCGGTGGCGCCTTCCCGTTCTGGCTGTCGGCGATCATGTTCGTGACTGCGGGGGCGATCATCGTGCGCTCCTTCCGGATCAAGTTCGACAATCCCGACACCTTTTTCGATCAGGAAACGCTGCGCGCGGTGCTGGTTGTGATCGGCTCGCTCGTGGTGACCATCACGCTGATGCCCTGGGCGGGCGCCTATATCGCGCTGCCCCTTTTCCTGCTGTGGTACCTCAAGGTGTTCGGCAAGCATGGCTGGACGCTGACGTTGCTGCTGACGCTCGGCACCCCGGTATTCCTGTTCTTCTTCTTCGAGGTGACGCTGAAGATCCTTCTGCCGAAGGGCTTCACCGAACCGCTGTTCATCCCGCTCTACGCTCGTTTCTTCTGAGGGGTCCTGCACATGGAACTGATGGCCCATCTGGCGGACGGGTTCGCCACCTCGCTGACCTCGCTAAACCTGCTGATCGTCGTGATCGGTGTGACCGTCGGCCTGTTCATCGGCGCCATGCCGGGGCTGGGGTCGGTCAACGGCGTGGCGATCATCCTGCCGATCACCTTCATCGTGCCGCCGTCCTCGGCCATCATCCTGCTGGCCGCGATCTATTACGGCGCAATGTACGGCGGGGCGATCAGTTCGATCCTGCTGGGAATCCCCGGCGCTTCAACCGCCGTCGCCACGACCTTCGACGGGCGGCCGATGGCGCAGAAGGGCCAGGCGGGCCTGGCCCTGATCGCGGCTGCCTGCGCGTCCTTTGTCGGTGGAACGATCTCGGTCGTGCTGTTCACACTGTTCGCGGCACCGCTGGCTGACGTGGCTCTTGCCTTCGGCCCGGCCGAGGAATTCGCGCTGGTGCTGCTGGCCTTCACCACGTTCGTGGGGCTGGGCGGGGACGATGTGCTCAAGACGCTCATGATGATCTGTCTGGGCCTCGCACTGTCCACTGTTGGGCTCGATCTTATCTCGGGCCAACCACGGCTGATCTTCTTCGACCAGCCGGGCTTCTATTCCGGCATCAGCTTTCTTGTTCTCGCTATTGGCGTCTATGGCATCGGCGAGATCCTCTACACCATCGAGACGCAAAAATCCGCGCCCTCGGTCACCCCGGCAAAACTGACCTTCGGCGAGTTGTGGTACGGCGTGAAGGAACTGAACAAGCACTGGAAGACCATGAGCTTCGGGTCGATTCTGGGCTTCTTCGTAGGAATGCTGCCAGCCGCCGGTGCGACGCCCGCCGCGCTTATGTCCTACGGAATCGCCAAGCTGATGTCGAAGACGCCCGAACGCTTTGGCAAGGGCACGATCGAGGGTGTGATCGCACCTGAGACGTCGAATAACGCGGCCTCCACCGGATCACTTCTGCCGATGCTGACGCTGGGCATTCCCGGTTCGCCGACCACGGCGCTGCTGCTGGGCGGCATGGTAATGTGGGGACTGGTTCCAGGCCCGATGTTGTTCATCGAACAGCCGGACTTCGTTTGGGGGCTTATCTCCTCGCTTTATACGGCGAACGTTGCTGCAGTTCTGGTGAACCTCGCGCTGATACCGCTGTTTGTCTGGGCGTTGCGGATGCCGTTTACAGTGCTGTGCTCGCTGGTCTTCATCCTTTGCATCGTGGGCGGCTTCGCGCCAAGTCAGAAAATGCACGATGTCTGGCTGATCCTGGGTTTCGGCGTTGGCGGTTACCTGCTGCGGAAGGCCGACTATCCGATGGCGCCGCTGGTACTTGCGCTTGTGCTCGGCCCACTGATGGAGAAAAGCTTCCGCCAGACCCTGATCTCGGAACAGGGCAACGTGCTGGCGTTCATTGAGCGTCCGCTGTCCGGAACATTCATCGCCATCAGTGTAATCTTCTTCCTGTTGCCGATGCTAAAGCACGTCAATCGCTGGCTGGGGCGCAAGCCCTCGCCCGCAGAATAATATGCAGTGAATACCAAGAACGAGGACGTCTTCCATGGAAACCACCCTGACATCGCTGATCTCCGGCCATCCGGGCGATATGCCCGCCATCGGGGCGCCGGGGCGTGACTGGTTGAACTACGACGGTTTGCGCGCTTTGGCGCACGAGGTCGCGGACAGCCTGAACGGCATGGGCATCGATGCGGATGACCGGGTGGCCATCGTGCTGCCGAACGGCCCGGAAATGGCGACGGCTTTCGTCACCGTTGCGCAGGCGGCAACTACAGCGCCCCTGAACCCGGCCTACCGCGAGGACGAATACGCGTTCTACTTGGAAGACCTGAAGGCGAAGGCGCTGCTGCTGCAGGACGGCTATGACGGCCCCGCCTTCGCCGCAGCCAGCAAGCTGGGCATGCGGATCATCCGCCTCTCGGTGCCGGACGGAGCGCCGGCGGGTCACTTCACTCTGTCGTCGGACGGCGAGGCCACCCGGAAGACCCGCGCGCCATGCAGCGATGACATCGCGCTGATCCTGCATACGTCGGGCACTACATCTAGGCCCAAGATCGTGCCACTGACGCAGACCAACGTGGCCGCGTCGGCCCAGCACATCCGTGAGTCGCTGGACCTTCGGCCCGCCGATCGCTGCATGAACGTCATGCCACTGTTTCACATCCATGGCCTGATCGCCGCCGTCGCGGCGTCGCTGTCGGCCGGCGGGTCGATCTGGTGCGCACCGGGCTTCGACGCGCTGAAGTTCTTCGGCTGGATGAAAGAGGCGGCGCCTACCTGGTACACAGCCGTGCCGACCATGCATCAGGCGATCCTGTCGCGGGCAGGCCGAAATGCCGACGTGATCGCGGCGGCGAAGTTGCGCTTCCTGCGCTCGTCATCGGCGTCGCTGCCCGCGCAGGTGATGGTTCAGTTGCAGCAGACCTTCGGCGCCCCGGTGATAGAAGCCTACGGCATGACCGAGGCCGCGCACCAGATGGCGTGCAACCCATTGCCGCCCCGTGTCCAGAAACCCGGTGCGGTGGGTGTGGAGGCCGGTCCGATGATCCGCATTGCGCACGAGTTGGAAAACCATCTGATCGAAGGCACCGGCGAGGTCGTGATTTCGGGTCCGAACGTGACTCCGGGCTACGAATCCAACCCTGACGCCAACGCGAAAAGCTTCTTCGAGGCGGACGGCGCGCGCTGGTTCCGCACCGGCGACCAGGGCGCTTTCGATGCTGACGGATACCTGCACCTGACCGGGCGCCTGAAGGAAATCATCAACCGCGGCGGCGAGAAGATAAGCCCGCTCGAAGTGGACGGCGTGCTGCTCGATCATCCGGAAGTAGCGCAGGTCGTCACCTTCGCGCTCCCGCATTCCAAGCTGGGCGAGGAGGTCGCGGCGGCTATCGTTCTAACCGAAGGCTCCGCGGCGACCGAGAAGGACATCCGCGCCTTCGCGGCCGAACGCATGGCTGATTTCAAGGTGCCCCGGAAAGTCGTGATCCTCGACGAGATCCCCAAGGGCGCGACCGGCAAGATGCAGCGCATCGGGCTGGCGGAGAAACTCGGGCTCGTGGAAGGGGTCTGATCGGTGAAGATCTGCGTTTTCGGCGCCGGGGCCATCGGCGGCTACATGGGCGTGAAACTGGCGCAAGCCGGGGCCGAGGTCAGCCTTGTTGCGCGCGGTCCGCATCTGGCGGCCATGAAGGAAAAGGGTCTGACCCTGATCGAGGAGGACGGCGCACCGCAGACGGTGCAGGTCACGGCAAGTGATAATCCCGCCGATCTCGGCCCGCAGGACTACGTCATTGTCACGCTTAAGGCCCATTCGGTGCCGCCGGTGGTAGCCAAGATGCAACCGCTGATCGGCGATGGCACGACCGTCGTCAGCGGCGTGAACGGCGTGCCTTGGTGGTACTTCCACAAGATCGGCGCCGATCTGGAAGGCACCCGGCTTGCGACAGTCGATCCGGGCAATGCGCAATGGGACGGGTTCGGCCCGGACCGCGTGCTGGGCTGTGTGGTCTATCCTGCGGCGGAAGTGTCCGAACCCGGCACAATCCGGCACATAGAGGGCAACCGCTTCAGTCTGGGTGAACCCGATGGCAGCAAGTCGCAGCGCGCCACGGCGCTGTCACAAGCTCTGAGCGCAGCGGGTCTGAAGGCGCCGGTGCGGCCGCGCCTTCGGGACGAAATCTGGGTCAAGCTTTGGGGGAACCTGTCGTTCAACCCGATCTCGGCGCTGACCCATGCGACGCTTGATGTGCTGTGCACCGATGACGGCACCCGCGCCGTCGCGCGCAACATGATGCTGGAGGCGCAGCAGATCGCCGAAAAGCTGGGCGTCAAGTTTCCCATTGACGTGGACAAGCGGATCGACGGCGGCGCCGCGGTCGGTGCTCACCGGACCTCCATGCTTCAGGATCTCGACCAGGGCCGCCCGATGGAGATCGACGCGCTGGTCGGGTCGGTTCAGGAACTGGGCCGGGTCACGGACACGCCCACACCCACCATCGACACTGTGCTGGCGCTGACCAAGCTGCGCGCGCGCAGCGCCGGTCTATACGACGGCTGAAGGGCAGGGGCGGACCCATGAGTATCAAGAACATCCTCGTCGCCTATAACGGCATGCCGGGATCGGACGCGGCCCTGACCGGCGCGGTGCTGATGCAGAAGTATTTCGATGCGCATCTGACCGGGCTGTTCGCACATGGCAACCCGCTGCTGTCCCGGCAGATGAAGCGGACGTGGATGCCCCGCAAGGTGCATGAAGCGATCGTCGAGGCGGCGGACAGTCCCACGTCTGAGATCCGCGAGAAGTTCCACAAGGTCTGCGCCGACGTGCCGGACGCAAAACTCCACTGGATCGACAGCGGCGGGTCGGTGCAGCGCACCGTTGCGCGCTATGCGCGGCTGTTCGACCTGACGGTGCTCGGGATGTACGAGACGAGCGAGGACTACAACCTCTCGCATATCGAGATCCACCCGGATCGCGTGGCCTTCGACAGCGGCCGACCCGTGCTGACCTTTCCGGCCAACTATACGGGCAGCGTGTTCAACGGGCGCGCCGTTGTGGCCTGGGATGGTGGGCGTGCGGCGGCGCGAGCGCTGGCGGACGCCATGCAGATCCTCGAAACCGAAACCGAGGTGGACATCGTGTCGGTGGGCCGCTCGCCGCTGGCGGACTCGCTGCCGGGGATCGATGTGCAGATGGTTCTCGACCGTCACGACGTGAACGTGACCCTTACGGAACTGCCCCGCGAACGTCGCCCCATTGCCGACACTCTGGTGGACCATTGCGAAAAGACAGGGGCCAGCTTGCTGGTAATGGGCGCCTACGAACACTCGCCCCTGCGCGAGGGGTTGATCGGCGGCGTCACGCATGACATCGCCCTGCGCGCGCGGCTACCCGTTCTGATGAGCCACTGACCGGCGCGGCGGCTGCGGCCTAGCCCTCGGCCGCCTTGCGCAACTCCTGCACGAAGCTGTTGCCCTCGGTGTCGGTGGCGCGCACCGTCAGGGCAGGGGCACCGTTGTCGGCATAGCTGAACCGGAAAACCGGATTCTCCGAGATCGAAATCCCGCCATCCATCGTGAACAGCAACTCGTCGCCTTGCCACACTTCCATGTGGTCGATGAAATGCGCCGGAATGAACAGTTGGGTGATCTGGTCGCGCTGCAATCCCGAATAGTTCGGATGCCTCACCATGATCTGTGCCTCGCGGCGCGCGGTGGACATCTGGGCTTCGGGTGTGAAGCTGCGCAACTTCATCATTCCCATGCCTTGCAACGCGACCTCTGGATCGCGTGAGGCTGGGGCGGAACACCCGCCCGATGCCTTCACGAAGCGGCCGGTCATCGCCGGGCCTTCAGGGGTGTCGGCGATGACGCGTACGTTGGAATACTGGTTGACCCGCACTCGCAGTTCGAAATCCAGCGGTGACATCGCGTCGGAAAAGCCCAGCACGGCTGCGACCGGCGCCGGGTTCTCGTCGATGACGATGGTCGCCCCGCTGATGCGCACCGACGGGTCGGATTGCGTCAGGTGCACCGGTACGGTGGCGGCGTCGTTGGCGCGATAGGGCGCGTCTATTGTCAGGATCGCAGAGGCGTCTCCGATCGGGGCATCGCCCACCACATCTACCCTCAGCGTGTCCCAAGTCGGGCTGTCGGTAAGCGGGTTAGGCACCGGGTCGGCCGCATGGGCGGCGCCCGCCAAAAGGGCGGCAAGCAGAGTCAATTTTATGAATGGCTGCGTCATCGGTGGTCCTCCCGCACATATCGGATAGACGATGCCACAATTTGCCCATTTATTATACACGGAGATAAGTCTGTGCGCTCACGTTTTCGCGCGGTCTATGCCGGAAGGGGCCTGCTACCATGTTCGAAGCCGTCCTGACACTCTGTCTTGGTGCCGCGGGGGCAGCCGATGCACCCGCCAACGGGGGCCCGCCCCCGTGCCGGGACCTGCTGCTTCCGGGATACGAGGCGCCAACCGAGGCAGGCTGCACCGCTGCGTTGCGCGCGGCTCCGCCCGACCGCGCGGCGATGGCGGGGGGCACGCCAGACTGCCGCCCGGTCGGCGACGCGTTGGCGGTGGAGGAGATCGCCGAGGGCGTCTTCGTCCATGCCGGGCTGGTTGCCGAACCGGACCGGGACAATCGCGGGGATGTCGCCAATCTTGGCTTCGTGATCGGGGCACGGCAGGTCGCCGTGATCGACACCGGGAGTGCCGCCTGGATGGGCGAGGCGCTTTGGCGCGCAATCCGCCAGCGGACGGACAAGCCCGTCACCCATGTCATTCTGACCCACATGCATCCCGACCACGTTTTCGGCGCTTCGGTGCTGGAGGTCGCGGGCGCGGCGAGCGTGGCCCATGCCGGGCTGACGCGCGCGCTGGCGGACCGGCAGGGCAATTACCTTGAAAGCCTCGCGCGGCTGATCGGGCCGGTCGCTCTTCTGGGCACCGAACCGCCGCAGGTCGTGCTGGCGGTGGAAGACGCGGCCGAGATCGACCTTGGCGGGCGGCGGCTGCACCTGCGCGCGTGGCCGCTGGCGCATACGGGCACGGATCTGACCGTGTTTGACAGTGCCACGGGAACGCTTTTCGCCGGGGATCTTCTGTTCGACCGGCATACTCCCGCGCTGGACGGCAGTGTGCGCGGCTGGCTGGCTGTGCTGGACCGGCTGCAGCGCGAAGCCGGGGGTGAGATTCTGCGCGTCGTGCCCGGTCACGGGGCGACGGCGCTGCCTTGGCCGGATGGTGCGGCCCCGTTGCGACGCTACCTCGATACATTGGCTCGCGACACACGTTCAGCGATCGCCGCCGGGCTGCGCCTGTCGGATGCGGTGCCGCGCATCGCCGCGTCGGAAGCGGATCGTTGGGAGCTGTTCGACGCCTATAACCCGCGCAACGCTACCGTCGCCTTCACAGAACTGGAATGGGAATGACGGTCAGCCTTCGTCGACTTCGGCCTGGAGCATCCGGGCGATTTCGAACAGCCGCCGTTCCAACAGGGTTGGGGTCTCGCACAGGTAGGTGATAGATTTCTGGCGGTCGGAATAGATCAGCTGATCCCAGTCGAGCTGTTCTTCCAGCGCGTCTATCCGGTCGAAATCGGGCGCGTCGGCTTTCAGCTCTGCGGTCATCTCGCCACGGGCTTCTTCGATCTTCTCGGCCAATGCGATCTGGCTCAACGAGAAATCCCCGATGCCGCCAATGATCCGCGCCCGGCGCCGCGACAGGCTGTCAAACACGTCTGCGAAGACCAGACCGAGCAGAGCCGGGTCGCCGCCATGCGCGGCAGCGAAGGAGGCAATGTCCGGCGCCAGGTCCTGCGGCGCGATTCGGCGCACCGCCAACTTCGCGCCAAGCGCGGCGATATCGTCGCGTGCGGACTGCGGTACCGTGTCCGGCATGGTTTCGGGCACCGGGTAGGGCCACATGAGCCCGACTGATAGCCGTTCCACCTTGCGCTGCACGCAAGGCCAGGTCGGATCGGAATAGTCCGCCCCGGCAACGGGGCCTGCAAGGCACAGCGCGGCCAGCGCCAGCGCAATGGTGCCGGAAGTCTTGGGCGTCATGGTGCGGTCTCCTCCCCCGACTGTATCCTGCAACAGAGCACCTGACCTGTCCATCGCCCCCGATGCCCACCATAGTCTGCATTGTTCGGTATACTGTCGCCGACCATACTTCTCGCAGAGGGACGCGGACCCGCCGACAAAGAGACCGGGCCGTACCAGGGAAGGAAGACAGACATGCGAACACGCGCCGCTGTTGCCGTTGAGGCAGGCAAGCCGCTTGAAATCATGGACGTGGAGCTTGACGGCCCGCGGGCCGGGGAGGTTCTTGTGGAGGTGAAGGCCACGGGTCTTTGCCACACGGACGAGTTCACGCGTTCGGGCGCGGACCCCGAGGGGATCTTTCCGGCGATCCTGGGTCACGAGGGCGCGGGCGTTGTCGTGGAGGTCGGCCCCGGCGTGACGAGCCTTGCGGTGGGGGACCACGTGATCCCGCTCTACACGCCGGAGTGCCGCGAATGCGAGTACTGCCTGAACCCGAAGACGAACCTGTGCCAGAAGGTGCGCGCGACGCAGGGCCAGGGTCTTCTGCCGGATGGCACGACGCGGTTCTCGATGCTCGACGGCACGCCGATCCACCACTACATGGGCTGCTCGACCTTCGCCAACCACACGGTCGTGCCTGAGATCGCGCTGGCGAAGATCCGCCCGGACGCGCCGTTCGACAAGGTGTGCTACATCGGCTGCGGCGTGACGACGGGGATCGGCGCGGTGATCAACACCGCCAAGGCCGAGATCGGCTGCCGGGGCGTGGTGTTCGGGCTTGGCGGGATCGGTCTGAACGTGATCCAGGGGCTGCGGCTTGCGGGCGCGGACCAGATCGTGGGCGTGGACCTGAACGACGACAAGGCCGAGATGGCGCGGCGCTTCGGGATGACCGATTTCGTGAACCCGTCGAAGGTCGACGGCGACCTGGTGGCGCATCTTGTGGCGCTGACCGGGGGCGGGGCGGACTACACGTTCGACGCGACGGGCAATGTGGGCGTGATGCGCACGGCGCTGGAATGCGCGCACAAGGGCTGGGGCGAGAGCATCATCATCGGGGTGGCGCCTGCGGGTGCCGAGATCGCGACGCGGCCGTTCCAGCTGGTGACGGGGCGTGTGTGGAAGGGCACGGCCTTCGGCGGGGCGCGCGGGCGCACCGACGTGCCGAGGATCGTGGACTGGTACATGGACGGCAAGATCGAGATCGACCCGATGATCACCCACAAGCTGACCCTCGACGAGATCAACCACGGGTTCGACCTGATGCACGAAGGCAAATCCATCCGCGCCGTCGTCGAATTCTGAGGACGCG
>NZ_QGKU01000017.1 GCF_003172915.1 Meridianimarinicoccus roseus
TAAGACACGTGCTTAGCGACGTCGCAAACGACGTGTCTTATGTGCGGAGGGGTCATGCGGGGCGAGGTTCTGGGTGCCGAGCGACGTCGCCGATGGAGCGATGAGGAGAAGCTTGGTATCGTCGTGTCGGTCGGGGTGGATGGCGCGACGGTGACGCAGGTTGCGCAGCGGCACGAAATCACGCGTCAGCAGATCTATGCCTGGCGGCACGAATTGAAGAAGAAGGGGCTGTGGTCTCCGGAAAGCGGCGCGCTGTTCCTTCCATTTGACATTCCACCGGCGCACGAGGTTCCCGCCATTCCCGAAGCACCTCCGAGTGCGACACCCTCGCCGATCGAGCTGCGCCTGCCGGGTGGGCGCTGTCTGCGCTTCGACAGCAACATGGAGGCGGCCGCGCTGACGCGGCTGATCCGGGCAGTGGAAGCGGCATGATCGGTCCGGGGACTGGCGTTCGTGTGTATCTCGCCTGCGGCGTCACGGACATGAGGAAAGGCATCACGGGCCTCGCGGCACTTGCCCAGGATGTCCTGCGTCAGAAGCCTGCGAGCGGAGCAGTTTTCGCCTTTCGTGGGCGCAAGGGCGACCGTTTGAAACTGCTCTATTGGGACGGCCAGGGCTTTTGCCTTTATTACAAAGTGCTCGAGCGTGGCCGGTTTCCGTGGCCGACGGCGACCACGGGCACGGCGCGGCTGACCTCGGCGCAGCTGGCGATGCTGTGGGAAGGGATTGACTGGCGCCGGCCGGACTGGGGTGCGCCGCCGGCCCGGGTGGGATAAATTATCGCCCTGATTCCCCTTGTTTTTATGGCTCTCGCACCTGATCCGTGATAGTCGGGCGCATGTCGAATGCTGCCGAAAATCTTCCTGAAGATCCCGCCGCTCTGAAGGCGATGATCGCCGCCTTGCAGGCGGAGAATGCGCAGATGTCGGCCACGCTGCGCGCGCATGACCTGCTGGTCCAGACGCTGCGCGTGCGCATCGCCAAACTGCAAAAGCAGAAGTTCGGACCGAGATCGGAAAAGATCGAGCGCGAGATCGAACAGCTCGAACTGGCGCTGGAAGACTTGCAGGTGGCCCTGGCCGAGGCGAAAGACACGGCGCAGGAGGACGAGGACGCGCCGGACACCGAAGACCAGGTCCCGGCAGCAGTCGAGCCCAGGCAACGCCGCCGCCCGAAGGTGTCCAAGGATACGCCGCGCGAACGCCGTGAACTCGATCCCGGCGACAGCTGCCCGGACTGCGGCGGCGATCTGCGTGTGGTGGGCGAGGACGTCAGCGAGTTGATCGACATGATCGCAGCGCAGTTGAAGGTGATCGAGATCGCGCGGGTCAAGAAGTCCTGCCGGCGCTGCGAGAAGATGATCCAGGAGCCTGCGCCAAGCCGGCCGATCCCGCGGAGCATGGCGGGTCCGAACCTGCTGGCCTACGTGCTGACCTCGAAATTCGATGACCATGTGCCGCTCTACAGACAGAACGAGATCTTCGCCCGCATGGGCGCGGACATTCCGGACACGACCCTGGTGGACTGGTGCGGCAGGGCGATGAAGACGCTGGCGCCGCTGATCGAGAAGATCGAGGCCGAGATCATGTCCAGCGATCTTCTGCACGCCGATGATACCCCGATCCGCGTGCTCGACCGCTCCAGCAAGGACAAGGGGCTGGGCAAGGGTGTCAAGCAGGGCCGGATCTGGACCTATGTCCGCGATCAGCGGCCCTGGGCGGGACAGGACCCACCCGGGGCGGTCTACTACTTCTCGCCCGACCGGAAGGGCGAACATCCCCGAAAGCATCTCGCCCGCAGCAGCGGTGTTCTGCAAGCGGATGCCTATACCGGGTTCAAGGAGCTATATGAGCGCCGCGCGGACGGCACCGCGCAGTTCCGCGAGGCTGCGTGCTGGGCTCATCTGCGCCGCGATTTCCACGACGTCTGGACATCCACCAGATCCGAAATCGCGAAGGAGGCCCTCGACCGGATCGGCAAGCTCTACGACATCGAGCGCCAGATCGCCGGCCAGTCCGCCGAGGTTCGGCGCGCCGTCCGGCAGGAGAAAAGCAAGCCCAAGGTCGACGCCTTCCATGCTTGGGCTGAAAAGCAGCTGACCCGCATTCCGGGCAAGAGCGATCTGGCCAAGGCGTTTCGCTACGGGCTGGGCCGCTGGCCCTCGTTCACCCTCTTTCTCGACGACGGGCGCGTGGCCATCGACAACAATCCCGCGGAACGTGGCATGCGCCCGATCGGCGTTGGCCGCCGCAACTGGTTGTTTGCCGGCTCCGACACCGGCGGCGAAACCCTCGCCCGCGCCATGACCCTGATAGAGACTGCAAAGATGAACGACCTCGACCCACAGGCCTACCTGGCCGATGTCCTCGACCGCATCCACGATCACAAGATCAACCGGCTCACCGAGTTGTTGCCATGATGGAGTGGACGCTCGCCACCCCCGGCGGGATGCTGGGGTATCCAACAAGGAGGCTGAAAGAATGATCGCGAGGATCGGAATCGACATCGCAAAGAACGTGTTCCACGTCCACGGCGTCTGTGCCGCCGAAAAGCGGCTCATGTCGCGCAAGCTGCGCAGGTCCCAGGTTTTGGCCTTCTTTCGAAAGCTGGAACCCTGCCTGGTCGGTATGGAAGCATGCGCCACTGCGCACTACTGGGCCCGGGAGATCGCCGCGCTCGGCCACGAAGTTCGGCTGATGCCGCCGAAATACGTGAAGGCCTATCTGAAGCGGCAGAAAAATGACGCGGCCGACGCCGCGGCCATCTGCGAAGCGGTCGGGCGCCCGGACATGCGGTTCGTGCCGGTGAAATCGAGGGACCAGCAGGCCGTGCTGATGCTGCACCGGGCGCGTGATCTGCTGATCCGGCAAAGAACCATGCTTATCAATGCCTTCCGTGCGCACCTGGCGGAGACCGGCTATGTCGCGGCCCAGGGCAGGACCGGCGTGGCCGCGCTGCTGGAAGTTGTGAAGGCCGATGATGACCGCTTGTCTCCACTTGAACGCGAAACCCTCTCTCATCTGGCAGGCCAGATACGGGATGCAGCCGCCCGGATCACGGCGCTGGAAAAGCGCATTCTTACCTTCCATCGCAGCAGCAAAGCCTCCCGGCGCCTCGAGACCATTCCGGGGGTCGGGCCAATCACTGCCTCGGTGATCGTGGCCTCGATCGGAGACGGAACGAACTTCCGAAATGCCCGGCAGTTCGCGGCATTCCTGGGGCTCGTTCCACGGCAGAACTCGACGGGAGGAAAGACGCGTCTTGGCCATATAACCAAGTGGGGCGACAGCTACATCCGCAGGTTGCTGGTGGTATCGAGTTGCGCCCTGATCCGCTATGCGCGCGGAAAACCTGCATCGGAAAACTGGCTTGCGAATGTGCTGACCCGGCGACCGGGCAAGGTCGCTGCAGTCGCGATGGCAAACAAGACGGCGAGAATCATCTGGGCGGTGCTAACGTCCGGGCGCATCTATCACCAAGAGCCGCCCGTCGCGGCGACCTGAACAAGAGACGACCAGTTGCTCGGGTGAACGTGACTTGATGGCAGACCGGTTTTGCCGGGGATCGACCAGACCCGCCTAGTTCCAAGCGCCGCTTCTGTGCGCGTTGCCTTGATTGGGAGTTGATCCGCGGATTTCATCAGGGCCAGCGGCCGTCGGTCGCAACCAAGGGCCGAATACATGACCGCACCCAACCTGTCGACATCAAGACAAGAAAACCCTTGCAAACGGCGAGCGTCCATACATGGAACTACGACACCAAGGTGTGACCGGAACACTGGTTACAAAGCGTGTGAGAAACACATGGATTTTGCCATGGAGTTCTGTCTCGACTAACCTTCTGAAGGTGCGAGCCCTCTTGGGGACGGACAGAAATCACCGTTTTTTCGGTGCTCCTGTTTTGGCAGGGGGGTTGTCTACCAATCAGATGTAGTGGAAGCCACGAAGTTATGCTTGATCGCTATCCGGGCTTTTTCGGTTTCGCATCTTTGCTATGAAAGCTTCGGCGGCCGCTTTGCGAGCTATCTGCTCATTCGTAGGATCACCTATCGCTTCCAGAGCGTAGCTTAGGACGTCAGGGCCGACATGGCTGCGGCGTTGGACCCTTTGGATCAGGGAGGCCGACGCGAGGCCGGTCGCTGTGGCAGCAGCTGACGAGAATAGCAGGTTAGCACCAGTATTGGAGTTCACTTCATCAGCTAGCCAGTCTGCACCAAAGAACGACGCTGCGCTAATGGATAGAACTGCAACCGCCGATCCTGCATAGTTGTTGGCAAAGTCCGTTGCCAAAGATACGAAAGCTGGCGGCTGCTTGCGTTCTGCGGCTCCTAATTCCCTCATCCCTTCAGTTAGGCATCGATTATAGTCGTCGCGCGTGGCTTCGTTTATAGCCTCCTTAAATATCTCACGCACTCGGACCCAGTGGTCGTCATAGATCAACTGAGACATGAGCTTAGCGGCCTCTTGTCGTGTTTTTGGCGCTTGTTCTTGGAAGAAACTGAATTGGAACTTAGGAGGTGGAATGAGTTCTGCAGTGGCGTTCTTGGGAGCGCCCGCAAAAGCAATTTCAGCGAGATAATCAAAGAGCAGATCGGCTTGCAAACTTAGTTCATTGCTTATTATAGGATCGAGTTCATGCGCTTCCGCCAGATGCAGATAGCCTGCAAGCCGTGCAATCCCCGCTGCCGCACGGTCTTGATCCTTTGAAAGCTCACCACGCATTTTCCGACCCATGAGGTCCTGCTTGATGTATTCGCTCTCCCAAGGATTATCATGCGGGTGTGGCGGGATAGCTGCACCGAACGCGGTTCTTTCTGAAAGTACCGCCATCTGGCCAGTGGCGAAAAGCGGTGCATACCCAATTAAGACATCAATGAATTCGAGAAATCTATCGCGGGCATGGTAGTCAAACAACTCCTTTCGTCCCTGGGTCCGGCAGAGCTCACTCGGCACAGCTATGGCGTCGGTAAAGACGATGCCATCGTAATAAAGCGGTCCAAATAAGGCGAGCCTAGGGTCTATGCCCCCCATGCCTTGATTAGATCCGGCTGTACCCAACTCATTCCAAATTAGAGGACGGCGACCCCGCGCCGAGCTCGCCAAAGAAGGTATTGTAAAGCCAGAATACTCTTGGTGGAATTTCGACCATTCTTCGTGCAGGAAGCGATACCATGATGGCCCTCTCGTAGCGAAGTATCCCATTAGCTCATCGTAACTATCCGACGCCAGATCAACTTGTGAGACATCGCTAAACCACTCGAAGAGCGTCTGTTTTGATCGCATGGTTGGATCAAGCGCTTCCTGCGGTGACGGTCGCATGATGTGGCCTCATCAAATGGTTTCTTAGATCAATGTATGGATTAGCGGTAATTTTTGGGCAACTGTGGTCGCCTCTAGACAAAACTCATACGTTTCTGTCACAGGCGAAAACGACGGTTTTCGTCTCGGATCGGTAACTGCCGTTCGTCGCAGGTCAGTTTTGTGGACTCTGCTGACATTCCCTCTGTGCCGACGAGTGTCCGCTTTGGCGATCATTGCCTTGGATTTAAAGCCGCCAAAAGGGTCGATTTTCGGAGGAAACGGTGATTTGGAAGGTTTCGGATCGGATTATGGACTATATTCATCGGCTTTTCCATCAGCAAGTGGCTTACTGTTCAACAGGTGGTTCATTCCGTTCCCATAGAGGCACGCATTCCGCGAAAAAAGGGATGGTTGCTCGTTGCCAAGGCGTTTCACGATCTTTTTCTGCAATCATTCCGGGGCTTGCAAAAAGCCTAATGTGGACACCATCACCTTCGTCGAAGAAGTACCAATATGAAGAGATTTCTCCATCAAGGTTTCGGATGCGTTGGTATGCGCCTTCTCCGATACGCTCGAAACGTACCGGACTACCATCACCTGCTACATACTCGCGAATGGCTACATCGCCGTAGAAATCCCACGTGACGGGCCCAAGCCCTCGTTGCTGCAAACAGGTAAGTCCTGTCAAATCGACAGGCTTTGCAACTGCTACAGCAAAAATCAGTGATGTTACTACAGTGAGGCTCGCAGTGATGAGATGTTTCATGCTCATACCAAAACAGAGCCACAAAAGAAGTACAACAGGATAACACCAGGCCCTCTGCCTTTGATTGGACAACCTGATTGCTAATCAGTGGTGATATTGGCTGAGGCGGTCGTTCCGACAACTCGCAGCAATTTTGAACTTCAGGCTCGAAGCTGACATGCGGCGGTGCAGAGGAGCACTCGCTTGGCACTCGCCAGCGCGGCGTCGCTTCCGGCCCTTTGCGGACATTACCCATTGCCGAGTTCGCCGAAGTGCGGCAGATATGAGTTCAACCATTAGAAGAGCCTCTTGTTTTGCGGAGCGCCAGAGGTTGAGCGGGTTTCACGGTGCAAAAACTTCACAATGCCATGACTGGCAGAACTGGCTAAGATTGTTGAACCTTCAATATGCGATTTTTTTCCGACGCCCCTTCTATTCCCGATCTCCTCTTGGAGCGTTGCGACGCTGGACGGGTCGTCTTCCTATGTGGTGCGGGAGTATCATTCAATTCAGGGATGCCAACGTTTCTCGGGCTTACGCAGCACGTGATCGACTTTTTCGATCCGCCGGAAGAATCAGAGGCAATGAAGGCGTTCGCCCCTTGGCGAGACGATCCAGCAGCAGCAAATGTTCCCCTCGATCAGATCTTCAACCTTCTGCACCAGGAATATGGTCGGGATGAGGTCAACGCACTGGTAACAGAGCGGTTGCTGGTCCCATCAACAGCAGCAACCAAAGGTCATGAACACAGCCTGGTGAAGCGGATATCGTCGAACCAGAGTGGCGTCCCCCAGATCGTGACAACCAACTTCGATCACCTGTTCGAACTTGGCGACGAAGCGGGCAGTATCCCGGCCCATATTCCCCCAGCGTTCCCTGATCTGTCATTCGGATCACCAATTGATGGTATCACCTATCTACACGGGCGACTTGTTGCACCAGATGCGACCCAACACCCCTACGTGCTGAGCAGTGCAGATTTCGGCAGAGCCTATCTGTCCGAGGCATGGGCCACGAAGTTCATCAGCGGCCTGTAGGAACGATATACCGTCGTTTTTGTCGGGTATCAGGCCGAAGACCCGCACGTGAAGTACCTCCTTCAAGGGCTCAACCATGATGGTCAGTTCGACCGAACGCGCCTCTATGCCTTCGACCGAGGGGAGCCGGAGGAAATTGAAGCCAAGTGGCGAGATCGGGGCGTAACTGCCATCGCCTATCAAGATCATGGCCACCTATGGCAGACCATGGAAGCTTGGGCTGACCGGGCTGACGACCCACGTGCCTGGCGGAGCCGGGTCGTCGCTTCTGCGCAACGTGACCCGAAGGAGATATCACCGCACGAGCGTGGCCAGGTCGCCCATGTCCTACGTTCGGTTCCGGGAGCCAAGGCATTTGCCGACGCCGAACCATCACCACACCCGGAGTGGGTTTGCGTCCTCGATGCATTCGTTCGCAATGCCAAGAAGTGCAGCGGATACGGGGAAGATGCCGAAGAGTTCGATCCCGTGCAGGCATATGGCTTCGATGATGATCTTGGTCCGATCAGTGATGAGGATTTCAGACGGGGAACCAGAAACGATAACCTGCTCGAATGGCGGAGTGGCGACGACAACCCGCCCGATTTGCACCGCCTCGGAGGACGCCAGGTAGAGGGCCATGAGGCAATGCCAACCCGGTTGTGGCATCTCGTCCGCTGGATCGGAAAGTCATTCCAAGCGCCAGTGATCGCCTGGTGGGCGGCTCGTCAACTTGGCCTGCATCCTCGCCTCATCGATCA
>NZ_QGKU01000018.1 GCF_003172915.1 Meridianimarinicoccus roseus
CTGCCCCCTGAAAACTGGACCGTTTGAAGCTGGAGTTTTCGGCTAATCTTTCCTGGCTGGGAGAGGAGCGGAAACGCATGAAGGCATCGAAGTTCACGGAGGCGCAGAAGGCGTTCATCCTGAAGCAGGGGGAGCAGGGAACGCCGGTCGCGGAGATCTGTCGCAAGGCGGGGATCAGCCAGGCGACCTATTTCAATTGGAAGAAGAAATATGGCGGGTTGCTGCCAGACGAGATGCGCCGGCTGAAGGCGCTTGAGGACGAGAACACACGGCTGAAGAAGATCGTCGCCGATCTGACCCTCGATCGGGAGATGTTGCAGGACGTGATCCGCCGAAAGCTCTGAAGCCTGGGCGTCTGCGAGAGATCGTGACCGGGATGTGCGTCGACTGGGGCGTGTCGATCCGGAAGGCCTGTGGGGCCATCTGCCTTGACACGTCCAGCTACCACTACAAGTCCCGGCGGACGCATCAGGCTGCCGTCGAAAGGCGGATCAGGGAGATCTGCGAGACGCGTGTGCGGTATGGCTATCGCCGTGTGCATGTCTTGCTTCGGCGAGAAGGTTGGATCATCAACATGAAGAAGACGCGCAGGATTTACAACGAATTGGGGCTTCAGCTGCGGAACAAGCACCCGAAACGCCGGGTGAAAGCGAAGCTGCGCGAGGACCGCCAGGAAGCGGTCGGCCCGAACGATGTCTGGGCGATGGACTTCGTTCACGACCAACTCGCCATGGGCAAGAAGCTCCGCATCCTGACCGTGGTGGACACCCATTCCCGGCTCTGTCCAGCGGCTGATGCCCGCTTCGCCTACCGCGGCGAAGACGTCGTGCAAACACTGGAGAAGGTCTGCGCCAAGATCGGCTACCCGAAGACCATTCGGGTCGATAATGGCAGCGAGTTCATCTCCCGTGACCTCGACCTCTGGGCCTATGCCAACGACGTCACGTTGGACTTCTCGCGACCGGGAAAACCGACCGACAACGGGTTCATCGAGGCGTTCAATTCGAAGCTCCGCGCGGAATGCCTGAACGCGCACTGGTTCATGAGCCTTGCCGACGCCCGCGAAAAGCTGGAAGATTGGCGTAGACACTACAACGAAGACCGACCTCACAGCGCGATCGGATACAACATCCCGATGGCCATGCATTATCCCGATGGCGTCACCAGCCCGTCATCGTGAGACAGCCGGAAAAATCCAGCTTCCGGCGGTCCAAGGTCGGGGAGCAGTGCAAGCCACCGACCCAATGTATGACGGAGCTCAACAACGATTGGGTGCGGAAGGCGAGCAAGGCGAAGCAGGAAGACCCTTTTGAGCCGCGGAGCGATGTCTGATGGCAACTCGTTGATTATTGCTGACCAAAACGCTTGTGGGAAGTCACCAGCTTTCCCGGCAATAGTTAGGGCGGAAAGGGCTTTGCGGGGATTTGCCCGTACCAGGCCCGTAAAGGGGCGGCGCTCGGTGAAACTACCGAAGTCGCGCTTCAGGTCTTCTTTTGCCCTTGTGACGACCTCGTTGACTGGAAGGTCGAGAATAGCGTCTGGAGTTTCGTCCGCTCCGACCCAAGACGTATGCACGCCCGACATCATCACCGTCGACGTTGCCCAACCATCATACCAATCTTGAATCCCCGCGATGATTTCCGCCAACCGCGTCGCCGAAGCATCAGGTAGATCGCAGCCATTTAACTGAAGGTAACGGCCGTACCTGGCGGCAAACTGATCACGGAATGCCGGGTAATCGTCCTCTGACTGGTGGTCCATCTTGTCTGGTCCAGCAAGGATACGTTCAGCTATGACTTCCTTGCTGTCATCCGTGAACTCATCCCACCGATCTACCAGGGCGAAGAGAAGTTCGCGCGCCACGTCGTTGTCCCAGAACGCGGTCTGATCGAACATGGAGATGATCTCGGCGGCGTCGTTCGCATCGAACAGGTCAGGCTTCGACAGCGCATAAAGCTTCAGCTTCCGAAAGAAGTACTCGTCGCCTTCGTCCCAGAGCATCGCATGGGCCATCGCCCGTTGAGGCGCGAGTGCCACGATCCGGTCGAAGAGTTCAATCAACAGAAGAAATGGTTCAGCAGAATCATGGTAATGCTCTCCACCGTCCGTTTCCCGGTCCGGGTAGCATGTCGGCGTGGTGAAGTAGGACACACCAAGGTCGGACAATATCCCAGCCGCTGTGGTGAGTTGATTTTCCAGAAGGTGAAAAACAGCGGGCAGGACCTCATCCGGCACCACGAGGTCCTCGTTGTGTCGCTCAAAATACTTGATCTCGAACCGAGCGATCTGGTCGATACGAAGTTCACCCCACTCCAATGTGGGCGGCTTTTTTTCATGCAGGCCCATTGGGCGTTTGATGTTCAAGCATGGTTGGGCTGCTTGATGAAAGTCACGCAGGACGCTGGGGACCCAACCCTCTTCGGCGATGCGTTTCTTCAGGTCGTACCAGCGCCCGTCCCACCGACGGTTCCGAGGATCACGGTGATGCTCCAATATCAGGTTCCAGATTTGTCGGCAGTTCCTGTCAGCGCCTTTCGCTTGGTCGAGGTGCCAAGCAATATGATCGATGAGGCGAGGATGCAGGCCAAGTTGACGAGCCGCCCACCAGGCGATCACTGGCGCTTGGAATGACTTTCCGATCCAGCGGACGAGATGCCACAACCGGGTTGGCATTGCCTCATGGCCCTCTACCTGGCGTCCTCCGAGGCGGTGCAAATCGGGCGGGTTGTCGTCGCCACTCCGCCATTCGAGCAGGTTATCGTTTCTGGTTCCCCGTCTGAAATCCTCATCACTGATCGGACCAAGATCATCATCGAAGCCATATGCCTGCACGGGATCGAACTCTTCGGCATCTTCCCCGTATCCGCTGCACTTCTTGGCATTGCGAACGAATGCATCGAGGACGCAAACCCACTCCGGGTGTGGTGATGGTTCGGCGTCGGCAAATGCCTTGGCTCCCGGAACCGAACGTAGGACATGGGCGACCTGGCCACGCTCGTGCGGTGATATCTCCTTCGGGTCACGTTGCGCAGAAGCGACGACCCGGCTCCGCCAGGCACGTGGGTCGTCAGCCCGGTCAGCCCAAGCTTCCATGGTCTGCCATAGGTGGCCATGATCTTGATAGGCGATGGCAGTTACGCCCCGATCTCGCCACTTGGCTTCAATTTCCTCCGGCTCCCCTCGGTCGAAGGCATAGAGGCGCGTTCGGTCGAACTGACCATCATGGTTGAGCCCTTGAAGGAGGTACTTCACGTGCGGGTCTTCGGCCTGATACCCGACAAAAACGACGGTATATCGTTCCTACAGGCCGCTGATGAACTTCGTGGCCCATGCCTCGGACAGATAGGCTCTGCCGAAATCTGCACTGCTCAGCACGTAGGGGTGTTGGGTCGCATCTGGTGCAACAAGTCGCCCGTGTAGATAGGTGATACCATCAATTGGTGATCCGAATGACAGATCAGGGAACGCTGGGGGAATATGGGCCGGGATACTGCCCGCTTCGTCGCCAAGTTCGAACAGGTGATCGAAGTTGGTTGTCACGATCTGGGGGACGCCACTCTGGTTCGACGATATCCGCTTCACCAGGCTGTGTTCATGACCTTTGGTTGCTGCTGTTGATGGGACCAGCAACCGCTCTGTTACCAGTGCGTTGACCTCATCCCGACCATATTCCTGGTGCAGAAGGTTGAAGATCTGATCGAGGGGAACATTTGCTGCTGCTGGATCGTCTCGCCAAGGGGCGAACGCCTTCATTGCCTCTGATTCTTCCGGCGGATCGAAAAAGTCGATCACGTGCTGCGTAAGCCCGAGAAACGTTGGCATCCCTGAATTGAATGATACTCCCGCACCACATAGGAAGACGACCCGTCCAGCGTCGCAACGCTCCAAGAGGAGATCGGGAATAGAAGGGGCGTCGGAAAAAAATCGCATATTGAAGGTTCAACAATCTTAGCCAGTTCTGCCAGTCATGGCATTGTGAAGTTTTTGCACCGTGAAACCCGCTCAACCTCTGGCGCTCCGCAAAACAAGAGGCTCTTCTAATGGTTGAACTCATATCTGCCGCACTTCGGCGAACTCGGCAATGGGTAATGTCCGCAAAGGGCCG
>NZ_QGKU01000019.1 GCF_003172915.1 Meridianimarinicoccus roseus
TGATCGGCGGGCTGGGCGATGACGAATATGTCGGGGGCGTCGGCACCGACACGGCGGTGATCGCCGATGGCGGCGGGGCGGCCGTGACGCTGGGCGACTTCACCGTGACGGGCGCGTCGGTGGACGGCAGCGGCGCGTTCAGCGGCCAGATCGCGGGCCCGGACGGGACCGAAACGCTGTCGGGCATCGAGGTGATCGAGGTCACGAACACCGGCTCGTCCACCTTCCTCGTCTACGACGGCATGTCGATCCAGGCCGCCATCGACGCCGCGAGCCACGGCGACACAATCCTCGTAGGCGCGGGGGACTATTCCGCGGAGGGCAAGATCCTCATCACCGACAAGGCGCTGTCGATTTCGGGCGCGCTTGCCGGTGTTTCGCCGACCGGCGACAACTGGGCGGGACAGGCGCCGGGCAGCGAAACGATCATCGACGGATTCACGCTGACCGGCACGGGCGGGCTGTCGCTGGACGGCGTGCGGCTTCTGGGCACCGGGCCGGAAAGCGGCAACGGTCTGAGCGGCATCCAAGCCTACAGCAGCGGTGATCTCAGTGTGGTCAACTCCGTCATCCAGGTCGACGGATCGGCAGAAGCTGGCCTGTCCTTCAGCCCCGCGGGCATCGATGTGTCGGGCACGAATGGCGACATCACCGTCGACAACGTGCTGTTCACAGCCTTCAAGGCGCCGGCTGATCCAGGTGCGAGCCACACGGAATTCCCTTACGGGATATACCTGAATTACGGCGATGCGGTCACGGCGCGCGACGTGAGCGTGACCAGCAGCAAGTTCGACCTTGGCGGCAGCGGCGGCGATTTCGGCTTCCCGACGGCTATCGCCACCGACGGTCGGACCGGCGACGAGGGCAGCTTCGTCATTCAGTCCAACGCGTTCGAGGATACGGCCCCGCGGTTCGCCATCGGGCATTTCGATTTCTCGGGCCGACTTCAGGACGATGGAAACAACGACCAGGTAACTGCAGGCCCGGTCGATTTCTCGGGCGTTTCGGGCAACACGTTCACCGACACGCTGGGGAGCGACGCCAATACCGGGGTCATCGACAACCGGTCCGGCTTCGTGATCGAGACCGGTCCGAACACCATCGACGGTGTCGCCTATGACAAGGTCGTGGCCGATGTGACCGTCGCCGCCGACACGACCATCTCAAGCACGGCCGACGACGAGTTCATCTCGGGCGATGACGGGCTCGACGTGGTCACGTTCACCGGCAACTTCGCGGATTACACGATCAACGTCGATGCCTCCGGGGCGATCAGTATCACCGACACGCGCTCGGGCGCACCCGATGGCAGCGACACGCTGATCGGCATCGAAGCGCTGCAATTCGCGGACGGCTTTGGCGTGGTCGACGGCATGTCGATCCAGGCGGCGGTGGACGCGGCCAGCGATGGCGACACGATCAATGTGGGCGCGGGGACCTTCCGCGAGCAGGTGGTGATCGACGGACGTAACGACCTGACCATCCGCGGGCAGGGCGACGCGACCTTGATCGAGATGGTCGATACGCCCGTGTTGAACCATGTCTCGGCGACCGATGGGGGAAGCCGAGACCGCGCGGCGGTCGTTACCGTGCGCGACTCGGGCAACATCACAGTTGCTGACGCACGGATCGACGGGCGCGGCCTTGGCGATGCCATGCCGGGCGGCGCGAACCCCGATTTCGAGGGGGTTCTCTACTTCGACGCGTCGGGTGCCATCGACGACCTGACGGTTACCGGCGTCCGGGACACGTTGCAGGGCGATGGAACGCCCAAGGGCAACCAGCGCGGCAATGCCATCGTCGTCATCAACGACGACGGAACGGCCCGTAGCGTGTCCATCACCGACAATAGCACCACCGACTTCCAGAAGAACGGCATCACGATTTCCGGCGATGCGCTGACGGTGACGGTGACTGGCAACATGGTGACCGGGTCCGGCTTTCTGCCTGCATCGAACGCGATCGCGCAGAACGGCATCCAGTTGTCCTTCGGCGCGACGGGCACGATCGATGGGAACACGGTTTCCGAAATCGGATACCAGCGTGGCGATTTCATCACCGCGCATGTTCTTGTTTTCAACGCAGGCGACGGCGCCGAAGTGACAAACAACACGCTGAACGGCACGGCGGATGCCAGCTTCTCGGGCGGTGTTGTTCTCTTCGGTGGCGACAATGCGGTTGTGACAGGCAATACCATCGACAGCATCCTGTTCGGGGTCACGGTTGCGTCGAACGGCGCCGCGAATACGGCAGAGACTCCGACGATTTCCGGCAACGTCTTTACCAACCCGGTGACGTCTATCCTCCCCCTTGTGGGCGGATCGAACCCGGAGGTCTCGGCGGCCTCCGCTGCCAACGGCTCCAATATCGGTGCGTTCCTGTCCGACAACACGCTGGCTGTGACGCTTGACGGTTCCACCGGTGCTGATGAGCTTTTCGGAACCCCGCAAAACGACACGCTGAACGGACTGGATGGCAACGACATTATCGGTGGTGATGGCGGCAATGACACGCTCGACATGGGCGCGGGCAACGACGATGCGACGGGGGGCACCGGCGACGACACCTACGTCTACACCTCCGGCGACGATGTTATCACCGAACTTCCGGGCGAAGGGGCGGACAGCATCACGCTTCCGGCCGGGATCACGCAGGCCGATCTGAGCTTCGCCAACAGCGGTGCAGATCTGGTCATCACGGTGGGCAGCCTCGGGACAATCACTCTGGTCGGCCAGGCCGACCGCAGCGACCGGGTGGAGACGCTGGTGCTTGATGGCGGCGCGACCATCGCCATCAACGAGGTGCCGGACGCCATTGACGACAATCTCGACTTCGGCGGCGGTGCCGCCTTCTCGCTCGAAGATTCATCGCAGTCGATCAACGTCAATGCGTTGCGCGGTAACGATGTCATCTATTCCACCGGCGTGCTCAGCGACCTCGCACTGGTGGCGGTGAACGGGTCCACGGGCCCGACAACCACCGCTGCAGGGGAGTTCACATTCCCGACCGGCCAGTCAGACTTCACAAACGGGTTGCGATTCATCCCGGTGAACGACTTTTTCGGAGAGGTATCGTTCACCTACACCATCGAAGCGCCCAACGGGTTGCAGGATACAGCGACGGTCACCTTTACCGTTCAGAACATCAACGATCCTCCGGTAGCCGTGCCTGCGACGGCGGGCGTGGACGAAAACTCCAGCATCAACCTGACGGACACCCTGCTGGCGGGTTTCGTCAGCGACGTGGACAACGACTTCGCTGCGGGCGTGATCGACACGCTCAGTATCACCAACATAACCGCGCCCGTTGCGGGGTCGCTGACCACGGACGTGTCGGGTGACTATGTCTTCGACGCCGCGGGCGCGTTCGAGGGGCTGGACGACGGCGAGAGTGCGACCGAAACGCTGACCTACACGGTCGATGACGGCAATGGCGCGACCGCAACGAACACTATCACGATCACGATTGATGGCGTGAACGACGCGCCGGAAGTACTCGACCAGAGCTTCACGGCGGACGAGAACCAGACGAGTGTCGGCACGGTTGCGGCCACCGACGTCGACGTGGAGACGTTGACTTATTCGTTGGCGTCCGGTGGCGACAACGACCTGTTCTCCATCGACGCGAGCACGGGCGAGCTGACCTTCAACACCGCGCCGAACTTTGAGGATCCGCAGGACGCGGGCGGCGACAACACCTATGACCTGACCGTGACGGTGGATGACGGCGATGTCACCGAAACGGCGGCGATCACCGTGGCGGTGGCGGATGTCAACGACGCGCCCGTCGCGGCGGATGACACGGCGACCACGGATGAAGACAACCCCGTTTCGGGCAATGTCATCACCGGACCGGGCACCGATACGGACGAAGACACTCTGCCATCGCCGGATACGCTGTCGGTGATTTATGTGGACGGCTCGACGGTCACGAGCGGCGGTTCAGTGACCGTGGCCGGCAGCAACGGCGGTAGCTTCACCGTCAGTTCCGATGGCAGCTACGACTTCGATCCTGGCGGTGATTTCAATGACATGGCGGTCGGGGATGCCGACAAGACGACATCGGTGGAATACACCGTGTCCGATGGCGAAGGCGGCACTGACACGGCCATCCTGACCGTGACCGTGACGGCGGTGAACGACACCCCGACGGCGGGCGACGACAGCGGCGCGGGTTTCGGCACCGACGAGGACACGGCCTTCACCACCGGCAACGTGCTGGACAACGACACCGATCCTGACACGAACGATACGCTGTCGGTATCCGCGTTCGACACCACCGGCACGCAGGGCACGGTGACCGACAATGGCAACGGGACGTTCGGGTATGACCCGAACGGGCAGTTCGAAAGCCTCGGTCAGGGTGCGACCGCGACCGACACGTTCTCCTACACCGCCAGCGACGCCAACGGCGGCACCAACACGGCGACCGTCACCATCGAGATCACCGGCGTGAACGACGGGCCGACGGCGGTGGCGGATTCGGACACGACGGGCGAAGATGGCCCTGCCCTGACCGGCGGCAACGTACTGGCCAACGACACCGACCCGGACACGGGCGACACCAAGACGGTCATCGGCGTCGGCGCCGCCACAGGCAATGTGGGTACCATCGTCACTGGCTCGAACGGCGGTGACTTCACCATCGACGCGAACGGCGACTGGAGCTTCGATCCGGCGGGCGCGTTCGAGGATCTCGACGACGGAGAGGACCGCGTCACCGAGGTCAGCTACACCATGGAGGACAGCCAGGGCGCGACCTCCACCACCACGCTGAGCGTGACGGTCAATGGCGCCAACGATCCGGCCACGGGGGGGACTCCGTCCGCCGCCTATACCGAGGATGACACCGGCCGCACCATCGACCTGCTGGCCGGCTCGAACGACGTGGATGGCGACGCGCTGACCGTGAACAATGTGACCGTGACGGCGCCGGATAGCCGGACGGTGACCTTCAGTGTCAGCCCGGCGGGCGTCCTGACGCTGGATGACGGCCAGTTCGAGGATCTGGACGAAGGCGATCTGTTCGAACTGACGATCGACTACAACATCAACGACGGCACG
>NZ_QGKU01000002.1 GCF_003172915.1 Meridianimarinicoccus roseus
AGCGCAGCGCGCGGCCGGCGGTGACGCTGGCGGCCATCGCCGGTCTTCGGAGAAGGTTCGGGTTGCGAAACCTGGAACCGAACCGGAGACGACGATGACCGACGATAGAATGACCCTGATGGAGCTGGTGGAGAAGTCCGCCGACGAGGATCTCGTCCGCGACATGCTCGCCTATGCCGCCGAGCGGCTGATGGAGATGGAGGTCGAGGCTGCGACGGGCGCGCCAAAAGGAACGCGCACACCGGCGCGCACCACGCAGCGCAATGGATACCGCGAGAGAGGCTGGGAGACCCGCGCCGGCCGGATCGACCTGGCGATCCCGAAGCTGCGCAAGGGCAGCTACTTCCCGAGCTTTCTCGAACCGCGCAGGACGGCGGAGAAGGCCCTCGTGGCCGTCATCCAGGAAGCCTATGTGCACGGCGTCTCGACGCGCGCCGTGGACGATCTGGTGCGTGCCATGGGCGGGAGTGGCGTGTCTAAGAGCCAGGTGAGTCGGCTCTGCGCCGAGATCGACGAGCGCGTGCTGGCATTCCTCACCCGGCCTCTCGAGGGCGCCTGGCCCTATCTCTGGCTCGATGCAACCTACATCCGGGTGCGCGAGAACGGCCGGATCATCAGCCGTGCCGTAATAATCGCGGTGGCGGTCAACGGGGACGGCCGACGCGAGGTGCTCGGCGTCGCCACCGGCCCCTCCGAGGCGGAGACGTTCTGGACTGGCTTCCTGCGCTCTCTCGCCGATCGCGGCCTGCGCGGCGTGAAGCTCGTCGTGGCCGACGATCACAAGGGGCTCAGGGCCGCAGCCCGCCGAGTGTTCGATGCGACCCACCAACGGTGTCGCGTGCACTGGCTCAGAAACGCGCTCGCCCATGCCCCGGCCAAGAGCCGCACCGCCGTGGCCGCAATGCTCAAGACGATCTTCGCCCAGGAGACCAAGGCCGAGGCGGAGACCCAGTGGGACGCCATCGCCGACGCCCTCCGTGAGAAGAATGACCGGCTCGGCGCCATGATGGACGCCTCCCGCGACGACGTGCTCGCCTACATGGACTTCCCCAGGGAGCACTGGGCGCAGATCAGCTCGACCAACCCGCTTGAGCGCGTCAACAAGGAGATCAAGCGCCGTTCCAATGTCGTCGGGATCTTTCCGAACGACGCGGCCATCATCCGTCTGGTCGGCGCGCTGATGATCGAAACCAACGACGAGTGGGCCGTCGCGCGCCGTTACATGGGGCTGGAGTCGCTGGCCCGCATCACCGATACTCACAACGTCAGACTGCCCGCCGTGGCGACCTGACCAACTCGAGCCTCTCCGAAGGCCGGCCCTCTTACACCACGCCGCGGGGCACTACCCGAACTCTGGCGCCGGTTACGGGCTGATGGATTTCAAGGTAGTCTCCGGGTCGTCGGCGAGTGGGCGACACGCCAGCGCCGCGCCGAACAAGCGGTGCCGTCCGGAATAAGAAAGTCGCCACCTGCCCGAAGGATTGCGCGGCTCCTGACCATGGGACGGGATCATCTGAACCGTGCCGATGCAATCCAGGTCGCGCGGATCGAAGCGGCGCTACCAGCGCTGGCAACAGCCCGGGAACTGACCGACCGTTTCACTGACATGGTGCGAAACGCCCGTGAGAATGCCTTGGCCGCCTGGCTGGACGAAGCCGAGGAGAGCATGCTCTCATCATTCGCCCGTGGCCTTCGTAGCGACCAGGCCGCAGTTGCCGCCGCGTTGCGGGAACCTTGGTCGAACGGGCAGACCGAGGGTCAGATCAATCGCCTGAAGACCCTGAAACGCCAGATGTATGGTCGCGCGAATATCGACCTGCTCAAGGCTCGGCTTGTCGCGGCATCATAGTTGAAAAGGTACATCAACTTTGAGTCAGAGCCAATTTTGGATGCTGATTGACATGATGACAGCGCTTTCGATGTTGAGGGCTGGTTGATGGGCAAGATTGCGGCCCGATTTGCCCGGCAGGAGAATGCTGGCTTTTTCAAGGGCAGCGGCAGCGGCGAACCTTTCGGGATGCTGACTTACGGAACCACGCCGGATGAGAGTTTTGCGTGGGGTTCCGACCCTTCGGCGTATGAAATCGGCGCGATCTACACGGGCGCAGATGGCGCGATGGGCTCGACCGCTGTTGAAACGATCGGCGACGTGGTGGACAGCCTGAAGGCGGAATATTTGCCGGGTGCAGCATGGATGATGCCGCGCGCGGAGCGCAATCTTGTCCGCGACCTGAAGGACAGTCAAAGCCGGTTCTACTTTCAACCGTCGCTTTCTGAGGGCGTGCCCGATCGGCTGTTGGGCTATCCGGTTTTCTTGGCCGAGGACATGGATACGCCTGCGGCTGATACGGTCGCGATGCTTTTCGGCAACTTTGCCGAGGCTTACACGGTCGTTGATCGCACCGGGATGCAGGTCATTCGTGACCCGTTCACGTCGCCGGGCAATGTGAAATTTTACGTTTCCAAGCGCGTGGGCGGGGCGCTGACGAACCCGGAGGCAGTCAAGGCGCTCGTTCTGGGTTCCAATCCTTCCTAAGAACCCTTGCCGCAGGGGGTTTGCCACGATGGCAGCGATTTGCGGCTGCGGATAAGCCAGGAGTGCCGCCTGCAAAAAAAAACCGGCAGCGTTGCAGCCCCGCTCCTGGGGGCGGGTGGCGCAGGGGCGGGCCTTCGGGCCTGCCCTTTTTCATGGCAAAAGGGTGCGCGATGATAAACCCGGATCTTCACCTTTGGCGGTTTGTGCTCGTGTCGGGTTTGCGTGACGCAGCAAGAGGGCGCGAGACCGATTGGCCGGGCACGCCAGACTTCGAGATGGTTTGCCAGTTGGCGCAGGTGGACCCGGCAGCGGTGTTGCAAGCTTATCGAAGTGGCAGAATGACCGCACGGAGACCAAAAGGGGGCGATTCCGGCACTGGTGACAAGCACGCTGCTGCGGCGTGACAAATCGGGTGACACGCCCAAAAACCACCCTAGATCACGCCTTCTGGCGCGGGTGTATCTAGTTGATAACTTGGGGTTTTGTGGCTCCGGCGGTAGGGATCGAACCTACGACCAATTGATTAACAGTCAACTGCTCTACCGCTGAGCTACGCCGGAACACAGGGGCGCTATAGCAACGCGGTTCAGGAGCGTCCAGAGGCATTTGTCGTTTTTTTGTCGTCTTTGCGGACCAAGGCGAAGACGGCGTCATCTTGAAGTTCCGGTGCGGCACATATGGCCCCGCGTTTGTGCAGATCCACAAGATGCGCTAAGGTGTTGCGTTGCGCGGCGGGGATCAGGACAGAGGCGAGATCGCCATAGACCCTTTCGGTCAGGCGCGCGAGGTCACCAGGTCCCTCGGCCAGCGCTGCCAGCAGCGCAGCCTCGCGGGCACGCCTGTGAGCGACCAGTTCCGCGATCCGTTCCGCTGGGCGGCGGACCGGCGCACCATGCCCCGGATAGAGGACGCGCGGGGCGCGCGCATGGAGGCGCACGCAGGACGCCATGAAATCTGTCATGTCGCCGTCAGGTGGCGAGACGAGCGAACTGGACCATCCCATCACAAGATCGCCGGAGAAGACGGCGTCCTGCCAGGCGAAGACCATGTGGTTGCCCATGTGGCCCGGCGTCCAATGTGCGGTCAGGGTCCATCCATCGCCGACCGTTTCGGCCCCATCGGACAGGGCGCGGTCCGGCCGGAATCCGGTATCGACGCCTTCGCCCCCGCTAAGCAGGCCGCGCGCCACCAGTGCCAGCATCACGTCGCTGCGCCCGGCGCCCGCATCGCCATAGGCCAGAACAGGCGCACCGGTGTGCGCCGAGAGCGTGCGGGCGAGCGGCGCATGGTCGATATGTGCATGGGTGACGAAGATGTGGCTGACATGCCTGTGCGGACCCAAAGCGCCGAGGATCGCGTCCAGATGCGCGGGGTCGTCAGGCCCCGGGTCGATCACCGCCACCCCGCGGGTGCCCAGCAGGTAGGTGTTCGTGCCACGCCATGTCATCGGACCGGGATTGGGCGCAAGAACGCGTTGCAGCTCAGGCGCGATCTGGTCGGGCTTGCCCGGCACAGGGTTGAAATCCTCTGCATGCATTTCCCGCTTTCCCCCCGTCAGGCGACGTGATCTGCTATACCCATGCTGGGGTTGCTACTCAAACGCTGGATGCCGCACAGCCTGTATGGGCGAGCCGCGCTGATCCTAATTCTTCCGGTGCTGACGCTGCAACTCGTGGTGTCGGTGGTTTTCATCCAGCGCCATTTCGAGGGGGTTACCGCGCAGATGACCCGCAATGTCCTGATCGAGACCCAGTTCCTTGTCGGTCAGTTGAATGCAGCCGAAACGGCGCAACAAGCGCAAGACGTGGGCCGGGGGCTTGGCGGGGCGCTTCAGATCGGGGTCACCGACCCGATTGAGGGTGCGGAAGGCGACCGGCGACGGTTCTACGACCTGTCTGGCCGTGTGGTGGTCGATGTGCTGCGCGGACGGCTGCCGGGGCTGATGCGCGTGGACCTTGTGACCAATCACCGCCAGGTGCGGCTGACGGTGGACACGGTGCACGGGCCGGTCGAATTGCGCCTGCAACGCAGCCGGGTGTCGGCGTCGAACCCGCACCAACTTCTGGTGCTGATGATCTTTACCGGTATTCTGATGACGATGATCTCCTTCGTGTTCCTGCGCAACCAGCTTCGGCCGATCCGCCGACTGGCGCGGGCTGCGGATGCGTTCGGAAAGGGTCGGCAGGTGCCCTATCACGTGGCCGGGGCGATGGAGGTGCGGCAGGCGGGGGCCGCGTTCCTCGACATGCGCGCACGCATCGAGAGACAGATCGAACAGCGCACGCTGATGCTGTCCGGTATCAGCCACGACCTGCGCACCCCGCTGACGCGGCTCAAGCTCGCGCTGTCGATGATGGACGAGACTGAGGACACGGAGGCGATGCTGCGCGATGTGCGCGACATGCAGCGGCTGGTGGACGAGTTCCTAAATTTCGCGCGGGGAGATGCGCTGGACGATGCTGTGCCGACGGACCTGACAGCGCTGGTGCGGCGCACGATCGAGGATACCGCCAGATCGGGCCACCGGATCGAGCTGGAAACTGCAGTGGAGACCGGGATGATCGATCTGCGGCCGCTGGCTGTCACCCGCGCTCTGGAAAATCTTCTGGGAAACGCCGTGCGCTACGGCACCTGCGCCTGCGTGCGGCTTGAGCAACTGCCCGGCGCGGTGCGGATCAGGGTCGAGGATGACGGGCCCGGGATCCCGGAGGCGCGGCGCGAAGATGCGTTGAAGCCATTTATGCGGCTTGATCCGGCGCGCAACCAGAACAGCACAACCGGGGTCGGGCTAGGGCTGGCCATCGCCGCCGATATCGCCCGCAAGCATGGCGGACGGCTTCAACTTGGGCAGAGCACCCGCCTTGGCGGACTCTGCGCCGATCTGGTTCTTGCGATCTGAATCGATGCCGTAGACTCAGCCGGTCCAGCTGCGGGTCGGACCGCAATCCATGTGCACGAAGTTGGAACGGTAGTACTTGCCGACACCCCCGGCGGAGCAAGCCTGCGCGGCGGCCGCCATCTGTTTCACGCTGCGGCTCTTGAGGCGCAGGTCGGCCGCCTGGCCTTTCATGTGCAGCGAATTGCGCGCTGCCCCGCCGGAACGGCTGCGCAGCATCGCATTCGTGTGTGGCGTGCGGTAGCCCGACAGAAGAAGGTAGGGTTCGTCCACGTCCATAAGAGCGTGCGAGGCCGCCATGATATCGATGGTGCGGGTGTCGATCGGGCGGGTGGCGTTATCCCGCCAGTCGCGCATGAAGTGCGAGATTTCTTCAAGTGCGGGTTTCACGTATTTCCCGTCCACCCAGTAGATCATATCAATGGATTCGCCGGTCCGCCCGGAATACATCCGGATGCGCCGAACATCGCCGCCGCCTCTTAGGAAACCGAATAGTCCTGCTTGGGCCGGAGCCGCCGTGACCGCTGTTGCTGCGAATGCCGCAAGAACGCCGCGCCTTGTCAGGCGGGAGGAACCCGCCGGGCTGGAAAAAGTCATGCCTGTACTGCCTCGTCTTTTCGCCGCATTTCGCAGCCGTTTTAAGAAGCATCCCACAAACGGGCTTGTGACACAAGATTTACCAAGCTCCAACCGGGTTGCAGCGGTGACGCCTTTCTACCCTGCCGTGATCGGCGGCTTCTTGCCGATTTGGCGGGCGGGTGATTGTTTCTTCAGCGTTGCGGGAAGGTGACAGGGCCGCTTGGCCGCAGGTAAGGGAAGTGTTTGTGATTGGTGGGGCAGGGTGGACCTTGCATACTGCATGCATGTTTGAGGGAAGGATTTGGCAATGATGCAGGCACTCGCAGGGCGGTTTCGGGCCGCGCTCCTTGTCGGCGCGGCGCTTGGGGCGGTCATGTCCGTCACAGGCGCGGCGGCGCAATCGGCCGATGCGCTCAGGCAATCCATCGCGGCTGAGGTCTCTGGGGATGCGATCTTACGCGAGTTCTACGCCGCCCGCAACTATGCGCCGATCTGGGTCGGCGGCACGTCGGGCGAACGGCGCCGCACCGATGCGTTCCTTGCGGCGCTGCGCGATGCAGGGGATCACGCTTTGCCGGTGGCCAGCTATCGCGGCGACGAACTTGCCCGGGCCGTGCGGTCGGCCTCCGGTGTGGCGCAGCGCGCCAAGCTGGAAGCAGCGCTCTCGCGGGCATTCGCCGACTATGCCCGTGACGTGCAATCCGGCATACTTGAACCCTCGCGCGTGACGTCCGAAATCGACCGCGCCGCGCCGCGCCGCGGGCAGGTCGGCACGCTCGATGCTTTCGTGAAATCGTCGCCGGCGGCCTTCCTGCGCTCGTTGCCGCCGCGATCGGACCAATACGCGCAACTGATGACCGAAAAGACCCGACTGGAGAAAGTGATCGGCGCGGGTGGCTGGGGACAGAAGGTCACCGGCGGTACGTTGAAACTCGGCCAGTCGTCGGCTCAGGTGCCTGTATTGCGCGCGCGGCTCGCACGTCTTGGTTACGGACGGGGCGGCAGTTCCACGGCGTTCGACGCAGACCTGCAGCAGGAGGTCGCCCGCTACCAGCGCGATCACGGGCTGGCACCCGATGGGGTCGTCGGCCCCGGCACAATGGCCGAGTTGAACAAGACCGCGGCGGAGCGCCTGTCGCAGGTTGTCGTTGCAATGGAACGCGAACGCTGGATGAACTACCCCTTGGGCAAGCGGCATGTCTGGGTCAACATCCCCGACTTCCATGCCCGCCTGATCGAAAACGGTCGCGTGACCTTCGAAACACGGTCGGTGGTCGGCCAGAACCGGCGCACCCACCGCACGCCCGAGTTTTCGGACGTGATGGAGTTCATGGTCATCAACCCGACCTGGAACGTGCCGCATTCGATCACTACGCGGGAATACCTGCCGATGCTGCAGCAAAACCCGAACGCCGTGTCGCACCTGCAACTGCTGGACCGTAATGGGAACCGCGTGTCGCGCGGCTCGGTGGATTTCGCCAGCTACAGCGCGTCGAACTTCCCTTACCGGCTGAAGGAACCGCCCAATGACGGCAACGCGCTGGGTCTGGTGAAGTTCATGTTCCCGAACACCCACAACATCTACCTGCACGACACGCCTCACAAGTCGCTGTTCGCGCGCGGGCAAAGGGCCTACAGCCACGGGTGCATTCGGCTGGCGGACCCGTTCGACTTCGCCTACGCGCTGCTGCGCGGGCAGACCTCGAACCCCGAAGCTCTGTTCAAACAGCGTCTGGCCACCGGTCGCGAGAACGTCCTGCGACTCGAGAATCCGCCACGCGTGCATCTCGTCTATCGCACGGCCATCGCGCAGCCGCGCGGCCCGGCGCAGTACCGGCCCGACATCTACGGGCGGGACGCTCTGGTCTTCTCGGCGCTTACCAAGGCCGGGGTTTCGCTTCGCGCCGTCGGGGGCTAAACCGGCCCCAGGATCATCATCCACGGAGCAGGCATGCGTATCCCCCTTTCCAATGTGGCCGAGGCTCTTTCGGCACGGCTGGACGGCAACCCCGAGATCGAGATCACGGGCGCGGCCGAACCGGCCCGTTGCGGAGCGGACCAGCTTGCGCTGGCGATGAGCCCGAAATACGCCGAGGGACTGCCCCAAGGGCTGGCTCGCGCGGCGATCCTGTACGAAGGGGCGGACCGGGCGACCTACGGGCTTGAGACCGCTCTGTTCGTGACCCGGCCGCGGCTGGCGATGGCGCATCTGTCGCGGCTCTTCGATCCCGGTCCCGAGATTGCGCCAGGTATCCACCCCACCGCCGTGATCGATCCTTCGGCCGAGATCGGGCCGGACGCCAGCATCGGGCCTCTGGTCGTGATCGGCTCAGGGGTCCGCATCGGGGCGCGCGCGCGCATCGCGTCCCATGTCAGCATTGCCGAAGGCACGCGGATCGGCGCCGACGTTCTGATCCATTCGGGTGCGCGGATCTCGGGCGGCGCGCAGATCGGCGACCGGGTGATCCTGCATCCCAACTGCACCATCGGTGCCGACGGCTTCGCCTTCGTGACCGAACGCCCGTCCTCTGTGGAACGGGTCCGCGACGGGCTTCTGGACCAGATCGAGCCAGACCCGCAGGAATGGACGCGCCTCCATTCGCTCGGAAGCGTGGAGATCGGCGACGACGTGGAGGTCGGTGCGTGCAGCAGCATCGACCGCGGAACGATCCGGGCCACTGTCATCGGCCGCGGCACGAAAATCGACAACCATGTCCAGATTGGCCACAATGTCACGGTCGGCGAGGATTGCATGATCTGTTCGATGGCAGGGATCGCCGGATCGAGCCGCCTGGGTGACCGCGTCGTGCTTGCCGGCAAGGTCGGCGTGAACGACAACATATTCATCGGCGATGACGTGCTGGCGGGGGGCGCAGCCAAGATCTTCACCAACGTGCCGGCAGGCCGCGTGGTGCTTGGAAATCCGGCCGTGAAGATGAGCACGAACCTTGAGACCTACAAGGCCCTGCGCCGTCTGCCGCGGCTGCTGCGGGATGTCGCCGCGCTCAAGAAAGCGGTTCCCAAGCCGGGCCAGAATGACTAAATCGCCGAAGCGATCGGCGGGAGAAGCAAGATGAACGTGAAGGACAGGGTAACCCGGATCATCGCGGAACAGGCGGTGATGGACGTAGCCGAGGTCACGCCGGACAAGACGCTGGACGACCTCGGGATCGACAGCCTCGGCCTGGTGGAGAGCATCTTCGCCATCGAGGAGGAGTTCGATATCCAGGTTCCCTTCAACGCGAACAATCCCGAAGACAGCGATTTCGACATTTCGAGTGTCGCGGCCATCATCGCCGCGGTCGAAGGGCTGGTGGCGCAGCAATCCGCATGAAGCGTGTCGTCATCACCGGGCAGGGCACGGTCAACGCCCTTGGCGGCACTGTTCCCGAAACGCTGGAGGCGATGCGCGAAGGACGCTGCGGGATCGGGCCGCTCGATATCCGCGATGTGGACCGGCTGGCGATCCGCATCGGCGGGCAGGTGCTGGGCTATGATCCGGAAGCGCATTTCAACCGCCAACAGATCGCGCTCTACGACCGGTTCACGCAGTTCACGCTGATCGCAGCCGCCGAGGCGATCGGTCAGTCCGGGCTCAGCTTCGCGGGCGATCTTGCGGCGCAAAGCGGGGTCGTGCTGGGCACTGCCGGCGGCGGGATGCAAACCTCGGACGAGAACTACCGCTCGGTCTATGAGGACGGCAAGAACCGGGTCCATCCCTTCGTCGTGCCCAAGCTGATGAACAACGCCGCCTGCAGCCATGTCTGCATGAACTACAATCTCAAGGGACCCAGTTTCACGGTCGCCACCGCCTGCGCGTCCTCCAACCACGCGATGGGGCAGGCGTTTCACATGATCCGGGGCGGCGCGGCCACGGTCATGGTGACCGGTGGGTCCGAATCCATGCTGTGCTTTGGCGGGGTGAAGGCATGGGAGGGGCTGCGCGTGATGTCGCGCGATGCGTGTCGCCCGTTTTCGGCCAACCGCAACGGCATGGTGCAGGGCGAGGGCGCTGCGATCTTCGTCTTCGAGGAATATGAACACGCCCGCGCTCGAGGCGCGGAGATCCTGGCGGAGGTGATCGGTTTCGCAATGACGTCCGATGCGGCCGATATCGTGATGCCGTCCAAGCAAGGGGCGGCGCGCGCGATCAAGGGGGCGGTGCAGGATGCGCGCGTTTCGCTGTCCGATGTGGGCTATATCAATGCGCACGGCACCGGAACCGCCGCCAACGACAAGACCGAATGCGCCGCCGTGGCGGATGTGTTCGGACCCCATGCCGACAGCCTGATGATCTCGTCCACCAAGTCGATGCATGGCCACGTGATCGGCGGCACCGGCGCGATCGAACTGCTGGCCTGCATCATGGCGCTGCGGGATGGGGTGATCGCACCGACCATCGGCTACGAGGAGCCGGACCCGGAATGTGCGCTCGACGTGGTGCCGAACACCGCCCGCGAGGCGGATGTCAGCGTCGTGCTGTCCAATGCCTTCGCCTTCGGCGGACTCAACGCCGTCCTGGCGCTGCGACGGATCTGATCCCGCCGCAGCGCGCAGCGGTCAGGGCAGGCTCAGCATCGTGTAGGCAGCGGTGAACCCGGCCAGCGAAACGGTCAATTCCACCGGTGTGTCGGGGGCAGCGGCGGGAAAGATCGTCAGCACCGCCGTCGAGCCTGCCTTAAGGGCCTCGACCTCGCCCGGGCGAAGGCCGATCTGCGCCACACAACCCTGCCGCGTACACAGCTGGAACGGGTAGCTGCGCGCCTCGCCACCATCGACCGACATGCGCAGCCCGCGCGGGAGCAGCGTTTCAAGCGGTGTGATCACTGTTGCTCCGGCCTCAACTTCGGTCTGGCCGACAGTGAAGAGGTTGATTTCTGCAGTCGGGTTGCCGTCCGCGCTGGTCAGAAGCTGGTTCATCTCGCAAGGGTCCTGGCGCTCATCCTCGGCCCGAACGCAGCGCACACTCCAGTCCTCGAAGGTGCCAAGATTGTAGGGCTGACCAAGTTGCGCGTCGGCCCGGCTGGGGGCGACCTGCGGCTGTCCGCCCTGCTGCGCGACGGAAAGCCCGGGCGCAAGCGCGGCGGCGATGCCGAAGAAAACAGCAGTAATCAACTTTGGGTGGTTTTTTGTCACAGACATGCTGCCTTTCTGCCTATTTTCGCGGCGGGATACGGACGGGCGGCCTGCGCGGCCCGCTCCTGGCCGACATTAAAAAAGGGCCCTTAAGGACCCTTTTTCGTTATATTTTTTTCTCCCTGTCGGACTGGCCGACGTCTTGTGATCGTCACGCTACGGCGACTCGTCGCACCCGTCAACAGGGTTTTCCGGCGGTTTCCAAGAGGGATCGAAAAAAGGCCGCACCCGAGGGCACGGCCAGTCCAACAGGGAGGGAACACCACAAGGCCAAAACGGCCATGCGACAGACCGACCGTAGGGCCAAGGGGTTAACAATCCGTGGCAGCGGCGCTCGCCGCCGGTGCGTCAGCCGCGCGACGCCGCGCCGACAGGCGAAATCTTCAGCCGCGTTATCCTGTTGTTTTCGCGGGCCATGACCTCGAACCGGAAGCCATGGAAGATGAACACCTGGCCGACCCGCGGGATCATCTGTGCCTCGTGGATCACGAAGCCCGCAATCGTGTTCGCAGCCTCGTCCGGCAACGTCCAGTCGCGTGCGCGGTTCAGATCGCGGATCGTCATGGCACCGTCGACAAGGTACTTCCCATCACCTGTCTTAACGATCATGTGATCGGCGCCGGTGTCGAATTCGTCCGTGATCTCGCCGACGATCTCTTCGAGAATGTCCTCCAGGGTGATCAAGCCTTGCAGATCGCCGTATTCGTCCACCACCAGCGCGAAATGCGTGTGCCGCTTCAGAAACTGGCGCATCTGGTCGTCCAGCGTCGTGGTTTCCGGCACGAAATAGGGTTTGCGCGCCACCGACATGATGTCGAATTCCAACAGGCCCGCATCGCCGCCCTCGATCCGGTCATGCACGGCGCGCAGAAGGTCCTTGGCATGGATCACGCCGATGATGTTTTCGGGATCGTCCTTATAGACAGGAAGGCGGGTGTGCGGTGATTGCAGCGCTTGCGCCACCACGTCCGGCGCCGGTGTATCCGCGTCGATCATCTCGATGCTGGACCGGTGGCGCATGATCTCCTCCACCGTGCGGTCGCCGAGGTCGAGCGCACCGAGAAGGCGATCCCGGTCCTCTTTCTCGAATACGCCCTCGGAATGGCCGAGCGTCAGCGTTCCCACGATCTCTTCGCGGATCGACAGAACGTTGCGGGTCGGGTCCACGGGCACCCCGACAAGGCCCAGCACCCCGCGCACGATAATCCGCACCACAGCGACAGGCGGCGCCATTGTACGCACAACGAGGCTGATCAGCGGCGCGGCCAGCGTCGCGGCCTTCTCGGAATTGGAAATGGCGTAGGTTTTCGGAAGAACCTCGGCGAAGACCAGCACCAGCACGGTCATCACGAGCGTCGCTGCCGCAACGCCGCTTTCGCCCAGCGTGCGTGTGAAAAGCGCGGTGGCAAGTGACGTGGCGAGGATGTTGGCGATGTTGTTGCCCAGCAGGATCGACCCAATCAGCCGCTCGCTGTCCTCGGTCAGCTTCAGCGCGAGCCCGGCCCCGCGCGAGCCGTCGTCGGACATGCTGCGCAGCTTGCCGCGCGAGGCCGCGGTCAGCGCCGTCTCGGAGCCTGAGAACAAGGCCGAGCAGATCAGCAGCAGGAAAATCGCTGAAGCGGTCACCCAGAAGGCCGCGTCGAAGGCAGTGCCGGTGTCCATCACTCATATCCCTGTTTCAACCAAATCTGCCGCTGTTATGGGGGTGCCGTCCCGCGCCCGCAAGGGAGCCGCGGGCCTGCCTGCGCGGGCGGCACTTGCCCGCGGTGTGGTCAGATCATTCACTGGCCCGGATGCCGTTTTCTGGCCGCGCAAGAAATGCACGGTTTCCGCACGGTTATGGGTCATTTTCTTGCATTTTGCGTTTGCTCTCGCTTTGCAAATCGGTAGGGTCGCGGCACTCTGTCCGTCCGGCTGCCGTTGCATCGGATGCACCATAGAACTGGGAGGTTACTTATGGATCGTCGCTCATTCCTGAAGAATTCCGCGCTTGGCGGTGGGGCCGCCGCGGCCACGACGCTGGCGGCGCCCGCGATTGCGCAGGGCACGCGCACTCTGTCGATGGTCACGACCTGGCCGCGCGGCTTGGCGGGCGTCTGGGACTCGGTGGAACGCTTCGCGCAGAACGTGAACGACATCTCGGGCGGCACGCTCGTGGTGGAGCCGAAGGGCGCGGGTGAGCTTGTCGGCGCACTGGAATCCTTTGATGCCGTGACCGCCGGGCAGGCTGACATCTATCACGGTGCGGACTACTACTGGACCGGCCAGCACCCGGCCTGGGCGTTCTTCACAGCGGTGCCCTTCGGCATGACCGCGCCGGAACTCATGACATGGTACTACGGTCAGGGCGGCATGGCCAAGCACCACGAACTGGGCGAGATCTTCGGTGTGCGGCCGTTCATCGCCGGGCAGACCGCGGCGCAGGGTGGTGGCTGGTTCCGCCGCGAAATGAAGACGCCCGAGGATTTTCAGGGCCTCAAGTTCCGCATGCCGGGTCTTGGCGGCCAGGTGCTGACAGAAATGGGATCATCGGTTCAGGTTCTTCCGGGCGGCGAGATCTACCAAGCCCTGTCTACCGGCGCGCTGGACGGCACCGAGTGGATCGGTCCGTGGTCCGACGAACGGCTTGGTCTGCAGGAGGTCTGCGACTTCTACTACCCGGCCGGGTTCCACGAGCCGGGCGCGGCGCTGTCTGTCGGGGTCAACCTCGACGTGTTCAACAGCCTCACCCCGACCCAGCAGCGCGCGATCGAGGTGTCGGCCGGAGAGGCGCACCAGCACAACTACGCGCTGTTCATCGCCAACAACGGCCCGGCGCTGCAGCGGCTGATGGACGGAGGCGTCAAGACCTATCAGTTCTCGAACGAGATCTGGGACGCGTTTGGCGCTGCATCGCAGACGGTTCTGGGCAGCTTCATGGATGACGAGATCTTTGCCGACGTACACGACCACGTGATGGCGGCGATGGCATCTTCGTCGAACTGGATGTCCCAGTCCGACAGCGCCTACACCGCACAGCGCAACCGCGTTCTGGCCAGCCTCTGACGCGATCCGGCCCGCTCCGTTCCGCGCAAGGCGCGGTGCGGGCCACCCTGACCATCGGAGGACGCGATGCTTGACGGTTTCCTCTGGCTTGTCATCAACACGGTGATGGGCCTTTACAACACCGCCTATGCACTGACTCATCCCGCTTCTTGGCTCAATTGGTCGGACTCTCAAGCGATCATGCGCTTTGCCTATTATGGCGGGTCGGTCGAACTGTTCTTCGCGGTCTTCGCGCTGGTGCTGGTGCTGACCGGCGCCGGGCTGGCCTACCGGCCCTTGCTATGGGGCTTCGTGCGCGGAGCGGAAGCCTTCGGTAACTCCGTCGGGCGGTTGTTCGCCTGGGCGGGTCTTCTGATGGTGCTTCAGCAAACGCTGATCGTATTCCTTCAGCGCATCTTCCTTGTCTCGGAAATCTCGGTCGGCCCGTTCGGCAGCGTATTCACCAAGTCGCTCAGCTGGTACTCAGAGGAACTCAAGCTTTACAACGCGATGATCGTCGCACTGTGTTGCGCCTACACCTTCATCCAAGGCGGGCACGTGCGGGTCGATCTGGTCTACGGGTCGGTTTCGCGCCGCACCAAGAAGATCATCGACATGGCCGGGTGCCTGTTGTTCATGGTGCCGGTGCTGGTCGTGACATGGATGTATGCCTGGTTCTTCCTGTGGCGGCACCTTATCACGCCGAAGATTTCGGCCTCCGATACGATCGATGCGCTGCTGCGCAAGGCGCGCGTGCTGAAATGGAACGTGGAAACCTACAGCTTCTCGCCCAACGGCTTCAACGGCTACTTCCTGTTCAAGATGCTGATCGTCGCCTTCGTGGCGATGATGCTGATCCAGGCGCTGGCCTTCTTCTATCGAAATCTGCTGGAACTGCTCGAAGGTGAGGAAGCCGACGGGCGGTACCACGATGCCGACGTACTTGGCGACGAGATCGCCGAGCGCACGGCTGACATCCACTAGGGCGGGGAACGCGGTATGTTATTCGGTCTGGACGGGGTCGAGGTCGGCCTGATCATCGTGTTTCTGTGCCTGTTCGGCGGGATCATGACGGGCTTCCCGGTCGCTTTCGCAATCGGCGGCGCGGGTATCCTCAGCTTCGGGATCATCGCGGCGCTGGACAGCGCAGGCCTTCTGATCCATCAGGCGGTGGACACCGGGTCGGACGCGTATCGCGCGCTTGTCGCGGACGGGGTGAACCCGTCGGTCATCTCGCAATTCCGTTTCCCGGACCTGCCAAGGGTCGAAACCCCGGTCTTTCCGGGGGGCTGGGAAATGGCGATGGACCGCAACCTGTCCTTTATCGTGAACCGGATGAACGAACGGGTTTTCGCGGGCCAGAGCATCGAGACGCTGCTTGCCGTTCTGATGTTCGTGATGATGGGCATCACGCTCGAACGCTCGCGCATCGCGAACGACCTGCTGACCACCATGGCGCGTGTGTTCGGCCCGCTGCCGGGAGGGCTTGCAGTATCTGTCGTCGCAGTCGGCGCGTTCCTTGCCGCCTCGACAGGCATCGTCGGAGCGACGGTCGTCACGATGGGGCTGCTGTCGCTGCCCACGATGCTGCGCGCCGGGTATTCGCCGCAACTGGCCACCGGGGTCATCGCGGCATCCGGCACGCTCGGCCAGATCATCCCGCCCTCCATCGTTATCGTTCTGCTGGGCACGTTGGCCGGTGATCTTTATTCCGCGGCGCAGGAACAGCGGGCGCAGTCGCTGGGCTGTTCGGACGCGCTGACCTATCTGGGCGAGCCCGCGGTTGTGTCGGTCGGCACGCTGTTTCAGGCCGCGATCCTGCCGGGCGTGCTGCTGGCCGTTCTTTATGCCGTCTATGCGCTTGCCTTCGCGCTGTACGATCCGCGCCACGCGCCGTCCGTCGTGTCCGAGGACGATGCCGCAAGCGGCACGCCGCGCACCCGCGAGGAAACGCTGACATGGTTCGCCGCGGTGCCCGCCGCGCTGATCGGTGGCGCGATCCTGCTGGGGCAGGCGGGGATCATCGGCTCGCAAAGCCTGATCGTGGATAGTTTCACGGATGCATCCGAGGGCGCGTCGCTAAGGACCAACGTATCCGAACAGTGTCAGGCTGCTATGATCGACCTGCACGGGCAGGACGCATGGGATACCGCTGTGGCCGAACAGCAGGCCATCGCCGACGCGGGCGGGCAAACCGAAAGCGTGGCGCGCACGCCCGAGGAAATAGCTGACCTGCGTGCCGAACTGATCGCGACCGCGCCGCCGCTAAGTCCGCAGCTTGTCACGCTCTACCTGATCCTCGCGCTGGCGATGACCACTGCGCGCGGGATCGACCCGACCGCCGAGGCCCGTCCGCTGCTGATAGGGCTGGGCGGAGTGGCGCTCGCCTTCGCGGTGGACTGGCTTCTGATCGGACCGCAGATGACCGAGGGTGCGGCCTTCATGCTGCTGCTTATCCCCACGCTTGTCGTGCTTTACGGCGCGCGCACCGCGGTGCAGCGGCTGGCCGCGAACGAATTGCTGCGCGTGGTCTTTCCGCCGCTGATCCTGATCGTGGCAGTGCTCGGCTCGATCCTAGGTGGTATCACCAACCCCACGCCGGCGGCGGCGCTTGGGGCGGCGGGTGCGATCATGCTTGCCGCCTACCGCAAGCTGAGCGACGAGCAGAAATCCGGCAAGCTGATCATCCAGGCGTCCTTCGCGCTGGTGGTGATGATCCTTGTCGGCGTGAACTTCGATCTGCGGATGAGCCGGGCGGAGGTGGCGTTCGAGGAGTATCTGGCCTTCGCCGTGGCGCAGGTGACCTATCACTTCGCGATCTTCGGCATCCTCTACAGTTGCTGGGTGCTGCTGCGCGGCGGTGTTCTGGGCCCGGTCGTGCGCGAGACAGCCAAGGTCACGTCGATGGTCTTTACAATCCTGATCGGCAGCCAGGTGCTTAACCTCGTCGTGATCTCTTTCGGGGGCGAGCATTACATCCAGCAGTTCCTGCGCAGCTTCGACAACGAGATGGTGGTCTTCCTGATCGTCATGCTGGTGCTGTTCATCTTGGGCTTCGTGCTTGATTTCCTTGAGATCATCTACATCGTCGTGCCCATCGTGGGGCCGGTGATCTATGGCGGCACGATGGACCCGAAATGGGTGACCATCATGATCGCGGTGAACCTTCAGACCAGTTTCCTGACGCCGCCCTTCGGCTTTGCGCTGTTCTATCTTCGAGGGGTCGCCCCGCCGGAGGTCACGACGAAGCACATCTACCAGGGGGTGCTGCCCTTCGTGCTCATCCAGGTGGCCGGGCTGCTGCTGCTGTGGACCTTCCCGGGCGTGGTAACCATTGTGCCAGACCTTTTGGGCGGCTGAAACAAAGCGCCGGAGGCGTGTCGGAAAAATGCAGGCGTCCGGTAGGAGTTGCGCGGTCCCACGGCCGCGCCCTATCGGGGCTTCGGTTCGCGCAAGCTGCACAGGGCAAAAGTCTCGGGCGGATGCGCCGCGAGGATTGATGTGAAGTTACCGGATGTCGTGCGGTTGGGCTGGCCCCGCCCGGAGGGTCGGGACGGTGCGGATCAGCTTCGGCCGGTCATCGTGTCGGGCAGGTTGATCCGGGCGACCTGTTCGGCGATCGGGTCCACCGAAAGCGGATGCGTTTCGGTGTCGTGATCCTCGGGATTGCCAATATCCTGCCACGCTCCGCCCTTGTAGATCTCAAGCGCGGAAAAGCCGGCCTTGTAGCCCATCTTTGGACTGCCGGGCACCCAGTAGCCGAGATAGACATAGGGCAGTCCCGCCTCGCGCGCGAGCGTCACATGGTCGAGGATCACATGCGTGCCGAGGCTGCGCCGCGCCGCGCCGGGATCATAGAAGGAATATACAAGGCTCAGCCCGTCATCGAGCATGTCGGTCAGGCACACCGCCGCAAGATCGCCCCGCGCCATGCCGGGCGCGCGCGCGTGATCGTATTCGATGACCCGTGACTTTACCGGTGTTTCTTCCACCATTGCGGCGAATTCGAAGATGTCCATGTCGGCCATCCCGCCCTCGGCATGGCGGCTGTCAAGATACCGGCGGAACAGCGCGAACTGTTCCTCGGTCGCCCAGGGTGAATTGACCTTTCGGGTCAGGTCGGCGTTGCGGTTCAGGGTGCGGCGCTGTCCCCGGCTGGGCACGAAGTCCGCAACCCGGATACGCGCTGACATGCAAGCCGTGCAATCGGCGCAGGATGGCCGGTAAAGCACGTTCTGCGAGCGCCGGAAGCCCTGCTTTGAAAGCGAATCGTTGAGCGTTTCGGCGAAATCGCCTTGCAGGGCGGTGAACAACTTCCGTTCCATCCTGCCCGCGAGATACGGGCAAGGCTGCGGCGCAGTCACGTAGAACTGCGGTGCAATCGGAAGTGTATGACGCATTTCTGCCCTCTGACTCGCCCCGAAACTAGCAACGGCGCCGGGGCGCGCCAAGCCCCGCATGCGTCATCTTTTCGTCACAAGCTTAAAAGATCATCTCCGAACGGCGGCTTGGTTCAGGGCCGCTGTCCCGAGAAGGTGATCGTGCAGGCCCTGGCCACGGCTGCCGGTCATCATCAGGATGATCGAGATCGCCTGAAGCACGAATATCGTCATCATGACCATGTAGGCGCCGGTGTGCAGCAGAGCCATGCCGAGGTCGAACCGCGCGCCGTTCAACTGGCGCAGTTCCACCGCCATGAGGCGCATTCCGGGCGTGGCCGACCAGCGCGTCAGCGACACGGTGCGATAGACCAGCCCCACCAGGAGGTAGAGTCCGGCAAGGAAAAACAGCCCGATGAAGGCCGTGAGCGGGATTGCCAGAAGCGTAATGAGGGTGATCAGGACCGTGTCCACCAGCCATGCGACGAACCGCTTGATCGTGGTGTCGGCATAGAATTCGGGATGGAAGTCGGGGTCGGGCAGGGCGTCTGCGGCATCCGTGTGGGTCATGGGACTCTCGTGTCAGAAGTAGCCGCGGCCTGCAATCAGGCCGCGGCGGCAGAGTTGGGTCAGGCGTCCTGCGGGGCGGAGGAACCGGCGCCGCGGGAACGGTCTTCCATGAACTGGTCGAATTCGGCCTTGTCCTTTGCGTCGCGCAGGCGCTTCAGGAATTCCTGGAAGCTGTCCTGTTCCTCTTCGAGGCGGCGCAGCGTGTCGGCCTTGTAAGCATCGAACGCGCTGTTGCCGGAGGACTTGAAGGTGTGCGTGGCGTGACGGGCGCGGTGGCCGCAGCTTTTGAACATGCGTTTACTCCAGATCATGTAGGCCAGCAGGGCAAGGCCGACGGGCCAGAAGAAGATGAAACCAAGGACCATGGCCGCGATCCAGGCGCCTTTTCCGCGCTGATCGAGCCAGGTTTCGGCGGCCGAGGGCCAGGTAGCGACAGTGCTCATCGGTGTCTCCGTGTTCAGAGGGTTGCTATGTGAATGCCTTTCACATCACCGAGATCGGGATGAAGGCCCGACGGTTCAAGGGGTGATGTGAAATGATTTTACATTTTTTGTATGACGGCGGCCGAAGACGCGTTCGGCATCGCAGGCGGGCGTTGACCGCCCCGCGCGCGGTGCCCATTGTGCGCCCATGTCATTTTCAAGCCGCATCACCCGCTGTCCCATACCGCATGACCCTGACCGGGCCGCCGACGCGCTTGCGCCACTGGGCTGGGCGCACGGGGAGGCGCGCGCGCTGCTGGAGGGCACGGCTGGGTGCAGCCCCTACCTTGCCGGGCTGATGGCGCGGCAGGCGGACTGGCTGGAGGGTGCTCTCGAGGACGACCCCGGTGCCGCGATCGATGCCGTGATCGACGCGCTGGAGCCCGGTGCGGAGGCCGATGTCGGCCCGGCGCTGCGGCTGGCCAAGCAGCGGATCGCGTTGCTGGCCGGGCTGGCCGATCTGGGCGGTGTCTGGGGCCTCGACGACGTGACCGGCGCGCTGACGCGGCTGGCCGACCGCGCCACCGATGTCGCCATAAAGACAGCGCTGATCCGCGACCTGGAGCGAGGCAAGTTGCCGGGTCAATCCGATGCGGACCTGCCGGATGCTGCCGGGCTCGTGGTTCTGGCGATGGGCAAGATGGGCGCGGGGGAGTTGAACTATTCCTCGGATATCGACCTGATCTGTCTGTTCGACGACACCCGGTTCGACGCCGCTGATCTGCCGGTCGCGCGGATGATCTTCGTCAAGGCGGTGCGCCGCGCGATGGCGCTGCTTTCGGACATGACCGGCGCGGGTTACGTGTTTCGCACCGACCTGCGGCTGCGGCCGGACCCTTCGGCGACGCCGGTCGCCGTGTCCTTCGCAGCCGCCGAGCGGTATTACGAGGGGCTGGGCCGCACCTGGGAACGGCAGGCCTTTATCAAGGCGCGTCCTGCGGCGGGCGACATCGTGGCGGGCAAGCGCTTCCTGCAGGAGATCCGGCCGTTCATCTGGCGCCGCCATCTGGATTTCACCACCGTCCAGGACGCGCACGACATTCGCCAGAAGATCCGCGCGCATAAGGGCCAGCCCGGTGCGGGGCTGGATGGGCGCAACCTGAAGCTGTGCCCCGGCGGTATCCGCGAGATCGAGTTCTTCGCGCAGATCCGCCAGTTGATTGCGGGCGGTCGGGAGCCGAAACTTCGGGTGCGCGGCACGCGCAAGGCGTTGTCGAGACTGGTGGAACTTGGCTGGGTCGCACCGGGCGAAGCGGCGGCGCTGGATGCCGATTACGTCCGCCTGCGCGAGTTGGAGCACCGGGTGCAGATGGTGCAGGACGCGCAGACCCACCACCTGCCGCGCAGCGCGGACGACTGGCAGCGGCTGGCCGATTTCACCGGCAGCGGCGATGTGCGCGCCCTGCGGGCCGAGATCACCACGCTGCTGGCGCGGGTTCACGACAGCACAGAGGATTTCTTCGCGCCCGCCGCGCCGGACGCGCCGCCGCCGATGAGCGAGACGGCCGAGCGGCTTGTCGAGGAATGGCAGAAATACCCCGCGCTGCGGTCCAAGCGCGCGCGCGGGCTGTTCGAACGCATCCTTCCACGGCTGCTCAAGGGGTTCGACAGGGCCGCGCGCCCGGACGAGGCGATCCTGCAGTTCGACGGATTTCTCAAGGGCTTGCCTGCCGGAGTTCAGGTGTTTTCCCTGTTTGAGGCCAACCCGCAGCTGATTGACCTGATGGTTGACATATCGTCCACTGCGCCGGCGCTGGCACGCTACCTGTCCGAGCATCCGGGGGTGCTGGACGCAGTGATCGGCGGCGCCTTCTTCGAAGGCTGGCCGGGCCTTGATGCGCTGAGCGGTGACCTGGTCGAACGGCTTGCCAACCCGGAGCTGGATTTCGAACGGCAGCTCGACACCGCGCGCTACTGGATGAAGGACTGGCATTTTCGCGTCGGCGTGCACCATCTGCGCGGCCTGATCGGCCCGCAGGAGGCAGCGTCGGAGTATTCCGATCTGGCACAGGCCAGCGTTTCGGGCATCTGGGAGGCGACCTGCGCGGAATTCGCCACCAAGCACGGCGCGCTGCCGGGGCGTGGTGCGGTGGTGCTGGGTATGGGCAGCCTCGGCGCGCGGTCGCTGAGCGCCGGGTCCGACCTTGATCTGATTGTGATCTACGACGCCGATCCGGATGCCGAATCGACCGGGCGCAAGCCGCTGCCCGCCCGGACCTACTATGCGCGGCTGACCAAGGCGCTGATCACCGCGCTGTCAGCCAAGACGGCGGCGGGCTCGCTTTACGAGGTGGACATGCGGCTGCGCCCGTCGGGGCGGCAGGGTCCGGCCGCGGCGGGCTGGTCGGCGTTTCGCAACTACCAGCGCGGTGAGGCCTGGACCTGGGAACACCTGGCGCTGACCCGTGCGCGCGTGGTCGCAGGCGCGTCCTCGCTGGCCGAGGACGTGGAGGCCTTCCGGCTGGAGATCCTGGCCGAGGCGCGTGCGCCGTCAGTGCTGTGCCGCGATCTGGCCGACATGCGCGCGCGGTTGGCCGGTGCCAAGCCCCGCGCCGACGCGTGGGACGTGTCGAACGGCCCCGGCGGGCTTCAGGATATCGAACTTTTCGCCCAGCTTCTGGCGCTGGCGGTCGGCGCCCCGGTGCGGCAGGTGCCGGACCAGTTGGCGCTGGACAGCGCGCTGGTGGATGCGGGAGCGCGAAAGGCGCTGGCCGCAGCGCATGACCTGCTGACGCGGGTCAAGTCGGTGGCGCGGCTGCTGACGGATCAGCCGCTTGATCCGGCGAAGCTGGGGCATGGCGGGCGGGCGATGCTGCTGCGCGATACCGGCCAGCCGGATCTTGAAACTTTGGAAGAGTCGATCAAGCGGGCCTGCACGCGCGCGGCCGATGTCATCGATGTAGCGCTGGCGGCGGCCCGCGATCCGAAGGAAGGGCGCAGCGGGCAGGACGATGCAGGGTCCGGCCCCACGACAGAAGGGGCTGGGCATGGCGGCACGTGATCCGATCGACCCGAAGGGTGTGATCGCGGAAAGCTACCGGATCGAGGGGATCGATCCGTCGCAATGCCGGTCGATCTTTCTTGACTGGGCCCTCAGCACGGATAGCGGGCCGGACGGGCCGGCGCCGTTGATCGCGGCGCTCCTTGCGCGCCACGCACCCGCGCATCCCGACCATCCGATGACGGCGGTGCTGCGCGAGGGGCAGGCCCGCCCGGCGCGCACAGGGCGCCGGGGCGGCCGGTCTGGCCGCACGGGCTGAGCGCTGTCAGGCGACCATCAGCGACGCCGCTTCGGCCGACAGCCTCGTGATGCCGTCCCAGTCGCCCGCGCCGACCATGTGCTTCGGCGCGACCCAGGACCCGCCCACGCAAACGGTGTTCGGCAGGCTCAGATAGGTGGCGGCATTGGCGAGAGAGACGCCACCGGTGGGGCAGAAGGTGATCTGCGGCAGCGGCGCGGCAAGCGATTTCAGCGCGGGCGCGCCTCCGATCGACTCAGCCGGGAAGAACTTCTGGAAGCTGTAGCCGCGTTCCAGCAGGGCCATCGCCTCGGTTGCCGTGGCGGCGCCGGGCAGCATCGGAAGGTCGATCGCCTCGCACGCGTCAAGAAGCCGGTCGGAACTGCCGGGCGAAACACCGAAGGTCGCGCCCGCGTCCTGCGCGCGGCGCGCGTCGTCCGGCGTGAGCAAAGTGCCTGCGCCGACGATCGCGCCGGGCACGTCCGACATGGCGCGGATCGCATCAAGCGCCTGCGGTGTGCGCAGGGTGATTTCCAGCGCATAAAGCCCGCCGGCCACCAGGGCCTGCGCGAGATCGCGGGCGCTGCCCGCGTCCTCGACCACCAGAACGGGGATGACGGGGGCCTTGCGGGCCACGCCGATAAGGCGTTCGCTTGCGGTTTCGGGGGTCATGACTGTCTGGTCCTCGTAGGGCGGTAGTTACGCGATTTCAGGGTCTTCGCAGGGAACCACGACACTGGCCCCGGCGCTGGCCGGGCCGACGACATCGCGGAAGGCTGAAAACAACTCGCGGCCCAGCCCGAAGGCGTTGCCGGTCAGGTCGGGTTGCGCGGCGGGCCGGTCGTCCACGCCGTCGGCCAGAACTTCAAGCACGCCGGCGACGGCATCAACGCGGATCAGGTCGCCATCGCGGATCTTGGCCAGCGTGCCGCCCTCGGTCGCCTCTGGCGCGACATGGATGCAGGCCGGCACCTTGCCGGACGCGCCCGACATCCGCCCGTCGGTCACCAGCGCCACCTTCAGCCCGCGATCCTGCAGCACGGCGAGGGTCGGGGTCAGGCTGTGAAGTTCCGGCATCCCGTTGGCGCGCGGTCCCTGGAAACGCACGACGACCACAGTATCCGTGGTGAATTCCCCGGCCTTGAACGCGGTCTTGACCGCCTCCTGGTCGTGGAATACCCGGGCCGGGGCCTCGATCACATGACGTTCGGGGGCGACCGCGGACACCTTCATCACGCCGCGTCCGAGATTGCCCGACAGCTGCTTGAGCCCGCCCGACTGCTGGAACGGGTCAGCGGCGGGGCGCAGGATCTTGTCGTTCAGCGTCGTCTTGGGGCCGGGCACCCAGTCCAGCCCGGTATCGGTGAGCTTGGGATCGCGGGTGTAAAGATCGAGCCCGTCGCCCGCGACCGTCTTGGCATCGGGATGCAGCAGTCCTCTGTCCAGAAGCTGCGCGATCATGAACCCGAGCCCGCCCGCGGCGTGGAAATGGTTCACGTCGGCCAGCCCGTTGGGATAGACCTTGGCCAGAAGCGGGGTCGCTTCGGAGATATCCTCGAAATCCTTGAGGTCCAGCAGGACACCGGCGGCGCGCGCCATGGCGGGCAGGTGGATCACGAGGTTCGTGGAGCCGCCGGTCGCCATCAGGCCAACGAGACCGTTCACGAAGGCGCGTTCATCGAGGATCTCGCAAACCGGGCGGTAGTCGTTGCCGAGCGCGGTGATCGACAACGCGCGCTGCGTGGCCGCGACGGTCAGCGCGTCGCGCAGCGGCGTGTTGGGGTTCACGAAGGAGGCACCGGGCAGGTGCAGGCCCATGAACTCCATCAGCATCTGGTTGGTGTTCGCGGTGCCGTAGAAGGTACAGGTGCCCGGCCCGTGATAGGACTCCATTTCCGCCTTCATAAGCTCGTCGCGGCCGACCTCCCCGGTGGCAAACTTCTGACGGACCTTGGCTTTTTCGTCGTTCGGCAGGCCGCTGGTCATCGGACCCGCGGGCATGAAAATCCCGGGGATATGCCCGAAGGTGGCGGCGGCGATGACGAGGCCGGGCACGATCTTGTCGCACACGCCAAGATAGGCGGCGGCATCGAAAGTGTTGTGGCTGAGCGATACGCCCGCGGCGAGCGCGATCACGTCGCGCGAGAACAGCGAAAGCTCCATGCCGGGCTGGCCCTGGGTAACCCCATCGCACATCGCCGGCACGCCGCCCGCGACCTGCGCGGTGCCGCCTGCGGCCTGCGCGGCGGCGCGGATCGCCTTCGGGAAATCCTCGAACGGCTGGTGTGCCGAAAGCATGTCGTTATAGGCGGTCACGATCCCCAGATTGGGTGAACGTCCCTCTGCAAGCGATTGTTTCTGGTCGCCCATTGCGGCGTAGGCATGGGCCTGGTTGCCACAGCTCAGATGCGCGCGGGCGGGGCCGTTCTCGCCCGCCTGGCGCATCCGGGCAAGGTAGTCTGCGCGGGTCTTTTGGCTGCGTTCGCGGATACGGTCGGTGACTCTGTCGATCGTGGCGTCGAGTGTCATGTCGTCCCTTTCTGCGGTCAGACGTTGGATGCGCGCACCATAGGATGTTAGCGGTATCACTTCTACCGCAAAACGACGCCTGCGGCAAAGTCGGGCCGGGTTCCGCCGATCGGGCGGCGCAATCGGCCTGTCGGAATCGCGCAGGAGTCCTGTAGAAGTCCCCTAGGAGTCCTGCCGAGCCCCGCGCCACACTGCGCGGCACCGGCGGCAGTTCGGGAAAGGGAGGGCGCCGTGCGCGTTCTGATCGATGCCTGCGTGCTGTTTCCGACCGTGCCGCGCGCGCTGTTGTTGGGCAGCGCCGGGGCCGGTCTGATCGTGCCTTTGTGGTCGACCCGCATTCTGGAGGAGTGGCGCCGCGCGGTGCTGCGCGCTCATCCCGAACAGGGCGGGCAGGCCAGCGCCGAGATCGCCAGCGCCCGTGCCGCCTTTCCGGACGCCGAGATCGCGGTACCGGACGGGATGGAGGACGCGCTGTCGTTGCCGGATGCAAATGACCGTCATGTGTTGGCCGCCGCGCTGGCGGGACGGGCGGAGCTTCTGGTCACGCGCAACCTGCGCGACTTTCCGCCTCGCACGCTCGCGCGGCACGGCGTGCAGCCCCGCGCGCCGGACAGCCTGCTGCTGGAACTGCTGGGCGCGCATCCCGGTGTGGTCGCGCATCTGGCTGCGCCTGTGCTGGAGGGCATGGGCCGCGCAAGCGGGCTGGGACCGCGCGAGATCCTGAAGCGATCCGGCCTGCCCCGTTTCGGCAAGGCGCTGGAGGCCGCCCGCGGGGGCTGAGCCGCCGCGCGCCGCTTTGCATCCAGTGCAATGCGGCACTGCAGCATCGTGCATTGTTAGCGGCACCATTACGGCCCATCTTCCTGTCATCGGACAGTGAAAGACCAAAGGAGGCCAATATGACGGCAATCATCACGCAGATCCGCACGGCCGCACGCAAGCGCGCCGAATACAATCGTACCCTGGCAGAGCTGCAATCCATGCCGCTCGGCACGATGATCGACTTCGACCTTGGGCCGAACGATCTGCCCAAACTGGCTCATACCGCCGTCTACGGGCAATGACCCCGGACAGCACAGGCCCTGCGCCGCAGAATGTCTGAAGGGCGCCCGCCAAGCGGAGCGCCCTTTTTCGTGCCGGCAGTTCAGGCGGTTTCAAGGCGAAATTTCAGGAACGGCACCCCCTCGTAATCGACCGATGCGATCTGCCGCGCACCGATCCGGGTGAGCGCGGCCAGTTTCCGTCGCGAGGGCGGCAACAGGAATGTCACGAACGGGATCCGGTCGTCGGCACGGGCGAAGGCGAGAGCCTTGCGCGTGATGCGCGCGCCTAGGCCGAAGTCGCCAGGCCGCAGCACAAGCCCGAAATCCCATTCGCCCCTTTCCTTCTGGAAACCGCCCCAGCCGACATAGCGGCCATCGGCGAGGAACGCCCAGTGGCCAAGCCCGTCGCGCGCCCAGCACGCTTCCTTGGTGGCGACGAACGCGGCCGCGTCCTGTGGGCCCCATGCGCGCGGCACAAGCAGCGGCATGTGCAGCGCAAGCCGGGGATCGGACATGTGGGCCGCGATCTCGGCCGGGGCGATCCTGGGCAGGCGGGCGAACGAGATGTCGTCGGTCAAGACGCGGTCCTTCGCTGGCGCGCGCGGGGGGCGACAGGCACCGGCCTTGCGCGCGGCCGGGCAGGGCGGGGGATCAGGGGGCGAACTTGCGGCGCAGGGCGTCCTCGACCTCGGGAGTGACGAAGCGGGACACGTCGCCGCCAAGCCGGGCGATTTCTTTCACCAGCCGCGAGGCGATGGCCTGGTGCTGCGCCTCGGCCATCAGGAACACGGTTTCGATATCGGCCCTGAGCGCACGGTTCATGCCCACCATCTGGAACTCGTACTCGAAATCCGACACCGCGCGCAGGCCCCGGATGATGAGCGACGCGCCGACGTCATGGGCGCAGTCGATCAGAAGGTTCTCGAAAGGGTGCACGATGACCTCGCAGCCCGCGTCGCGCCCCATGCCTTCGAAGGTGGAGCGAATGATCTCCACCCGTTCTTCCAGCGTGAAGAGCGGGCCTTTGTCGCGGTTGATGGCCACGCCGATGACCAACCGGTCCACCAGCGCGAAGCTGCGGCGGATGATGTCGCCATGCCCAAGGGTCAGGGGATCGAATGTCCCCGGATACAATCCGATACGCATGGGGTGTGCCTTTGATTTCCGCTCCCGGTTCAGCGCACGCAACATTATCATGCGCGCCGTTGCAAGGCCGGGGCGGTGTGCTGCGCCAATCTGCCCGAGCAGCCCCCGCCGCTTGCCCGGAAGGCCCGGTGCGGCGGTATGCAGGCCCGATGCGCGGCCTGATCAGAAGCCCATGATCATGCCTTGCAGCGCGTCCTTTTCCATTTCCAGCTTGGACAGCTGCGCCTTGACCACGTCGCCGATGGACAGGAAGCCGACCATATCGCCGTTGTCGTCCACCACGGGCAGGTGACGGAACCGGCCATCGGTCATTTTTCGGAACAGGTCGTCGCTGAGATCGTCGATGCCGCAGGACACCGGGTTCGCAGTCATGATGCTGTCCACGGTCTGTGACATGCAGGCGGCGCCCTTGCGGCCAAGCTCGCGCACGATGTCGCGTTCGGACACGATGCCATCCGCGCGCTTGCCGTCGCCGGACACGATCACGGCACCGATCCGCTTGGCCGAGAGAAGCTTCGCGGCCTCTTCCACGGACGACCCCGGTGCCACGGTGATGACGCTGTCGCTGTCCTTGGATTTCAGAATCTGTTGCACGCGCATTTTCGGCTTTCCTCCCCGCCTTCTTGTCTTCTAACAGGTCAGACCGCGTGCCACGATCTGTCAAGGACATTTGCGGGGCTTGGCGGGGAAATGCCTTTGCGCGGGCGGCTTTACCGCAGGCCCTGCGGCGTCATAGACAGGCGGAAGCGATAACGGGAGGACGGTCATGGACAGCATAGGTCACTATATCAACGGCGCGCGGGTCGCGGGCACGAGCGGGCGCACGGCGGACGTGTTCAACCCCGCCACGGGCGAGGTACAGGCGCAGGTCGCGCTGGCGGGCAAGGCGGAACTGGACCGCGCGGTGGCGGACGCCGCTGCGGCGCAGCCTGCCTGGGGCGCCACCAACCCCCAAAAGCGTGCGCGGGTCATGATGGAGTTCGTGCGCCTGCTGAACCGCGACATGGACAAGCTGGCCGAGGCGCTGTCGCGCGAGCACGGCAAGACGCTTCCCGATGCCAAGGGCGACGTGCAGCGCGGGCTGGAGGTGGTGGAGTTCTGCATTGGCGCGCCGCATCTGCTGAAGGGCGAGTTCACCGACAGCGCGGGTCCGGGGATCGACATGTATTCGATGCGTCAGCCATTGGGGGTGGTGGCGGGCATCACGCCGTTCAACTTTCCGGCGATGATCCCGATGTGGAAAATGGCCCCGGCGCTGGCCTGCGGGAACGCTTTCATTCTCAAGCCGTCCGAGCGCGATCCTTCGGTGCCGCTGATGCTGGCGGAGCTTCTGTCCGAGGCGGGGCTGCCGGACGGCGTGCTGCAGGTCGTGAACGGCGACAAGGAGGCCGTGGACGCGATCCTGGACAACGAGACGATCCAGGCTGTGGGCTTTGTCGGCTCCACCCCGATCGCGGCGTATATCTATGCGCGCGGCTGCGCCAACGGAAAGCGGGTGCAGTGCTTCGGCGGGGCGAAGAACCACATGATCGTCATGCCCGACGCGGACATGGACCAGGCGGCCGATGCGCTGATCGGCGCGGGTTATGGCGCGGCGGGCGAACGCTGCATGGCGATCTCGGTTGCGGTGCCCGTGGGCGATGAGACGGCGGACCGGTTGATCGAGAAGCTGGTGCCGCGGATCGAAAAGCTGAAGGTCGGGCCCTATACCGCCGGAGCGGACGTGGATTACGGCCCCGTGGTGACGGCGGCGGCGAAGGAGAAGATCCTGGGGCTGGTGCAGTCGGGGATCGACCAGGGCGCGGAGTTGGTGGTGGACGGACGCGATTTCAGCCTTCAGGGGTATGAAGACGGGTTCTTCGTGGGCCCGCATTTGTTCGACCGGGTCACGCCCGAGATGGACATCTACCGGCAGGAGATCTTCGGGCCGGTGCTGTCGTGCGTTCGCGCGCCGAGCTATGACGCGGCGCTGGCGCTGGCGATGGACCATGAGTACGGCAACGGCACGGCGATCTTCACCCGCGATGGGGACGCGGCGCGCGATTTCGCCAGCCGGATCAATATCGGGATGGTGGGGATCAACGTGCCGATCCCGGTGCCGCTGGCCTATCACACCTTCGGCGGCTGGAAGAAATCGGGGTTCGGCGATCTGAACCAGCACGGGCCGGACGCTTTCCGTTTCTACACGCGCACCAAGACCGTGACGGCGCGCTGGCCGTCGGGTTTGAAGGATGGCGGCGAGTTCCACTTCAAGGCGATGGACTGAATCGGAACGGGGCGGCCTTCCGGCCGCTCCGTTGCTGTCTTCCGGTACCCTTGTGGTAGGGCCGCTGTCAGGTGCGGCGGCGGGCGACCCCAAGCGCGCCAAGTGCACCGCCTAGCAGGAACACGCCTGCCGGAAGCGGGACCTGCGGTGTCGGCGGGTTGCCCGGGCCGGACGAGGGCGTGCCGGGCGTGCCGACGTACGTAACGTGGCTCAGACCACCGGCCGGGTTGCCGGAATAGGTGATCGTCTGGGTCGCACCGGCGCTGTTGTAGATGTACGCGGTCTGGCGGCCGACCTTCAGCGCGACATAGGCCGATGTGAAGTCGAAGGTGTTCGCCGGGCTTTCGTCACGGGTTGCGCCGCTGGCCTCGAATGTGCCGGTGGGAGTAAAGAACGCGTTCAGCGCGTTGACTTCGCTTTCGGGGCTGGCATTGCCAAGCACCTGACCATCGGCGATCAGGTCGGACAGCGTGCCGTCGTTCAGCACGCCCCGGCATGCAATCGAACAGGTCACTTCGCCGAACACGTAGTTATAGTGTGATGTTCGGACCGTTCACGCGGGTGCCAACGATATCGAGGGTCGTCGAGGCGGTGGCTGAGCTACCGATCAACAGAGCCGCGATTGCGGAGAAAAAAGACTTGTTCATGTGATGTTTTGCCTTTCGGGCGTAAGAATTACTTACGTTTAGGTAGAATATACCCGAAAGTCTGTACCTCGAATAACCAATCGATAAGAAGAGGTTAATAGCAACCAAGGCGCGAGGGGATTCAACCCTAGCAGGAAATTCACAGGAAATTTCGAGTTAGACACGTGCGGCAATCGCTTTGGAAGCTGTAGCGCCGATCAGGTCACTCGCCTCTGGGGTGCATAGTCTGCCTCGGCGGTGCGACTCAGCCCGGGAAGCCGAGCACCTTGCGCACGTAGTTCTGGGTCTCGCGGTAGGGCGGCACGCCGCCATGTTCGCGCACCGCGCCCGGCCCGGCATTGTAGGCAGCTAGCGCAAGCTGCCACGATCCGAAGGTGTCGTACTGTTCGCGCAGGTATCGTGCGCCGCCTTCAAGATTCTGGCGCGGATCGTACGGGTCAACGCGCAGATATTTCGCGGTGCCTGGCATCAGCTGCGCCAGCCCGATCGCCCCTTTGTGCGAGATCGCCAAAGGGTTCCAGTTGCTTTCCTGCTGCACCAGCCGCACGAACAGCGCCTGCGGGATGCGGTGCTTGCGGGCCAGTTCCTGGGCGATAGGCAGGTAGATGCCGCGATACTGCGCGCTGCCCGCGCGGGGCAGGGCCAGCCCGGCCGGAAAGTCCGTCTGCGGTACCAGCCGCGAGGAATATTCGTATTGCGACGCCGCGCGCCGGTCGAGCACGTCGACCTGTTTGCTGAAGATGGCCGACCGCGCCTTGCTGGACACGGTCGCGGTATCGGCCAGCGCCGTGCCCCATGCCAGCACGGCAAGTGCCCCGATTCCGATCAGTTTGCGCATGCGTGCCTGCCCCGGTTCGATCCTGGTTGGCGGTCTTTTAGCGTTTTTCGGCCCGCAGCGCCAGTCTGCCGGGGCGGTGCATGTTCCTTCGCGCGGCGGGCTATGATTAAACAGGTCCACGCAGCAAGAATCGTCGAAAGGACAGCGTATGGCAGGGTCGGTCAACAAGGTCATTCTGGTGGGCAATCTGGGGCGTGACCCGGAAGTGCGGACATTCCAGAACGGCGGCAAGGTGGTCAACCTGCGCATCGCCACGTCCGAACGCTGGCGCGACCGCAACACCGGCGAAAATCGCGAGAAGACGGAATGGCACAGCGTCGCCATCTTCAGCGAACCGTTGGCCAAGGTGGCCGAGCAATACCTGCGCAAAGGCAGCAAGGTTTACCTGGAAGGCCAGCTTGAAACCCGCAAGTGGCAGGACCAGAGCGGGCAGGACCGGTACAGCACCGAGGTCGTGCTGCGCCCCTACAAGGGCGAGTTGACCATGCTGGACGGGCGCGGTGAAGGCGGCGGCGGTGGCGGCGGCTATGTGTCGGACCAGTCCGCTGGCGGATATGACGACCGCGGCGGGTATGACGACCGTGGCGGCATGGGCGGCGGCGCTGGCGGCGGCGGCGGCGGTGGAGGGCGTCGCGCCCCGGCGCCGTCGAGTTCCATCGACGACGACGAAATCCCGTTCTGATCGCACCGCGGACTGTGGTGACGGGCAGGGGCGGCGCATCCGGGGCCGGAGCCGGGACGCGCCGCCCCTGTGCGTTTCTAAGCCCCGGTGCGGGGCAAAGCACCGGCGGGGCCGCGCGGCGGGGTGCGAAGCGGCATGATTTTTAGGGTAATATGATACCTATTTTTCAAGTCACTGTTTGTGAATGATTTATCCGGGCGGCCGGGCCTTGACTGCGCCGCGTAAACCCGTAGAACGCGGCAATCCGAGTTTCCGGGCGGGCCGCCATGCCTTCCCGACCAACACCGAAGGTCGTGACCATGAAAACCTTTACAGCCACTCCGGCTGATATCGACAAGAAATGGATCCTGATCGATGCCGAGGGCGTCGTTCTGGGCCGTCTTGCGTCGATCATCGCCATGCGCCTGCGCGGCAAGCACAAGGCCAGCTTCACACCGCACATGGACATGGGTGACAACGTGATCGTCATCAATGCCGACAAGGTGCAGCTGACCGGCCGCAAGCGCACGCAAAAGACGTATTACCGCCACACCGGCCATCCCGGCGGGATCAAGTCGGTCACTGCCGACAAGGTTCTGGACGGCGCGCATCCCGAGCGGGTGCTGGAGAAGGCCGTGCAGCGGATGCTGCCGGGCAACCGCCTGAGCCGCAAGCAGATGACCAATCTGCGCATCTATGCCGGCACCGAGCATCCCCATGAGGCGCAGGCGCCCGAAGTGCTCGACGTGAAGACCCTGAATTCCAAGAACACCCGGAGCGCATGATGGCTGATGAAATCAAATCGCTCGACGACCTGAAAGGCGCCGTCGACATGGCCGAGACCGGCATGACCGACCTCTCGGCGCTGGAAGATGCAGCCCCGCGCGAGCCAGTCCGCGACAGCCTTGGCCGTTCCTACGCCACCGGCAAGCGCAAGGACGCGGTCGCCCGCGTCTGGATCAAGCCGGGTTCGGGCAAGGTCGTGGTGAACGGCAAGGACATGAGCGTGTATTTCGCACGTCCCGTGCTGCAGATGATCCTGCGCCAGCCCTTCACCGTGGCCGGTGTCGAGGACCAGTTCGACGTGATGGCGACCGTCAAGGGCGGCGGCCTGTCCGGCCAAGCCGGCGCGGTCAAGCACGGCGTGTCCAAGGCGCTGCAACTTTATGACCCGTCGCTGCGCAGCCCGCTGAAGGCGGCAGGCTTCCTGACCCGCGACAGCCGCGTCGTGGAACGCAAGAAATTCGGCCGCCGCAAGGCCCGCCGGAGTTTCCAGTTCTCCAAGCGCTGATCGCGTTTGCATACCATCCGGAAAAAGGGGTCCTATGCGGCCCCTTTTTTCATGTCCGGTTGCAGGGTCTGTTTACACCGGCCGTGCAAGTCGGAATAACTTGTCCAAACAGGGCCGGGGCAGGGTGATGGCAGGAGCAACGCAGAGGTCTGAGGCCGCGACCGGACTGGCGCTGGTGGCGCCGCCGCTGGTCTACGCCGTGGCACTGTTGGCGGTGCCGATGGCCGTGATCGTGCTGTTCAGCTTCTGGACGCAGGATTACCTCGATCTCGATACCACGCTGACGCTGGACAATTACCGCGAGGCCTGGACCGACCCGATCTATCGCGAGCTTATGGCGCGCTCGGTCTATATCTCGGGGGTGGTGACGCTGATCACCGTCGTGCTTGCGTTCCCGGTCGCCTATTACATTTCGTTCCACGTCGCGCCGGAACGCAAGGCGCTGTGGATCTTCCTCGTCACAATTCCGTTCTGGACCTCTTACCTTGTGCGGATCTTCCTGTGGAAGGTCATCCTGGGGTTCAACGGGGTGCTGAACACCTCGCTCATCGGGATCGGGCTGATCGACGCGCCGCTGACCGTGATCCTCTACAACCTGAACGCGGTGGTGATCGCGCTGGCCCATGCCTTCGCACCCTTCGCCATCCTGCCGATCTTCGTCGCGTTAGAACGCATCGACCGGTCGCTTCTGGAAGCCGCGCGCGACCTTGGTGAAACGGCGCGTTCGGCCTTCGTGCGGGTGACGCTCCCGCTTGCCATGCCCGGCGTCGTCGCGGCGAGCCTGATTGTATTCATCCCAACCATCGGCGATTACATCACACCGCGCCTCGTCGGCGGGCCGGGCGGGTTGATGATCGCCAACATGATACAGACCCAGTTCCTGAGGCTGAACAACGCGCCGATGGGCGCGACGCTCGCGGTGTTGGCCATGCTGATCGTCAGCGGCATCGCGCTGCTGTTCGTATTGGCCAACCGCCGCTTTCTGAAGAGGCGCGGCTGATGCGGGGGCTGCGGATCTACACGCTGCTCTATCTTGCGTTCCTCTACCTGCCCATCGTGCTGTTGCCGATCTTCGCGTTCAACGACTCGACTGTGATCGCCTTCCCGCTGGCCGGTTTCACCACGCAGTGGTTCACCGAACTGGCGGACATCCCGGCGCTGCATGCCGCGGTGCTGACCTCGCTCAAGATCGCGCTGGTGACGGCGGCGGTGTCCACGCTGCTGGGCATCTGCGCCGCGCGCGCGGCGGCGCGCTACCGCTTTCCGGCCAAGGGCGGGATTATGGGGCTGGTGATGCTGCCACTGGTGCTGCCCGAGATCATCGTGGCCGTGTCGCTGCTGGTGGTGTTCCTGCAACTCGGCCTGCAACTGTCGGCTCTGACGGTGATCCTGGGCCATGTGCTGATCTGCACGCCGTTCTGCATCGCCATCCTGAACGGCGCGTTCCAGTCGCTCGACAATGCGCTTGAAGAGGCGGCGGTGGACCTTGGCGAAACCGGCTGGGGCGCCTTCCGACTGGTGATCCTGCCGCTGGTCATGCCCGGTATTGTCGCCTCCATGCTGATCGCCTTCACAATATCAATGGACGAATTCATCATCGCGTTCTTCCTGTCCGGCACCGAGGCGACGCTCCCGGTCTACCTGTGGGGGCAATTGCGCTTTCCGCAGCGCCTTCCCGCGGTCATGGCGCTTGGCACGATCCTGGTGGCAGCGTCGGTGATCCTTTTGACAATCGCGGAACTGGCCCGGCGGCGCGGCGTGCGCAAGCGGGGCGACACCGATACTGGAGGCTTCCTGTGACCCCCCTGATTTCCCTCGCAGGCGTGGAAAAGTACTATGGTGACTACCACGCGCTGCGTGACCTGACGCTGGAGATTGGCGCGGGGGAGTTCTTTTCGCTGCTCGGTCCGTCGGGATGTGGCAAGACGACCCTTCTGCGCACCATCGCGGGCTTCGAGACGCCCAGCAGCGGCAGCCTGCGGATCGACGGGCGCGACATGACCGGCGTTCCAGCAAACCGCCGTCCGACGAACATGGTGTTCCAGTCCTATGCCATCTTCCCCCATCTGAGTGTGGCGGAGAATGTCGGATTCGGGCTTCGGCGCGCAGCAGGCAGCCGAGCCGAAAAGATGAAGAAGGTCGAAGAAGCCCTTGAAATGGTTGGGCTGAGCGGGTTCGGCAAGCGCGCGGCCCACGCCCTGTCGGGCGGGCAACGGCAGCGCGTCGCGCTGGCCCGGGCACTGATCCTGAAGCCGAAGGTCTTGCTGCTGGACGAACCTATGTCGGCGCTGGACAAGAAGCTGCGCGAACAGATGCAAGGCGAACTGCGCCGTCTGCAACGGCAGGTGGGTATCACCTTCATCCTTGTCACCCATGATCAGGAAGAAGCGCTGATCATGTCCGACCGGATCGCGGTGATGTTCGACGGGCGTATCGCGCAGCTGGACACGCCGCAGCGGCTGTATCGCGCGCCGGTCAACCGGCAGGTGGCTGAGTTCATCGGGATGATGAATTTCCTGCCCGGCGAATTGCGGCGCGAGGACGGCCGTTTCGTGGCGTCGATCCGCGGGCTGGGCACGATCCCTTTGCCGGAGGAGCAGGTCCCGACGGGCGCGGGGCCGGGTCCGGCGCAATTCGGCCTGCGCCCCGAAAGCCTGAGCGTCGTGTTCGGGAGCGAGGCGCTGCCGACCGGCTGTTTCAGCGACGGTACGGTGGCGGAGCGCGCCTATTACGGCGACATGACCTACTACGATATCGCCTTGTCGGACGGGGCTGCGCCGATCACCTGTTCGATGCGAAACCTTGTCTCGCGCCCCGTACTGGAACGGGGCACGAAGGTGCGGCTGGCGTGGGAGCCGGGCGCCTTGTGCATCTTTCCGGGCTGACGCCTCTGCCCGCCCGGCGAGAGGCGGCGGGATCGGGGCAGAGCGACCGGGATCAGCCCTTGGCGCCAAGAAACTCCATTACCGCCGGGCGCACCGATTGCGACCCGTCCCGCTTGGCCGCTTCGATGACGGCGCGCAGATCGGTCAGGTTGGTCTGCCGGATCAGGTGCTTGACCGGGCCGATGGATGCCGGGCGCATGGACAGGGCGCGCAGGCCCATCGCTGCGAAGCAGATCGCCTCGATAGGGCGGCCCGCATCTTCGCCGCAAAACGATAGCGGCGTCCCGGTTTCGGCGCAGCGGTCGACGATCTGTTCGAGGAAGCTGAGGAAACTGACATTGAGCGTGTCGTAGCGGCGGCGCACGCGTTCATTCTCGCGGTCGGCGGCGAAGAAGAACTGTTTCAGATCGTTCCCGCCGATGGAGATGAAATCAGCCATCTCGAAGAACTGGCGTGGTGCGAACGCAAGGCTTGGCGTTTCCAGCATCGCGCCGACATCGACCCGTTCGGGCAGCACGTGGCCCAGCTTGCGCTCGCGCTCCATCTCGCTCAGCAGCATGGCGCGGGCCTGCCGGAATTCGTCGAACTGCGCCACGAAGGGGAACATGATTGTCAGCGGCCGTCCGGCGGCGCCCCGTATCAGCGCCTGAAGCTGCATCCGCATCACGCCCTTCTTGTCGAGCCCGACCCGAATGGCGCGCCAGCCCAGCGCGGGGTTCGGTTCCTCGGTGGGCTTCATGTAGGCCAGCACCTTGTCGGACCCGATGTCGAGCGTGCGGAACGCCACGCGCCGCCCGCCGGCCGCATCCATTACCCGGCCATAGAGGCTGGCCAATTCGCCCCGGCGGGGCACCTTGGATCGGATCAGGAATTGCAGTTCGGTGCGAAAGAGGCCGACGCCCTCGGCGCCTGATCCTTTCAGACTGGGCAGATCAGCCATCAGCCCCGCATTCATGTAGAGCACGATGCGCTGGCCACATTCTGACGTAGCAGGCAGGTCGCGGATGCTGGCATAGCGTTCCTGCGCCTTGGCCTGCATCGCCAGCTTGTCGCGGAACGCCGAGGTGACGGTGTCGTCGGGGCGCAGGTGCACCACGCCCTGATCGCCGTCCACCAGCACCGCGTCGCCATTCAGTGCCTCGGTGGTGATGCCGGTCGCGTTGACGATCAGCGGAATGGCCCATGCGCGGGCGATCACGGCCGCATGGCTTCCGACCGACCCTTCCTCAAGCACCACGGCCTTGAGCGTGCGGCCGTATTCCAGCAATTCACCTGGGCCTATGTTGCGCGCGACCAGCACCGCATCCGCAGGCCGTTCGGCGCCGGTATCGCGCCCCTGTCCGGTCAGGATGCGCAGCAGGCGGTTGGAAAGATCGTCGAGATCGTGCAGACGGTCGCGCAGATAGGCGTCGGGCACCGTGCGCATCCGCGCCTGGGCGTCGGACTGTTCCTTTTCCACCGCGGCCTCGGCCGACAGGCCTCGGGCGATGTCTTCTTCCATGCGGCGCAGCCAGCCCTTTGAATTGGCGAACATGCGGTAGGTTTCCAGCACCTGCACATGGTCGCCCTCGATCTTGCCGGCATCGGCCAGCAGGCTGTCGAGATTGCCGCGCAGGGTCTTGATCGCGGCGCGCAGGCGTTTCAGCTCAGCCTCCGGGTCGTCGCCGATCGGGTTGGTGATGACGACGCGCGGGTCATGCAGGAAGACATGGCCCTCGGCGGTGCCTTCCTGCCCGACGCCGCCGCGGAATATCTGCGCGCGCTGGTGCAGCGGCGTCATGCTGTCGGCCTCACCCATGATGGCGCCCAGCTCGGCCATTTCGGCCAGAACCATCGCGACAACTTCGAGTGCATAGACCTCGTCGTCCGAGAAGCTGCGCGCTTCCTTGGACTGCACGACAAGCACGCCCATGCGCTGGCCAAGCCGCTGGACCGGCACGCCAAGGAACGAGGAATACACCTCTTCACCGGTTTCGGGCATGAAGCGGAACCCGGGTTCCTGCGGGGCGTTGGCGCTGTTGATGGCGCGGCTGGTGGCAGCGACGCGCCCCACCAGACCTTCGCCCAGCCGCATCCGAGTCTGGTGCACCGATTCCGGGCGCAGCCCTTCGGTTGCGCACAACTCAAGTGTGTCATTGTCGCGGAACAGGTAGATCGAGCACACCTCGGTGCACATGCTGTCTGCGATCAGCTTGGTGATCCGGTCAAGCCGTTCCTGACCGGCACCGCCATCTGCCAGAGCCTCCCGCAGACGGCCGAGCAGTTTCCGGCTTTCAGTTTCCGTCGCTTGGGGCATGCGGGTCCGTCAGGAGCTTTTCTCCAGTTCGAATTCATCATGGAGCGCCTGAACCGCAAGTTCCATATATTTCCGGTCGATCAGGACGGAAATCTTGATCTCGGATGTGCTGATCACCTTTATGTTGATGTTCTCGGCCTTGAGCGCGGCGAACATCCGCGCGGCGACGCCGGCATGGCTGCGCATGCCGATCCCCACAACGGAGATCTTGCAGACCTCCTTGTCGACGACGAGGTCGCTGAATTCGATCTGGCCGCGCGACTTGGCATCGAGGATCGCCTTCTCGGCGCGCGCAACCTGATCGTAGGGGCACGAGAAGGTCATGTCGGTGACCGCACCCGGGTGGTCGTCGTAATCCTTTTCGCTGATGTTCTGCACGATCATGTCCACGTTGACACCGGCCTCGGCCAGCGGACCGAAGATCGCGGCGGCGATGCCGGGACGGTCCTCGACGGTTACGAGGGTGATCTTGGCTTCATCGCGGGAATAGGCGACGCCAGAAACGACTTTGCTTTCCATGATTTCCTCCTCGTCGCACACCAGCGTGCCGGAATTCGGGGTGCTGTCCTCGAACGAGGACAGGACGCGCAGCCGCACCTTGAAGCGCATCGCAAGTTCTACCGACCGGGTCTGCAACACTTTCGCGCCGAGGCTGGCCAGTTCCAGCATCTCCTCGAAGGCGATCCGGTCCAGTTTGCGCGCCTTGGAGGTGATCCGCGGGTCGGTGGTATAGACGCCGTTCACGTCGGTGTAGATGTCGCAGCGCTCCGCGTCGAAGGCGGCGGCGAAGGCGACGGCGGTGGTGTCCGACCCGCCGCGACCCAGAGTGGTGATCCGCCCCTCGGGGCTGAGCCCCTGGAAGCCCGCGACGACCGCGACCTTCATGCCTTCGGCGAATTTCTGGTCGATGTTGTGGCGCGGGATGTCTTCGATCCGGGCCGCCGAATGGGCCGAGGTGGTCAGCAGCGGCACCTGCCAGCCCTGCCAGCTGCGCGCGGGCACGTCCATTTCCTGCAGCGTCAGGGCCATCAGCCCCGCTGTCACGTTCTCGCCCGAGGACACGACGGCATCGTATTCGCGCGCGTCGAAGAGCGGCGAGGTCTCGTTCACCCAGCCCACCAGTTCGTTGGTCTTGCCAGACATTGCCGATACAATGACAATCACGTCATAGCCGCGGTCCACCTCGGTACGGACCTTTTCGGCCGCGTTGCGGATGCGGTCGAGATCGGCCACGGACGTGCCGCCGAATTTCATCACAAGGATCGGCATGATCGCTTTGGTGCCCCCCGGTTCCGGGCCGGCCCGGCCCACGTGACTGGCCTTGGCGACCAAGACCCTCTGGTGTCCGGCGCGTCGCCGGTCGGGGCTGTTTATGCAAGCGAGGGGTCGCCCGCAAGAGTGCGCTTTCCCGTGCGGCGTTCAGAAGGCCAGCGGCGTGCCGTCCCATCCCTCGAACACCCCGGTGCTGGCCGGGCCGAGCGCGTCGAAGCGGGTGGTCAGGCCCGCGACCGCTTCGGCGATGCCGATATCGGCGCCTGGCCCGCCCATGTTTGTGCGCACCCAGCCGGGATGGTAGACACCGACCGCGACGCCTTGCGACGCAAGGTCAGCGGCAAGGTTGCGCCCGAGGTTCGTGACCGCCGCCTTGCTGGCACGATAGGCGTAAGAGCCGCCGGGAGCGCGCGCGCTCGATCCCATCAACGACGAGACGATGGCGATGCGCGGCGCTGGGGCAAGGCGCAGTGCCGGCAGCAGCGCTTCCACCGTCAACCAAACGCCTGTGACGTTGACAGCGAAGGCCGCAGCGAAATCGGAAGCGGGGATGCCGGTGGCAAGACTGCGGTCGGGGCCGGGAAATACCCCGGCATTGCAAACCAGCAGATCGAGCGGCGCACCGTCCAGCCGGGCGGCAAGCGGCGGGAAATCCTCGGGCCGGGTCACGTCGAGAGGAAGCAGGCGCCGGTCGGTGTCGGCGGCCGCGCCGCGCACGGTGCCGAAGGCTTCGGTGCCGGGGGAAGCAGTGTAATGGTCGAGAAGCGCGCGGCCGATGCCGCGGCTGGCGCCCGTGATCAGAACGCGCACGGGTCAGTTCACCTTCTTCGGGTTGGCGAAGGGCAGCGGAAGCACAGGGATGCCGTCTTCCAGAAGCGCGCGTGCCTCGTGCGGGGTGGCCTCGCCGCGGATCGCGCGTTCCGGTGCCTCGCCGCCGTGGATCGCCCGCGCCTCGTCGGCGAAACGGGCGCCGACATTTTCGGTCTCGCGTTCGATCTTGTCACGCAGCGCGGCGATCGCGCGCGCCAGTTCGCCCTTTGGCGGTGCAGAGAGGGCGTTGGCGGGAACAGCTGCATCTTGCTGCGCGTCGGGCGCGCCCTCGGACGCTGTGGCTCGGTCGCGCCCGACTGTCACGCGGGGCGCCATCGGGGCTTTTTCCACCCGGTCCGAGCCACAGACCGGGCAGGCGAGGTGCCCTGCGTCACGCAGCGCGTCGTAAGCCGCCCCGGAGGGAAACCAGCTGTCGAACGCGTGGCCCGAGGCGCATTTCAAAGCGTAGCGGATCATTCCCGAATTCCCTGACCTGTGGCCGTGACCCTAGCGGGGCGAAGCGTCATGGCAACTCCCCGGTAATGGTGGCATCGCCCGCCGCGCGTCATCGCCCGATGGCGGCGGGATCGAAGTTGCGCAGGATTTCGGCCAGTTCGGGTTCGTTCACCATTTCGGCGGCGCGCTTGCGCGATACCCACTTGCGCGTGCGCTGGCCGCTTTCCGGGTAGCGGCGGCGCAGTTTCTTGACCTTCACCGGATACAGCGCGACGACGCAGGGCAACGCTTCGCCGCCGGGCACGCCCTTGTCGTAGGTATAAAGCCCGGCGCAGACCGGCAGCGTCTTGCCCTGCACGCCGGCTTCCTCGAACGCCTCGACGGTCGCGCTGCCTGCAGGTGTCTGACCCTTGACTGGCCAGCCCTTGGGCACGACCCAACGCCCGGTGTCCCGGCTGGTGATCAGAAGGATCTCGACCTTGCCTGCCTTCGTGCGGTAGCACAGGGCGCCGTATTGCGAACGGGCATTGAGGTCGCGCAGCAGGTCTGCACCGATGGGCGAGGAATGGCGGCACTGTTTGGACATCCGGGCGTCTTGTCTGCCTCTGGTCTTGGTTGAACTGGTCAATGAATCAGCGTTCGGCAGTGCGTCGTGTTCCGCCTTGACTGAAATGTTCCGGGGGGTTGCCCTGCGGGCAGGTGGCTTCGCTTAGCCCAGGACGGTGGCCTTTGTCCATTGGGTCGGATCATCAAAATGACGTTTCTTGATCGCCCCGTGCCAAGCGTTATGTCCACCTTTGAATGGAGGATCCGATGCACCGCTTTCTTAACCGTCTGTCACGCCTTGCCGCGTGGATCTGCGCGATTGCGGCACTACCCGCCGCGGCATTCGAATTCGACTCGATCGATGGCGGCACGCTCGATCTTTCGGCTTGGGAAGGGCAGCCGGTGCTGGTGGTCAATACCGCCTCGCGCTGCGGCTTCACCGGGCAGTACGAAGGATTGCAGGCGTTGCAAGACACCTATGGCGCCCAAGGGCTTGTGGTGCTGGCGGTGCCGTCGGACGACTTCCGCCAGGAGCTGTCGAGCGAGGCCGAGGTCAAGGATTTCTGCGAGACGACTTTCGGGCTGACGTTGCCGATGACCACGATCACTTCGGTGCGGGGCGGGGCGGCGCACCCGTTCTACCGCTGGCTGGCCGACGTGCATGGTTTCACGCCGCGCTGGAATTTCAACAAGGTGCTGCTCGATCCGTCCGGTGATGTGGCCGCGACCTTCGGATCCACCACGCGGCCCAACTCGGCGGAACTGACTTCTCGGATCGAGGCATTGCTGCCCGAATGACCGGAACCGGGGCGGCGGCGCGGGACGACGCGACGGAGCTGCCGATCTTCATCGGGTCCGAAGTCTATCGCGGGTCGTCCTACGGGCGCTGGCACCCGCTTGCGGTGCCGCGTGTGCCGCAGGTCATGGACCTGTGCCGGGTGCTGGGCTGGCTGCCCGCCGCGCAGTACCGCAACAGCCCCCGCGCCAAGCCGGAGGGCCTGACGCTGTGGCACACGCCGGAATACGTGGCCGCGCTGCGGCAGGCGGAACGCGCGCAGACGGTCAGCGACGCGGTCCGTGCGCGCCACAACATCGGCACCACCGCGAACCCGATCTTCGGCGAGATGTTCTCGCGCCCGGCGACCGGTGTGGGCGGCGTGATGCTCGCCGCCGCGCTGCTGCACAGGGGCGGGGTCGTACATACGCCCGGCGGCGGCACCCATCACGGCTTTCCCGACCGTGCGAATGGCTTTTGCTATTTCAACGATCCGGTGATGGCCGTGCTGGCACTGCGCGCGCAGGGGTGTCGGCGCGTGGCATACGTGGACATCGACGCGCATCACTGCGACGGGGTGGAGCACGCGTTTGCGGCCGACCCGGACACGCTGGTGGTATCGGTGCATGAGGAAAACCGCTGGCCGCGCACCGGGGCGCTGGAGGATCGCGGCGTCGGCAATGTCGTGAACCTGCCGGTGCCGCGCGGGCTGAACGACGACGAGATGGCGTTGATCCGGGACAAGCTGATCCTGGCCCGCGTCGCCGCGTTCCGGCCAGATGCGATCGTGCTGCAATGCGGTGCCGACGCGCTGGAAGAAGACCCGATGTCCCGGCTGTGCCTGTCGAACAATGCCCATGTGGCTATCGTGACCGCGCTGCGCGCGGCCAGTCCGCGGCTGATGGTGCTGGGCGGGGGCGGCTATAATCCGTGGTCGGTTGGTCGGCTTTGGACGCGGGTCTGGGGCACGCTGGCGGGACAAGAGATCCCCGCGCGCCTGCCGCCGGCGGCCGAGGCGGTGCTGGCGGCGCTGCACTGGACCGGGCTCCGCGCGCGGCGGGCGGTCGCGCCGCACTGGTTGACGACGCTGGCCGACCCGCCGCGCGGCGGCGCGATCCGGCTTGAGATCCGCACGCGCGTCGCAGCGCATGGCGGCGTGATGGTGTAGGGCGCGACGGTCCGGGTTGCGCGCCGCTTGCGCCATCGGGCGGCGGGCGCTACCTGCAACGCGGGCGCATCAAGCAAGAGGCAAGGGGCCATGTTCACAGGCATCATCACCGATATCGGCCGCGTCGTCGCGGTGGAGCAGAAGGGCGATCTGACCGCCCGCATCGCCACCGGCTATGACATGGCCGGGGTCGCGCTTGGCGCCTCGATCGCTTGCGACGGCGTGTGCCTGACGGTGACCGCCAAGGGTACGCTGCCGGACGGGCAGGGCTGGTTCGACGTGGATATCTCGGCAGAAACGGTATCCAAGACCAACATCGCCGCGCAGGGCTGGACGCCGGGACGGCGGCTGAACCTCGAACGCGCTCTGCGGGTCGGGGACGAGCTTGGCGGGCATATCGTCTCGGGCCATGTGGACGGCGTGGCCGATGTGACGGCCGTGGCAAACGAAGGCGACAGCACACGCGTGACGCTGCGCGCGCCGGATGGTCTGGCCCGGTTCATCGCTCCGAAAGGGTCCGTCGCGCTGAATGGCACATCGCTCACCGTGAACGAGGTGGATGGCGCCAGCTTCGGGATCAACTTCATCCCGCACACCAAGCAGATGACCACCTGGGGCGACGTGGCGGTTGGCGACGCCGTGAACCTCGAGATCGACACGCTTGCCCGCTATGTCGCGCGCCTTGCCGAGATGCCCGGCCACGGCTGATGCCGCACGCGTCAACCGCTGAAAAAAGGACTTCCCGCCGCCCGGGGTCAAGGGTTAACCTATGGTAAGCTCAGGGAGGCGTGCGATGTTCAGACGGTTCAAACTTGGCGGCGGCCCGCGCCGCGCATTCGGCGGGTTCGGCAGGGGGCTGGCGCTGGTCTGCGCACTGGCCGCGGCCGGTGCGGCACAGTCCGCCACCACAGTCTTCAGCGACGATTTCAACGATGGCGACGTCAGCGACTGGACGCTGACCTTTGCCTCTGCGCCCATCGCTGGGACGGCAGGGCTGGCGGCAAGGGCCTTCCAAGGCGGCACGGTGTTCGAGCCGTTCTTCCTTGCACCGCCGGGCGGGTCCGCCCTGCGGGTGCAGGGGTCGCGGTCCTTCATCGCCCCTGTGACCGGCAGCTACACGCTCGCCCTTCTGGCCAACAGCTATGAATGCAGCGGCTGCACCATGAGCTTCGAGGTGCTGGTGAACGGCGCCACGATTGCCAGCGTCGCCGCACCCAGCAACACGGCGCTGTCGGCGTACAGCTATTCCCTGAACCTCGCGGCCGGTAGCAACACGCTGACGCTGGGCATGTTCACGACCGGTGCCAGCAGCGGCCGGTTCGGCGCGCGCTTCGACGATGTTGTGATCTCGACCGACGCGGCGCTTGTGCCGCTGCCCGCAAGCGGGCTGGCGGCCATGGCGGGGATCGGCGCGCTTGCGGCGTTGCGCCGCCGCCGGTTTCAGCCGGACATCCCCGCCACATAAGGCGCCAGCAGGGCGGCGATCGCGGCGTTGGCGGGGGTCTGCACCCCGGCCTCGGCCCCAAGGCGCACGACTGCGCCGTTGAGCCACGGGGTTTCCAGCGGCGCGCCCTTTTCCAGATCGACCGAGGTCGAGGCGCGCGCATCGGCCGGGGCGCCTTCCATGAAGGCCATGTGCCGCGCCACCACGTCGGAGGGCAGGGCGACACCGCGCGCGCGGCCCACCGCCTCGGTTTCTTCCATCACGCGTTCGAAGAGCGCCAGCAGGTCGGGATGGGCGCGGATGTCGCCGATCCGGCAACGCGCCCCGGCTGTAACGCCCGACATGGCGCTGAACAGCACGAATTTCGTCCAGACCTCGGCCTCGATGTCGTCGACATCGGGTGCGTCTGGCCCGGCGTCGCGGATCGCCGTGCGCAGCGCCGCGATGCGGTCCGTGGGCCGGTTGTCGCGTTCGCCGAAGACGAAGCGCCCGTGCATCCCGGCGCGGCCGGTCTGGCCGATCACGCCGGGTTCCGTGATCGTCGTGAACACGTAAGCCACGCCGTTGGCGACGTTCTGCGGGGGCAGGATCGCGGCCAGGCGATCCGCGGCCTCCACCCCGTTCAGGAACGGCACGACCACGGTGTCCGGACCGATGAGCGGACGGCAGGCAGCGGCCGCGGCTTCCAGCCCGCCGCCCTTCACGCCGAAGATCACCGCGTCCACCGGCCCGATCTCGGCCGGGGTGTCTGTGGCGATGGCAGGGGTGAACAGCTCTGTTCCGGTGGGCGTGTCCAGCCGTAGCCCCGCCGCCCGGATCGCCGCCAGGTGCGGACCGCGCGCGATGCAGGCGATGTCGTGCCCGCGCTGGCCCAGCCGAACCGCGAGGTATCCACCGATGCCACCCGTGGCCATGGTCGCAATGCGCATGTGATCGTCCCTTTCCGTGATCCGCCGCCACGATGCGCGGACGCTGCGGTCTGGTCAATGGGACGGGCCTGCCTTATGTCTGGCCTGCACGACAGCGGAGCCCCCATGGCCGATACAGACGATACCGACTACTCCGGCGCGATTTCCAGCGTCGAGGAAATCATCGACGACGCGCGTAACGGGCGCATGTTCATCCTTGTCGATCACGAGGATCGCGAGAACGAGGGCGACCTGGTTATTCCCGCGCAGATGGCCACACCGGAGGCGATCAACTTCATGGCGACGCACGGGCGAGGGCTCATCTGCCTGACGTTGACCGGCGAACGGATCGACGCGCTGGGTCTGCCGCTGATGGCATCTGACAACTCGTCGCGGCATGAAACCGCCTTCACCGTCTCGATCGAGGCGCGCGAGGGCGTGACGACGGGCATTTCGGCCCATGACCGCGCGCGCAGCGTCGCCGTGGCGATCGATCCATCGAAGACCGCTGCGGACATCGCGACGCCGGGCCACATCTTCCCGCTGCGCGCGCGCGACGGCGGCGTGATGGTCCGCGCGGGCCATACCGAAGCCGCTGTGGACGTGGCGCGGCTTGCCGGGCTGAACCCGTCGGGAGTGATCTGTGAGGTGATGAACGACGACGGCACGATGGCACGGCTTCCAGACCTCGTGGCCTTCGCGCAGCGCCACAACCTGAAGATCGGCACGATCAGCGATCTGATCGCCTACCGCCGCCGCCACGACAACCTTGTCGCGGTGAAGGAGGAGCGCACCGTCACCAGCGAATTCGGCGGCGACTGGACGATGCGGATCTATTCCGACACCGCCCATGGCGACGAGCATATCGCGCTGATCAAGGGCGACCTGACGGGCGACGCGCCGGTGCTGACGCGGATGCATGCGCTCGATCCGATGCTCGACGTGGTTGGCCTTGGCGGTCCGGGCCGCGCGTCCGAGTTCGGCCAGGCGATGCGCGTCATCGCGGCAGAAGGGCGCGGCGTGCTGGTGCTGCTGCGCGACACCACGATGAAGCTGCAGGCCGAGGATGCGGCGTCGCCGCAGACATTGCGGCAGTACGGGCTTGGTGCGCAGATCCTGTCCTCGCTTGGGCTGTCCAAGCTCGTGCTGCTGACGAATTCCGCGAAACCGAAGGTGGTCGGGCTTGACGCCTACGGGCTTTCCATAGAAGACACGCGTCCCATCCCCACGGAGTAAAACGCCTTGGCCGGTCAATCGCACCATATCCTGCCGCGTCCCGCGTTCGACGCGCCGCCGCGCCTGCTGATCGTCGTCGCGCCTTTTTACAAGGACATCACCGACGGTCTTGTCGCTGGCGCCGAGGCCGAGATCGCGGCGGCGGATGGCGCCAGCGAGATGTGCGAGGTGCCGGGCGCGCTGGAGCTGCCGACGGCGATCCGCCTTGCGGACCAGAGCCGCGCGTTCGATGGGTTCGTCGCGCTTGGCTGCGTGATCCGGGGCGAGACGACCCATTACGACACCGTTTGCAACGACAGCAGCCGCGCGCTGACACTGCTGGGCCTTCAGGGCCTGAGCATCGGCAACGGCATCCTGACGGTCGAAACCTACGAACAGGCGGCGGTGCGCGCCGATCCCTCCGGTCAGAACAAGGGCGGCTCTGCGGCGGCGGCGGCACTGCACCTGATCGCGCTGACCCGGCGCTTCGTGAACACACCCAAGGGCGTCGGCTTCGGCCGTGGCGGGTCGGACGCATGACCGCCGGAACGACCTCAAACCTGTCTGGAAACCAGCGCCGCAAGATGCGGTCCGCAGCGCGATTCTTCGCGGTGCAGGCGCTGTTCCAGATGGAAACCACTGGCCAAACGATCGAGAACGTCACGGCGGAATTCGCGAACTATCGCTTCGGCGAGCGGTTCGAGGACTATGACATGGTCGAGGCGGATACTGACATGTTCCGCCGTCTTGTGACCGACGCAGTGAACTGGCAGGCGAAGATCGACCAGATGACCGACAGGGCGCTGGTTGCGAAATGGCCCATCGCGCGGATCGACCCGACGCTGCGAGCGCTGTTCCGGGCCGCGGGCTCGGAACTGCTGGACGAGAGCACGCCGACACCGCCGAAAGTGGTGATCACCGAATTCGTCGGCGTGGCCGAGGCGTTTTTCCCTGATGCCAAAGAGCCGAGGTTCGTCAACGCGGTGCTTGATCATATGGCTCGCGAGGCCCGGCCCGAGGCATTCTGACTGCGGCACGGCGCATTGGGGTGGCAAGTACCGGTGCGAGGCCCTATGTATGTTGCATGACACAGGAGGCCCCGATGCCGCATCTCGTGAAGCTCTACATCCGCCAGGTTTTGATCGGTTACGCCATTTCCGCCGCGTTCGTGGCGATGCTGATGGTGTTCAATGTGGCGAACCTCTGGCACCTCGTGTCCGGCTCTTCCATCGGGTGGCTGGCTGTCTTGATGCTTTGGGTGTTCAACGGCATCGTGTTCGCGGGGGTTCAGTTCGCCTTGTCACTGCCGAAGGGGCATGGGGATGACACTGGGCGGGGACGCCGTGATCCCGTGCATGTGCCGCTGGCTGAACCGGTTCCGGTCAGGGTGCGAGCGCGCGGCTGAGATACCGGTATCTGTCAGTAGAAAAGACGCGCAGGCGGCTTGATCGAGCCGCCTTTTTCATGCGCTCTGACATCAGTATCGCCGCATAATATATTGAAATTCATGCTTTCTTTCTGGGTTGAATTAAGAAAGCGGCGGGCCCGCGCGCAACCGTGGAGGCTAGCTATTCCCGAGAGCCTGTATATACAGGTGGGCGCCAGGTAACATGACCAGGGCCATGACAGAGCCAGCTCCCTCGGTTTTGCTTAAGGCCACTGGAATTGAGCCACAGACACGGGAAGGGCAGCACCCGCCTGATTGTCACATAAGCCGGACGGGGGCGCGCGGCAAGGGCTGCGGCTTCCGGTGCAGGCTTGATTTTTGTTCACCTATTGTTCATGTTCATACAATGAACTTGGCAAGACCTCATGATGCGGCGGCGGCGGCCGCCGACCCGCTGGCGCCCGGTGCCTTGCTCGCGCGCGGGGTCGCTCGGCACCTGCGCGGGCACGACTTCATGTCGGTGCCTGAATTCACCCTGCCTACGGGTCTGCGAGTGGACCTGATGGCGCTGGGCCCGAAGGGAGAATTGTGGGTCGTGGAATGCAAGTCGTCGCGGGCCGACTACATGGCCGATGCCAAGTGGCAGGGGTACCTCGACTGGGGCGACCGGTTTTTCTGGGCGGTGGACGCGGCCTTTCCCGCCGATCTGCTGCCCGAAGGCACGGGGCTGATCCTTGCCGATGGTTATGACGCCGAAATCCTGCGTATGCCTGATGCGACACCGGTCGCGGCCGCGCGGCGCAAGGCGCTGACGCTCAGGCTGGCCCGGATGGCGGCTGCGCGGCACCATGCGCTGCGCGACCCCGGTGTCATTTCGGGCGTTTGACGGCCTTGGCCTGCTGCGCGGCAGCCATGATCTCCTCGGCGATCTCGATCGCTTCCTGCGGCTCGAAATCCATCGGGATCTCGGTCCCGTCCGCTTCCACGAAGATGCGGACCATGCCCCTGTCGGTCGGTCCGATCTGCAAGTTGGCGACCACGTCGCTTTCGCTGTTGATGCCCATGGCATGCTCCTTTTCGAGATCGCCTAGCGCGTTGGCGCGGCGCGGGCAAGGGTGGTGACGGTTCGGGTGCAGCGAGGCGACGCCGCCTGCGCGGCCTGGGCGGCGCGGGTCCAGAGTGACCACTACCGGAAGGTGGAATGCTTCGATGCCAGTTTCGACGCGGCGCTGGAACGTGCCCTGGCGGGGGTGACGGGGCATGGCGCGCCCTTTCCGTCGCTCTGGGTCGCAATGAGGGGCGACACTCGGCTGGGCTGCATGGTGTGCACCGATGACGGGGACAGCGCGGCGCGGTTGAAACTGGTCTACGTTGTGCCCGAAGCGCGCGGGCAGGGCGTGGCGGAGCTTCTTCTCAATCGGGTTTCGGATCATGCGGAAGCCAATGGTTGCAGGCTGTTGCGCGTCTCCAGCTTTGCCGAGCACGGGGCGGCGCGGGCGTTCTACGCGGCGCGGGGCTTTGTTTGTGCGCCCGCCGGGTCGGTCCGTGCCTTCGGCCGCACGCTGTCGCTGGAACACTGGGAAAAACCGCTGTTCTGACTGTCGACCGGTCTTGCAATCGGCAAATCGCGAGGCTAAACCCTCGCAACGTGCCGCCTTAGCTCAGTTGGTTAGAGCGCTGGATTGTGGATCCAGAGGTCCCCTGTTCAAGCCAGGGAGGCGGTACCATCACCCCGAAATACCCTGTGTCCCGCTGAATTCCCGTGTCGTCGGCTCGGCTTTCCAGTCATCCGCGCGCACAAAAAAACGCGGCCCGCAAGCCGCGTTTCGAGGTGTATGGCCCATGCCGGGCGCGCGCATGGCGGGTGTCATGCCCACGCCGAACACGGGTCATCTGGCCGCCGGATCCGGCGCATCACTGGTCCGGGGGCGGCGTTATGGTTAGGGTGGAGGCCGCGTACCAGTCGGCATAGGCGCGGATCTCGGCATCGGTCAGGTCGGCCGCGATGGCAGACATGATTTCGTGCTCGCGCTTGCCGGACCGGAAGGCTTTCAGCTGGGTATCGATGTAGATGTTGGTTTCCGCCGCGAGGTTCGGCGCTGTTTCCAGTTCCGAAATTCCGTCCGCGCCGTGGCAGCTCACGCACATCTCGGGCGCTGCGGCGGGATCTGCCCCTGCAGGCAGGCTGGCCGAGGCGCTGTGCGCCGAATACCAGGCCGCCACGTCAACGATCTGCTGCGGCGACAGCCCGCTGGCCACCACGGTCATCATCTCGTGTTCCCGGCGTCCGGTCTTGAACGCGGTGAGTTGCTCCACGAGGTAAGATTGCGGCTCGCCCCCGATATGGGGTGCGATCGGCACCTTGGCGTATCCGTCAAGCCCATGGCAGGTCCGGCACATGCCGGCCACCTTGCGCCCTTCTGCAAGATCCTGCGCCGGTGCGGCACCGGCGAGCATGAGCCCGCCGAGTGCCAGTGTCAAAGCCCTGCGCATCAGCCTTCGTACCAGATGCGGTAGATCGCGCCGGCAAGGTCATCCGACACCAGGATGGACCCGTCACGCAGCTGGACCACGTCCACCGGACGGCCAAGGTATTCGCCGTTCTCGTCGATCCAGCCTTCGGCGAAGGGCTCCGTCCGGGCGTTGCCTTCGTCGTCGATGAAGGTGACCATGACGCGCGCGCCGACCGGCGTGGTGCGGTTCCACGACCCGTGCTGGGCCGAGAAGATCGCATTCTTGTACATGTCGGGGAACATGTTGCCGGTGTAGAAATGCATCCCCAGGTCCGCCGCATGGGCCACGGTCTCGACCGCGGGCATCACCACGTCCACCGGGACTTCCTGACCGGCGTATTCGTTGGTGCGCACGCTGCCGCCGCCATACCAGGGATGCCCGAAATGCTGGCCCGCGGCGGTCTGACGGTTGATCTCGCCAGGCGGGATGTCGTCGCCCATCCCGTCGACCTGGTTGTCGGTCCACCACAGCTCGCCCGTTTCGGGGTGGAAGTCATGGCCCACGGAATTGCGCACGCCGTAGGTGTAGACCTCGCGCCCGCTGCCATCGAGGTTCATGCGGATGATCCCGCCGATTCCCCATTCTTTGTAAAGGTCGAGCTTTTCTTCAGGCGCCACGTTGAACGGCTGGCCAAGCGAGATGTAGATCTTGCCGTCCGGCCCGATGTCGCAGACCCGTGCGGAGTGGTTGAAGCTTTCCTCGGACGGCGGGATCAGATCACCCTGCGCCACGAGGTTGAAGGCCGCCACGTCCGGGCTTTCATAAAAGAACTCGGCCGCCGGGAACAGCAGGACGCGGTTCTGTTCGGCGATGTAAAGGAAGCCGTCGTCGCTGAAGCACGGCCCGTTCGGGATCGCGAAAGTCAGCGACGGGGCGAAATCCTTCACCTCATCAGCGACGCGGTCCTTGTTGCGGTCGGTCACGGCCCAGACCTTGTCCTTCCGGGTACCCACGAAGGTAACCACGCCCTGCGGGCCGACCGCCATGTGGCGCGCGTCGGGCACGATGGCGTAAAGGCCGATCTTGAAGCCATCGGGCAGGGTGATACGCTCCAGCGTACGCTTGATGCCCTCGGCAAAGTCGCCGCCCTGTTCGATATAGGTGAACTCGGTCACCCCGGTGGACTGGAAGTTGGACAGTTTCTCCAGGTTGTCCGGCACATCCACACCCTGTGCGAACACCTGTCCTGCGGTCAGCGCCAGAACGGCCGCCGACGTCATAAAACGAGTCATAGAATTTCCTCCCTAACATGCGGAACCCGTGCCCCGCACTTGGCTGTAAGCGGGTCCGGTTCATTGCCGACCGGACTTGCGCCGACTTCATCGTTAGCACAGGAATTCTGGATTTGGTAATATTTTTTGACCCATCCGATAGTCGTAAGTCTTTGGTAAATCGGGATTACATTTTTTCCGTGCGCCCGCGGGGCGCAAGCCGGTACAAGCATCGCGGCGCGGCGGGCAGCGCGTTGAAAGAGCGCCGTTTTCCGCCGTCGCGCCCAAAAACAAGGCGGCCCGCCGCAAAGGACGGGCCGCGTTGCAGGCCTTAAAATCCGGCAATTCCGTGCGGGTGGCCATGGCCCGCCGCAGCCGGATCAGTCTTCCATCGCTTCCAGTTCGTCGATCAGCCGCGAAATCATCGAAAGCCCCTTGTCCCAGAACGCGGGATCGGTTGCATCCAGTCCGAACGGGGCCAGCAGTTCTGTGTGGTGCTTGGACCCGCCTGCCTTGAGCATGTCGAAATACTTGTCCTGAAATCCCGCACCGCTTTCCTCGTAGACGGCATAAAGCGCATTCACGAGACCGTCACCGAACGCGTAGGCGTAGACGTAAAAGGGCGAGTGCACGAAGTGCGGCACATAAGCCCAGAAGGTTTCATACCCGTCCATGAAGCTGAACGCATCGCCGAGGCTCTCAGCCTGCACGCTCATCCACAGCGCGTTGATGTCGTCGGGGGTCAACTCGCCTTCGCGGCGGGCGGCGTGCAACTTGCATTCGAAGTCGTAGAACGCGATCTGCCGCACCACGGTATTGATCATGTCCTCGACCTTGCCCGCCAACAGCACCTTGCGCTGCGCGTCGTCCTTCGCGTTGGCCAGCAGTTTGCGGAAGGTCAGCATCTCGCCGAACACGCTGGCGGTCTCGGCCAACGTCAGCGGAGTGGAGGACAGAAGTTCGCCCTGGTCCGCCGCCAGCACCTGGTGCACGCCGTGGCCCAGTTCATGCGCAAGCGTCATCACGTCCCGCGGTTTGCCGAGGTAATTCAGCATCACGTAGGGGTGGACGTTGGTGACGGTCGGATGCGCGAAGGCGCCTGGCGCCTTGCCCGGCTTCACGCCCGCATCGATCCAGCCCCGCTCGAAGAAAGGCTGCGCGATCTCGGCCATGCGCGGGTCGAAATCGGCATAGGCGTCCATCACCATCGCGCGGGCGCGGTCCCATGTGACGGTGGTTTCGTCTTCCATCGGCAGGGGGGCGTTGCGGTCCCAGACCTCGAGCGTGTCAAGCCCCAGCCACTTCCGCTTGAGCCGATAATATCGGTGCGAGAGTTTGGGATAAGCGGCCACGACCGCGTCGCGCAGCGCCTGCACGACCTCGGGTTCGACATGGTTGGCAAGGTGCCGCCCGGTCTGCGGCGTAGGCATGTTGCGCCAGCGGTCCTCAATCTCTTTTTCCTTGGCGAGCGTGTTGTGTACCCGCGCGAACAGGCGCACGTTTTCCCCGAAGACGCGCGCCAGTTCGTGCCCGGCGGCCTCGCGCTTGGCGCGGTCCCGGTCGGTCAGCAGGTTCAACGTGCCCTCGAGGTTCAACGGTTCGTCATCCACGACGAACTCCAAGTCCGCTATGGTTTCGTCGAACAGACGGTTCCACGCGGCGGCGCCGACCGCTGACTGGTCGTGCAAGAACTTTTCCAATTCGTCCGACAACTGGTGCGGCTTCATTGCCCGCAGCCGGTCGAACACGGGCCGGTAACGGCAAAGCTCCGCGTTCTCGTCCAGCATCGCGGCAAGCCGCGCGTCGTCGATCCGGTTCAGTTCCAGCGACCAGAACACAAGCTGACTGGTCATCACCGTGATCCGGTCCTGCATGTCGGCCATGAACTTGGCGCGCTCCGCATCGACCGTGTTCTGGTAATAACGCAGGCCCGCGAAGGACATGATGCGTCCCGCGACCTGGCTCAGCGCCTCGTCGCGCCGCACCGCTTCCAGCAGGCCCGCGGCATCGAGCGTGTCCAGCTTTCCCTCGTATTCGGCGGCGAATGACGTGCAGGCCTCTTCAAGCCACGCGAGGTCGCGTTCCAGTTCGGCGCTGTCCGGCGCGGGGTAAAGATCGCTGAGGTCCCATTCCGGCAGGTCGCCGAAGCGCTTGTCTGCCCCGGCGGCATTGGCATCGTGAACAGGTGTCGGATAATCGCGCATGGAACCCTCGTTGATTGTGCTGCCCAAGACATAGGGCGCGGCGGCACCTGACCGCAAGGCGTGGGCGGGAAATCAGCCCGTCGGCAGCAGTCCACGCAGGTCCGCGAGCGTGTTGGCGTCAGCAGCCGACTTGTCGTGGCGCCACCGGGCCATACGCGGAAAGCGCAGCGCGATGCCGGACTTGTGGCGGCGGCTTTCCTGGATTCCCTCGAAAGCGATCTCGAACACCAGTTCGGGCGTTACGCGCCGCACTGGCCCGAAACGTTCCAGGGTGTTGCGCCGCACCCAGGCCGTGATCTTGCCGAACTCCGCATCGGTCAGCCCCGAATAGGCCTTGGTGAAGGGCACCAACGCGCCATGCTCATCCCAGACCGCGAAGGTGTAATCGGTGTAGAGGTTCGCGCGCCGTCCGTGGCCCGCCTGCGCATAGATCATCACCGCGTCCACAGTCATCGGGTCGAGTTTCCATTTCCACCAGTCGCCCTTGCGCCGTCCGTCGAGGTAAGGCGCGTCCCGCCGCTTCAGCATCAGTCCCTCTGCCTGCACACTGCGCGCCCCCGCACGCGTTGCGGCCAGCGCATCCCAGTCGTCGAAGCCGATCCGCCGCGACAGGCGTAACGGCACGTCGTCGGGCAGGGGGGCGACCAACCCTTCGAGCGCCGCGCGACGTTCCTCCAGCGGGCGCGCGCGGATGTCCTGCCCGCCATGTTCCAGCAGATCGTAAGCAAGCAGGATCACTGGCGCGTCGCGCAGCAGCGACTTCGGCACCGTCTTGCGGCCAAGCCGTTTCTGCAGCGCTGCGAATGGCAGCGGCGCGCCGTTCTTCCAGGCCAGCAATTCGCCGTCCAGCACCGTGCCGTCCGGCACATGATCGAGGCTCGCGGCAAGCTCGGGAAAGCGGTCGGTCACCAGGTCCTCGCCGCGCGACCACAGATGCCAGTCGCCGCCGCGTCGGATCAACTGGCCGCGGATGCCGTCCCATTTGTATTCCGCGAGCCAGTCGCCCGGCGGGCCAAGCGTCTCGGGGCCGCCTTCGATCTGGTAGGCCAGGTAGAACGGGTAGGGGCGTGCATCCTGCTCTCCGGCGTCGGGCTGCGTGACCAGCGCGGTGAAACTGGTGTCGTGCGGCGTCCAGTTGCCCATCAGCCGATGCGCAAGATCAGCCTCGTCGATCCCGGTCGCCCGCGACAGAGCTCGCGTCATCAACTTGCGCGACACGCCCATACGGAAGCCGCCGGTGATCAGTTTGTTGAACACCAACCGCGCGTCGCCGGGCAGATCGTCCCAGTAACGCAGAACCGCGGCGCGCTTCGTGTCCTCGTCGGCTGCGGCCAGCGCCGACAGATCATCCATCACCTCTGCAAGCGGCGGCGCGGCGGTGCCGCGGCCCGGCGGCAGCAGCAGCGCGATCGTCTCGGCAAGATCTCCGACCACGGCATAGCTGTCCTCCAGAAGCCACAGCGGCACCTGCGCTTGCGCCGCCGCCCAGTCCCGCAGCCGCGCCGTGCCGATCAGCCGCTTTGGCCTGCGCCCGGACAGCAGCGCGATGGTCCACAGCTTGTCGCGTTCCGGCGCAGTGTCGAAATAGTCCGCAAGCGCGGCGACCTTGGCACTGGTGCGCGTGGTCTGGTCGAGGCTGCGAAAGAGTTTGGCAAAGGCGCGCATGGAAAAGAAACTCCCGGCGGGAAAGTTAGCGCGCGCATTGGCTTGCGGCCAGAGCTTCAGGTGGTGAACATTCCAACGCAGTTATTAATATTTACATAACTCAGATTCCCAGTTATAAATTGTGTAAGCGGGCACATTCTAAACTGGGTTGCGACAATTCCCCTATCTTGCTGAAAAGCAAGGAGAGCGGACATGGCCCACACAGAGCTGGATTTGCCTGAAAGACGCACGATCGAGGACATGTTGAATGCGAAGGTGCCGGTGAGCAAGATCGCTGTTAAGATCGGCAGGCATCGCTCAACCGTCTATCGCGAGATCAAGCGCAACTATTTTGAAGACCACGAGCTGCTGTATCTGAGCGGTTACTACGGTGTGAATGCTCAGCGTTCGGCCGAAGCGAGACGCGCACGGCGACGCAAACTGCTCCGCCTGTCCGCTCTGCGAGAAGCGGTGATCGGCCGCCTCAAGGAAGGCTGGCCTCCGGAGCAGATCGCGGGTCGCCTTTGGTTCGAAGGCCAGCCGATCCGCATCAGTCACGAGACCATCTACGCTCATGTCTACAGTCGTGAGGGCCAATCTGACGCGCTGGCGCGGTATCTGCCCAGCCGCCGCAAGAAACGCAGACCGCGATACGCCAGACGGCCACGGGGCCTTGTGTTTCCGCCGGATCGTTCCATCCATGAGCGCCCAGAATACGTGAACACGCGTGAGACATTTGGCGATTGGGAGGGCGATTTGATGATCTTCGAGCGCGCCCAAGGCACAATGAACGTCGCCTCACTGGTCGAGCGCAAGACCCGCTTCGCCGTCCTGTTCCGCAACGATGATCGCAGCACGACGCATCTGATGAACCGGCTGATGGATGTCATGGCACCCGTGCCCCAGTCCGCACGCCGTTCGATCACGTTTGACAGAGGCATCGAGTTCCGGAACTGGCGCAAGCTGAAGCCGGGGATGGGCACCGAGGCCTGGTTCTGCGATCCGCAGGCGCCCTGGCAGAAGGGATCGGTCGAGAACCTGAACCAACGTGCGCGCAGATACCTGCCGCGCGACACGCAAGTGGCGGCGCTCTCAAATCGCAACATGAAGGCGATTTGCGACCGCCTGAACGGCACTCCCAGAAAGTGTCTGGGATGGCGAACGCCGACCGAAGCCTTCAGAGAAGAAATGATGAAACTGAGATAGCGGAAACCGTCGCAACGACCCTTGAG
>NZ_QGKU01000020.1 GCF_003172915.1 Meridianimarinicoccus roseus
GCGCCGGTGTTCGGCAATGGATGGAATTCTACAATCACCGCCGCCCGCACAAGGCCCTTGGCGGACAACCACCAGCGGTGGTCTACTCGCTGGAAATCGAAGCAACCCAACCCGATCAGCAGGAGCAGATTAGAGCTTAAAAAGCGCCAGATCCTGTCCAAGAGATGGGGAGTAGCTCAGCCTTCGACTGCGGTTTCTCGCATCTCGGTCGATTTTCCCAAGCCTACCGAACCAAATATGGAGAAACGCCTTCGGTTGCTCTGTCCGGCGCCAGCAAGGCGGCCCGCGCTTCGCGATCCGGATAGTGCGGGCGCAGACCGGATAGCAAATCCTACCTTCCCAGATATAGTGACGCTCATATTCGCGAAGTCAGCGTCGTCTGACCTGAGGCGAGCAGGTGAAGAAGGTCATGCCGATGTCCGAGAAAGATCTGCCGACCGATCGAATGTTCTCCTTCGAGCGCAAGCACTGCGATCTGCCCTATTACAAGGCCGCGCGAGACGGGTTTAGCCTGACAGGCTGGTTCATCGTTCTGGCTGCGGTCGCAGTCGCTTTTGTCGTTCTCATGATCGCGCAGCAGCGCTTCCACAGCGGGCTTGGCGGTTTTATCCCGCCGTTGCTTTTCGTCTTGATCCCGCTCGTTTCTGTCGCCGCCGTTGCCGGAGCAAAGGCACCTCTTGCCCTGTTCCGCCGTGTCGGCCTTGGGGATATCGGACTGATGGTGCTGTTCTTCGTCCTGAACTTTGTCGTGACGATCGTTGTCGGGACGCTGATAAACAGCGCGTTTCACACCGCTGCGAACCCGGCCGCGGATATGGTGGCCTCCGCGTCTGGAGCGGATCAGGTTTTGTTCTTTTTCTGGACCGCCGTCCAGTTGTTGGGCGAAGAGATCTTCACCATCCTGGTTTTCCTCGGCGTGATGGCGGGTCTAAACCGGGTCATGTCGCGCAAGCTTGCCCTGTGCCTCGCCGCACTGGTTGCCGCGATCATTTTCGGGTTGGTCCACTTGCCGACATACCAAGGAAACATCGTGCAGGCAGTGGCACTGGTCCCGGTCCGGCTCGTATTGCTTATGCCCTTCATCATCACCCGCAACATCTGGACATCGACCGGCTCCCATATCCTGAACGACTGGACGACGTTTGGCATGGCCGCCTACGCCGGCATGCAAGCGGGCTGACCCCAATCCAAAGCAAAGGACACCCGATGACACCGCGATCCCTCTCAATCCTCGCCTGCCTCGCGTTCAGCCCGGCCGCGGGCCTTGCCCAGGACGGTCCCGCCTTCGACTGCGCAAAAGCCGAGAGTTCAGCTGAAAAACTGGTCTGCGAGGACGCAGAGCTTGCCGCGCTGGACCGTCGGTTGGCCGACCGTTTCGCCGCCGCCGTCGAGGTGGCCGAAGGTCTGGACGTGGACGCCGAAGAGGTGACCAACACACTGCGCGCGATGCAGCGCGGCTGGATCTCGGGCCGCGACGAATGCTGGAAAGAGCCCGACCTGCGGGCCTGCGTCCAGACGGAATATCTTCAACGCGAGGCCGAGTTGGTCGCAGATTTCATGCTGGAGCCGCCGTCCGAGACGGTCGAACTGACCTGCGGACCGCGCGCGCTGACCGCTATGATCTTCCCGAGCGCGTTGCGCGGCCTGCGGGTCGAAGAGGGCGACAGCATCTACATCGGTGCACAACTCAAGCCTGACACCCCTGGCACATTCTATATGCGCAGCGCCGGGGGCCTGGTGATGGAGGGCAACACGATCAGGGTCAGCGATTCATACGGCGAAACGCACGCGTGCCAGATCCGATGACATGGCGACGAGATTTTTGCTGAACCTTTTGGAGGCAAGACAATGAAAATTCGCACCAACCTAATACTGCAACGCCTGACGACAGCAATTTTGCCACCGCCTTCGCCCTTGCCGCCTGCCTGGCCGTTCTGCCCGGTGCCGCGCAGGCCCGGATGGGGCCGGATTACTGGCAAGTGACCGGCGTCGCATCCGACGATACTCTCAACGTCCGCACCGGGCCGGGCATGTCGAACAGGGTCATCCTGCTGGCTCCCAACGGTGCCGTTTTCCACAATCTTGGGTGCCGAGGCGAGGGCAATGGGCGCTGGTGCCATGTCGAGACGCCGGACGGCACCATCTCTGGCTGGGTCGCAGGGCGGTTACTGCAGGACTCCGGTGCGCCGACGCAGGGCAACGGATCGGGGCAGTCGGAGGTGCCCGAGCTCTATGCCCGCCAGTCCGGCGAGATGGAGGTGCGTTTCGCCAGCGGTTGCACCGCGCACACAACCCGGCGGGCCTCTGTCAACGTCGGCGCAAGATCCGGCCACGGGGCGGAGCAAAAGTCGTCCGGTCTGGGCGTGATCGGTGCCTTGGCAAATGCGCTCCGCACATAGCAGTCGGTTGCCAAGGCGCCTTGGTCCGCGAGGACCAAACTCGGTCTTGGTTCAGTAGTTCTGCCGGGCCATGCTTTGAGCGAGGCGATAGCTGTCGCCGTTCATCTCCAGGATGCTGACATGG
>NZ_QGKU01000021.1 GCF_003172915.1 Meridianimarinicoccus roseus
TGACATTTGGTATAGCGGCGCTTGCTGCTGGTGTTTGCGGTGCTCAGGAGGATCGGTCTGGTTGGCCTGCGTCGTTCACGGTTGGCACGGCGTCGCAGGGCGGGACGTATTTCGCCTATGGCTCGGGCTGGGCGAACCTTGTCGCGGACGAGCTTGGCCTTTCGGGCGGCGGCGAGGTGACGGGCGGCCCGATGCAGAACATGGCGCTGGTGCACACCGGCGACGCGGCCTTCGGGATGACCACGATGGGCCCGGCCGCCGAGAGCCTCGCGGGCACCAACCCGATCGCGCCGGGCCTGGCGATGGACAAGGCCTGCGCGATGTTCCCGATGTACCAGACCCCGTTCAGCGTGACCGCGCTGTCGAGCAGCGGGATCACCTCGATCTCCGAGATCCCGGACGGCGCGCGGATCGGCTTCGGGCCCGCGGGGTCGACCTCGGACACGTATTTCCCGCGCATGATGGAAACGCTGGGCGTCAATTTCGAGCGGCGCAACGGCGGCTGGTCGGACCTTGGCGGCCAGTTGCAGGACGGTCTGCTGGACGTGATCGCCTTCGCCGCGGGCGTGCCCGTGCCGGCCGTCAGCCAGCTTGAAGTGCAGACCGACGTGAATATCATCGAGTTCACCGAGGCCGAGCAGGCCACGATCATGGAGGCCTTCCCGGTGTCCGAGTTCGAGATCGCGGCGAACACCTACACCACGCTCGAGGCGCCGGCGCGGTCGGTGTCGATGTGGAACTTCGCCATCGCCAACTGCGACCTGCCCGCCAGCTTCGTGAAGGCGGTCGTGGACGTGGTGATGTCGGACAACGAGCGGATGGTGGGCATCCACCGCGCCGCGCGGTCCACCGTGCCCTCGAACTGGGACAAGAACAAGGTCATGCCCTGGCATCCCGGCGCCGCCGAATGGTTCGCCGAGAACGCGGGGGCCGATATCCCGGCCGACATGATCTACGGCCAGTAAGCCAGCCCCCGCCCCGCGCGTCCGGCCCCGTGCCGGGCGCTTGCGGGGCGGGCCCGGCCCCGGACGGGATCCCGCACCGGCTCCGCACGGGCTCCCTGCACGGTCTTCTTAGGACGGACCTCTCGCACGGGGCGCGAACAGGATCGCGGCGCCCCCTGCCCGACCGGGCGCCAACCGGGCCCCGATCGGCCATCGATGGCCCCGGCACAGACCCGCGCAGCCCCCCGCGAAGACAGGGGGGCAGGCCGCGGCGGACGCATGGGGGCCGACCCGCCCCCGGCCAGACCGGCACACCGGCCCGGCCCTCCCCGCCACGCCAACCCGCCTTCACCCCGTCACTTCCCCCATTTCCGCCCGAACCCGCCATGCGCCCGGCCCGTCCGGCCCGCGCGGACCCGGACCCCACCGGAGGACCACCGCCGATGCACCCCCCCGCCCGTCACGACCCGTTTTCCCCCGGAGCCCGCACCCGGCCCTGCCGCGCCCCCGCCGATAGCGGCCGCGGCGACGCCGCCGCGCAGACCGACGAGCACATGATCGCCGACGGCGTCGACGACGAAGCCGTCGAGGCCAACCGCCGCATCTTCGAGGGATCGACCTTCTGGGCCATGGCCGCCCTCGCCACGCTCTACGCGATGTTCCACATGGCCGCGCTGAACGGGCTGTCGATCTCGGCCCTGACCGGGATCGAGCTGCCCTTCCTGCCGCAATTCCCGATGGAAACCTGGAACTTCCGCATCGTCCATGTCGCCGGCGCGCTGGTGCTGGGCTTCCTGATGTACGCCGCCGCCGACTTCCCCGGCGACGCGGACGCGCCCGGCACACCGGCCCGGCCCGCGCTGCACACCGCCGCCATCGCGCTCGCCGTCCCGGCGCTGCTCGCGCTCGGCACGGCGATCTGGTTCGCCCTGCTGATCGAAGGCGGCGCCATGTGGAACGGCATGGACGCCACCATCAAGTTCCGCGAGACATGGCTCTTCGGCGTGCCGCTGCTGCTCGCCACCGCAGGGGCCATCGGCCTGTCCTGGGCCCACAGCGCCCCGCGCGCGCGCCTCGCCGCGCCCGACATCGTGCTCGGCATCTGCGCCGTCGCCGTCGCCGCCTACCTGATCACCATCTACGGCACGCTGATGCGCAACTCCACCGGCACCCCCTTCGCGCCGATCGGCATCTCCATCGCCGCCGTCGCGGGCACCGCGCTGATCATGGAACTGACACGCCGCGTCGCGGGCCTCGCGCTCGTCATCATCGCGGGCGTGTTCCTGGCCTACGTGTTCGCGGGCCAGTACCTGCCGGGCTTCCTGAACTCCCCCGCGATCAGCTGGCAGCGCTTCTTCAGCCAGGTCTACACCGATGCCGGCATCCTCGGGCCGACAACCGCCGTGTCCTCGACCTACATCATCCTGTTCATCATCTTCGCCGCCTTCCTGCAGGCCAGCAAGGTCGGCGACTACTTCGTCAACTTCGCCTTCGCCGCCGCAGGCCGCACCCGCGGCGGACCCGCCAAGGTCGCCATCTTCGCCTCCGGCCTGATGGGCATGATCAACGGCACCTCCGCGGGCAACGTCGTCGCCACCGGCTCGCTCACCATCCCGCTCATGAAGAAGGTCGGATACCACAAGAAGACCGCGGGCGCCGTCGAGGCCGCCGCCTCGACCGGCGGGCAGATCATGCCCCCGATCATGGGCGCGGGCGCCTTCATCATGGCCGAGATCACCGGCATCCCCTATACCGAGATCGCCATCGCCGCCATCATCCCCGCCGTGCTCTACTTCGTGTCGGTCTTCTTCATGGTCGACTTCGAGGCCGCCAAGCTCGGCATGCGCGGCATGAACGCCGACGAGATCCCGAAACTCTCCACCATGATGCGCCGGGTCTTCCTGTTCCTGCCCATCCTCATCCTGATCGCCGCGCTGTTCATGGGATACTCCGTCATCCGCGCGGGCACATACGCCACGCTCTCGGCCGCCGTCGTCTCTTGGCTCACCCCCTACCGGATGGGGCCGCGCTCCACCCTCAAGGCGTTCGAGATCGCGGGCGTCATGTCGATCCAGATCATCGCCGTGTGCGCCTGCGCGGGCATCATCGTCGGCGTCATCAGCCTGACCGGCGTCGGCGCGCGCTTCTCCAACCTGCTGCTCGGCCTCGCGGGCGTCAGTCAGTTCCTGGCGCTGTTCTTCGCCATGTGCATCTCCATCCTGCTCGGCATGGGCATGCCCACCACCGCCGCCTACGCCGTCGCCGCCTCCGTGGTCGCGCCCGGCCTCGTGGAGCTTGGCATCCCGCAGCTGACCGCGCATTTCTTCGTGTTCTACTTCGCCGTGCTCTCCGCCATCACGCCGCCCGTCGCGCTCGCAAGCTACGCCGCGGCCGGCATCTCCGGCGCCAACCCGATGGAAACCTCCGTCGCCTCGTTCAAGATCGGCATCGCCGCCTTCATCGTGCCCTTCATGTTCTTCTACAACGGCGCGCTGCTGATGGAGGGAACCTGGTTCGAGGTGATCCGCGCAGGCGCCACGGCAACCGTCGGCGTGTTCCTGCTGTCGGCCGGCGTGCAGGGGTGGTTCATGGGCGGACGCACAGCGTGGTTCATCCGCGCAGGCCTCCTGCTCGCCGCACTCACCATGATCGAAGGCGGCCTCGTCACGGACATCATAGGCCTCGCAACCATCGCAGCCGCCTGGACAATACAAAAAACAATCCACCCAAACCCAGACGCAAAACTCAACGTCAAAGGCGCAGACTGAAAAACTGTAATAATCCAAAGACGAACCGGCCTTGCCCCCCAACGGGGGCGGGGCCATATCCATGTCATGCTCAAGATCACCCCGATCCTTCTTGCCCTGCTGTACGCGCTGGCGATGTATGGCGTGTCCGCCTTCCGCACCAAGCGCGAGCTGGACGCAAAGTCCACCGATCTTGTTGACCCCGGGCTGATGCGCGAGATCGACAAGCTCGCCCGCGCTCTGGACCTGCCCCGGATCAAGGTCCGGCTCTACGAGATCGACCCGGTCAACGGGCTCGCCGCGCCGGACGGGCGTATCTTCATCACCCGCGGCTTCTACAACCGCTATCGCGCGGGCGACGTGTCCGCCCCCGAGATGGCCAGCGTCATCGCGCACGAACTGGGCCATGTCGCGCTTGGCCACGCCCGCAAGAGGTTGATCGACTTTTCCGGCCAGAACGCGCTGCGCACGGCGCTGGCGGTATTCCTGTCGCGCTTCCTGCCCGGCGTCGGGGTCTGGATCGCCAACGGGCTTGCCAGCCTGCTGGCCGCGCGCATGTCCCGAGATGACGAATTCGAGGCGGACGCCTATGCCACCGCCCTGCTGATCAAGGCCGGCATTGGCGCGGCCCCTCAGAAAAGCCTGTTCCGCAAGCTGGACGCGTTGACGAAGGGCGGCGCAGGCGGGATGCCGGCGTGGTTCCTGAGCCATCCGAAGACCGATCGGCGCATCGCCGCGATCGAGGCGAACGAGGCGCGCTGGCTTGCCGATACCTGACATGGCGGCCGGGGTTTACGGTCAGGCGGGCGCGGCGATCCGCTGCTCCAGAGCCTCGTCAAGCACCGCGCGCAACAGGTCGGCGGGCACGTCGTCGCTGACGAAGGCCGCGCCGATGCCACGCGCCAGAACGAACCGCAGACGGCCATCGACGACCTTCTTGTCCTGCGCCATCAACCCGATCAGCGCGTCGCTGCCCGGCAGATCGCCGGGAATGTCCGCCAGCCCGCGGCGCATTCCCATCGCCGCCAGATGCGCGGACACGCGCGATGGGTCTTCCTGCGGGCACAGCCCCATCCGCGCCGACAGATCGAACGCCAGTGCGCATCCGATCGCCACCCCCTCGCCATGCAGCAGCCTGTCGGAATAGCCGGTCGCAGCCTCCAGCGCATGGCAGAACGTGTGACCGAGGTTCAGCAGCGCGCGGTCGCCCTGCTCGGTTTCGTCCCGCACAACAATGTCCGCCTTCATCTGTACGGACCGTTTGACTGCCGCCAGGCGCGCGGCGTTGTCGCCGGCCGCAAGCGCGGGCCCGTGCCCTTCCAGCCAGCCGAAAAACTCCGCATCGCCGAGGAGGCCGTATTTCACCACCTCGCCATAGCCGGCCAGCAGATCGCGCGGCGCCAGAGTGTCCAGAACGCCGATATCGGCCAGCACGAGACTGGGCTGGTGGAACGCACCGATCAGGTTCTTGCCCTGCGGCGCGTTGATCCCGGTCTTGCCCCCGACCGAACTGTCCACCTGCGCGAGAAGGCTTGTCGGGATCTGCACGAACCGCACGCCCCGGCGCAGCACCGCCGCGGCGAAGCCGACAAGATCACCGATCACGCCACCGCCGAAAGCCACGACCACATCGCGCCGTTCGATCTTCTGTTCCAGAAGCCATTCCACAGTGCGGGTGAACTGCGGCCAGCCCTTCGTGCCCTCGCCCGGCGGCAGGCGCAGCGCCGTCATCTCGATGCCGGCTGCAGCCAGCCCCTCGCGCAGGGCATCGAGATGCAGCTCCGCCACCGTGTCGTCGCTGACCACGGCGACCCGCGGGCGCCTGAGCAGCGGCGCGATCTCGGTCCCGGCGGCGGCGATCAGCCCGTCGCCGATGCGCACGTCGTAGGCGCGCGCCCCCAGCGGGACATGAACGGTTTCAATGTTGGGCATGGTGCCGCGTCTCCGTATCCTCGGTCAGGATGTCGGGATGGCGGGCCAGCGTGTCGACGACCGCCTGCGCCGTATCCTCGACACTGTAATTGGAAAAGGCCTGCACGTGGATCGGCGCAAGCGCATAGATCGGCGTGCGCGCCTCGTAAAGGCCCTTGAGCGTCTCGAACGGGTTCTCGGTCTGCAGAAGCGGACGCGTGCTGCGGTAGCGTACCCGCGCCCACAGCAAATTCAACTCCGCCCGCAACCAGATCGCGACCCCCCGCGCCGCGATCAGGTCGCGGTTTCGTTCAGCCAGGAATGCACCGCCGCCGGTGGACAGCACGCAGGGCGGACCCGCCAGAAGCCTCTCCAGCACCTTGGTTTCCTTTTCGCGGAAGAACGCCTCGCCGTTCTCTCGGAAAATCTCGGCGATCGTGCGGTTCGCGGCCCTCTGGATCTCGTCGTCCTGATCGACAAAGGGCACGCCCAACCTGCGGGCCAGCGCCGTGCCGACCGCGGTCTTGCCCGCTCCCATCATTCCCACCAGAACGACGGTCTTGTGTAGTCGCTGCGGCACCGCTTGCCCGCTCCCCGGTTCCAAAATTATTCTGTCTCTATGACGTGAATTCCTGCGCGTTCCCATATACAATATCTGGTGCAGGGTCAAAATGGCCATCGAGCAAGAGACAGAGAGGCAAGACACCGTGCGCATGTTGAAACTGGTTGTGTTCCTGCTGATCGTCGCGGGGGCCGGACTGGTGGGCTTCGCCTATCTCGGCGACCTGACGCCGCAGCAGACCGAAGTTCGCATTCCGGTCGATCTGAATGGGTCGTAGCGCGGGGTTGGCGGCCTGCGCACTGGTCGGCCTGATGCTGGCCCCTGGCGCCGTGGCCGCCCAGGGCCGTGCCGACGCACCGCTTTCGGCGATCCCGTGGCTGTCCGAAACTCTGGACCGGCCGGAACCGGCGCCGCGTGCCGCCGCGCGCCCGCCAGACCCGAACCCGGGCCCGGGCGCGGTTCCCGGCACCGGCCAGCCACCTGACGGCGCGCGCCCGCTGCCCGCCCCGTCGGGCGACATCACCGTGACACAGCTTGGCGCGCCAGACCGGGCCGCCACCGGGCTGATGTCCGCCCGCCGCGCTGGACTGCCGGAAGACCTTTGGCAGGGCACCGATCCGGACAAGCTGGCACGCCTGCTGCGCGAGATGCCGATCCACGACCAGCCCGCCCTGCGCGAAGCGGTGTCCCGGCTGGTGCTGCTGGAAGCCGCGCCGCCGCGCGGGGCACGCGATGCGCTGCTGCTCGCACGGATCGACGCGCTGCTGATCCGGGGCGCGCTGGAACCCGCGCAGGCGCTGCTGGAACGGGCTGGTCCCGATACCCCCGACCTGTTCCGGCGATGGTTCGACATCCTGCTGCTGTCCGGCACCGAGGACCGCGCCTGCGCCACGCTGGCGGCCAAGCCCGAACTGTCGCCGAACTACGAAACGCGCGTGTTTTGCCTCGCGCGCGGGGGGCGCTGGCACACCGCCGCCCTGACCCTGGAGACGGCCACCGCGCTGGGGCGCGTCTCGCCCGAGATGCGCGACCGGCTCGCCCGCTTCCTCGACCCCGAGATCTTCGAGGGCGAGCCGATGCCGCCGCCGCCCGACCCGCTGACTCCGCTTGATTTCCGCCTGCTTGAGGCGGTCGGGGAACCGGTGCCGACATCGCATCTGCCGCTGGCCTTTGCCCAGACCGACCTGCGCCATATCATCGGCTGGAAATCGCAGATCGAAGCGGCCGAGCGTCTGGCGAAATCCGGCGCGCTGTCGGTGAACCGGCTGCTCGGGATCTACACCGCACGCCAGCCAGCCGCATCGGGTGGGGTTTGGGACCGGGTGGCCGCGATCCAGGCACTGGACATCGCGATTACCGCGGGCCAGCCCGATACAGTGGCCGCCCGCCTGCCCGCCGCCGCGGACGCGATGCGCGCCGCCGGGCTGGAGGCCGTACTGGCCGAGATGTTCGGCCCGCGCCTGTCGCGGCTCGATCTGCCGCCGCAAAGCGCGCAGGCGGCCCACGCGCTGGCGCTGATCGCAGGTGCGCCGACCCGCCTGCCAGCGACCGCGTTGACCGGACGGCTGGCCTTCGCAACCGCGCTTGCCGCCGGCACACCACCCGCCGCCGCCGCGCCCGATGCACTGGCCTCCGCGTTGCACGCCGGGCTACGGCAGGACACGGTACCGGACCGCTACGCGCCGCTGGTCGCACGCGGGCAATGGGGCGAGGCGCTGCTGCGCGCGCTTGCCACGCTTGCCGACGGCGCGCTGACCGACCCGGTTGATGCGGGAGACGCCATCGCGCTGATGCGCCTTGCTGGCCTTGACGATCTGGCGCGGCAGGCCGCGGTCGAGATCCTGCTGCTGGACCCCCGGTCATGAGCCGCACGTGGATCGCGCGCTTTCTCGAAGCGCAGGCGGCGGAGCTTGACGCGGCCCGGAACACGCAGCTCGCCTACGGGCGCGACCTGAAGGACTTCCATGACTGGCTGACCGCGCGCGGCGACGGGTTCGAGACCGCTTCGCGCGCCATGATCGAAGCCTACCTTGCCCATTGCGACGCGCAGGGTCTGGCCCGCGCCACGCGGGCGCGGCGGCTCGCCTCCATCCGGCAACTCTATCGCTTCGCCTTCGAAGAAGGGCTGCGCGGCGACAACCCGGCGCTGCGCATCCGCGGGCCGGGCCGAACCCGCACCCTGCCCGGCACCCTGACCGAGGCCGAGGTTACCGCGATGCTGGAGCGTGCCCCGGCCCACGGCCGGACGGCTGCGGACCGCGCACGCACAGCGGCGATGATCGAAATCCTCTATGCGACCGGCCTGCGGGTGAGCGAACTGGTCACGCTGCCGGTCGCCGCCGCACGAGGACAGCCGCAGGTGCTGTTGGTGCGCGGCAAGGGCCGCAAGGAACGGCTGGTGCCGCTGTCGCGCCCGGCACAGGCCGCGCTCGATGCCTGGCTGGTACATCGCGATGCGGCGGACGCGGCGCTGGTGGCGCGCGGCGCGCGGCCTTCGGCCTTCCTGTTTCCAAGCCGTGCGCAGGCCGGCCATGTCACGCGCCAGTCGTTTTTCCTAACGGTAAAGGCGGTGGCCAGCGAAGCCGGGATCGACCCGGCCCGCGTCACGCCGCACACCCTGCGCCATGCTTTCGCTACCCACATGCTTGAACACGGCGCGGACTTGCGCGCGATCCAGCTGCTGCTGGGCCATGCCGACCTGTCCACCACGGAAATCTACACACATGTCGTGGAAACCCGCCTGAAGGAGCTTGTGCTGACCCGCCATCCGCTGGCAGATGCGCCTTCCCAAGATGCGGCGGCAGACCTAGGTTCGGACCCATGACACAGACACTTCACATCATCGGCGGCGGCATGGCCGGAGCGGAAGCAGCGTGGCAGGCCGCAAACATGGGTGTACCCGTGGTCATCCACGAAATGCGCCCCGCCGTCGGCACATTCGCGCACCGGACCGGCAGCCTTGCCGAAATGGTCTGCTCCAACTCGTTCCGCAGCGATGACGACGAACAGAACGCGGTCGGGCTGCTGCACTGGGAAATGCGCGCGGCGAACGGGCTGATCATGCAGACCGCCGACCAGCACGCCCTGCCCGCGGGCGGCGCACTGGCGGTGGACCGCGACCCATTCGCCGAAACCGTTACGGCGCGGCTGCGCGCCCACCCGCTGGTAAGGGTCGAGCCGGGCGAGATCGCCGAACTGCCCGACAGCGGGCACTGGATCATCGCGACCGGGCCGCTGACCTCGGGCGCGCTGGCCGATGCCATCGCTGCCGAAACCGGACGCGAGGCACTGGCGTTCTTCGACGCCATCGCGCCGATCGTGCATTTCGACAGCGTGGACCTGTCGAAGGCTTGGTTCCAGTCGCGCTACGACAAGGGCGAGACGGAAGAACAGCGCACCGCCTACCTGAACTGTCCGATGGACCGCGACACATACGAGGCGTTCATCGATGCGCTGTTGGCTGCCCACAAGGCCGAGTTCAAGCCGGGCGAGACAGCCGGGTATTTCGACGGCTGCCTGCCGATCGAAGTGATGGCCGAACGCGGCCGCGAGACCCTGCGCCACGGGCCGATGAAGCCTGTAGGGCTAACCAACCCGCACCAGCCGGACGTGAAGGCCCATGCAATCGTGCAGCTGCGCCGCGACAACGCGCTCGGCACGCTCTATAACATTGTGGGTTTCCAGACGAAGATGAAATACGGCGCCCAGACCGAGGTGCTGCGGATGATCCCGGGGCTGGAAAACGCGCGCTTCGCCCGGCTGGGAGGCATCCACCGCAACACGTTCCTCAACTCGCCCACCTTGCTGGACGGCGAAATGCGGCTGAGGTCGCGCCCGCATGTCCGCTTCGCCGGGCAGATCACCGGTGTGGAAGGCTACGTGGAAAGCGCGGCGATGGGACTGCTGGCCGGCCGTCTTGCCGCGTCCGAAATTCTGGGCCGTCCTGTCAGCGCTCCGCCGCCCGAGACCGCAACGGGCGCGCTGGTGACCCACATCACAGGCGGGGCAGAAGCCAAGACCTTCCAGCCGATGAACGTGAATTTCGGGCTGTTTCCCCCGGTCGACCTGAAGGGGGGGCGGCGCAACCGGCCCGCGCGCTACAAGGCCTACACGGACCGTGCCAAGGCGGCTTGGCAGGACTGGCTGGGCCACTTCACGGTGGGCAAGGCGGCAGAATAAGGTCGCTGCGCCCCGGCCACTCAGAGTTTGACCCTACGTTAACTTTTCTCTAGGCTCGGGATACTTGAGCAAGGGAGTTAACAATGAAACGAATAATCGCACAGGCTGCGCTTTGCCTGTTTCTGCCGGTCATGGCGCAGGCCGGGACCATCGTGAGTGCAGTCGGCGTCGTCGCATCGTCGGAACGAAATAACGTTCCTGCCAGCGCCACCATCGACCAGTCTGGTTTGAGCGCGACCTATATCAGCGGCGTGACGGATTTCGATACTTATATCGGGTCCAATCCGACGCATTCACTGTTGGCGCAGAACAACGAGTGGTTCTCGGATTTCGGGAACCTGACACCGACCCTGACCTTCGATCTTGGGTCGGTGCTGACCATCGACCGCATCGCGCTTTGGGTCGAGGAATCGAGCGGGTTCACGACCGCAGCCCTGTCGTCCTCCGTAGATGGACAGGCCTTCAGCAGCCTGGGCACGATCAACCCGGCAAATCCGCCAAGGGGTTCGGACTATCCGGCCGAGGTCTTCGGCTTCGCGGCAACCAGCATGCAGTATTTCCGCATGGATTTTTCCGGATGCCCTCAACCTGGTCCCAACAGCACCAACGAATGCTCGCTGGGCGAGATCGCCTTTTCGGCGGCTGGAGGTTCCACCGTCATTCCCCTGCCCGGCAGCGCCTTGCTTCTCGGAAGCGTGATAGCGGGCGGCTTCACGATCGGTCGTCGCAAATCGCGGCACGGTTGATATTCATCAACTCTGCGCGTCGTCCGCCGCAAAGCGGATGACGCGCCCGGAAACGCCGGTCCAAGCCCCTTCCCGCAATGCAGCCCCCAGAACGCGGTCCGGGTTCGTGGGCGGGGGCATTTCGACACCGTCCAGACGCGTGAATCCCATGCGCCCGTAATAGGGCGCATCGCCAACCAGCATGACGCGCGCCCAACCGAGGGCGGCAGCGCGATCAAGGCTTTCACGGATCAACAATGCGCCAAGCCCCTCGCCCTGCCGGGTCGGGTGTACGGCCACCGGCCCCAACAGCAGGGCGGGCGCACCGCCCACCTCCACAGGCCAGAACCGGATCGCTCCGGCAAGGATGCCGTCCGGGTCGCGCGCCACCAGCGACAGGTCTGCCACCGGCGGGACGCCATCGCGCAACCGATACGACGACAGCGCCTCGCGGCCCGGCGCGAAGCACAGATCGTACAGCGCCTCCACTTCCCAGTGGTCCTGCGCGCCTTCGCGGTTCAGTCGGTACACTCCGGCCCTCTCCCGTGCCGTTCACCCTCTCCACCGGCGAGCCCCTTGCGGAGATCGCGCGGCCACCGGAGCGCAGTAGCGTCAAAGCAATGGAATGTGAACCGCCCAGCCCTCTTCGCGCGTCGGCAGTCTGCCTCGCAGGGTCACAGGCCTGATGCCGGGCGGCAAGGCATACGCCGCCGGATCACATCCGACGGCGCGAAGGTCAGGCCGCCCGAATGCCGTTCACGACCGCCGCGTACCCGCCATCGTCAAGGAAGGCACGTTCCGCAGCCGTCGAGGGGCGGGCCAGATCGGCATTGCGATGCGGGAACCGCCCGAACCGGCGGATCACCTCGCGGTGCGCCTTGGCGTGCACAAGGTTGTCATCTGCTTCGGGCATGCGTTCCTTGAACAACCGCACGCAACGCTCCTGATCCACAAGACATTCCGAATGCATCAGCGGCAGATAGAAGAACTGCCGGACCGGGCCTTCGATCCGCAGGTCCCAATCCATGTCTACCGCATGCTTGGCCTTGGCCCGGGCGATCCGGTCGGTGGAATAGGCGCGCCCGTCGCCGCGGAACATGTTGCGCGGGAACTGGTCGAACAGGATCACCGCCGCAAGCGCGTTCTGCGGTGACGGCACCCATCCGGTGTGCCCGTCATGGCGCGTGTCGTCCCAGAGCCGGGCAAAACGCGCGCGGATGTCTTCGTCCAGCGCGTCATCGGTGGCGTACCAGCCGGACGGGCCGGTCTCGTCGATCCAGAAGGACAGGACTTCGTTTGGGGCCGTCCCGTTTGCCCGTTCGGAGGTGTGGGTCATATGTCCCATGGCTGTTTCCATCGCCTTTGATGTGACCGACTGTTACAAATTCGTCTTGATCCCGCAAGGTCAGGCTGCGCCGTGACGCTGGGAGGGCGGGAATTCCTCCATCTCCTCGTCTCCTTCGGCTTCTTCCTGCTCGGAGCTGTCGTTGCCGCCGATATCAGCCGCGGCATTGACCGCGACCGAGGTCGCGGCCAGCGTGATCGGCGCGAAGCTGCCGGTGTCCGCAACGGACGGCGCGGGCCTGCGGAACGACCGGTAGATGCCGTAGACCAACAGCACGACCATGATCGCCACAAGAAACACGAAGAATCCGCGCGGGCCGAAGACGGCCATCAGCCAGCCGGTCAGCAGAGGGCCGCCTATCGCGCCGACGCCGTTCAGGAAGATCAGCCGCCCCGAAGCCGCCGCCATGTCGTCGGTGTCGAGGTAGTCGTTGGCGTAGGCGATGCTCAGACCATACAGCGGATTGGCAGTGCCTCCTATCAGGAAGGCGGAGGCAAGCAGCAGCGGAAATCCGCCGCCCACCATGCCAAGCGCGCCGCCCACGACGCCAAGCGCGACCACGATCAGGATAAGACGGCGGCGGTCCATCCGGTCCGACAGAAAGCCGATGGGAAACTGCATGATCAACCCGCCGACATAAATCGCCGCCACGAAGGACGAAATCTCGCCCACGCTCAGCCCCGCCTGGCCGCCGAACACCGAGGCCATGCCGAACAGCGCCGAATAGACCCCGCCCAGCAGGAAACTGCTCACGCAGCTCAGCGGCGCACGGCGGAACAGCTCCAGCGCGCTCATGGGCTTGGCGGTTTCGTAGGCCGGCGTCGGCGTGACCGACAGAAGGATCGGCGCGAAGGCCACGGAAACCAGCACCGAAGGCACGATGAACAGAATGAAGCCTGACGGATCGCCTAGGCTGAGCAGGCCCTGCGCCGAGACGATCCCGACCATCTGCACCACCATGTAGAGCGACAGCGCCTTGCCCCGGTTCTCGTTGCTGGCTGCGTTGTTGAGCCAGCTTTCTGCGGTCACGTAGACACCCGAGAAGCAAAAGCCCATCAACACGCGCAGCGCGATCCAAACCCACGGCTCCGTCATCGCGGGAAACAGGATCAGGATGGCCGAGATGAACGAGCCGAGAGCGGCGAAGACCCGCACATGCCCGACCCGCTTGATCAACTTCGGCGCGAAATGCGAGCCGCCGAGAAAACCGAGAAAGTAGGCCGACATGACGAGGGACATCTCGAAGGTGGAAAAGTTCTCGATCGTGCCGCGGATGCCCAGCAGCGTGCCCTGAATGCCGTTCCCGACCATCAGCAGCATGACGCCCAGCAACAAGGCCCAGGAGCGTGACAGGGTTTCTAGCATCGGGTGCGCCTTTTCCGGACAGAGTCGCCGTTACCGCGTCCGTAACGCGGGCCGCACCCGGTGAAAACACCTCATGCGCGTGGCGTGTCCGGAAAAGCGCAGTGCCCGGAGCGCCGGTTCAGGCGCGTTTGGTCGGCAGCAGGAGCGAGGCGTCGCCGTAACTGAAGAACCGGTAGCGCTGCGCGATGGCGTGGGCATAGACGGCGCGCATCCGGTCCGTCCCCATAAACGCCGACACCAGCATCATCAGCGTGGATTTTGGCAGGTGGAAATTGGTCATGAGCCCGTCCGTCACCCGGAACCGGAAACCGGGATATATGAAGATGTCGGTGGGTTCCGCCATCGGCACGACTTCGCCGGTGCCCTGCGCCGCGGTTTCCAGCAGGCGCAGCGCGGTGGTGCCGACCGGGATGATGCGCCCGCCCGCTTCCCGCGTCGCCGCGATCTCGGCCGCGGCGTCCGGTGTCACCTCGCCCCACTCGGCGTGCATCTTGTGCTGTGCGGGATCGTCCACCTTCACCGGCAGGAAGGTCCCGGCCCCGACATGCAGCGTCACATGGGTGAAATCCACACCCGCCGCCGCGATGCGCGCCAGCAGATCGGCGTCGAAATGCAACGAGGCGGTGGGCGCGGCAACGGCGCCGCTGCGGCGGGCGAACACCGTCTGGTAGTCTTCGAGGTCACGGGCGTCGGCGGGCCGACGCGCGGCGATGTAGGGCGGCAGCGGCATCGCACCCGCCTGCGCCAGCTCCGCCTCCAGCGCATCGCCCTTGAGGCTCAGCCCCAGCCGGGCGGTGCCCTCGCCGGTGCGCCCCAGCATGGTGGCTGCCAGCCGGTCCGTGAACACGATGACCTCGCCATCCGCCAGCTTGCGCAGTGGCTTGACCAGTGCGGTCCAAGCCCCGTCGGCCTGCGGCTCCAGAAGTGTGACCTCGATCCGCGCCGCACCGGTGCCGCTGTCGGTCGCGCGCGTGCGGGTGCCGGTCAGCCGGACCGGCAGCACCCGCGTGTCGTTCAGCACAAGCCGGTCACCGGGACGCAGGAAGGACGGCAGATCGCCGACATGCGCGTCGGTGATCCGCGCCGGGTCCGCCACCAGCAGCCGTGCCGCGCTGCGCGGGCGCACCGGGCGTGTGGCGATCAGGTCTTCGGGCAGGTCGAAATCGAAATCGTCAAGCTTCACTGGCCGGGGCTTCCCTCTGATGTGCCACCTGCACCGGATGCGCCGCCCTGCCCGTTCTGGCCGCGGAACACCTCTCGCAGGAACCCCGGCGTTAGCACCGACAGCGGATTGGCTGCAAGCCGGGGTGCCGACATCGGGCCGGTGACGGTGTAGTGCAGCCCGATCAGGCCTTCGCCACGGCGAGTCATGAAGCTGCCGACCCGGTTCAGGAAATAGATCGGCGAGACGACCCCCTGAAGGTCCAGCACCCGCGTGGCAAGATTCACAGTGCCATCAAGCGACATTCCGATGGACGGGCCGGTCGCGCTGGCGGCCATGAGGTCGATGCGGTCGCGCGACAGCATGAAATCGGCGCGAATGTCCGAAAAGCCGATGCCGTTCCCGGCCGCCTGTTCCGCCGCGCCCACCACGCTGATCGCCGACAGGAAGGACGCGCCCGCCGGGCCGTCGCGGATCGCGGTGTCGATGATGCGCAGCTGGCCGCGGTAGCTGCCCGGCACGCCGCGCGGCACCAGCCTAAGGTCCAGCGCGCCGCCGTGCAGGAACGGAACGAGGTTGGCTGCGCGCAGCACCGCGCCCGCGTCTTCGCCCGTCAGGTGCAGCGCAAGCCCGGTCTGCTGCCCCGTGCCGCCATCTGTGCCGTCCTGCGGCGCGCCATGCGCGAGGCGCAGCCGCACAGGTGCGATACCGTTGACAGTGCCGGTCAGCGAGCCGTGCAGGCGGGGCGACAGCGCGCCGCGCAGTCCGGTCAGATCCAGACCTTCCGCCAGCCGGACCCGGTCCAGCGTGACATCTATGCCCGGTCCTGCTGGGTCGCCCGCGCCGTCCGGCCTTGGCGGCAGATGGCGCAGGTCGAGCGTGCCGCCGGTCAGCGCCAGCCGCCCGCCCGGCACATAGCGCCCGCGCGCATCCAGCCAACGGCCCAGAACCACCCGGTCCAGCACAAGGGTGCCCGGCGCACCGCCGCCCGGCATCCGCGCCGAGGCGTCCAGCCGCGCCCCCGGCAGGCGCAGTGCGATCCGGTCAAGCACTGCGCCGCCGCCGATCCGGCCCGCCAGATTGGCGGACCCTGCCGCGCCGGGCGGCTTGCGAATGCCGAGAGCCGGAACGCTGATCCCTAGCCCCGTCAGGTCGGCGCGCAGCAGCATCTCGGCCGGGCCATCGGCGGAAAGGTCCACGCTGACCTGCGCGCTGCCCTGCCCGCGCAGCGTGCCGGGCGGCAGCGACACGCCAAGCGCGCTCAGTGCTGCGGCTGTAAGTGGCAGGACCGCCGACAGCCTGCCGCGGCCGGGCGGCGCGGGGGGAAGCGGCCGGGGTGAAGGACGGCCAGACACCGGCTGCACAAGCCGCCGTGGCAGCCCCAGACCGCGTTCGTACAGCAGGTCTAACGGAACCGAGTCCAGCTGCGCCGCCCCACGGATCGTCACCCGCGCCGGGTTCGCCGCGATGTGCAACCGCTCCGCGCTCAGGCTCCGTCCGGGCAGCAAGGTATCGCTGCGCGCCTCAAGGATCTCGCCATCGAGGCTGAAGTCGGGCGGCGGGCGCGTCGCCTTCGGACCAAGCGCCAGATCGAGCGCGAGATCGACCCGCACCCGCCCCGACAGCGCGCCGGGCGCCATGAGCACACCGCCGTCGGGCGCTGCGCCTGGTTGCGTCGCAGCGTCGACCGCGCCGACGCCTGCCTGATCGGGCAGACCGGGATCTCCGCCGCCGGGACGAGGCGCCGCCGCCGAGGCGCCCTCCGCCCGCGGCTGGAACAGCGGCTGGCGCAGCAGCCGCAGCGCATCCGGCAGCGCCGCCGCCGCGCCCAGTGTGATCCGCAACGGCGCGAGGTCGCGGCCAAGCCGCCCGATATGGGCGGTCGCCCCTTCCAGCGTCACGGCCCCGCCATCCGGCACCGGCAGCAGGCCCGATACCAGCCGCAAGCCGAACGCCCCGCCCGCCAGCGCGCCGTGCCCGCGTGCCTCGCGCAGCGGGGGCAGCCCGTCCGAGACCGCGATCTCGGCTCCCGCAAAGTCGAAATCCAGCGCAAGATCCGGCGCGTCGACTGTGCCGAAATCCTGCCGCAGCGCGAGCCGCAGATCCGTCACCTCGGCCGGGCCGAGCCGACTGTCCAGCCAAACGCGCGTGCGCGGCGCGATCCCGACAGGCCAGAGCGCGAACAGCCCCGCCCGTCCCGGATCCGACGCATGCAGGTCAAGCGCGAGGCGCGGCGCCCCGCCCGTGCCGCCTCGGTCGAGAACGCCCCGCCCCACGGCGCGGACGCCTTCCCGTTCCAGCGTGAGCGCGCCAATGCCAAGCGCGCCGCTGTTGCGATCGATGCGCAGGTCGGCCCAGAGCCGGTCCGCACCCAGCAAGAGCGGCGCGCGCGCGCCACCACCCGTCGCGGGCGCTGCACGCGCCAGCCGCGCCGCAACCGGGCGCAGCGCGCCAGTTCCGGCGACCGCGCCCGGTGACCCGTCTCCGGCGCCCCGGTCGCGGCGCGGAATCGAGGCGCGCACCCCCGACAGAGCCAGTTGCGCGGTCAACCCGTCCCCCGACCCGCGACGCAGGTCGATCCGCCCCGCCCCCGACACGAGGCTGCTGCGGAGCGACAGGTCCGCGACGGCGAGATGCGACCGGTCGGCGGACAGGTGCAGATCTGCGCTCAGCCCGTCCAGCGCGACATCGGCGGCGGCGCCCGGCAGCACGATCGCCCCTGCGCCGACATTCAGGTGACCGGCCAGCGGGCGCGGTGTGCCATCCGCGCCGATCGCCCCTACGAGGTCCAGAGAAACCGGCGCGCGCAACCGCGTGAGCAGATCGTCCAGCGGCCCGGGCCCGGCAAGACCGCGCAGCCGTGCGGGTTCCAGCCCGCGTACCGTGAGCCGCAGATCGCTTTGCGCGCCGCCGCCGGGGCTGATCACATGGACCTGCACCCGGCCCGCATCCGATCCCCCGCCGCCATCGTCGAACACGCCGAGATCGGCATCCAGCGCCAGCCTCCCGGCATCGTCCCGCGTGATCCGCAGCGCGCCGTCACGACTGGTGATGCGCCGCCCGTCGCGGGCATCGTTCAGCGTGATCCCGACGCGATCGAGCCCGATCGCCCGCAGCCCGGCAAGACGCGGTTCCGCAAGGCGCGCGCGCAGACGCTCCAGCGCTTCGGCGGGGCTGGACGCGCCACGCAGCAGCGTCGCGTCGCCCAGTTGCAGCGTGAGACGGCCCTCGGCATCGCGGCTCAGCGCGACCTGCACCCCGCGCGCCGTGACCGCTTTGGGCACAGGGCGCGCCAGCAACGCGTCGTCCCGGCTGAACACAGCCTCCACCCGGTCCAGCGCCACCACAAGATCGCCGGCCCGGTCGAACAGCGCCAGATCGTCGAGCACTACCGCAGGGGACAGGTTCTCGCGCAGGTCGATCTCCACCCGGCCCAGCCGCGCGGACACGCCGATCGCCGCAAGATCCTGGTTTACCCGCACCGACAGCCGGTCCACCAGCTTGGGCGGCACCGCGACCGGCGCGTGGCGAACCGCCCACAACACAGCCAGCGCGGCGATCCCCAGCACGGCGGCCAGGCGCAGCGTCCAGCGCAGCAAAGCCGCGGTGCACCACAGGCAGGATCGCAGAAACCTCATGGCCCCAGCCTAGGCCAGCGCGCGGTTCGCACCAAGTCCGAACGCTCTGACCCCGCTGGACTTTCCCGCGCCCGTGCTAGAACGTTGCGGGCGTATTCCCGCGGCTTGCACCCGCGATATCCAGTCACAGAGGCCAAGAATGCTCGACGAAGGCGCCCCCGCTCCCGATTTCACCCTGCCGCAGGATGGCGGCGACGAAGTGACACTGTCCGGTCTGAGGGGCCGGATCGTGGTGCTTTATTTCTACCCCCGCGACGACACCAGCGGCTGCACCAAGGAGGCGGTGGCCTTCACCGGGTTGGCCGATGCCTTCGCGGAGGCAGGCGCGGTGGTGTTCGGCATCTCGAAGGACAGCGTCGCCAAGCACGGCAAGTTCCGCGCCAAGCATGACCTTGGCGTCGGCCTGCTGTCGGACGAGCACAGCGACGTATGCGAACGCTACGGCGTCTGGGCCGAGAAGGCGATGTACGGGAAGACCTACATGGGGATCGAACGGTCCACCTTCCTGATCGATGGGGACGGCGCCGTGCGCAAGGTCTGGCGCAAGGTGAAGGTGCCCGGTCATGCCGAGGCGGTGCTGGACGCGGCTCGGGCTCTGTGACCCGGGAGGTCCCGGCGCAGGTCGCCGCACTGCCCGCCACGCTGACCGGCTGCGCGGTGGCGGTGCTGCAGACGGCGGACGGGCGCGCCAAGACGGCTTTGTCCCGTGCCGCGGCGCAGGCGTTCCGTGACGCGCAAGCGGCGGGCCGACCGATGCCGATGGGCGATACCGCACCTCCGCCGCGCCCGGCCCGGCCGACGCGGCCCGAACTGCTGAGCCCGCGTGACGTGCCCCGGCGCAGACCCGGCACGCCCAACGGGCGGATCGCGCTGCTGCACGCCATCGCGCATATCGAACTGAATGCGGTGGATTTGCATTGGGACATCATCGCCAGGTTCGCCGCCACGCCGATGCCGCCGGGCTTTGCCGCGGACTGGGTCAAGGCTGCGGACGAGGAATCGAAACATTTCAATCTGATGTGCGACTGTCTTGAAGCCATGGGCAGCCACTATGGCGCGCTGCCCGCCCATGCCGGGATGTGGCGTGCCGCCGAGGACACCGCGGGCGACCTGATGGGACGGCTGGCGGTGGTGCCGATGGTTCTGGAGGCACGCGGGCTCGACGTGACGCCGGGCATGATCGAAGTGTTCCGCAAGGCCGACGATGGCCGCGCGGTCGCTGCACTTGAGGTGATCTATACCGAGGAGGTCGCCCATGTCGCCTACGGATCCAAGTGGTTCCACTTCTTGTGCGGGCGGCACGACCTCGACCCGAAGGACGTGTTCCACGACCTCGTGCAGCGGTATTTCCACGGCCCGCTGAAGCCGCCCTTCAACGACGAGAAGCGCGCAGAGGCTGGGCTGCCACCGGATTTCTACTGGCCGCTCGCGATCGCCGACTGACCACGCCTGTCCGCCCCGCAGCCCGCCGCGCCGCTGCGCGGCGCATTCGCGGCTCGCGTCGGCGGAAACCTGCCGGTTTCCGGCCCCGTCAAGGCAGGTTTCCCGCACCCCTGATGCCTTTTGTTGCATTGTCGAACCTGCCGCGCTACGCCGCTGGCAGAAGCAAAAAGGCGTGGTTAACGCGCATGTGCCAGGCAAAGAGGGATCACGTGACGGGGCAAAACGATGCACAGGGGACATGGCCGTCGGAGTGGACGGACGGTCCCCGGTCCGATGCAGGCGTCATGATGCAGGCAGATCAGGAGCCGTGGTCGCAATCGGCGGACACGGCGCAGTGGGACACAGCGGCGCAAGGCACCATGGATCAGGCGTCGTATCCGGAACACGGGTTTCTGACACAACCCGACCCGATCGACCCCGGCGCCTTGCCCCAAGGCGACTACGGCTCCTACGCCGAGGATGGGACCACCGGCTTCGCCGACGCCGCGCCGGTGTGGGTGGACGACGCCGAGAGCGTGACAGAGGACGGAACGGCGCCCGACCTAGCCCCGGCACCGGTTGCCCGGCCCCGGCTTCTGGAGCGGTTATTTCCCGAAAAGCGGATCTTTGTGAAATCGGACGAGGGCACGCGCTTCTTCCGCATCGGCCCGCGCCAGCACCTGCTGGCCGGCGCAGGCGCGCTGGCGCTGGTGGCTTGGTCGGTCACGGCAACCTCGTTCCTGGTGATCGAACTGGTGCAGGGCGGCGGCGCCCGCGATGCCGCGCTGAACGAAAAACTGGTCTACGAGCAGCGTGTGCAGGTGCTGGCGGCGGACCGCGACGCCCACAGGCTGGCCGCGCTGGAAGCGCAGAAGGGCTATGACGCGGCGCTGAACGAACTGGCCGGCTACCAGGCCCGTCTTCTGGAGGCAGAGCTCCAGATCACCGAACTGGAACAAGGCCGCGCCGCGCTGCAACGCATCCTGCACACCGCGATGGCCGAACGCGACAGCGCGCAGGAACGGCTGGCCGCGCTGGCGCAGGATGACGGCACCGCCGATGTCGCCGCGCTGGAACGGCGCAGCGCCGAGGCAGAGCGCACCGTAGATTTCCTGGCCCGTGCGCTGAACGATACCGCACAGGACAAGGCCAGCGCGGTCACCGACGCGACCTCGGCGCTGGACCGCCTGGCGGCGCTTGAGCATGAACTGGACCTAAAGCGCGAGTCGAACGAACGCATCTTCGCCCAGCTTGAAGAGGCCGTCGTGCTCGCGATGGAACCGCTTGGCAAAATGTTCCGCGACGTAGGCCTGCCACCGGAATCCATCCTGAACCAGATGCGACGCCAGTATTCCGGCATGGGCGGGCCGTTGACACCGATCGCCATGTCCACCAAGGGCACACCCGCCGACCCGGAAAGCCTGCGCGCCAATGCCATCATCGAACAGATGGACATGCTGAACCTCTACCGGATCGCGGCCGACAAGGTGCCTTTCGCGCAGCCCGTGCACGCCTCCGTGCGGCGCACGTCCGGCTTCGGGTATCGCCGCGACCCGATAAGGGGCGGATCGCGCCTTCATGCGGGCATGGACTGGGCCGGCGCTTATGGTACGCCGATCTATGCCAGCGCCGATGGCGTGGTCACCCATGCCGGGTGGCAGTCGGGTTATGGCCGTCTGGTGAAGATCCAGCACGAGTTCGGTATCGAGACACGGTTCGCGCATCTGTCGAAAATCAACGTGCAGGTCGGCCAAAGGGTCTCGCGCGGGGATATGATCGGTGGTATGGGAAATTCCGGTCGTTCCACCGGCACGCACCTGCATTATGAAGTGCGCGTGAACGGCGATCCCGTGAATCCGATGACCTATATCAAGGCTGCTGCAGATGTTTTCTAAGAACCGGCCCCCCGAGCACAAGCCCGCTGACGCCGACAAACCCGTGTCCGAAACCCGGTCCTCGGCCCCGACGCAGCCCGCGATGCCGACCCAATCCGCCCCCAAGGCCAAACCGCCGGCCTCGGTCCTGTCCAACGACCTGACAATTACCGGCAATATCCGCACCTCGGGCGACGTTCAGATCGAAGGCACGATCGAAGGCGACGTGCATGCCCATCTGCTGACCGTCGGCGAAAGCGCGACTGTCCGCGGCGAGATCGTGGCCGACGATGTTGTGGTGAACGGCCATGTGATCGGGCGCGTTCGCGGGCTCAAGGTACGTCTGACCTCCACCGCGAAGGTCGAAGGCGACATCATCCACAAGACCATCGCGATCGAGAGCGGTGCGCATTTCGAAGGTTCGGTGCAGCGGCAGGAAGACCCGCTGAAATCCGGCGGCGCGCAGAAGGCGATCCCCGCCCCCCGGTCGGACGACACCGCAGCTCAGTAAGCTCTGGGGCCAAAGCCCCGTCCGAAAGAACAAGGCAGGCCGCCCCACAGCGTGCCTGCCTTTTTTGTTCTGCCCGCGCGGGCACCTTCAAGTCCGGAGGCCACGTCAAACGACGGCGGCGCGGTACAGATGCCAGGTGGCGTGGCCAAGAACTGGCAGCACCACGACCAGCCCGAAGAAATAGGGAAACATCCCGACCGCCAGCGCCAGCACGATGCAAACCGCCCAGCCAAGCATCGGAGCCGCGTTCCGAGTCACAATCCCGACACTCGTGATCATTGCGGTCACGAAATCGACCTCGCGGTCGACCAGCATCGGCATGGCGATCACCGTGATGGAATAGAGCAGCAGGGCCACAAGCCCGCCGATCAGCAGTTCGGCCGCGATCATCATCAGCCCGTTCGGCGTCAGGAACACCTCGAATGAGGATGATACATTGGTCATCACACTCAGCCCCATGAACAGCGCGAAAATCACGTGCCCGATGAACACCCAGAAGATGAACAGCACGATGATGATCGCCGACAGCGACGGGATCTGGCGGTCCTTCTCGCGCCACACGCCGGTCAGAACACGGCCCCAGCTCAGCGGCTCTCCGCGTTCCAGCAGTCGGCTGATCTCGTAAAGGCCAACCGCAGCGAACGGCCCGATCAGCGGAAACCCGAAGGCCGCCAACATGATCCAGTAAGTCTGTCCCGTGATCACGGTCAGTTGCCACAGTGCGAGCCCGCACAGCGTGTAGAACCCGCCGAAAAACAGCCCATACTGCCAACTTGAACGGAAGTCCTGCCAGCCGCGTGCCAGCGCCCCGCGGATCATCTGGCCCGTCACGGCACGGAAATCGGGCACGCCGAAGGACAGGTCCTCGGGCGCGCCTGCGCCGCCGCCGGCCGGGCTGCTGTCGCTCATGCCCGCGCTCCGGGGACTGTGTGTGTGAGGGGGCCTGTCATGCCGGTTCCACCGCGGCGCGATAAAGATGCCACGTGCTATGGCCGAGCACCGGCAGCACGATGAACAAACCCAGGAACATCGGCAGCATTCCGACAATCAGCAAGCCGACGACGATCGCGGCCCAGAGCAGCATCGGTTCAAGATTGTCGAGAACGACCTGCACGCTGGTGATCATGGCGGTGACGAAATCCATCTCGCGATCGAGAAGCATGGGCATGGCGATGACGGTGACCGAGAAGATCATCAGAGCGACCGAAAACCCAACTGCGGCATTGACCACCAGCATCAGTATGCCTTCGGGGGTCCACAGCACGTCCATGGACGAGAAGATGTTGGTCATGCTGGCAGAATTGCCGAGGAAGATCGCGAAGGTCACCCGCGAGATCACGATCCAGACGAGCGCCATGAACAGCATCACAACGCCCATGAACGGCAATTGTCCGCCCTTCTGACGCGACATCGCGCCCAGAACCGCACCCCAGTCCAGGGACTCTCCGGCTTCCTGCCGGCGGCTGACCTCGTACAGGCCGATCGCCGCGAACGGGCCGATCAGCGGGAAGATGAACGCGAGCGGCACCAGAAGGCCCGCGTTGTCCACGCGCTGCGCGATCAACCACAACACGAGGCCACCGACGAAATACACACCGCCGAAGAACAGCCCGAACAGCGGCGCCTTGCGGAAATCCTCCACTCCCTTGTGAAGCGCGGTCTTTATCGTCTCGGTTGTCACCGGCTTGAGCACAGGGGTCGGCGATGCCGGCAGATCGGTCGTGGAAAAATCGGGGGTCTGGTCGCTGGCCATGTCTCGAATTCCTCCTGTTCGAATGGGCGTTTCGGCGTCCGTACGGAAGGGTGCCGCGCGGCCGACGTCATGTCAAATGCCATCGCCGCCCCTGCGAAGGAATGTAACGCGCAGCCCGAACAACCGGCAATTAAGGATCGCGCGCGGCCGGATCTAGCGGCGCTTTCGCGCCCCAGCAGCCGCGCGCCGACGCGCCAGCCGCCACAGGCCGCGTACCAGTGAAACCGCGACAAACGCGCCGATCACCAGCGGCGCCGCGATCAGGACGAGATAGAGAACCGCATCCATGCGGAAGGCTCAGCCGTCGGCCTGTGCCTCGGCGCGCGACTTGCCCGATACGTTAAGCGCCAGAGTAGCCGCCATGAACTTGTCGAGATCGCCATCCAGCACGCCCTGAGTGTCCGACGTCTCCACGCTGGTGCGCAGGTCCTTCACCATCTGGTAAGGCTGCAGCACATAGGACCGGATCTGGTTGCCCCACCCCGCGTCGCCCTTGGCGTCATGCGCTTCGTTGATAGCAGCGTTCCGGCGGTCCAGTTCCATCTGATAAAGACGGGATTTCAATGCCTTCATGGCGATATCGCGGTTCTGGTGCTGGGATTTCTCCGAACTCGTCACCACGATCCCGGTCGGCAGGTGCGTGATCCGCACGGCCGAATCCGTGGTGTTGACGTGCTGACCGCCCGCGCCCGAAGAGCGGTAGGTGTCCAGCCGTATATCTGACGGGTTCACCTCGATCTCGATGTTGTCATCCACCACCGGGTAGACCCAGACCGAACTGAACGAGGTATGCCGCCGCGCCGCGCTGTCATAGGGCGAAATCCGCACCAGCCGGTGCACGCCGCTTTCGGACTTCAGCCAGCCATAGGCGTTCGGCCCGCTGATCTTGTAGGCGGCGGACTTGATTCCCGCCTCCTCGCCCGCGCTTTCGGATTGCAACTCAACACTGTAGCCGTGCTTTTCGGCCCAACGCACATACATCCGGGCCAGCATCGCCGCCCAGTCACAGCTTTCGGTGCCGCCCGCGCCCGCATTGATTTCCAGGAAAGTGTCGTTGCCGTCCGCCTCGCCGTCCAGCAGCGCCTCAAGTTCCTTCTGGGCGGCCTTTTCCTTCAGCGCCTTGATCGTCGCCTCGGCATCGGCCACGACCTCGGCGTCATCCTCGGCCTCTCCCATCTCGATCAGTTCGATATTGTCGGCCAGATCCTGCTTGAGCGTTTCATAGGTCTCCAGCTTGTCCACCAGCATCTGGCGGTCGCGCATCAGCTTCTGCGCACGCTCCGGATCATTCCAGAGTGCCGGATCCTCGGTCATCGCATTGAATTCTTCAAGCCGGTGCGGCGCAGTCTCGAGATCCATCCGCTGCGCCAGAAGCTTGAGCGATTTCTCGACCTCGGCCACCGTGTTCTGGATTTCAGCGCGCATGGGTCACCTTTTCACAGCTTTAGACAGGCCTGCCCGGCCACGATAGGCCGTTATAGCAGCGCCACGGGAACAGGCAAGACGCAGGGGGGCAGCATGGCGGGCTAGTACAGCCCACCCGAACTGATCGTTCCGAAGCCCGCCTTTGGCGCGATGCGGCGCACCTCGCCTGTGGAGGTGGTGACCTCGCGGCCCTCCTCCAGCGCCTCGGAGCGCGAGAACAGCGGCAGGTTGCCTCCCATCGCGAAGCCGCCATCGATGGCCGCCACGCCGAATGCCGGGTCGATGCCGTCACGGAAGTATTCCGCCACCACATTCGCTCCGCTGGCCCCGTTCGGAAGCCGCGCGCCAGTCACGCGGTCGATCTTGATGAAATGACCGCCGGGGGGAACATCGAACGGCCCGCCGCCATAGCTGGCCACCGCGTGTTCCATGAATTCGTTGAAGACCGGGCCGCACATCCCGCCCCCCGAGGCACCGCGCCCCAGCGACCGCGGCTGGTCATGCCCGATATAGCAACCCGCCACGATGTTCGATGTGAAGCCGACGAACCAGACGTCCTTCTCGTCGTTGGTGGTGCCGGTCTTGCCCGCGGTCGGCACCGGCAGGTTCACGGTGCGTGCCGCGGTGCCGCGTTCCACCACGCCCTGCATCATCGACGTGATCTGGTAGGCAGTTATCGGGTCGATCACCTGTTCGCGGTCGTCCTCGATGCGCGGAGCAAGGCTGGCTGGCACCAGCAGGCTGTCGCAATCCACGCAGCGGCGCGCATCGTGACGGTAGATCGTCCGCCCCCAGCGGTCCTGGATGCGATCCACCAGCGTCGGTTCCACGCGCTCACCGCCATTGGCGAACATCGCATAGGCTGCCACCATCCGGTACAGCGTCGTCTCCTGGCTGCCCAGCGAATTGGCGAGGAAGGCGGGCATGTCGTCATAGACCCCGAAATCCTCGGCATACTTGGCGACCTTTTCCATGCCCACGGCCTGCGCGAGCCGGATCGTCATCAGGTTGCGCGACCGTTCGATCCCGGTGCGCAGCGGCGTGGGGCCATAGAACTTGTTGGAATAGTTCTTGGGGCGCCAGATCTCGCCGCCGATGTTAACCTCGATCGGCGCGTCGATCACGATCGTCGCGGGCGTGTAGCCGTTGTCGAGCGCGGTCGCGTAGACGAACGGCTTGAACGACGATCCGGGCTGGCGCGTGGCCTGCGTGGCGCGGTTAAAAACCGAATCCTGATACGAAAAACCACCCTGCATGGCGATCACGCGCCCCGTGTTCACATCCATCGCCACGAAAGCGCCCTGCACTTCCGGGATCTGGTGCAACGAGTAATGCGCCAGCGTGCCGTCCTCGGCGGTCTGAGCCTTGACATAGACCAGTTCTCCCAGCCGCAGCAGGTCATCCGGCACGCGCGGGCGCCGCTCGCCGCGGCGGGCGGCCCAGGTCATCTCGTCCAGCGGGATCACGTCAGTGTCAGCGACTGGCTGGTCCTCGATCCCGACGCGCGCCGCAGTGTCAGTCATGTCAAGCACCACCGCAAGGTGCCAGCCGTCCACGTCGCGCGGCAGATCGGCCTCGTCCAGAGCGGCGCGCCACGCAGCCTCGTCGCCCAGCATCTCGGCGGGCACGAACTTGCCGGTGCCGCGCCATAGCCCGCGCTGGCGGTCATAGCGTTCCAGCCCGCCGCGCAGCGCGGTTGCTGCCCGATCCTGAAGGTCGGGATCCAGCGTGGAGCGGATCGACAGGCCCCCGGTGAAGAATTCCGCTTCGCCGAAATCCCGGCTCAGCTGGCGGCGGATCTCGTCGGTGAAATAGCCGCGCGGCGGCAGCGCGGCGCGGAAGCTTTCGTAATCTCCCGACTGCACTGTGCGCAGCGGCGTGGCCAGCGCCACGCGATAGGCGGCATCGTCAAGAAAACCGTTTTCGTTCATCTCGCGCAGAACGAAGTCCCGCCGCTCCGTGGCGCGCTCCCGTTCGCGCACCGGATGGTAGGTGGACGGCGCTTTCGGCAGCGCGGCAAGGTAGGCCGCCTCTTCCACGGTCAGCTCCGAAAGCGTCTTGTTGAAATAGGTCTGTGCCGCTGCGGCCACGCCGTAGCTATTCTGCCCGAGATAGATCTCGTTCAGGTACAGCTCCAGGATCTGGTCCTTGTTCAGCGTCTGCTCCAGCCGGGTGGCGAGGATCAGCTCCTTGATCTTGCGTTCGGCCGACCTGTCCGAGGACAGAAGGAAGTTCTTCATGACCTGCTGCGTGATCGTCGACGCGCCACGCAGGTTGCCCCCCCGCGCCATGTCCAGCGCCGCTGACGCGATGCCGACCGGATCGAACCCCTTGTGCGAATAGAAATTCTTGTCTTCGGCCGAAATGAAGGCCTGCTTCACGAGGTCCGGGATCTCGGACGCCGGGGCGAACAGGCGCCGCTCGCGGGCGAATTCGTCGATCAGGCGCCCCTCGCCTGAGTAGACGCGACTGATCGTGGGCGGCGCGTATTGCGCAAGCTGTTCATGGTTGGGCAGGTCGCGACCATACATCCAGAACACACCGCCAACGATCAGCGCGGCAAGCACCGCGCCGATGGTGACGAAGCTGAAGATGGCCCCGAAGATGCCGAGAATGAAACGAACCAAGGTCTGCCTTTCCGAAGGGATTGGGTGCATATACCGCGCCCGGGCGCGCGGGTCAAAATCACAACTTGCGTGACGTGGTGGCGCAGGCGGGGGTCAGCCTGCCGCGCGCGCGGCCATGAACGCGGCAATCCGGGTCAGCCCCTCGCGGATGTCGGCGGTGCTGGCGGCATAGGAAAAGCGCAGTGTGCGGTGCCCGCGCACCGGGTCGAAATCCAGCCCCGGCGTGACCGCGACCCCGGCGCCATCGAGGATCTCGGCAGCCAGCGCGCGGCTGTCGTCAGTCAGATGCGCCACGTCGGCATAGATGTAGAAGGCACCATCCGGCGGCGCGAGGCGGGTAAAGCCGGCGCGCGGCAGCCCGTCCAGCAGCAGGCGGCGATTCTCGGCATAGGCGGCGCGATACCCTTCGGCTTGCGCGCGCCCCTGCAAAGCGCCAAGCGCCGCGACCTGCGCGGCATGCGGGGCACAGATGAACATGTTCTGTGCCAGCCGTTCGACACTGCGCACGTGATCCTGCGGCACGACCATCCAGCCGATCCGCCAGCCCGTCATGCAGAAATACTTGGAGAACGAGTTGATCACGTAGACCTCGTCGGTCAGTTCCAGCGCACTGGTCGCGCGGCCCTCGAAATGCAGCCCGTGATAGATCTCGTCCGAGATGAAGGCGGTGCCTTGCGCATCGCAGGCGTCGATCAGCGCCGACAGCCCGGCACGGTCCAGGATCGTGCCGGTCGGATTGGCGGGCGAAGCGAAGATCAGCCCGTCCAGTCCCGCTGGCAGATCGCCCGGAGCCATCCTGTGGCCTGCCTCGGCATGGGTCGGCACCCCCACCGGCAAGAGGTCGAGCGCCTTGAGGATCTGCCGATACGACGGATAGCCGGGCTCTGACACGCCGACGCGCGCGCCAGTGTCGAACAACGCGGTGAAGGCCAGAAGGAACGCACCTGACGATCCGGCGGTCACGATCACGCGCTCCGGGTCCAGATCGACGCCGTACCAGTCGTCGTAAAGCCGCGCGATCCCGGCCCGCAGCTCGGGCAGTCCCAGCGCCACGGTATACCCCAGCGACCGGGTCGGCAGCGCCGCCGCCAGCGCCGCGTGCGCGGTGTCCGGCGCTGGGGTGCCGGGCTGGCCGATTTCCATGTGCACGATCTGGCGGCCCGCCGCCTCGGCGCGCGCAGCGGCTTGGGCCACGTCCATCACGATAAAGGGATCGACGGCGCTGCGCCTTGATGTTTTCATGCATATCTCCGACACGTTGTTCAGTCCGTTCGCATCCCGCGCAGCCGAGGTCAATGCCAGCCACAGCCCTCCTTCGCACCGCCCGCATTGCCCGGGCCGCCCTTCTGGCCGCCGGGTGCGTGGCGCTGTCGGCGGTCGCCGCGACGGCGCAGGGCCTTCTGCGCGATGCCGGGATCGAGCACGGGCTGGACCGGCTGGCCCGCCCGATCCTGACAGCGGCCGGCCTGCCCGCCAACCGGACCCGCGTGCTGGTGGTGAACGACACGCAGATGAATGCATTCGTGGTGGACAGCCGGACGATCTTCGTCACTGCCGGGCTGATCATGCGGCTGGAGAACGCGGCCGAACTTCAGGCCGTCATCGCCCACGAAGCCGCGCATATCGCCAACGGGCATTTCGCCCGGCGCGGGCTGAACGCGCAATACGCCCGCAACGCCGCACTCGTCGGGCTCGCGGCCGGTGTCGCGGCCGGTGCTGCCTCGGGCAATCCCGGGGCCGGAGTGGGCATCGCGCTTGGCACGCAATCCTCGGCGATGCGAAACTTCCTGAGCCACACCCGCGAAGAAGAGGCCGCCGCAGACAAGTCCGGAATGCGGTATCTCGCCATCGCCGGGGTGGACCCGTTCGCACTGCGCGGCGTGCTGCAGAATTTCGCAGGACAGGAAACGCTCACGCCGGGCCGCCGCGACCCGTATGCCCAGTCCCACCCGCTGAGCCGCGAACGCCTGCGCTCGGTGGATCTGACGGCCGCGCAACTGACCCCGCCCGACCGGGACCGCGCCGACGAAATCTACTGGTTCGACCGCCTGAAGGCCAAGCTGTCGTCCTACCTGCGCACCCCCGCCTACACGATGCAGCGCTATGGTCGCACGGATACGTCCGACGCCGCCGTGGTCGCGCGGGCGATGGCGCATCACAAGTCGTCCGACCTGCCCGCCGCGCGCGCCGAACTGGCCACCCTGCTCGAGCGCCACCCGGAAGACGCGTACCTGCACGAGCTGCTGGGCTGGATGGAACTGGAATGGGGCAACGTGGACCGCGCCATCGACGCCTATGCCCGCGCTGCCGAGCTGGACCCGCGCGAGGCGCTGATCCAGGCGGGTTATGGCCGGGCGCTGCTGGCGCGCGGCACCGCGCAGGACGACGCCCGCGCGCTGGACGTGCTGTCCGCCGCCCGCGCGCGCGATCCCTATGACGGGAACATGCTGCGCGACCTGTCGATCGCCCACGCCAAGGCGGGCGAGAACGGGCTCGCCTCGCTGGCGACGGCGGAACGCTATGCCCTGCAGGGCAAGCTCGAGGATGCCGGGGTTCTGGCGGCGCGGGCGGCGGGCACGTTGCCCGTCGGCTCTCCCGCATGGTCCCGCGCCCAGGACCTGATCCGCGCCGCAGACATGACCAAACGGAGATGACACCATGACCCCGACACGTACCCTCGCCGCCGCCTCGCTTGCGCTGGCCGCCTTGGCCGCCCCTTCGCAGGCCTTCGACATCGACGCCATGAGCGATGCCGAACGCAGCGCCTTCCGCTCGGAGATCCGCTCCTACCTGCTGGACAACCCGGAAGTGCTGATGGAAGCGATCGGCGTGCTGGAAGCCCGCGAGGCCGAAGCGCAGGCCACGGCCGATGCCGACCTCGTCAGCAGCCTCGGCGACGAGATCTTCCGCGATGGGCGATCCTGGGTCGGCGGCAACCCGGACGGAGACATCACGCTGGTGGAGTTCATGGACTACCGCTGCGGCTATTGCCGCCGCGCCTTTCCCGAGGTCGAGCAACTTCTGGAAACCGACGGCAACATTCGCCTAGTAGTCAAGGAGTTCCCGATCCTGGGCGAGGAATCCCTGCTCGCCTCACGCTTCGCCATCTCGGCACGGCTGATCGCGGGAGACGATGCCTACAAGGCCGTTCATGACGCGCTCATCACGCAGCGCGCGTCGGTGACGACCGCCAGCCTTTCGAAGCTCGCCGACGATCTCGACCTCGACGGCGACGCGATCCTTGCAGGCATGGAGGCCCCCCTTGTGACCGAGGAAATCCGCGCCAACCACGACCTCGCGCGCAAGCTGGACATCAACGGCACGCCCAGCTTCATCCTCGAGGACGAGATGCTGCGCGGCTACGTTCCGCTGGCCCGTATGCAGGAGCTCGTCGCGCAAGTCCGCGCCGACGACTAGGTCCGGCGCGCGCGGGGTGGAGGCAACGGCTGCCCTGGCCCGCGCGGCGCCCCATCGTGGGCTCAGTCCAATATGCGTTTGGCCGCGCTTTCGACGAGCCCGGTATCAACCCGCTGACAAAGCGGGCAAGCTGACCGATGTGCGTGATCAATCGTGTGGCTCGGCTTTGATACTTTTTTGGGTAGCCAAGACATAGTCGATCTTGAGGATCGGTGTTTGATCTTACACCGGTCCGACACCGGTCAGGTTGGCCCAAAGCACCCTGCGAATGCGGCTGCGGATAAAAAAAGCTGTGAAATCCGAAACATGGCCACGAAGCTGCGCACGATCCGCCATCTCGCAAATGTAGCCCAACCGGGCTTTAATATACCCATCGACCCATCGACCCATCGACCCATCGACCCATCGACCCATCGACCCATCGACCCATCGACCCATCGACCCATCGACCCATCGACCCATCGACCCGGCCGACACCAAGACGGAATACGCGTCAAGAAGCGTCCATTTGTACCGCCTGTTGTCCACGAAGACGTCGCACCCAAAATATTCCTGGAAGATCCGGTTCGTGTTCACCTGCCATGGTTGAGAAGTTCGCCGCCAAGTGCGCCGATCACGACCCGCTTCGTCCCTATGAGGGCGGATAGCCACACCAACATACCCTCTGCACACAAGGCGTCTGAGTTCTCTAGACGCGCAAAGATCGACACCGATCACGGCAACTGTTGCGATGTCCATCAAGTCAACACGCACGTTCACGAGGATAGCGCGATTTCCAATCGAACGTCGTACCTTGCAAGCCGAAACGAAAGGGCTTTTCTGCCCAGCCGGGGCGCGGGCGGTTACTCCGCCGCTTCCGGCGCCGCTGCCGCTGCGTCGATCTCGGCGGCTTTCTTCTCAACCTGCTCGACGATGTGGTCGATCATCTGGTCGTTGCTCAGTTTGTGGCTCTGCTTGCCTGCAAGATAGACCATGCCGGACCCGGCGCCGCCGCCGGTAAAGCCCACATCGGTCATCAGCGCCTCGCCCGGCCCGTTCACGACGCAGCCGATGATGCTGAGGCTCATGGGCGTCTTGATGTGCTCCAGACGCTTTTCCAGCGCCTCGACCGTCTTGATCACGTCGAAACCCTGCCGTGCGCAGGACGGGCACGAGATGATGTTCACGCCGCGATGGCGCAAGCCCAGCGACTTGAGGATCTCGTAACCGACCTTCACCTCTTCCACCGGGTCGGCGGACAGCGAAACGCGGATCGTGTCGCCGATGCCCATCCACAGAAGGTTGCCCAGCCCGATGGCCGACTTGATTGTGCCGGACATGAGACCGCCCGCCTCGGTGATGCCAAGATGGATCGGCGCATCGGTCGCTTCGGCAAGGCTCTGGTAGGCAGCGGCGGCCAGGAACACGTCTGACGCCTTCACGCTGATCTTGAACTCGTGGAAGTCGTTGTCCTGCAGGATGCGAATATGGTCGAGCCCCGACTCTACCATCGCCTCCGGGCAGGGCTCGCCGTATTTTTCCAGCAGGTCGCGCTCCAGAGATCCGGCGTTGACCCCGATGCGGATCGAACAGCCGTGATCGCGGGCCGCCGCGATCACCTCGCGCACGCGCTTCTCGTCGCCGATATTTCCGGGGTTGATGCGCAGGCAGGCGGCGCCCGCCTCGGCCGCCTCGATCGCGCGGCGATAGTGGAAATGGATGTCCGCCACGATCGGCACCGGGCTTTCCCGCACGATATCGCGCAGCGCGCGCGTGGCCGCCTCGTCAGGCGTCGACACGCGAACGATGTCGGCGCCCGCTTCGGCGCAGGCCTGGATCTGTGCCACGGTCGCCGCGACATCGGAGCTGTCGGTATTGGTCATCGTCTGCACGCTGATCGGCGCATCGCCGCCGACCGGCACCGACCCGACCATGATCTGCCGCGACTTGCGGCGGTCGATGTTGCGCCACGGGCGGATGGGATTGTGCGACATGGGACTGTCCCCGATTGACTGCGTTTGCCCAGACAATAGGCGCGCCCGGCCCCCATCGCAACGGGCGGGCGGACACGATCGCGCGGCGATGGCGCGTCTATTCGTCTTGCGCGGGCTGTTCCAGCGGATTGTCCGGCGCGATCACCAGTTCCGCCATGCGCGCAAGTTCCGGATCGGCCTCGAGGTCCGCGATGACATAGGCCTGCGAAAGCGCTTCGGCCGACAATTCGACGTTCTTGGCGACCGACGTGCCGGGGCCTGCCGGGCCGTAGGTCTCGCCATTGACGGCGAAATAGACCGATCCCGAATTGCCCGCGCGCAGCGTCGGCGCAACTTCGCTGTCGGGCAGCACGAACCGCTCGCCCTCCTCAAGGATCTTCTCCAGCAGGACGGTGCCGTCGGCGGCGCGCACCCGCACCCAGGCCGGACGGCGGGCGAACAGCACCACTTCGGGCGGGGGTGCCTGTACCACCTGCACTTCGGGCGCCGCAGGTGCCTCGGGTTCCGCGCGCACCGGCGGCGGGGCAAGCTCGGGGTCGGGCGGCAGGGCGGCGGCGGCATAGACCCCCTGCCCGGCCGGGTCGAGCGTGGCGATGGGCCCGTCGCGCGGCACCAGCACGGGCGTGTCCAGCGCCTGCGGGCGATACAGCCGTTCCATCGCTGCGGGTGTCGGCGCGGTGTTGTCGATGCCAAGCCCGGCTGTGTCGAACACCTCGGTCTCGGGGGCGGCCCCACTGAGCGGTGTTTCCACAGGTGCCAGCGTGACGCGCTGGATCTCCTGGATCACCGACCAGCCGCCATAGCCCAGCACGCCTGCCAGCCCCGCCAACACCAGAACCGACCCGATCGCGCCGGCCTGCAACTGATGGAACGGCCCCTGAGTCGGCGCTGTACTGATCGGGCTGCGCGCCAGCATCGCCGCGCTCGGGTCGGACTTGCGCGGTCCCGCCGCACGGGTCGCGCGCCCGGCACCGGGCTTGCGGGTATAGACCTGCGCCTCCAGCCCGCCGACATGGGAAAAGCCGCTTTGCGCGCAGAACCGCTGGTACACCCAGTCCGGGTTCATCCCGAGATAGCGCGCATAAGACCGTACATAGCCGGGGATGAAGCCGGGCGTTTCGAACACGGACAGGTCCGCATCTTCGATCCCGGCAAGATATTCGGCCTTGATCTTGATGTCGCGCTGAACGTCAAGAAGGGACTTGCCCTTGGTCGCACGCTCGCCGCGCATGAGATCACCCAGCGTCAACTCGTAATCGTCGAAGCTCTTGATCCTGGTGTCACGCGATTGCGTGGGCCCCTCGGAGTGCCCGTTCATGCGACATGTCCCATGTCTACTGCCCTATGCCCCTGCATCCGCGCGATTCGTGCAGCACGGTTTGCTTAATGCCATACTAGCACAGCAACGGAAATGGCGCACCTGCCTTGCGAGCGCGCTATCGCATAACGCGAGTTCAGGCAACCCGCCGCGCGGCGCAAGGTTAGCTTCCGGGCAACAGAGGGATCAGGCCGACAGGCTTTGTCTGGCAAGCGCGCATTGCGACCACAACGCGTCCAGCGCCTTGACCAGCCGGTCCATGTCCTGCGGCGTGTGCACCGGCGACGGGGTGAAGCGAAGCCGTTCGGTACCGCGCGGCACGGTGGGAAAGTTGATCGGCTGGACATAGATGCCGTTGTCGCGCAGCAGCCGGTCCGAAATCATCTTGCACTTCACAGGGTCGCCCACCGGCACAGGCACGATATGGCTTCCGTGGTCGATCAACGGCAGGCCGATCCCCTTCAGCCGTAGCTTCAGCACGCGGGCCTGTTCCTGGTGGCGCCGGCGCAGCGCGTCGTCGCCCTTCAGATGGCGGATCGATGCCGCCGCACCCGCCGCGATCGCGGGCGGTATGGAGGTCGTGAAGATGAAGCCCGGCGCGTAGGAGCGGATCGCGTCAACCATGCGCTCGGACGCGGCGATGTAGCCGCCCATCACGCCATAGGCCTTGCCCAGCGTGCCGTTGATGATGTCGATCCTATGTGCCAGCCCGTCGCGTTCGCTCACGCCGCCGCCGCGCTGGCCGTACAGCCCGACCGCGTGCACCTCGTCGATATAAGTCAGCGCGCCGAATTTCTCGGCAAGATCGCAGATCTGTTCGATGGGGCCGAAGTCGCCGTCCATCGAATAGACCGATTCAAAGGCGACCAGCTTCGGCGCCGCCGGGTCGAGCCCTTCGAGGATCTCGCGCAGGTGGGCCACGTCATTGTGACGGAAGATATGCTTCTCGCAGCGCCCGTGCTTGATCCCCTCGATCATCGAGGCATGGTTCAACTCGTCCGAGATGATGATCAGGCCGGGAAACAGCCGCGGCAGAGTGCTCAGCGTCGCATCATTGGCGATGTAGGCCGAGGTGAAGACAAGCGCGTCTTCCTTGCCGTGAAGGTCGGCCAGTTCTGCCTCAAGCCGCCGGTGATACACCGTCGTGCCGGAAATGTTGCGCGTGCCCCCCGACCCCGCGCCGGTGGCGTCCAGCGCCTCGTGCATCGCGGACAGCACGACCGGGTGCTGCCCCATCCCCAGATAGTCGTTGCCGCACCATACCGTGATCGGCTGCTCCGCGCCGTCCGGACGGGTCCAGTTGGCATGGGGGAACTGGCCGTTGCGCCGCTCGATGTCGATGAAAGTGCGATAGCGGCCTTCATCGTGAAGGCGGCCGATCGCTGCGTCGAGCTGGGCATCGTAGTCCAAGGTCAGTCCTCCTGCGGTGCCGGTCGCGTCGGCGGCACGGTCGTCCTCTTCGGGCGCGTCCAAAAAAACGTCTCGCATGCGTGACACAGAATACTTCCCCTGCGCAATATCGACGAACGGCTACAAAATGCCGCTTGCCGCAAGAGCCGCCTTCCATGCCGCCGCGTCCGGCCGCCACGGGGCTTTCGCCCTGCCCGCGGCATGGATACGGTGCTTCGTGTGATACTAGGAGTGCACATGACCCTTGCCAGAGTTCTTTCGGCTATCGACGACGATCTTGATGCGGCGCTTGGCCGCCTCTGCGATCTTCTCGCGATCCCGTCCATTTCCACCGATCCCGCCCATGCCGACGACTGCGCGCGCGCGGCCGACTGGCTGGTGGCCGATCTCGCTGCGCTCGGTTTCGAGGCGCGGGCCTGCCCGACGCCCGGTCACCCGATGGTCGTGGCCCATGGCGGCAGCGGCGACGGCCCTCATGTGCTGTTCTACGGCCACTACGACGTGCAGCCGGTGGACCCGCTGGAGCTGTGGAACCGCCCGCCGTTCGAACCAGCGCTGGAGGACACGCCCAAGGGCCGGGTGATCCGCGCGCGCGGCGCGTCCGACGACAAGGGCCAGCTGATGACCTTCATAGAGGCGTGCCGCGCCTGGACCGCCGTGAACGGCTCCCTGCCCGGCCGCATCACGATCTTCCTCGAAGGCGAAGAGGAAAGCGGCTCCCCCTCGCTCGTGCCGTTTCTGAAGGACAACACCGAGACACTGAAGGCCGACATCGCGCTGATCTGCGACACCGGGCTATTCGCTGACAGGGTGCCGGGCATCGTGACCCAGTTGCGCGGTTTGGTGGGCGAACAGGTTACCATCCACGGCCCCGACAAGGACCTTCATTCGGGCATGTTCGGCGGCATCGCCATGAACCCCGCGCGGGTGCTGGCGCGGCTGCTGGCCGGGCTGCACGACGATACCGGGCGCGTGACGCTGCCGTGCTTCTACGATGGCGTGCCGCCGCTGCCGGACGATCTGCGCGCGCAGTGGGACGGGCTGAACTTCGACGCGACCGCCTTCCTGCACGAAGTCGGCCTGTCCGTGCCAGCGGGCGAGCACGGCAAGACCCCGCTGGAGATGATCTGGTCGCAGCCAACCTGCGAGATCAACGGCATGTGGTCGGGCTATACCGGGGCGGGGTTCAAGACCGTGCTGCCCGCGCAGGCCCACGCCAAGGTCAGCTTCCGTCTGGTCGGGCAACAGGACCCGCTGGCGATCCGCGACGCGTTCCGCGCCTACGTCAGGGGCAACCTGCCGGCCGACTGCACCGCCGAGTTTCACGACCACGGCGCCTCTCCTGCCAGCCAGATGGCGACGGACCATCCCGCCTTCGAACGGGCCCGCGGCGCGCTCAGCGACGAATGGCCGGCCGAGGCGGCCTTCGTCGGCTCGGGCGGGTCGATCCCGGTGGCGGGTTACTTCAAGTCGATCCTCGACATGGATTCGATGCTGATCGGCTTCGCCAAGGACGACGACGCGCTGCATTCCCCGAACGAGAAGTACGACGTTGAAAGCTTCCACAAGGGCATGCGCAGCTGGGCGCGCATCCTAGCCGCGCTGAACCCGTCCTGACCGCCGCACACGAAAAGACCCGGCTCCTGACGGGGCCGGGTCTTTCGGGCGCAAGTGGCGCGGTTGACGGGGCTCGAACCCGCGACCCCCGGCGTGACAGGCCGGTACTCTAACCAACTGAGCTACAACCGCGCAGCGCCTTGCGTTCGGGCGGGATAGTTTGCCGCGCCGGGAGCGTCAAGCGCCTTTCGCACGAGGCGCGCGATTTTCTTGCCGCCCGCCGCAGTGCCCGGACCGCATGAACACAATGCCGCAACGGCATGGGAACGCGGTGTTTTCAACTGAAATGGAAGGGTTTCTGGCAGCGGTGGCGCGGTTGACGGGGCTCGAACCCGCGACCCCCGGCGTGACAGGCCGGTACTCTAACCAACTGAGCTACAACCGCCCGCTGCGTGCCGAATGAACGACGTGCAGGCGTCATATTCAGCCCCCGGCGGCGCGTCAAGCGATCTTGGCACGGGCGGACCGAAAACTTCGCAAAGACCGGCGCAATGGCGCTTTGCGCTCAAAGCGGATCCGGCAAGACGGTAAATGGTGGGTGATGAGAGACTCGAACTCCCGACATCTTCGGTGTAAACGAAGCGCTCTACCAACTGAGCTAATCACCCGCGTGCGGGGGTCTAGCCAAAGCCGCGCCGCATCGCAAGAGCGTTGTCACAGCGTCGTACTTTGCAAGCCGCATTGCCGCCACACTCCGCCCTCATGCGCGTCAGACAGGACAGCGAAAGCACGGTTGCCGGCCCCCATAAAGATCAGCGCTCGCAACGATCGAAAAGGAAGAATGGTGGGTGATAAGAGATTCGAACTCCTGACATCTTCGATGTGAACGAAGCGCTCTACCACTGAGCTAATCACCCGTGCGGCGGTTCCTAGCGTCCCTTCCCCGCGCCTGCAAGCGGGTTTTGCACCCGCGCGGCGCGGAAATTCCGCCTCCCGGCTCCAAGCCCGGCCGCACGTCCGCCGCCTCAGGCGCGCAACCCCTCGATGACCGGCTGCCGCAGCACCAGCGCGGCCGGCAGCAGCGACAGCGCCAGCCCGGCGGACACGAAAGCGGCAATGAACTGGATCTCGGTCCAGCCCAACCCCGCCGCCACCGCGACACCTGTCCGCGATGTCACCGCCGCCGACAGAAGCTGCGCCGCGCCCAGCCCGGTCAGCAGCCCTCCCGCCGCCCCCGCCAGCAGCAGCACAGCGCTGAACGACCAGATCACCGCGAACACGAAGCGGCGCGGCGCGCCCAGCGCCCGCAGCAGCGCGATCTGCCGCCGGAACAGCCGCGACAGGATGAACAGCCCCAACAGCACGCTGGCCGCCACCAGCCCCTGCGTGACCAGCGCCATCAGCGACATCGCCTGCCGCACGTCGCCCATGACCCGGTAAAGCCCCGCAAGCACCGAGCCCGGGAAAAACGCCATCGTCTCGCCATCGCGGGTGAACTCCGACCGCAGGCCATAGCTCGCGCCCAGCGATGCCGCGCGCAGCACGACCGCCGGGGTGCCGGGAAAATACGCCGCGTCGAACGGTGGGCCGATCTGCCCGGCCCGCTCCGGCGCGTGCCCGTTCGCCAGACCGTGCACCTCCCAGACGGCCTCCACGGGCACAAGGATGGCGCGATCCCAAGGCGTGCCGGTCGGCGCCATCCGCCCGACCACGGCGCTCTCGTGCCCATCATGTCCGTCCGGCTCGGCGGCATCGCCGGTGCCGTGTGACGGTGCGAAGCGTCCTCCGATCTCCAGCGGCACCAACGCGCCGACAACGGCCTCCTCGGCCGTGCGCCACAGCCGCCCCTCGATCCGTTCGTCCGACAGGTGGCGGACGAAATCGGCCGTCGTGCCGACGATGGACGCGGCGCCGAAACTGTCACCGAACGCCAGCGGCGCGGCCAGCGTGACCGACGGATGCGCCGCGATCGCGGAATAGGTGTCGCCCGACAGCAGCCCCATGTCACTGGGCTGCAGGAACACGGCGGCGAACATCGCGGTCAACTCGCTGCCCGGCGCGGCGACGATCAGGTCGAACTTGTCGGCCGCCTGCGCCGTGCCCTGCCGCAGGCCCCGTTCCTGCGCAAGAAGCCCGATGCCCATGCCCACCGACAGCGCGATCAGGAGCACGAAAAGCACCGACGGACCGCGAAACCGCCACAGGATCGCCCGCACCAGTGGCCACGGTGCGAAGCCGCGCAGCACGCCCGCGCCCAGCAGCACACCCGGCAGCAGCAGCGCCAACGTCACCGCGATGTCCTGTGCCAGCACCGGCAGGCTGTCCCACAGCGCGATCATGCGGCCTGCGCCCCTGTGACGGGCGCGCCATCGGCCAGGGTCAGCACCCGGTCCATGCGCGCGATCAGCCGCTCGTCATGGCTGACGGCGACCAGGGTGGTGCCCGCCGCGCGCGCCATGCCGGTCAGGTCGGCGATCAGCCGATCGGCGGCAGCCCGATCGAGGCTGGCGGTCGGCTCGTCGGCCAGCAGCACAGGCGCACCGGCAGCCAGCGCCCGGGCGATGGCGACGCGCTGCCTTTCCCCGCCCGAATAGCTCGCGACGCTGCGCGCGGTGTCAGAAAGCCCGAGGCCGACCAGCCGCGCGGCTGCGCGCGCGCGTAGCCCTGCCCTTTCCGCGCGCGGGCGGAACAGCGCGGGCAGCGCGGCATTGTCCTGCGCGCTCAACTCGTCGAACAGCAGGAAATCCTGGAAGATCATGCCGATCTGGTCGGCGCGGAACCGCGCGCGGCCCTCGGCGTCAAGACGGCTCAGGTCGGTGTCGCCCCAGCGCACCGTGCCCTCCGCCACCGCCGAAAGCCCGGCCAGCGCGTGCAGCAGCGTGGACTTGCCCGCACCGGACGGCCCGCGCACGCCCAGCAGCGTGCCGCCCGGCAGTTCCAGCGACGGCAGCGACAGCAGCACCCGGCCGCGCGGGCTGCGCACGGTCAACCCGGACACCCGCAGCGCCAGCCCCCCGGACGGCCCCGCTTCCCGGTCAGCGCAGCCTTCGGTGTCAGCCATATCGCGCCTCGGTCAGCCTGACGAGGCTGACGAAGCCGGTGTCCGGATCGCGGTACTCGCCCAGTTCCAGCACACCCGAGGTGACGATCTTCACGTTGAACGGGATCACGTCCACCACCCGCTTGGTATAGACGGCAAGGATATCGTCGGGCCATTCGGCGGCGGTTTCGCAGAAGGGGCAGACAGCCATCGGCATCTTGGTAAGCACGAAGAAGCGGCTTTCGGCCTTCAACGGCGGGGCCATGAACCCCTCGACCTCGATCCGGCGGCCGACATTCGCCTCGGCGAACTCGGACATGCCGCGCCCCTTGCGCTGGTAAAGCTCGCGCAGCTTGATCGGCTGTTCGGCGGCGGTCAGGATCGTGGGCGCGGCCAGCGCGCCAAGCAGGGCGGAACGGCGGGTCAGCATGGGCGAACCTTTCGCGTGTCTTCGGTGTCTGCATCGCATGGCCAGCATCGCATGTCGCGTGCGGGTCGGCCTGTGCGGCACGGGATCGCGGGCCTTCGCGCTGCGCAGCCCGGCATGCGGGCCGACGCGCGTGGGTCGGCACGCGCGGGTGCGGGGCCCAGGCGTACCGGGCCCCGTTGGCTCAAAAGGCGGTCACTCGGCGTTCACGGCGTGATGCATGACGTGGAAGATCACGTTCTGCTCGATCGTGCCGTCGAACAGGTGCGCCCAGGGGCCCTTTGCGTAAACGGCCACGTCTTCGCCCGAATGGGTTTCCGACGACTTGGGGATCAGCGCCTGCTGCACGTAGTCGAGATCGGTGGCATCGTCCTGCGTCACATCCGGGCGCGCGCCCGAATAGGTGCCGTCTTCCTGCTCCACCAGTACCGAGCCGGTGCCGTTCAGGTAACCGATCACGGTGTAGGGCTTGCCGTCATCGGCCAGCACCAACTCGTCGCTGTGCTTGTCGCCGATCTGTGCGATGTCGTAGCAAAGACCCAGGATCGGCGTGCCGCGGCCGCAATAGCCGTTGAACGCGATGGCGTGCTCGTGGTCGGCGGTGACGATGATCAGCGTGTCCGCGTCGTCGGTCAGCTCGTCGGCCATGGCCACCGCTTCGGCGAAGGCGACGCCGTCGCGCATCACCCGTGCGGCATTGCCCGCATGGTTGGCGTGATCGACCCGGCCCGCCTCGATCTCGAGGTAGTAGCCGTTCTCGTTCTGGCTCAGGTACTCGATCGCGGCGCGGGTCATGTCGGCCAGCGACGGCTCGTCATCCTCGGCACGGTCAGCTTCGTATTCCATGTGGCTGTCGTTGAACAGGCCGAGAACCGGGGTTTCGCCGTCCAGCGCCAGCTCGCCGAAGGTCGCGGTATTCCAAGCGTATTGCGCGCCAAGGCCCTGCGCCATCTCGATCAGGTTGGTGCCGTCAGCGCGGCGGCCGTTGCCGCCCTCGTCGGTCTGCACGCCCTGCGGCACGAAGTGACGGCGTCCGCCGCCCATCGCCAAATCGATGACACCGGCCTGCATCTGGTCGACCAGCTGGGCCGCGATGTCCTTCTGCGCAGTGCAGTCATCGGGAACCGCGTCTTCCCAGTTGCGGTTGGCGGTCTTGGCATAGACGCCGGCCGGTGTCGCGTGGGTGATCCGCGCGGTCGAGATCACGCCGACCGACTTTTCCATGCCGGTGACGATCTCGGCGAAAGTTGTCAGCTCGTTGCCCGCCACGGTGGAGCAATCGTCATGGATCGCGTCGCCGCCCAGGTTGATCAGGTTGAACCGCTGCTTCACGCCGGTGTTCATCGCGCCCGCGGTCGGGGCCGAGTCGGGCGTCTGCGCGTTGATGTTGTAGGTCTTGACCAGCGCCGAGTGGAAGTCCGGCGTCTCGTAGGGCATAACGTGCTCTTCGCCCAGCTTCCCTTCCTGCTGGCCCGCGAACATGCGCACGGCATAGTTGGTACCTACGCCGTTGCCGTCCGATACCAGAAGGATCACGTTCTTGGCGCGGTTGGTGTTGTCCTGGCGGTCGATCAGGGCCTGGATGGCCTCCTGCCCCGCGGCGAACCACGGGCTGCCGGCCTGCGGCAGATCCTGCGCATGCGCGGCTGTGGCGGCGCACAGCGCGATCGCGGAAATCTTGAGTTGCAGTTTCAAGGGACGGTCCTCCGTTGCGTGCATCGGCGCGGGCACCTGCCGCGCTTGGGCGCTGCAAACCGCATGAATGTAACAAGAGCGTGACCGACCGGGACAAATCGTACATCGGGCCGCGTTGCCGCAACGGAACCGCGACCCTACCCCTGGCCGCGCCCCGCACGCTCCATGTCCGCCGCCATGTCCTCGGCCAGCGCGCGCAACGCGGCGGGGGCGGTCCGGCGGTGCGCCTCGATCCGCAGGGCGGTCAGATCGGCCTGATAGCGGCGCGCCAGCCGCGCCACATCGGCGCCGGGCGGGATCTCTCCGGCGTCGCGCGCCCGCGCGAAGGCCGCCGCGAACTCGGCCTGCATCGCATCAAGACATGCCCGCGCCCGCGCGGCGATCGCCGGTGTGTCGGGTGTCACGTCGATCAGGGTCTTGACCAGCATGCAGGCGCGGCAGCCCTCGCCCTCTCCGGCGCTGTCCGCGAAGCCGCGCAGATAGGCGGCCAGCCCGGCCAGCGGTGTCGGCGCATCCGCGATCCGGGCGCGCAAAGCGGCGCGGCCACGGTCGAAATACCGGTCCAGCGTCGCAAGATACAGCGCCTCCTTGCTGGTGAACGCGGCATAGATGCTGCCGGGCTTCATCTGCAGGGCGGCCTCGAGGTCCCTGAGGGACGTGGCGTGATAGCCCTTTTCCCAGAACAGCGTCAGCGCCGCGTCCAGCGCGGTGTCGCGGTCATAAGGTTTCGCGCGGCGCCGCGCACCGCCACGCGACGGCACGCCGCCGCGGCCTGCCGGGACATCGGGGGCACGGGAAGGATCGTCGGATCGGGTCATGCTTTCTCCAGACTAGGCGGCCCGCACGGCGCAGTCCCGGCAAAAGCGGCCCGGCGGCAACGCCGGGCGGGCCGCCGCCACGTTCAGCGCCCGGAAACCGGGGTCCAGGCGAATTTCTGCATCGGCGCGTCCACCGGCGTGTCCGCCACGTGGTTGGTGTAGTTGCTCATCACCTTCTGCGACAGCCCCAGGATCACCTCAAGAACGTGCCTGTCGGAATAGCCCGCGTCGAAGAAGGCCTGCATCTCGGCCTCGCTGACATGGCCACGTCCGCGCAGCATGGCCAGGGTGAAGCTGCGCAGCACCTCCAGCTTTTCGGTCGGCAGCGGGGTCTCGTCGCGCAGCGCGTCGGTGATGGCGTCGTCCACCTTCATCATCTTCGCAATGCCGGTATGGGCGGGCACGCAGTAGTGGCAGGCGTGCTCCACGTTGATCGTCTGCCAGACGACGGTCTTTTCCTCGGCGTCGAAGGCGGTGCTTTCGGCGAACAGGCGATGCAGCACCTGATATCCTTCCAGCAGCGCAGGCGAGGCGGACATCACGGCGTGCAGTCCGGGCAGACGGCCGAACGCCTTCTGCGAGGCCGCGATCAACGGCTGCGACTCCGCGGGGGCGGTATCTGCGTCAAGCTTGGGGAAATGCTTCATGGCACGGTCCTTTCGGGGCGGGGTCAAAGGTTGTCCGCACCCAATTGCTTATTTTGAGCGATCACTCAAATCACCCTTGAGTGATCGCTCAAATCTGACTGCCCTGTTCCCGCCTTATCGCCCGGGCCACGCCTCGCCCGTTCAGGGCGCCTGAACCGATTGTAGAAATACCAGAAGGTCGGCCACCGGCACGCTTGTCATCATCGGCTGACCGCTGGGCAACTCGAACACCGCGCGCCCGTCGCTATCGAGGAACGGGCCGAACACCGGCATATCGCCACCATGCGCCAGCAGGGGCGCGCGCCCGTCGATCTGCCGCGCCACAGCCTCCAGCGGAAACGCCCCGCCATTGCGCGCCGACAGCCCGGTCAGGTCCGGCGTGTCGATGGCGATGATCTCGGCCATCGGGCCGGTGCCACGCGCATCGGCCCCGTGGCACTGCGCGCAATGGGTCACGAACAGCGCCTGCCCGCTCTGCGGATCTGGCGCCTGCGCACCCGCCAGCCCTGCCGCCATGCCGCACGCCGCCAGCGCCAGCGCGGCAGGCGCGACTCTCATCGGTCCCGTCATTGTCTTTCCCTCCGTTCCGCCTTGCAGGCTCAGACTAGCACGCGGCGCGCGGCGGTTCATCATCGCGCCGCTCAGGTGGCGAAACTGGACTCGATGGTCACCCCGTGCTGCGCCACGTAGTCCTGCATCTCGAGCGCATCGTTGTCCTCGGCGAAGAAGCAGCGCCCGGTCCTGTGCTTGATGTCGTCGCCCGTGCACATCACGCCCCACCAGGGATCGATCACGATGGACCCGCCGTCCCAGCCATTGCCGAACAGCACGAACGCGTGGTCATGCGGCGGGCGGCAGCTCACGTAATGCACGGACCCGTATCCCTTGCCCTGCGCATGCTCGTGCAGATAGCCATAAACGACCGCCGCGTTTTCGCCGCAATTGCCCGCACGACAGACGCGCGCCCGTTCTGCCAGTTCCAGATAAAATTCGTGAGGGGTCGTCGCCCCGGTCGGTCGCTCCTTCATCCCGTCCGGGTATTCCAGCTTCCACACGCCCGGCTTCTTCACCCAGCGCACACCGTCCTGCTGCCACCCGCCGGGATGCTTGACCCAGCGGTGTCCTGTATGGCGCGAACGGTCCACCGCGACCCCGGCCCAGCCGCCGGTCTTCTTCATGTTGTCCGCCTGATTGTTGGCCCCGATGACCAGCGTGTATTTCGCGTGGGCATAGGCCGCCTTGGCCATCTCATATGCCGACATGGGCTTTTCTCCACCGTGGATTGAATCGCGGCCAGCATAGACACGCGCCAACCCGACGCACGGTCCGGACCACCCGACCTTCAGGGCGTCGTTGGCTCACAAAGCCGTGACGCGGCGTGACCGGGCATCCGGTCTAGGCTGGTGGCGCCAGATCCGGACCAGCTCCGGACCAGACCAAGCGGAGATGCCCATGCGCCCTGTCCTTCTCGCCGCGCTCGTTGCGCTCGCCCTGCCCGTGCTTCCGGCCCTTCCCGCCGCTCAGGACGCCTACCCGGCTCCGGCACCGCGCGACGGCTGGGCAGTGCATGACAGCGCACTCGATTTCGACACGCTTGTCGCCGCCGTGAAGACCGAGGCCGCCACGCAGCAGCTTGGCGTCGTGACCGAGGCCGGGCCGACTGGCATGGCCGCATCTCGCGGCATCGACATCCCCGGCAACCGAGTGATCGGCCTGTTCAACAACGATTACGCGGTGCGTGTCCTTGGCCTGTCCACCGCCGCGATGATCGAGGCACCGGTGCGGATGTATGTCACCGAAGATCCCGACGGCAGCGCGACGCTGTCCTACAAGACGCCCAGCCAAGTGTTTGCCCCATACCTCGACGAAGCCGGGCCGGACCTTGCCGCCGCGGCGGCCGAGCTTGACGCGAAATTCGACGCGGTGGCACGGGCGGCGATCCAGTGAGAGCGGCACCGAAAGCGGCTGCCCGCACGCAGGAACCGGCGGCTCGGGTCATATGGGACTCATATGCGATTCATACGCGAATCCTATGGCGGTTTGCGCTGCCTTTGGCATTGGCACTGGCCTCGGCCGGACCTGTGGCGGCGCAGGATACCGACCTCGAACTGGTGCTTCTGGCCGATGCCTCCGGCTCCATCGACGCGGGCGAGATCGCGTTCCAGCGCAGCGGCTATGCCGAGGCGATCACCGACCCCGAAGTGCTTGAAACGATTATGCAAACCGCATACGGGTCGATCGCGGTCACTTATGTGGAATGGGCCGCGAACCAGGCAGTCGTGGTGCCGTGGCGCGTGATCGACGGCCCTGACAGCGCCGCCGCCTTCGCCGCCGAACTGACCTCGGCGGGCCGCGCCGCGTTCGGCCGCAATGCCATCGGCGACGCCCTTCTGTTCGGAAAATCCCTGATCGAAAACAATGCTTTGGATGGCTGGCGCAAGGTTATCGACTTCTCCGGCGACAGCGCCAACAGCTATGGCGGCGCCCCCGTTTCGACCGCCCGCGACGCCGTGGTCGGTGCCGGGATCACGATCAACGGCCTGCCCATCCTGTGTCGCGACTGCCGCTCGGGCCAGGCGGGCTACGGCGATCTCGAAGCGCAGTACCGCGACCGGATCATCGGCGGGGTTGGTGCGTTCGTGGTCACCGCCGACAGCCGCGACAGTTTCGCCGACGCCGTCAAGCGCAAGCTGATCCTTGAAATATCAGGACAAATGCCTGTGCGCGACGTGGCCGACGCACCCGTAGCGGCCCCGCGCGCCGTCCACTTCGCGCCCTAGCGCTGCAAGCTTTGCAGGTAGCGCGCCATCAGCACCAGTCGTTCGGGGGCAGGCGTCTGCACCCCCGGCGCGGTTTCCACCAGCACCTGTCGATCTTCCAGAAGGTAGGCGCCGAATTCCGGCATGGTTCCGCCGCGGCTGTAGCCGTCGATCTGACTCATGACCTCCACCAGCGGGAAGCTACCACCGTTGCGCGCCGACAGAGTCGTCAGATCCGGCGGCTGCACCGCCAACCCCTGCGCAGCCGGTCCGTTGCCGCGCGCATCCGCGCCGTGGCAGGCCGCGCAATGGTCCGCAAAGTCCTGCCGCGCGACCTGCGGGCCGGTGACAGGCGCCTGGCACGCCGCCACCCCCAATACGATGGCCAGACTCGCCCCGCCGGCGATTGCCCGAATTCCTGCTGCGCCCATGGCGACCTCCTGCCCGTGTGCGGCCTGTTTTCCGGCCGGTCGTTGCTGTGCCTCCAGCACAGCTTAACACGCGGGGCGCGCCGCACAATCGCCGAGACGGCAGGCCGCAGCGCGTGACGCGATCAGGCCGGAACCAGCCGCCCGTCCTGTAGCCGCAACTGGCGATCCATCCGCGCGGCAAGGTCGGGATTGTGCGTCGCCACAAGCGCCGCAAGGCCAGTCTCGCGCGCGAGCGCGACCATGACGGAGAACACCTGTTCCGCCGTCGCCGGATCGAGATTGCCTGTCGGTTCATCCGCCAGCAGCAGGCGCGGCCCGTTCGCGAGCGCGCGGCAGAAGGCGACGCGCTGCTGCTCGCCGCCCGACAGCGTGGCAGGGCGGTGCCCGGCACGGGCCGACAGGCCGACCCGGTCCAGAAGTTCACCCGCGCGCAGCCGCGCCGCGGCCATCGGCTGGCCAGCGGCCAGTTGCGGCAGCACCACGTTTTCCAGCGCGCTGAACTCGGGAAGAAGGTGATGAAACTGATAGACGAAACCGACCGTGTCGCGCCGCACCGCCGTACGCGCAGCCTCAGCCCGCCCCGCCATGTCCTGCCCGGCAATTCGCACCGTGCCCGCGTCGGGCCGGTCCAGCAAGCCCGCGATGTGGAGCAGCGTGGACTTGCCCGCACCCGATGGCGCCACAAGCGCCACCAGCGCGCCCGGCGCAAGCGAGAGATCCGCGCTACGCAGCACCGCGACCTCGCCCGGCGTGCCGGGATTGTAGCGGCGCACCACGCCTTCAAGGCTCAGCACGGCCTCAGGCATCGCGCAGCGCCTCCACCGGGTTGAGCCGCGCCGCCCGCCGCGCCGGAAAGATCGTCACCACGCAGGACAGCGCAAGAGACAGCGCCACCGCTGTCAGAACGTCTCCCGCGCGCAATTCGGCCGGGAGGTAATAGATGCCGCGAATGACCGGATCCCAGACCCCGCCGCCCGACACGCCGTTCACCAGCGCGAAGATCGCGTCGATATTCAGCGCGAAAAGGCAGCCCAGCACCACACCCGCCGCGGTACCGATAACGCCGACCGAAGTGCCGCAGATGAAGAACACGCGCATCACCGATCCCTCGCTCAGTCCGATGGTGCGCAGAATGCCGATATCGGCCTGCTTGTTCTTCACCAGCATGATAAGGCCGGACACGATGTTCATGGTGGCGATCAGTACGAGCACGGACAGGATCACGAACATAACGTTGTCCTCGACTTCAAGCGCGCGCAGGAAAGCGCCGGACCGGTCCTGCCAGGTCTGGAACGCGCCGCCGGGACCGGCTGCCTGCCACAGGCGCGGCATCACTCGCTCCAGCGCCTCGGGGTCGTCCAGAAGCAGTTCGATCTCGTCGGCGACGCCGTCGCGGTTGAAATAGGCCTGCGCCTCGGTGAAGGGCATGTAGATGCGGGTCGCGTCGATGTCATAGCGCCCGGCCGAAAAGATATAGGCGACCTCGTACACCCCGACGCGGGGCGAGGTGCCGAAGGGCGTGCGTGCCCCATCGGGCGAAACCAGACGCAGGCTGTCACCGACCGCAAGGCCCAACTGGCGCGCGATGCCCGCGCCTACGGCGATGCCGTCACCGTAGCGGGCGAAATCACCGATGCCGGTCTCCGGGTCCACGATGCGCGGCAGCGCGGCCACGTCCGCCGCAGCCATGCCGACGACCATGACTCCGGCATTCCGCCCACCGAAACCCGCCAGCACCTGCCCGCGCACCACAGGGGCGACATGGGTCACACCCGGTACGGCGCGCAGTGCGTCGGCACGGGCGGTGTAGTCGGCGATGGTGTTGGTGCTGTTGCCCGCCTCGTCCAGCCGCGTGAAGCTGTAATAGGTCACATGGGCATTTGCCCCGAGGATCGTGTCCACGAATTCCGTCCGGAAGCCCGACCGCACGGCCAGCGTGGCGATCAATGCGAACACCGCCAGCGCGATGCCGATGAGCGAGATCCATGTCATGGCGCTGACGCCGCCTTCGGCCCGGGTGGCACGCAGGTAGCGCCAGGCGATCAGCCATTCATGGGCGGCGAACGGGCGGGGCGACGGCACGGGCAGGCTCCTTATCGGTGCCCCCTTCTGTCGCGCGACGGCGACGGCGTCAATGTGTGGTGCGGAGTTGCCGCTCCGGGGGCGGCTCGGAGTGCTGCGGCCCGAAAATGGCCTATCTCGGCGGCTTCAACGTCCACGACTTCGAGTTGATCTCTCCCTTGCCCGTCACACGGACCAGATGGAACTCGACGACGAAGTCGGTCGGCCGTTTCAATGGCGGCGGCGCATAGTTCGGATCTTTCTCAAGCTCTTCGAGAAGTCGATCTATTTCCGTCTGGGTCAAATGTTCGCCGCCCAGTTCAAAATAGGGGAGCAACAGTTCCGCTCCTTCGCCCAGGGTTATCTTCTCGATCTTCCAGTCACGGCCGCCCCCGGTCGGCGGATAGAGCGCATAGCTGTGGTCCTTGTCACCGCTGTAGTTGGACAACATCGTTGCGCTTACAGCCACTTGCAGCCGATCACGTACGAAGGAGTTTCCGCCCTGCTTCTGCTGCGCGCTTTCGCGCGCCGTGTTGTACTTGACCTCGATGAAGCGCAGCACCTTCGGCCCGGTCAGAAGCCGCAGGCCGACGAGATCGATGCCGTTTCCGGAACTGTTGCGCAGCAGAAGGATCGTCTCGAACCCTTGTCGCTGCATGTCGTACAACACACGCAGCTCGGCCCGATCGCCTGAAGTGTCCTTGAAGAGCGTGTCCGGTCCGGCCATGCTGTCGGTCCCATCGGCCTACCGCGGCTTGCAGAACGATGGCCCAGAAGTTTGCTGTTCACTATTCCTGAAATCCTGACTCAGATGTTCGCATAGATCTCCGCGATGCGCGAAACGGCGGCTTCCGGCGTCATCTCGATGCTCTCGCCGCTCCGGCGACCTGTCAGTTCCACCACCCCGTTCTTCAGCCCGCGCGGGCCGACGGTGATCCGCCAAGGCAGGCCGATCAGGTCCATTGTGGCGAACTTGCCGCCTGCCCGTTCGTTGCGGTCGTCATAAAGCGGCTCCAGCCCGCGCGCGGTCAGCGCCGCGTAAAGCTGCTCGCAGGCCGCGTCGGCTTCGGCGTCGCCTTGCTTGAGGTTCACGATGCCACAATGGAACGGCGTGACCCCCTCGGGCCAGATGATGCCCTTTTCGTCATGGCTCGCCTCGATGATGGCGCCGACAAGACGGCTGACGCCTATCCCGTGGCTGCCCATGTGCACCGGCACCTGCTCCTGCTTCTCGTTCACCACGGTGGCGCCCATCGCTTCGGAATACTTGGTGCCGAAATAGAAGATCTGCCCCACCTCGATCCCGCGCGCGGTGCGGCGGCGCGCTTCGGGAACCTTGGCGAACTCGGCCTCGTCATGCGTTTCGTCGGTGCGGGCGTAGCGCGAGGTGAATTCACTCAGCACGGCCTGGCACTGCTCCACGCTGTCATAGTCGATGTCCCGGTCGCCGAATTTCAGGTCCGTGATCTCGCTGTCATAGAACACCTCGGACTCGCCGGTTTCGGCCAGCACAAGGAACTCATGGGTGTTGTCGCCGCCCATCGCCCCGCTGTCGGCACGCATCGGGATCGCCTGAAGGCCCATGCGCTCATAGGTCCGAAGATAGCTGACCAGATGGCGGTTGTAGGCGTGCAGCGCGTCTTCCATCGTCAGGTCGAAATTGTAGCCGTCCTTCATCAGGAACTCGCGCCCGCGCATCACGCCGAAACGGGGGCGCACCTCGTCCCGGAATTTCCATTGCACATGATACAGCGTGAGCGGCAGATCCTTGTAGCTGCCCACATGCGCCCGGAAGATGTCGGTGATCAGTTCCTCGTTGGTCGGGCCATACAGCATGTCGCGCCCGTGCCGGTCGGTAATGCGCAGCATCTCGGCGCCGAATGCATCGTAGCGGCCGCTCTCGCGCCATAGGTCGGCAGATTGCAAGGTCGGCATCAGCATCGCGACATGCCCGGCGCGGGCCTGTTCCTCGTGCACGATCTGCTCGATACGCCGCAGCACCTTGAACCCCAGCGGCAGCCACGAATAGATCCCGGCGCTGGCCTGCTTGATCATGCCTGCGCGCAGCATGAGCCGATGGCTCACGATCTGTGCCTCGGACGGCGTTTCCTTCAGCACGGGCAGGAAATATCGGGACAGGCGCATGGGGACCCCTTTTAAGCGTTGATGCGTGCGCCTGCCACTAGGACAAATGGGTGCGCCGCACAAGGCGCGGCGGGCCCGGCGGGGGCCGTCGGCGCTTGCGCGGGCGGCGCGCATCGGCCAGAACGGAGCCAGCAGCAAGCACAGGGGCATCATGGCACTTCCGGCACAGCAACAGGTGAAATACTGGGGGATCGCGGCGGCGCTGCTGCTTGTGGTGCTGTGGCTGCTGGGCAACGTGCTGCTGCCCTTCATCCTTGGCGGGGCCATCGCCTACCTGCTCGATCCGCTGGCGGACCGTCTGGAACGGCTGGGTCTGTCGCGGGTCATGGCGACGGTGGTGATTACCGTGTTGATCCTGTTCGTCGCGCTGCTGGCGCTGCTGCTGGTGGTGCCGACACTGATCCGCCAGGCCATCGACCTGGCCGAAACCGCGCCGGAGCTGGCCCGTAACCTGCTGGCCTTCTTCGAGGCGCGCTTCCCCCGAGCGATGGAACACAGTGCCACGCTGAGCGAGACGATCCCCGGCCTTGGCGACACGATCCGCGAACGGGGCGTGGCGCTGCTGAACGGCGTTCTGACCTCGGCCATGAGTATCGTCAACATCGTCGTGCTGATCTTCATCGTGCCGGTGGTGTCGTTCTACATGCTGATCGACTGGGACCGCATGGTCGCCAGCGTGGACGAATTGGTGCCGCTGGACCATGCGCCGGTGGTACGGCGGCTCGCGTCGGAAATCGACCGCACGCTGGCCTCGTTCATCCGCGGCCAGGGCATGGTCTGCCTGATCCAGGGCACGTTCTATTCGGTCGCGCTTATGCTGGCGGGGCTGAATTTCGGTTTGGTCGTGGGAGCGGTCGCGGGCCTGATCTCGTTCATCCCTTATGTCGGCGCATTGGTCGGGGGTGCGCTTGCGATCGGTCTGGCGGTGTTCCAGTTCTGGAACGACCCGCTGATGATCGCGCTGATCGCGGGGATATTCATGTTCGGCCAACTGGTCGAAGGCAACATCCTGACCCCGAAGCTGGTGGGCGGTTCCGTCGGCCTGCATCCGGTCTGGCTTCTGTTGGCGCTGTCGATCTTCGGTGCGCTGTTCGGGTTCGTAGGCATGCTGGTCGCGGTGCCGGTATCGGCGATGATCGGCGTAATCGTGCGCTTCTTCGTGGCCGAGTATCGTACCGGGCGGCTCTATCTCGGGCTCAAGGCGCTGGAACGCGACGCCGCCCTTCAGGGGGACGGGGCCGCGGCGCCTGACAGCGCGGCCAAGGCGGCGCACGATCAGCGCGACGCGCCTGAAACATGATGGGGGCACGGCAACTCGTGCTCGACCTCGACACCGGCCCGCGCCTTGGCCGCGAGGATTTCATGCCGAGCCAGGCCAACGCTGCCGCGCTCGAGGCGGTGGACGGCTGGCAGGAGTGGCCCGACCTGCGAATGATCCTTGCCGGTCCCGGCGGGTCCGGGCGCACCCATCTTGCCGCAATCTGGGCCGCCGACGCCGGTGCCGCTCACCTGTCCGGACACACGCTGGCGCTGCCGGAACCCGCCCGCGCCTATGCAGTGGACGATGCCGATGCAGCGGCCGGAAACGCGGCCCGCGAGGAGGCGCTGTTTCACCTGCTGAACCGCGCGGCGGCGCAACGCGCGCCGGTGCTGATGACTGCCCGCGACACGCCCGGCACTTGGGGCATCGCCCTGCCCGACCTCAACAGCCGCCTTCTGGCCTGCGCGGTGACGCGTCTGGACCGCCCGGACGACACCCTTCTCTACATGACGCTCGTGAAACTGGGGGACGAACGGCAGCTTGCGCTGGATACCGCCACGCTGGATTTTCTCCTCGCGCGGATGGACAGGTCACTGAGCAGCGCGCACCGGGTCATCGCAGCGCTTGACCACGCCGCCGTCAGCCGTCAGAAGCGGGTCTCGCGCGCGCTGGCCGCCGAAGTGCTGGCGCAGATGCAAACCCGATAACGGCCATGCCCCTGATCCCGCTTACCCTCACCGATTTCGACGCTTTGCCTGCTTCGTCCAGCAGCGCAAATTTCCTGTCCGCGCCGCGGCCCGACCCCGTCGTGATCGAAGGCGCGGAACCTGGCAGCCCGGACCGGTTCTTCAACCGCGAACTGTCCTGGCTGGCGTTCAACTGGCGCGTGCTGGAAGAGGCTGAGAACCCCGCGGTGCCGCTGCTGGAACGGCTGCGCTTCGTATCGATTTCAGCAAACAACCTTGACGAATTCTACACCGTCCGCGTTGCAGGCCTGCGCGAACTGGCCCGCGAGGGGAACGCGACCCCTGCGGCGGACGGTTTGACACCGGCCCAGCAGCTCGTGCTGATCGACACCGATGCACGGGCGCTGATGCAGGCACAGCAGCGGGCCTTCGCCACGCTGAGGCGCGAGTTGGAAAGCGCGGGCATCCACATCGTCGGGCGCAACCGCCTGACACGATCGGACCGGACCTATCTCGAACAGGTGTTCCTGACGCAGGTTTTCCCGGTGCTGTCGCCCCTGGCGATCGACCCGGCGCATCCGTTCCCCTTTATCCCCAACACCGGGCTGGTGCAGGCACTGAAACTGGAACGGCGCTCCGACGGCAAGGAATTGCGCGCACTGCTGCCTATCCCACAGCAGATCAACCGCTTCGTGCGGCTGCCCTCCAAGTCGGGCGAGCACCGGTTCCTCCTGCTGGAGGACCTGCTTCTGCTGCATCTCGGCAGTCTGTTTCCGGGCTACAAGCTGACCGGGGATTGCCAGTTCCGGGTGCTGCGCGACAGCGATCTCGAGGTCGAGGAAGAAGCCGAGGATCTCGTGCGCGAGTTCGAGACCGCGTTGAAGCGCCGCCGCCGGGGCGAGGTCGTGCGCCTGAAGATCTCGGGCGGCGCGCCCGACGACCTGCGCGCGGTGATAAGCCGGGAATTGCGCGTCAGCGAGGACGAAATCATCGAAATCCGCGGCATGATCGGGATCGTCGACCTGAAAGAGCTGGTGCTGGACCAACGGCCCGACCTACTGTGGCCGTCCTATACACCCCGCGTGCCAGAACGGGTGCAGGACCATGACGGCGACATGTTCCGGGCCATCGCGCAGAAGGACATGCTGCTGCACCACCCCTACGAGACGTTCGACATGGTGGTCCGGTTCCTGCAGCAGGCCGCGCGCGACCCCAACGTGCTGGCGATCAAGCAGACGCTCTATCGTACGTCCCATGACAGCCCCATCGTGGCCGCGCTGTGCGAGGCGGCCGAGGATGGCAAATCCGTCACCGCATTGGTGGAACTGAAGGCACGCTTCGACGAGGCGGCGAACATCCGCCAGTCGCGCACGCTGGAACGGTCCGGCGCGCATGTGGTCTACGGCTTCGTCAACTACAAGACGCACGCGAAGATCAGCAGCGTGGTGCGCCGCGAAGGCGACAGGCTGGTGACCTATTCCCACTACGGCACCGGCAACTACCACCCGATCACCGCGCGGGTCTATACCGACCTGAGCTATTTCACCTGCGACGAGGCGCTGGGGCGCGACGCGACCAAGGTGTTCAACTACCTGTCCGGCTACGCCCCGCCCCAAGAACTGGAAAACCTGTCGATCAGCCCGCGGGACATGAAGGCCGACATCATCGCCATGCTGGAGGCCGAGGCGGACCATGCCCGCGCCGGGCGCCCGGCGCAGGTCTGGATCAAGATGAACGCGCTGATCGAACCCGAGGTGATTGACGCGCTCTATGCCGCCAGCGGCGCGGGCGTGCAGATCATGTGCGTGATCCGCGGCATCTGCGGGCTGCGGCCCGGCATTCAGGGCCTGAGCGAGAACATCCGGGTGAAATCCATCGTCGGACGGTTTTTGGAACATTCGCGGATCATCTGTTTCGGCAACGGACACGGACTGCCGTCGTCAGAAGCGCGGGTGTTCATCTCTTCCGCGGACTGGATGGGCCGCAACCTCAACCGCCGCGTCGAGACGCTTGTTGAATGCCACAACGGCACCGTGAAGGAACAGATCGTAGGGCAGATCATGGCCGCGAACCTTTATGACGAGGCGCAAAGCTGGGTCTTGCAGCCTGACGGGCAGTTTCACCGCGACAGCGAAGCCGCCGCGGGCGGTTTCAACTGTCACCATTTCTTCATGCAGAACCCGTCGCTGTCGGGACGCGGATCGGCCGGCGCCGATGACGTTCCGCGGCTTGCACGGCATCGCGATGTGCGGTGACGGTTGACGCAAAAGGCAAGTGCGGGTCAGTGTCGGATCAGCACGCGGAGGAGTCATGAACATCGCTGCGGACGCAAGACAAGAGGAGTGGGGCCCGTTCGGCCGCCCCCTGTTCGACGATCCCGCCGTGCGGCGCCTGTCGCGCGTGGGCGTCGTGGACGTGGGGTCAAACTCCGTCCGGCTGGTGATCTTCGACGGCGCAGCGCGCAGTCCCGCGTATTTCTACAATGAAAAGGTGATGTGCGGCCTTGGCGATGGAATGTCTGATACCGGACGGCTGAACCCGGAAGGCAAGGTCCGCGCACTGGACGCGATCCGCCGGTTCCAGACGCTGGCGGACGGGCTGGGGCTGGCCCCGCTCAGCGCGGTGGCGACAGCGGCGGTGCGCGAGGCCGAGGACGGGCAGGATTTTCAGGACGAAGTCACGCGCGAGACCGGCCTGACACTGTACGTCATCGACGGGCCGGAAGAGGCACGACTGTCCGCGCAGGGCGTTCTGCTGGGCTGGCCGCGTGCCGACGGACTGGTCTGCGACATCGGCGGGTCGTCCATGGAACTGGCGGTACTGTCCGAAGGCACGGTCGGGCGGCGCGAGACATCGGCGCTTGGGCCGTTGAAACTGCGCGACGTGCCGGGAGGGCGCAAGGGGATGCGCGCGCATATCGACGCGGAACTGGCGCAACTGCGCGAACGGATGGGCGAGACGCCGGACCGGCTGTTTCTCGTGGGCGGCTCGTGGCGGGCGATCGCCAAGATCGACATGGCGCGGCGCAACTACCCGCTCAAGGTGCTGCACGAATACCAGATGCGGCCCACCGACCTGCGCACCACGCTGAAATGGATCGCCGACACCGACCCGGTGACGCTCAAATCCACGAGCGGCGTGTCCGGATCGCGACTGGCGCTTGTGCCCTATGCCGCCGAGGTGCTGACCGGGGTGCTGCGCGTGCTCAAGCCGCGCGAGATATTCATCTCCAGCTACGGTCTCCGCGAAGGGCTGCTGTATGAACAGATGCCGCAGATGCTGCGCGACCGAGACCCGCTGATAGAGGCGTGTCGCTTTGCCGAGAGCAAGGATTCGCGCGTTCCGGGGTTCGGCAAGGTACTGTATCGCTTCATCAGACCGATCTATAGCCGAACGAACGATGCCCGCCTGCGCCTGATCCGTGCCGCCTGCCTGCTGCATGACGTCAGCTGGCGCAGCCATCCCGACTATCGCGGCGACGTTTGCTTCGATTACGCAACGCGCGCCAATTTCGGCGGTTTGAGCCACGTGGAACGAATCTTCCTCGGGCTATCGCTGATGCACCGGTACAAAAACAGCCGCAGCCGGGGCCGGTTCGACGAACTGGTCGAGATGATCGATCCGGAGGACGTGAAACAGGCCGAGATCCTCGGTCGCGCAATGCGCTTCGGGGCGATGTTCACCGCGCAGAAGGCCGATCACATGGGCACGTTGCGCTGGCACCCGAACAAAAAGCGGCTGGTGCTGTCCATCGGTCCGCAAGCCATGGCGCTTTATGGTGAGGTCGCGCAGTCGCGGTTCGCCGCGCTGGCCAAGGCGCTTGGCGCCGAAACCGAGGTCGTCGCGCTGCGGCGCGCGCAGGTGGACTGACCGGGCGCCGCCCGGCCATTTGCACGGCACTTGCGGGCACAGCCGATGACCTTCAGGACGCGCGCAGCGCCTGCACGTCTTCCCAAGCGCGGTTGATCGCCACCAGCCGCTGTTCGGCCAGCTTGACCGCCTCCTGCGGCACGCCGCGGGCCGCCAGCCGGTCGGGATGGCAGTCACGCACCTGCGCACGCCAGGCCGCCCGCACCTCGGCCTGCGGCGCGTCGGGCGAAACGCCCAGCACAGCGAAGGGGTCTTTCTCGGCGTCCTCCACGAAGCGGGCGCGCAGGCGGCGGAATCGCGCCTCATCCATGCCGAAAATCCCGGCGACGGCGCGCAAGAAGGCGTCCTCGTCCTCGTGGTAGTCGCCATCGGCGAGCGCGATGTGGAAAAGCCCCTCCAACAGATCACACAGCGCCGGATGGCCGGTCCCGAACATCCCCGCGATGCGTCGCGCATAGGCATCGAAGCCCGCCACGTCCTGCCGCGCGAGGTTGAACACGCGGGCGGCGTTGTCCTCTTCGCCGGGGGGAATGTGGAACACGTCGCGAAAGGCCGCGACCTCGGACCGGGTGACTTGCCCGTCCGCCTTGGCCATCTTGGCCCCCAGCGCGATGATCGCGATTGTGAAGGCGACCGACCGTTCCGGCGGCGTGCGCAACCGGTCGAAAACGGCGGACAGCGGCTGCCCGTCGCGCAGGGCCGCCAGCGCGTCGGAGATGCGGGACCAGATCGACATGCGCGCAGCGTATCAATCCGGGCCGACGGGCGACAGCGCCAAAAGCACCCCCTGCCGCGATGCCGCACAGGGCACGCTGCCCTTCGCGCGCATCACGGCGGCAGCGGGTTGACGGCCCGGACGCGCCTGCCGCCCCTCAACGGCAGACGTGCCCGGGCCCGGCCACGGGCGGCCCCTCAACCGCCCGGGCCGTCCTGTCCCGGGGGCCTACTCGGCCGCCTTCGGGCTGCGCGCGGCGCGGATGAGATCAAGGATGTCCTTCGCGGCGTCGGGGATGTTGGTTCCCGGCCCGAAGATCGCCTTGACCCCGGCCTTGCGCAGGAAGTCATAGTCCTGTTGCGGGATCACCCCGCCGCAGATCACGAGGATGTCGCCCGCGCCCTGCGCCTTCAACTCCTCGATCAGTTGCGGGGCCAGTGTCTTATGCCCCGCGGCCTGGCTCGAAATGCCGATCACGTGCACGTCGTTGTCGATGGCGTCCTGCGCCGCCTCGGCCGGTGTCTGGAACAGCGGCCCCACATCCACGTCGAAACCGATATCGGCGAAGGCCGTCGCGATGACCTTGGCGCCGCGGTCGTGCCCGTCCTGGCCCATCTTGACCACAAGCATTCGCGGACGGCGACCTTCTTCGTCGGCGAAGGCTTCGATGTCCTTCTGGATCGCGGCGAAGCCATCATCGCCCTCGTAGGCCGCACCGTACACCCCGGCCAGCGTCTTGACCTCGGCCCGGTGGCGGCCGAACACCTTTTCCATCGCCATGCTGATTTCCCCTACGCTCGCCCGGGCGCGCGCTGCATCCACCGCTGCGTCCAGAAGATTGCCCCCCTCGGTGGCCCTCCGTTCCAGTTCGGCCAGCGCCGCGTCGCAGGCGGCCTGGTCACGGCTTGCCCGGATCTTCGCCAGCCGCGCGACCTGGCTTTCGCGCACCTTTTCGTTGTCGATATCCAGGATGTCGATCGGGTCTTCCTTGTCCTTGCGGTACTTGTTGACCCCGACGATGACCTCGATGCCACGGTCGATCTGAGCCTGGCGGCGCGCCGCCGTTTCCTCGATCCGCAACTTGGGCATACCGCTGGCCACGGCCTTGGTCATGCCGCCCATTTCCTCGACCTCCTCGATCAGGGCCCAGGCCTTTTCCGCAAGTTCGTTGGTCAGCGCCTCGACGTAATAGGACCCGGCCAGGGGATCGACCACGTTGGTGACCCCGGTTTCCTCCTGCAGGATCAACTGCGTGTTGCGTGCGATGCGCGCCGCGAATTCCGTCGGCAGCGCGATCGCCTCGTCCAGCGCATTTGTGTGCAAGCTCTGCGTGCCACCCAGCACTGCGGACATCGCTTCATAGGCCGTGCGCACGACGTTGTTGTAGGGGTCCTGTTCGGCAAGGCTCACGCCGCTGGTCTGGCAATGGGTGCGCAGCATCATCGACTTGGGGTTCTTCGGCTCGAATTCCTGCATGATCCGGTGCCAGAGCATCCGCGCCGCGCGCAGCTTGGCCGCTTCCATGAAGAAATTCATGCCGATGGCGAAGAAGAACGACAACCGCCCGGCGAACTTGTCCACGTCCATCCCCGCCGCGATAGCGGTGCGAACGTATTCGCGCCCGTCAGCCAGCGTGAAGGCAAGCTCCTGCACTAGGTTCGCGCCCGCTTCCTGCATGTGGTAGCCGGAGATCGAGATGGAGTTGAAGCGCGGCATCTCGGCGGATGTGAATTCGATGATGTCCGCGATGATCCGCATCGACGGTTCGGGCGGATAGATATAGGTATTTCGGACCATGAACTCCTTCAGGATGTCGTTCTGAATGGTCCCGGACAGAACCTTGCGGTCGTGTCCTTGCTCCTCGCCCGTGACGATGAAATTCGCGAGGATCGGTATCACCGCCCCGTTCATCGTCATCGACACGCTAACCTGATCGAGCGGGATCCCGTCGAACAGGATCTTCATGTCCTCGACGCTGTCGATGGCAACGCCGGCCTTGCCCACATCACCCACGACACGCGGATGATCACTGTCATAGCCGCGATGGGTGGCCAGATCGAACGCGACCGACACGCCCTGCTGCCCCGCCGCAAGTGCCTTGCGATAGAAGGCGTTGCTTTCCTCGGCCGTCGAGAAGCCGGCATACTGCCGGATCGTCCAGGGACGGCCGGCATACATCGTCGCCTTCACGCCGCGCGTGAAGGGCGCCTCTCCCGGTATGGTGCCAAGATGCGGCAGATCCGCGACATCCGCCTCGGTGTAAAGCGGCTTGACGCGGATGCCTTCCAACGTCTCCCACTCCAGCGTGTCGGGATCGCGGCCCTTCATCTCGGCCTTGGCGATCTCTTTCCAGGTGTCGATCTTGTCGCTCATGCGCTCAGCCTTTCGTGATGGGCGCGGCTGCGCCAAACTGCCGGAACAGGGCGGAATCCGCGATCCTGCCCTGTCCCCAGGGCGCTCCGCCCCCTATATGGTTCCCAAGAGGAGACCCGATGAATTTCTTTGCCAAACTTGCCCTTGGGGCCTTTCTGGCGGCCTTGCCCGGCGCGGTCACCGCGCAACAGACCGACAGCGCGCCGCAAGCCACACCACCGCTGCTGACCGAGGCGGACAGTCTTGATCCGTTCAAGTGGATCGCGCGGCCGGTGATCGTGTTCGCGGACAGCCCGAACGACCCCCGCTTCATCGAACAGATCAACCTGCTGCAACAGCGGCCCGAGGCGCTGCTGGAACGCGACGTCGTCGTGATCGCCGATACGGACCCGGCCAACCCGTCGGAGATCCGGCGCCAGTTGCGGCCGCGCGGATTCAGCTTGGTGCTGGTCGGCAAGGATGGACAGATCGAGTTGCGAAAGCCGGAACCTTGGGACGTGCGCGAGTTGACCCATGCAATCGACAAGATGCCCCTGCGCCAACAGGAGATCCGCGACGCGAACCGTGCCGGATCCGGCTGACCCGGCGCCAGCCCCGCGCCGCACGGCGCGTGAGGGGTCGCCCCGCGCACCATCGGACTATTCGAACTCCATGATGACGTCGTCCACCGCAAGGCTGTCACCCGGCCCCGCATTGACCTTCGCAACTTTGCCCTTGCGTTCGGCGCGCAGGATGTTTTCCATCTTCATCGCCTCGACGGTGCACAGAGCCTGCCCTTCCTGAACCTCGTCACCCGGCACCACGCTGACCTTCACGATCAGGCCTGGCATCGGGCAAAGCAGCAGCTTGGACGTGTCCGGCGGCAGCTTCTCGGGCATCAGCGCAGCCAGTTCCGCGGCGCGCGGCGTGCGTACATGGACCTTCAGTTCCGCCCCGCGCGTGCGCAGCCTGAAGCCGCCCGGGATCTTGTCGACCTTCAGCACGAGCGGCACGCCATCGATGTCGATCCGCGCAAGGCTGTCTCCCGGCGTCCAGTCCGACGCCACGCGCATCGCGCCGCCGCCTTCGAAACCGACGGTCGTGCCCGCCTTGTCCGCACTGAGCGTGACGGGAAACGCCTGCCCCTGCGCTGAGACGACCCAGTCGTCGCCGACCTTGCGTTCGTGGTTGTCCATCCGGCCAGACACGCGCGTGCGCCGGATCTCGGCCACGCGGTACATCGCGGCTGCAGCCGCCGCGACGCGGCGCAGTTCCGCCTCTGGCAGCGTGACCCCGTCGAACCCGTCGGGATATTCCTCGGCGATGAAGGCGGTGGTCATCTCGCCCGAGATGAACTTGGGGTGATCGTAGACCGCCGAAAGGAACGGCAGGTTGTGGCCTATCCCCTCCACCTCGAAACTGTCGAGCGCGACCCGCATCTCCTCGATCGCATCGGCGCGGGTCGGCGCCCATGTGCAGAGCTTGGCGATCATCGGGTCGTAATACATGCTGATCTCGCCGCCCTCGTAAACGCCGGTATCATTGCGCACCGCGGCCGTGTCCGTCGCGCCTTCGGCCGGCGGGCGGTAGCGGGTCAGCCGCCCAATCGACGGCAGGAAGTTGCGATAGGGGTCTTCGGCATAAAGACGGCTTTCCATCGCCCAACCGTTCAGCTTGATATCGTCTTGCGTAAGAGCCAGCTTCTCGCCGTAGGCGACGCGGATCATCTGCTCCACCAGATCGACGCCGGTGATCAGTTCGGTCACAGGATGTTCCACCTGCAGCCGGGTGTTCATCTCGAGGAAATAGAAGTTCCTCTCGCCATCGACGATGAATTCGACCGTGCCCGCGCTGGTATAGCCCACGGCGGCGGCCAGAGCGCAGGCCTGCTCCCCCATCGCCTTGCGCGTCTCGGGATCGAGGAACGGCGACGGGGCTTCTTCGATCACCTTCTGGTTGCGTCGCTGGATCGAACATTCCCGTTCGCCCAGATAGATCGTGTTGCCGTGGCTGTCGGCAAGGACCTGGATCTCGATATGGCGGGGCTGAGTGACGAATTTCTCGATGAAGATACGGTCGTCGCCGAAGCTGTTCGCAGCCTCGTTCTTGGAGGATTCGAAGCCGTCGCGGACCTCGTCTTCCTTCCACGCGATCCGCATCCCCTTGCCGCCGCCACCGGCGCTGGCCTTGATCATCACCGGGTAGCCGATCTCGCCCGAAATCTTGACCGCCTCGTCAGCATCGGCGATCAGCCCCATATAACCGGGGACGGTGCTCACGCCCGCCTCCTTGGCCAGTTTCTTGGAGGTGATCTTGTCGCCCATCGCCTCGATCGCCTTCACGGGCGGGCCTATGAACGCAACGCCCGCAGCCTCAAGAGCTTCGGCGAACTTGCTGTTTTCGGAAAGGAAACCATATCCGGGATGGACCGCTTCGGCGCCGGTTTCACGGATCGCCGCCATCACCTTTTCGATCACGATATAGGACTGGTTGGCCGGTGCCGGGCCAATATGCACAGCTTCGTCGGCCATCTGAACATGCAGCGCCTTGCGGTCCGCATCGGAATAGATCGCCACCGTCTTGATCCCCATCCTGCGCGCAGTCTTGATGACGCGGCAGGCGATCTCGCCCCGGTTGGCAATCAGAATCTTCTTGAACACGGCCTGTCCCTTTCCTGGTCTTGGCGCGGCTGGTGGTGGGCGAAGCGCCCAACGCCGGCATCTGCGACGATACGATCTGCAAGGCGGGCCCGACGCACGGCGCGCCATTGCGCGTCGCATGGGCCGGGTATGAAGACTGGGAATGCAGGGGCTGGTCCGACAGACCTTCCTATGCCGATGCGCGCACCGACGGATCGGACGCGACGGGCAACGTTCGGGGCACAAGGGACTCGATCACTCGTTACCGACCGGGCAAAAGATGCATCCGGCCCCACGCGGTTACAAGTGAAGGAAAGCCGACTTTCGGCAATCCCCGTGTCTAATGTGCTGTCAAAATGCGCGGGAATCCGCTCAAAATCGCGCCGAACTCCCGTCCTGCGCGACCTAAAATGCCCATTTATTGAGCATAAACCCGTAAGTTGTAAAAGCGATTCCCTGACGGAGGTGCGTGGGCAGCGAAACATCAGCGCCGCTCCCAGTCAGGGCTGTCGAAGGCGGCGGGAAAGCTGCGCCGGGCCTGCTCCTCGTCGATCCGCAGCAGCGCGTCGTAGCTGGCAGGGTCAAACGGATCTTCCGCCGGCAGCACTTCGCGCCCGAAAAGCCAGCTGAGCCGTCCGGCATCGAGATTGCCACGCTCGAACGGGTCCGCCCCGAAATAGAGCCACAGCGCGGCCATGAACCCCTCGTCCGCACGGCGGTCGGCCGGCTTACGGTCGGCGTGCCGTTCGCGCCGGACCAGCGGCGTCGCGCCCGATTTGTTGTCGCGGCGGATAGTGAACTGGAAGTCTGTACCAGGCAGTCGGCCCGGAAAGCCGCGATGCTTCAGCATGAATGCAGCCTCGCGTGGCGGATCCAGCGGGCACGACGATCGGGGCAGCTTAGCAGCGCCGACAGCCGGTCGTGAGCGTTCTGCGATACCGGCCCGGCCACTGCCCCACCCGCGCGCAGGCGCAGCCCGCCTTCAACCTTAGTGACTTCGACCACGGGGGCGAAACCACGCAGGCTCCGCAGCGTGCGCCACATGTCCTTGCGCACCTCGTGAGCCAGCGCACGACGGCGAAGCTGTGGCAGCCGGGTTTCGGCGCACAGGTCGAACCGCGGCGGCACACGGCGCGACACCGTAAGCGCATCGCCACAATCGGTGACATGCCATGCATCGCGGGTCACGGGCGCACCGCCAGCATGTCCACCTCGACCAGCGCGTCGACAGCCAGCGCGGTCACGCCGATCGTGGTCCGGGCCGGGCGCGCGCCGTCGGGGAAATACCGTTTGTAGACCTCGTTGAAAGCATCGAAGTCGCGCTTGAACTCGGTCAGGTAGCAGCGGCATTGCACGACGTCCGACAGCGTTAGGCCGATCCCGTCCAGAACCAGCTTCAGATTTTCGAACACGCGTTCCGCCTGCGCCTCCACGCCTTTGGGCAGGTCAGCGTCCGGCGCGCCGGGCAGCGTGGGCATCTGCCCCGTCAGCATGACCCAGCCCTGCGCTTCGGTTGCGTGGCAGAACGGGCCGACCGGTGTCGGGGCCTGGAGGACTGTGTGGAATTTCGGCATGGGACCTCAGGGGCTTGGACAAGGAGGTGCGGGCAAAACGTCATGCCCCGCACCTCCGCCATACACGTTCCGCGGACGGGAGAACTGGGTTTTCGGAGTCACAGCGGGATGTTGTCGTGCTTTTTCCACGGGTTCTTGAGCGACTTGTTGCGCAGGCTGGCGAAGGCGCGTGCCACCCGCTTGCGCGTGGACTGGGGCATGATCACCTCGTCGATGAATCCGCGTTCGGCCGCGACGAACGGATTGGCGAAACGTTCCTCATAATCCTTGGTGCGTGCTTCGATTTTCGCGGCATCGCCCAGTTCTGACCGATAGAGGATTTCTGTCGCGCCCTTGGCGCCCATCACCGCAATCTCGGCCGTGGGCCACGCATAGTTGAAATCCCCCCGAAGATGCTTGGACGACATCACGTCATAGGCCCCGCCATAGGCTTTGCGGGTAATCACCGTGACTTTTGGCACTGTAGCCTCGCCATAGGCGAACAGAAGCTTCGCGCCGTGCTTGATGACGCCACCGTATTCCTGTCCGGTCCCCGGCAGAAAGCCCGGCACGTCCACCAGTGTCAGGATCGGGATCTCGAAGCAGTCGCAGAAGCGCACGAACCGTGCCGCCTTGCGCGAGCTGTCGATGTCCACGCACCCGGCCAGCACCATCGGCTGGTTGGCCACTACGCCCACGGTGCGCCCTTCGATCCTGATGAAGCCGGTAATGATGTTCTTGGCGAAATCCTGCTGGATCTCGTAGAAATCGCCCTCGTCAGCGAGCTTCAGGATCAGCTCCTTCATGTCGTAGGGCGTATTGGGATTGTCCGGGATCAGCGTGTCCAGGCTGTGTTCCACACGGTCCGGGCTGTCGAAGAACGGACGCACCGGCGGCTTGGAGGTGTTATTGAGCGGCAGGAAGTCCACCAGCCGCCGCACTTCGGTCAGGGTTTCGACATCGTTCTCGAACGCTCCGTCGGCGACGGAGGACTTGCGCGTATGCGTGCTAGCCCCGCCCAGTTCCTCGGCGGTGACGACTTCGTTGGTGACGGTCTTGACCACGTCGGGGCCGGTCACGAACATGTAGGAACTGTCGCGCACCATGAAGATGAAGTCGGTCATCGCGGGGCTGTAGACCGCGCCGCCGGCGCACGGCCCCATGATGACGCTGATCTGCGGGATCACGCCCGACGCCATGATGTTGCGCTGGAATACCTCGCCATAGGCGGCAAGGCTGTCCACACCCTCCTGGATACGGGCGCCGCCACTGTCGTTCAGCCCGATCACCGGCGCGCCGTTCTGGATCGCCATATCCATGATCTTGCAGATCTTCTTGGCGTGGGTTTCCGACACCGAACCACCCAGAACGGTGAAGTCCTGGCTGAACACATAGACCTGCCGCCCATTGATCGTGCCCCAGCCGGTCACCACTCCGTCACCGTATGGGCGCTGCTGCTCCATCCCGAAATCGGTGCAGCGATGCGCCACGAACATGTCGAACTCCTCGAACGAACCGTCATCGAGCAGCAGGTCGATCCGCTCGCGGGCAGTCAGCTTGCCTTTCGAATGCTGCGCCGCGATCCGCTTCTCCCCCCCGCCGAGGCGGGCGTCGTCACGACGGTTTTCCAATTCGCTGAGGATATCTTTCATTGGCCGGATTCCCTTGTTTTGCCGGGACATTAACGAGCCGCACCGCAGCGCAAAAGGAATTTTCGGAATATTTGCAAATCTATTTGCCCCAACTGTTCGCAAATTGAATATTTGCGAAATCCAGCGCTCACCCGCCCGCACAGCTTGTGTGCATGGACAAAACCCGGCGACGCGCCTAACGCTTTGGCCATGCCACATGCCCCCCTCGTCAGGTTTCTTGACCGGACCACCCCGCCGCACATTGTCACACTGGTCCTGCTTGCCGGTCTATCGGCGGCGGCCATGAATATCTTTCTGCCGTCGCTGCCCAGCATGGCGACGCATTTCGACGCCGATTACCGCGTACTGCAACTGTCCGTCACGCTCTATCTGGCCGTCAATGCCGTTCTGCAGATCTTCATCGGGCCGCTGTCTGACCGGTTGGGGCGGCGCCCCGTGCTGCTGGGGGCCTTTGCACTTTTCGTCCTGTTCACCGTCGGCATCCTCTTCGCGCCGACGGTCGAGGTGTTCCTGCTGCTCCGCATGGGCCAGGCCGCCGTGGTCGCCGGAATGGTGCTGAGCCGCGCGATCGTGCGCGACATGGTCCCACAGGATCAGGCCGCGTCGATGATCGGATACGTCACGATGGGCATGGCGCTGGTTCCAATGGTTTCGCCTGTGATCGGCGGGTTAATGGACGAGGCGTTCGGCTGGCGGTCAAATTTCGTGCTGTTGATCGTGCTCGGCATGGCGGTCACATGGCTGGTCTGGGCCGACCTCGGCGAGACCGCCGGCAAGCCCGACCAGACCCTGCGCGAACAGATGCGCGAGGCGCCGGAACTGCTGACCTCTCCGCGCTTCTGGGGCTACAACCTTGCGGCGACCTTCGCGTCGGGCGCGTTCTTCGCCTATCTCGGCGGGGCGCCCTATGTCGGCTCCGAGGTATTCGGGCTGTCACCGGCCATGCTGGGACTGTTTTTCGGGGCGCCCGCTGTCGGCTACATGGCGGGCAACGCGATATCGGGCATGTTCTCGGTCCGCTACGGGATCAACGCGATGATCGTCACCGGCACCGTGCTGTCCAGTGGCGGGCTTTTGGCCGCCCTTTTGCTGTTCTATTCGGGGTTCGAGACGGTCTACGTGTTCTTCGGCTTCATGGTGTTCGTTGGCCTTGGCAACGGGCTGGTGCTGCCCAACGCGACGGCGGGGATGCTCTCGGTGCGTCCGCGACTGGCGGGCACCGCCTCGGGCCTTGGCGGCGCCATGATGATCGGCGGCGGCGCGGCCTTGTCGGCATTGGCGGCAGCGCTTCTGGTGCCCGGCGCCGGGGCGTATCCGCTGATCTGGATGATGTTCCTGACCTCGACCGCGGCGATCGGCGCGATTTGCGTCGTATTGTGGCGCGAGCGGCAACTGGGGCTGTCGCGGCCCGAATGACACGCCCCTTGCCGCCGCCCACGGCGCAGGCCTAGGGTCGCGGAACGAGGGAGCGAGAATGGCAAAGCAGAAACTCTATGCCGGGGCAAAGCTGCGCGAAATCCGACGGCGGCTGGAACTGTCACAAAAGGATTTTGCCGCGAAATTAGGGGTTTCACTGCCATACCTCAACCAGATGGAAAACAACAACCGGCCGGTTTCGGCCGGGGTCGTGCTGGCGCTGGCGCAGGAATTCGGCTTTGATGTGACCGAACTGTCCACCGGCGACACGGAACGTCTTGTGTCCGACATGCGCGAGGCGCTGGCCGATCCGCTGTTCGGGGACAATCCGCCGCCTATGGCCGACCTGCGCCTTGCCGCGTCGAACGCCCCTGCGCTGGCGCATGCGATGCTGGAGTTGCACCGCGCCTACCGGCAGGCGCATGAACGGCTCGCATCGCTGGACGAAGCGTTGGGGCGCGGCGGCGGCGGACCCGGGCTGCCGTCACCATGGGAAGAAGTGCGGGACTTCTTCCACTACTGCAACAACTACATTGACGCGGTGGACAGGGCTGCGGAACGCTTCGCAACCGCCGGAACCGGGGATGGGGACCTGCGCCGCCGCGCGACCGACGCGCTGGACAGGATCGGCGTGTCGCTGCGATTTGCGGACGGAGCAGGCCTGCGCCACTACGACACCGCCTCGCGCATCCTCACGCTGTCGGACCGTGCGGCCCCCGCGACGCTGACCTTCCAGTTGCTCCACCAGGTCGCGCTGCTGTGCCATGCAGACCTGATCGACGCCACGCTGGACCTTGCCCGCTTTCAGACCGCGCAGGCCCGCGACATCGCGCGGATCGGCATGGCGAACTATTTCGCAGGGGCCGCGCTTCTGCCCTACGCGCGGTTTCTCGCCGCCGCTCAGGACACGCGGCACGACCTCGAACAGATGGGCGACCAGTTCGGCGCCAGCATCGAGCAGGTGGCGCACCGGCTGTCGACCCTTCAGCGGTCGGGTGCGAAGGGGGTGCCGTTCTTCTTTGTGCGGGTGGACCAGGCCGGCACGATCACCAAGCGCCACTCCTCCACCCCGCTGCAATTCGCGCGCTATGGCGGCGCCTGCCCGTTGTGGAACGTGCACCGCGCGTTCGAGACGCCGGGCCGTTTCCTGCGCCAGCTGGCTGAAACCCCCGACGGGGTGCGTTACCTCTGCCTAGCCAGGGACGTCTCGAAGCCAGGCGGCAGCTTCCACGCGCCCGTGCGCCGATATGCGATCGGGCTGGGTTGCGAGGTGCGCCACGCGGGCGCGCTGGTCTATGCCGACGACATGGACCTCGGCAATGCCCGAGCGTTCGAACCTATCGGCATTTCCTGCCGGATCTGCGAACGGCCCGACTGCCACCAGCGGTCTGTGCCGCCGCTGGAACGGCGGCTGACCATCGACGCCAACCGCCGCGGCGTGCTGCCCTACGAAGTGGACCGCTGAGCGGTCACGGACAGCGCCATCATGCGGGCGCGTGGTCGCGCAGCAGACGGGCGATCTCGTCCTTCAGGGTCATGCGCATCTTGCGCAGGCGCAGCGCCTCCACATCGCACATCGGCTCCACGTTGGTTTCGACGCGGTGCAGCGTGCGGTTGATCTCGTGATACTCGTCCATCAGGCGCGCGGCGTGGGTGTTGGTCTGGCGCAACTCGTGCAGCGCGGGGCCGGCATGCGGGAATTCATCGGCAAGTTCGTGCGGGACGTGGGACATGTCACTCTCCTGTTGCTTGTCCCCGGAAGGCTAACCCCCTGCCCGCGCCGCCACATTGACCCGGATCAAACCGTACCCGCCGCGGTCAGCTTTTCGTCTGCAGCGGATTCGGCGTCAGCGCGCGACGTTTCAATTGCTGCTCGCGCAGCGCGATGAAACTGACCGCGGCCACGACGATGGCACCGCCCAGCACCACGAACGGATCGACCGGTTCGCCGAAGACCAGAAACCCGACCAGCACGGACCAGACCAGTTGAAGAAAGACAGCCGGCTGCGTGACCGACACAGGCGCGGCGCGGAACGCCAGCGTCATGGTGTAGTGGCCGGCGGTAGCGAAGGCCGCAACCAGTAGCAGCCCGGCCAGGGCCGCCGGTCCCGGCGTTACCCACTGCGCAACCGCAACCGGAAGCAGCACCACCGGCACGATCAGCGAGAGAAGGGCGACCACCACGTCGGCCGGAAAACGGCCGGACAGCGACTTCGCCAGCAGATAGGAGGCGCCGAAACTGCCTGCCGTGACCAGCATCGCGAGATGTCCTGGGTCCAGCGTGCGAAGCCCGGGCCGCAGGATCACCAGTGCGCCGACCAATGCGACGATCACCGCGCCGATGCGGCGCGCGGCCATCCTTTCGCCCAGAAAAAGCACCGCGCCCAGCGTCACAACCACCGGCGCGAGATAGTTGATCGCCGTCACCTCGGCGATCGGGATGCGTGTCATCGCGTAGAACCAGAAAATGACGCCGATCCCGTGCACCACACCGCGCATGCCGAACAGCGTCCAGTCGCGCGAGGTAAGACGAGCCGCACGCAACCCGCGCAGCATCGGCAGCACGAAGACCAGCCCGAGCGCGTAACGCAGGAAAGCCGCCTCTGGAGCGGGGACGGCATCGCCAAGCGCCTTCACCGTGGCCTGCACCCCGACGAAGCAAAGCCCCGTCAGCACCATCCAGCCCAGCCCGACGAGCGGCTGCCCGGTCGCTGTCCGGGCCGCTTCGGAGGACGGGCGCGGCGCCTCAGCCAAGGTTCACAGGGCCGCCATCACCTCATCGCTGACTTCGAAGTTGGCGGTGACGTTCTGCACATCGTCGTCATCTTCAAGCGCATCGATGAGCTTGAACAGTTTCTGGGCCGTTTCGAGGTCGAGGTCTGTCGTGGTCTGCGGTTTCCAGATCAGTTTCGTGCTTTCGCTTTCGCCGAGCAGCGCCTCGAGCGCGGTGGACACGTCGTTCAGATCGGTGTCGGCGGTATAAATGACATGGCCCTCGTCGGTGCTTTCCACATCCTCGGCGCCCGCTTCGATCGCTGCTTCCATCACAGCATCTGGGTCCGCGACATCGGCAGGATACACGATCTCGCCCTTTCGATCGAACATGAACGCCACCGATCCCGTCTCGCCAAGGTTGCCGCCGTTCTTTGTGAAGGTCGACCGGACGTTGCTTGCGGTCCGGTTGCGATTGTCGGTCATGGCCTCGACCATCACAGCCACGCCGCCGGGCCCATACCCTTCATAGCGGATCTCGTCATAGGCTTCGGCATCGCCGCCGGTCGCCTTCTTGATGGCCCGGTCGATCACGTCCTTCGGCACCGAGTTCGACTTGGCTTCCTTCACGGCAAGACGCAGCCGCGGGTTCTTGTCGGGATCGGGGTCGCCCATCTTGGCGGCGACGGTGATTTCCTTCGAGAGCTTGGAAAACAGCTTGGACCGGGCGGCATCCTGTCGGCCCTTGCGGTGCTGGATGTTTGCCCATTTGGAGTGACCAGCCATGCGTTGCTGTCCTTCTTTTCAAGGTCGTTTTGCCTCTCATAGTCAGCGCTGCGCCGGGCTGCAAGCGCCGCGCACGCCGTGGGGAACACCGGCCCGTTCCTGTACGAATCGTGCAATCACATCGCGCAACCCTTGCGGGAACCCGCCGCGCACCCGCCGCGCACCCGCCGCGACAGTCTGCGCAAAGGCGCAAAAAAAATGGACGGATATAAGGCAAGGCGGCCCCGCCAAAGCACGCCGAAACTTCCCTATCGTCACGGCCTCCACATCTTAGACCCTGTAAACGTTAACAAAAACTTCGCAACTTTAGGGTAACGCGTGAAAAACAAAGCCAGATATACGAAAGTCTGCTAAGCGCTGCCAAAGAACAGAACACTTGACCCATTGGACCAGTTGGCCGATAACCTTCGGAGGAGTTAACAAAGGGTAGCACCGGTATGAATAAGATTTTAAAGGCAGCGTTTCTTGCTGCAACCTTGGCCGTGGGAACATCGGCATCGGCGGCAGTAGTCGTCTTCAACGCGGGCGGTACGATCACGACGGCTCCGGCCACGCCGATCTCAACAGATATTTCCTCTGGCGATTTTGTGATTGCCACGGAAACGCTTGACCCGCTCGGGACCAACACGTTCACGTTTACCGCGCTGAACGACTTGGTTGTAAGCACAATTGCGCTTGCAGGCGTCGGAACGAACACTGGTGCTGATCTGGCGCAGGTTCGGTTTGGCTTTACCGCAACGCCAGCGACACCGTTCAGCAGCATCGTTCCGAATCCGGACACTGCTTCGGCAACCGGAATTCTCCCCGGCTTTTCTCTGTTGGCTGGTGATAGCTTCACGATTTTCTGGGAATCGGTTGCTCCTTCCGCATCGGGCACTGTCGGTATCGCAGCAAGCTTCTTCACGACCGATCCGCCGCCGATCCCGCTGCCGGCAGCACTTCCGCTGCTCGCGGGTGGTATCGCACTTCTCGGTCTGGTTCGCCGCAAGGCTTGAACTTTTCCTGATAGTAACGAAAAAGGCGGCTTCGGCCGCCTTTTTTTGTTGCGAGGTGCTTTTTGCAGGAGGGTAAACTTGCCGCACAGCCCTTGGACAGGCGCCGCGCAGGACCACCCTCCCCGCTTTTGGCTTTTGCAAGCCAGGTCTGCAGGCCCGTTCTTTGGCACCTCGTCTATACCCACCCCCGGGTCAACGGCCGCCTCGCCGCGAAAGCGCGGCGCGCTGCGCTGCGTCCGACACGCCCAGCCATCACCGCCCCCCCGGCCATCTCTCGACGTGCTTCGGACGGATCGGATCACGGCGCCAATCATTGGCAGCAGGCATGACATCCGCACGCCAGAGATCGCGTCAGGTCGGGCGTTTGGCGTGATGGTCCTCAGAGAGGCCAGATCACCGGGATCAACAGGGAAACCAGCAAGCCAGTGCTCAGGTTCAGAGGGATACCCACCTTCAGGTAGTCGCTGAAGCGATAGCCACCGGGGCCGTAAACCATCATGTTCGTCTGATAGCCGATGGGCGTGGCGAAACTTGCCGATGCCGCGATCATAACGGCGATAACCAGCGGGCGAGGATCAAACCCCAGCGCAGTGGCAAGCCCGATGGCAATCGGCGTGACAACAACGGCCACCGCGTTGTTCGACACCATCTCGGTCAGGACCGAGGTCATAAGATACACCGACCAGATCAGCAGGAACGGCGGCAGCGTTTCCAGCGCAGGCGCAACAGCGCCGACCAGAAGTTCCACCGCGCCCGATGCGCCCAGCCCCGCACCGATGGCCAGCATCCCGAAAATCAGCGCCAGCAGTCGTCCGTCGATGAACGAGAACGCTTCTTCCGCATCGATGCAGCGGGTCATCAGGACCGTTGCCACCGCCACCACCGCCAGCATCAGGATCGGCGCCACGCCAAGCCCCGCCAGAACCACCACGCCGGCCAGAGCACCGATGGCGATCGGCGCCTGATCGCGCCGGTAGGCCCGCTGCGAGGGCGTGGCCACGTCCACGAGATCCATATCGGCGGCAAGGCGCCGGATGTCGGCCGGTGCCCCCTCCAGCAGCAGCGTATCGCCGACGCGCACGACGATGTCGTCCATCTTGCGGCCGATGTTCTGGTTCGACCTGTGCGCCGCGATCGGATACACGCCATAGCGCCGTCGCAGGCGCATAGATCCGAGCGACCTGCCGATCATCCGGCAACCGGGCGTGATCAGCACCTCGACCGTAGTCGTCTCAACAGACGACAGTTTATCCACCATGCGCACGTCGCGGCTTTTCTGAAGCCCCAGCACCTCGGTCATCTGGGTGCGAAGAACCACGCGGTCGCCGGGTTCAAGCGTCACGACGCCCATGTCCCGCCGCAGCGACAGGTCTCCCCGCAACACATCGATCAGCCGCACCCCTTCGCGCTTGAAGATCTCGACCTCGGTGACCTGCTGGCCGATCAGAACGCTGTCCTCAGGCACCGCGACCTCGGTAAAGAACTTCATGCCCTTGCGGCCAGACATCAGGCTGGCCATGCTGTCGCGCTCAGGCAGCAGACGGGGCGCGACCAGCAGCAGGTAAAGCATCCCCCAGCACACGACCGCGATCCCAAGCGGCGTCACTTCGAAGATCGAAAAGGCACGCAGCCCGTTCTCGCGCGCAACCCCGTCCACCAACAGGTTTGTGGAGGTGCCGATCAGCGTCAGCGTGCCGCCCATGATCGCGGCGTAGGACAGCGGGATAAGCAGCTTGGATGGCGATTTGCCAAGTGTCTTGGCGATCTGGGTGAACACCGGAATCATCACCACCACGACCGGAGTGTTCGAAACGAAGGCCGACGCGATCACGACGAAACCGATCAGCACGGCGACCGCCTTCCGCGGTTCGCGCGTGGCCAGCGCCTCCGTGCGGCTGATGAACCAGTCCAGCGCACCGGTGCGCACCAGCGCACCCATCACAACGAACATTGCGGCGATGGTCCAAGGCGCCGGGTTCGACAGCACGTCCAGCCCGGCCTGGTAGGGGAGGATGCCAAGGATGAGCATCGCTGCCACACCGCCAAGCGCGACCACTTCGGCTGGGAACATCTCGCGCAGGAAACCCGCGAACATCAGGATCACGATCACCAGTGCGACGATGGCATCGGCCTGCGCAAGGCCGGTCACTCCTGCCAGATCAAGCTGCGTCATGCATCATCCCGCACTGCACCCGGCACCCACGCCAGCTTACTCGCTCAACAGGCGATGCCGCGCAGCATCTGTCAAGGTCCGCTGCCCTGCAGGCGGCCACCCTCACGGATCATGCTGACGGATTGTGCCTTGCCGTCCCTGTCCGAGGTCTCCACCAGCACGCCCGACAGGGTCGCCGCTCCAGTCGCGGGCTGGAAGCGGCCCTTGCCCATGCCGGTCACGAAGCGCCGCAGAGGTTCGGCGCGGTCCATGCCGATGACCGAATTGTAGTCGCCGCACATGCCCGCATCGGTCAGGTAGGCCGTGCCCCCGTCCAGCAACTGCGCATCGCCTGTGGGCACATGGGTATGCGTGCCTACGACCAAGGACGCGCGCCCGTCACAGAAATGGCCCATCGCCATCTTCTCGGACGTCGCTTCGGCATGTATGTCGACGACCACGGCCTGCGCCAGCCCGCCAAGGGGATGAGTGCGCAGAACCCGGTCCATGTGCGAGAACGGATCGTCGAACGGGCGCTTCATGAAAACCTGCCCCAACACCTGCGTGACCAGCACCTTGCGCCCGTCCGGCAGGGAAAAGAGCCTGTGGCCGACGCCCGGCGCGCCTTTGGCGAAGTTAAGCGGGCGCAGCACGCGCGGTTCGCGTTCGATGAAGCTCAGCATGTCCCGCTGGTCGAAGGCATGATCGCCCAGCGTGATGCAATCCGCCCCCGCCTCCAGGATCACCTTGGCGTGCTCGGGGGACAGCCCGGCGCCCGAAGTTGCGTTCTCGCCGTTGACGATGACGAAGTCGGCGCGCAGCCTGTCGCGCAGCGGTTTGAGATGGTCGGCCAGCGCAGCCCGGCCGGACCGGCCCATCACGTCGCCCAGAAACAGTATCTTCATGCCACAGGGACTAGGCGGACATGCAGGGCGCGGCAAGGGTTTTCATGCCCGGCCCGAGCCAACGGCGCGCCCTTGCGCAAAGCGGTGCAGCCCGGTTTCGGTCACCACGGCATCGAGCGGCTGATCGGTGGCGTCGCGCGGCAGGGCCTCCACCCGCTGCGCGGCGAAGGCGTAGCCCACCGCCAGTACCGGGCCCGCGGCACGCAGCCTTTCCAGCGTCCTGTCGTAGAACCCGCCGCCATAGCCCAGGCGGAAGCCCGCCGCGTCGAACGCAACAAGCGGCACGATGAGGATCCCGGGCACGAGGTCGGGCCCGTCGCGCGGCACGCGCGCCCCGAACGGGCCGTCGATCATCTCGGCCTCGGGGGTCCATTGCCGAAAGCGCAAGGGCAGACCCGGCCCGTCGATGACCGGCACGCAGACCGGACCGACGCGCGCGTGCCGCGCCATCACCGGCAGCGGGTCGATCTCCGACCGGATCGCCATGTATCCCGCCACCGTCGCGTCTGGATGCCCGTCCAGCAGCGCGGAAAGTGCCGCCTGCGCGGGACGCGGGTCCACGGTTGCCTGCGCGCCCTTGCGCCGCGCAAAAGCCGCCTTGCGCGCCTGCGCCTTGCGCGCCGCAGCATCGTCGCTCCCCGCACCGGTCACAGCAGGACCTGCGTTGCGAGGCCGAGGAAGGCAAAGAAGCCCACCACGTCCGTTACCGTCGTCACGAATGTCCCCGAAGCCAGCGCCGGGTCCAGCTTCAGCCGTTCCAACACCACCGGGATCAGGATGCCCGACAGCCCCGCGACCAGCAGGTTGATGATCATCGCCGCCCCGAGCACCGCACCGATCACTGCCGACCCGAACCAGGCCCAGCCGATCACTCCCATCACGACGGCGAAGGCGACGCCGTTGACCAGCCCAACCAGCGCCTCGCGTCGCACGACGCGCAGCATGTTCGACCCGGTCAGATCGCGTGTCGCCAGCGCCCGCACAGCCACGGTCAGCGCCTGCGTGCCCGCGTTGCCGCCCATCGAGGCAACGATAGGCATCAGCACCGCAAGCGCCACGACGCTGGCCAGCACGTTCTCGAACTGCGAGATCACGACCGACGCCAGGATCGCGGTGCCAAGGTTCACCGCAAGCCACGGCAGGCGCACGCGCACGGTTTCCATCACGTTGTCCGACATGCTGGCATCGCCCACGCCGGCAAGGCGCAGGATGTCCTCTTCGTGCTCGTCGCTCAGCACGATCATCGCGTCGTCAATGGTGATCACGCCAACCAGCCGACCGCCATCGTCGACCACCGGGGTCGAGATCAGGTGGTACTGGTTGAACGCATAGGCCACGTTCTCGCCGCTTTCGGTGGCATGGATCGGGATGAACGTCTCTTCGGTAAGATCGCGCAACATGACCGACCGCCGCGCGCTCAGCATCCGGCCCAGCGTGACGTTACCAAGCGGCACCATGCGTGGGTCGACCAGCGTCACGTGGTAGAACTGGTCCGGCAGATCCTCGTTGTCGCGCAGGAAGTCGATCATCTGTCCCACGGTCCAGTCCTCGGGCGCGGTCACGACGTCGCGCTGCATCAGCCGTCCGGCCGTGTCCTCGGGATACCCAAGCGCCTGCTCGACGGCGTACCTGTCCACATCCTCGAGCGCGTCGAGGATCGCTTCCTTCTGGACGTCTTCCAGATCCTCCACCAGGTCGACCACGTCGTCGGTGTCGAGATCGCGCACCGCCGCCTGAAGCCGCTCCGGATCGAGCAGGCTGATGACGTCCTCGCGCAGTCCTTCGTCGAGTTCCGAAAGGACCTCGCCCACCGAGTCGCCGGCCCACAGGCGCAAAAATGCCTCGCGCTCCGATTCGTCTATCTGTTCCAGAAGATCGGCGATGTCCGCCGGGTGCAGACCGTCCAGGAATTCCTCAAGCCGTCCGGCATCGCCAGTCTCGACCGCGGCAAGGATCCTCCCCACTCGGCGCGGGTCGAGATGCGTGTCGGTCATGTCCGTGTCTTCTGCGGCTTCGTCGAGCATCGAACCTCCTGTCGGCGCATGGGAACTCTAGGCGGGCATCGCGCCCGGAAACAGGGCCGAAACGGCACGGACCGGCGCGAAAGCGGCGGCGCAGGGCGCTTTCCGCTTGGGCCGGACGTGCGGCTGAGCCACATTGCCGGGGGGCAAGGTCTGACTGCGGGATAACGGGAACGATGACGGAAACCAAGCTGTTGCTCGGACAGATTCTGCAATTCACCGGCGATCCGTTCGGCCCGGACGGCCCGCTGGCCGCCGTAACCTACGACCGGCGCGGCGCCGTGGCGCTGCGCGGCGGCACGATCCTCGGCGCTGGCGATGCCGAAGCGCTGATCGCCGCCCATCCGCAGACCGCACGGCACGACTACGGCGATGCGCTCATCCTGCCGGGCTTCGTCGATGCACATGTCCACTACCCCCAGACAGGCATCATCGCCAGTTGGGGCAAGCGGCTGATCGACTGGTTGAACACCTACACCTTTCCCGAGGAAATGCGCTTCGGCGATCCGGAGCACGCGTCGCGGATCGCCGCGCTTTACCTCGATACGGTCCTGGCCCACGGCACAACCAGCGTGTGCAGTTTCTGCACCATCCACCCGCAAAGCGTGGACGCCTTCTTCACCGCCGCCGAGGAGCGCGGGATGCGCGTTGTGGGCGGCAAGACCTGCATGGATCGCAATGCACCCCAAGACCTGCGCGACACGCCGCGATCGGCCTATGACGACAGCAAGGCGCTGCTTGCGGCCTGGCACGGGCGCGGGCGGGCAAGCTATGCGATCACGCCGCGCTTCTCGCCGACCTCCACACCGGAACAGCTGGCCGCGATGGGCGCGCTTTGGGGCGAACACCCCGACTGCCTGATGCAGACTCACCTGTCGGAACAGACAGACGAGGTCGCCTGGGTGGCCGATCTGTTTCCCGAAGCGCGCGATTACCTCGACACCTACGAGGCGCACGGGCTTCTGGGGCCTGGCGCGCTCTACGGGCACGCGATCCATCTGACAGGCCGCGAACGCGACCGTCTGCGCGAGGTCGGCGCGAGCCTCGTGCATTGCCCGACCTCGAACAGCTTCATCGGGTCGGGGATCATGGCGCTGGACGAACTGTGCCGCGCGGGCCAGCGCGTGGGCCTTGCGACGGATACCGGCGGGGGGTCGAATTTCGGAATGCTGCGGACGATGGCGGCCGCCTATGAACTGGGCCAGTTGCGTGGCACGCCGCTGCATCCGGCGCAATTGATGTGGCTTGCGACCGAAGGATCGGCCCGCGCGCTGCGCATGGACGACCGAATCGGCACGCTCGCGCCGGGTTCCGAGGCCGACATCGTGGTGCTGGACCTTGGCTCCACCGCCGCCATCGCGCAGCGGAGCGCGCGGGCAGAAGATATCTGGGAAGCGGTCTTCCCCACCATCATGATGGGCGATGATCGGGCCGTTCGATCTGTCTGGGTGGGCGGCCGCGAGGTCGTCGCGGCATGAACTGGCACAGTGCACTTGCGGGCCTTACGCTGTGCGGCGCGATGGGCGCCGCAGCGGGCCAAACGCCGATCGGGGCCGACGAATTCGCCGCCTTTGTCACCGGGCGGACGCTGATCTTCGGCACCGCCGCCGGGCCCTATGGCATGGAGGAATACAGCGAAGGACGCCGTGTGCGGTGGTCCTTCCTCGACGGCGACTGCGTCGAAGGCGTCTGGTATCCGCAGGACGGCGCTATCTGCTTCGCCTACGAAGGCCGCCCAGAGCCGCAGTGCTGGCACTTCTACTTGCAGGGCGGGCAGCTTAGCGCGAACACCGTCGAACAGACCGGCGCGCCGCCTCTCTACGTGATCCGCGAGAGCGACGCGCCGATGCAGTGCCTTGGCCCACGGATAGGGGTCTGACCGCGTAGACTCAGTCGTCGAACAGGGTCTTTTGTTGCGGCGCGCGCCGGGCGGCGGACTTCCGGCGTGGCGGTCCGGGATCGGCCGCCGCAGCCGGACCGCCGCCGGGATCGCCCTCGCGGGCGCAGCCGCGCGTCACCCGGCCGTCGTGGAATTCCAGTTCCAACACGCTGTGGCCCTGCGCTTCGGCCGCGCTGGTGACCACGCCGCCGTCAGCGCGCACGACCGCGAATCCGCGCGCCAGTGTGCCATGATAGCTGAGCGAGGACAGTAGCCGGTCCGCCGCCGCCAGTGCATCGCGGCGCTGCGCCAGCCCGCCGCGCTGTGCCGACGCCAGCCGCGCGGCAAGCTTGCCCAGATCGCGGGGCGCGCGGGCCAGCGTCTGGCGCGCCGGGCGCAGCGTGAGACGGCCGGCCAGTCCGGCAAGCCGGAGGCGGTGCCGGTCCACTCCCTTGGAAAGTGCGGCATCCAGCGCACCGCCGCTGCGGTCCAGCCGCTGCCGGTCCCAGCGTAGTCGGGCGGCCAGCGTCGCCGGGCGCAGAGTGGCCGACGCGGTGCCCAGCCGCAGACGCGCCCCGTCGATCCGGCTGCGCAGCGCACGCGGCAGCCGGTCGCCCCAGAAGTCCAGCCGCTGCGCCGCCGGGCGGGTCAGTTCCTCGGGCCGCGGCAGGGCGCGCGCAAGGTCGCGCAGGCGCTGGCCGCGCTGCCCCAACCCGCGCGCCTGAGCGCCCGTCAGCCGCGCACCCGACGCCCCGAGGCTTGCCAGCAGGTCGGCGCGCACCGGCACTGCGAGTTCCGCCGCCGCGGTCGGCGTGGGCGCGCGCCGGTCCGACACGAAATCGATCAGCGTGGTATCGGTTTCATGGCCCACCGCCGAGATCAGCGGGATGTCGGACGCGGCTGCGGCGCGCGCCACCGCCTCGTCGTTGAAGCCCCACAGGTCCTCGATCGACCCGCCGCCGCGCGCCACGATCAGCAGGTCCGGCCGCGGGAGCGCTCCGCCCGGCGACAGCGCGTTGAACCCCGCAATGGCACGCGCGACCTCGGGTGCGCAGCGTTCGCCCTGAACCGCCACCGGCCAGATCAGCACCCTGCGCGGGAAGCGTTCGCGCAACCGGTGCAGGATATCCCGGATCACCGCGCCCGAGGGCGATGTCACGACCCCGATCACCTCGGGCAGATAGGGCAGCGGGCGCTTGCGCTCCGATGCGAACAGACCTTCCGCCTCCAGAGCCTTCTTGCGCTTCTCAAGCATCGCCATCAGCGCGCCGACACCGGCGGGCGCAAGGCTGTCGATCACGATCTGGTATTTGGACTGCCCCGGGAAGGTGGTCAGCCGTCCGGTGGCGACCACTTCAAGGCCTTCCTCGGGCTGCGTCGCCAACCGTGCCGCCTGCCCCTTCCAGATCACCCCGGACAGCACCGACCGGTCGTCCTTCAGATCGAGATACACGTGCCCGGAGCGCGGCCGCGACACGCGCCCAAGCTCGCCGCGCACCCGTATGCGCGAAAACCCGCCCTCGATCGTGCGCTTCACGGCGCCGGAAAGTTCGGACACGGTGAATTCCGGTGCGTTGTCGCCAGTGCGCTGATCGTCCCCGTCGTCAAGCAGATCCATGATGCCCCCGCAGCGTTTCAGCCCCGGACGCTAGCGCAGGCCAGCGGCGAGGGAAAGTGCCCCGCGCCGCGAGGCTTGCCAGACCCGGGCGGCTTGCTTACGACGCGGATCAGGCAAGAACGGACGGACCCTACATGAACATCCTGATCCTCGGTGGCGGCGGGCGCGAACACGCTTTGGCATGGGCGACGATGCAGAACCCGAAATGCGACCGGCTGATCGTTGCGCCGGGCAATGCGGGCATCGCGGCCATCGCCGAATGCGCCGATCTGCCGATCGAGGATGGCGCGGTTTTGGCGCAGTTCGCCGTGGACAACGCGATCGACCTTGTGATCGTCGGCCCCGAGGCGCCCCTGGTGGCCGGTGTGGCGGACGAGTTGCGCGCCGCTGGCGTGCTGTGCTTCGGACCGTCTGCCGCTGCCGCGCAACTGGAAGCCTCCAAGACATTCACCAAGCAGGTATGCGACGCGGCAAAGGTGCCGACCGCGGGATGGGTGCGCGTCACGGACGCCGCCGCGGCGCGGGCCCATCTCGACCGCACCGGCGCGCCGACCGTCATCAAGGCCGACGGTTTGGCCGCAGGCAAGGGCGTAGTCGTGGCGATGACCCGAGCCGAGGCCGATACCGCCGTCGCCGACATGTTCGGCGGAGCCTTCGGCGGCGCCGGCGCCGAGGTCGTGATCGAGGAATTCATGACCGGGGAGGAAGCCAGCTTCTTCGTGCTCTGCGACGGCGAGGTCGCGCTGCCCATCGGCACTGCGCAGGACCACAAGCGCATCGGCGAAGCCGATACCGGCCCCAACACCGGCGGGATGGGGGCCTATTCGCCCGCGCCGATCCTGACCGACGCGCTGCAGGCCCAGGTGATGGAACGGATCATCCGCCCGACCCTGGCCGAAATGCTCCGCCGTGGGACGCCCTACCAGGGGGTGCTCTATGCCGGGCTGATGATCGAGGACGGCACCGCGCGCCTGGTCGAGTACAACGCCCGCTTCGGCGACCCCGAATGCCAGGCGCTGATGCTGCGGCTCGGCGCGCAGGCTTTCGATCTGATCCACGCCGCCGCCGAAGGGCGGCTTGCCGAGGCACGGGTGGACTGGGCCGACGATCACGCGATGACCGTGGTCCTGGCCGCGCGCGGCTATCCGGGCGCTTACGGCAAGGGCGATCCGATCGGCGGGCTCGACGCCCTGCCCGAGGACAGTTTTCACATGATGTTCCACGCGGGCACCAAGACCGTGGACGGGCGTGTCACCGCGCAGGGCGGGCGGGTGCTGAACGCGACCGCGCGCGGCGCCACTCTGGCCGAGGCGCGCACGCGCGCTTACGCGCTGGCCGAGGCGGTGGTTTGGCCCGGCGGGCATTACCGGCGCGACATCGGCTGGCGCGCGCTCGGCGCAGTGTCCGATGCGTCGAAAAGGGCATCGTCCTGACCATCGGTCTGCGCTAACAGTAACGCGGCGCGCCCCGCAGGCGGCGCGATTTCAGGCTCGCCCTCACAGCAAAGGACATGGCCATATGGACAGCACGGCGCACGGTATCCACCCGATGGCCCCCGACCACCTGCCCGGTTTCATCACAGCGCCGGGGCAGACCGACACGATGATGGTCAATGTCGCGATCTTCCTCGTTGTGATCGTTCTGCTGATCGGCGTGCTTTACCTGACGCTGCACGCCCTGCCCGAACGCATGGCGCACAAACGCAATTCCACGCAGTTCCAGCTGATCGGCATCCTCGCCCTGCTGGCGCTGTTCACGCACAACAACCTTTTCTGGCTGCTTGCGCTGGTCATCGCCGTGGTCGAAATTCCCGATTTCATGTCCCCGCTGAACAGCATCGCCCGTTCGCTGGAAAAGGCGACCGGCCGCGAAGCCGAAGTCCTGGCGGATGCCGAAAAGCGCGCCGCGGCGGAGGCAAAAGACCATGCTTGAACTCATGTTCTGCTCGTTCTTCACGATCCTGCCCGACTTTCTTTATCGCCGTTTCGGCCAGGGCAAGCGCGTGGGCCGCGAGATCACCCTGTTCTCGGTCTGGTACGAACTGCGCTGGGGCCTGACCGGCTGTCTGATGCTGACGGTACTTCTGGTCACCGTGGTGTTCTACTTCCATCCGTCCACGACCAACGTGTCGTCCTTCTTCCGAACGGTGACGATCCTGCCTCAGATCCCCGGCCGCGTGGACGAGGTCTATGTCCGCTCCTTGCAGCGAGTATCGGCTGGCGAGCCGCTGTTCCGGGTAGAGGATTCGACACAACGCACGGCGGTGGAGGCGGCCCGCAGGCGCATCACCGAGATTGACGCCGCCCTTGCGGTGGCACGCGACCAGTTGGTGGCCGCGAATGGCAGCGCGGACCAGGCAGTAGGGACACTGGAACAGGCGCAGGACGAGTTGGCCCGCCAGCTCAACCTGCAAGCACGCAACGCCGATATCGTCTCGGGCCGAGAGATCGACCGCCTGCAGAACACGGTCAATGCCCGCCAGGGCGCGGTGGATGCGGCTTTCGCCAATGTGCAGGCGCTTCAGACGCAGATCGACGTGCTGTTCCCGGCGCAGCGCGCCACCGCCGAGGCCGCGCTGGCGCAGGCGCAGGCCGAACTGGACAAGACCATCGTTACGGCAGGCGTGGACGGCACGGTGGAACAGTTTCAGCTGCAGGTCGGCGACTACGTGAGCTCGGTGCTGCGGCCTGCCGGTATCCTCGTGCCGACCGAGTTCGAAGAAGGCCATTTCGTCGCCGGGTTCGGGCAGCTTGCCGGTCAGATCGTCAAGCCCGGAATGCTGGCCGAAATCTCCTGCGCCTCGCAACCGTTCACGGTGGTGCCGATGGTGATCACCGCCGTCCAGCCGGTTATCGCCGCCGGACAGTTCCGCCCGACAGACCAACTCGTGGATCTGCAATCGCGCACCGCCGCGCCGGGCACGCTGACCGTCCGGATGGAACCGCTCTATTCCGGGCAAGCCGACGACATTCCGCCCGGCAGCGCCTGCGTGGCCAATGCCTACACCAGTTTCCACGACCGGCTGCAGGACCCGTCACTCGGGTTCTGGACGAAGCTGGGGATGCACGGAGTGGATACTGTGGGGCTGGTCCACGCCATCATCCTGCGTGCACAGACGCTGCTTCTGCCGGTGCGCAGCCTCGTTCTGTCGGGCGGGCACTGACCGCAGGCGCCTGCCCCGCTCCGTCGTTGCGGCGTGGGGCGGGGCTCGGTCAACCGCCGGGTAGGTCGACCGCGATGTCCTGAACCAGCGCACCGCTGACTGCATCGAAAACGAGGATACTTCCCTGCACCGTGACGACCGCGTACCAGCCCGGTCCGGCGGTCACGGCCAGCGGCTCGGTTCCCGGTGGCAGCGCGATGCGGTCGGGCAGTGCAGGCAGGACCGGTGCCGCCTGTTGCGGCGTCTGCGACAGGCGCAGCGCCAGGAGCCCAACGACGCTGACCATACCGACGATCATTACCCACATCAGTACCGTCACCAGCACCCGCAGCTTGCGCAGGTTGCGCGGTTCGGGAAGATCGGTCTGGGTGTCGTCGGTCATGGCGGGCCTCCTCGCTGCGCGCTGATAGCCGCGTTCAGCTGTGAAGGCCAGACGGTGTAGGGGTGACAGTGCCGCCGCGCCGCGCTAAGCGATGCGCTGTTTCCCGTGACCGGAGCCCGCGCCCCCGTGCCCGCCCCAGACAATGACCCCGATAGAGGCCCCGACAAACGCCCAGGCACCAGCCCGAACCCCGGCGACGCGCCTGGTGACCGCTCCGGCACGGCTGCTGCGCGCACCGTGCCTGTCACCATTGCAGCCGATCCGCCAGCGCGCATCGACAAGGCACTGGCCCGCGACGTACCACCGGAGGCCGCGCTCAGCCGCACCCGCCTTGCCCGCCTTCTGGACGAAGGCGCGGTGCGACGCGGCGACGAGGTCCTGCACGCCAAGTCGCGGCTGCGTCCGGGCGACGAGATCACGCTGAGCGTCACCGACGCGCAGGACACCGATCTGCGGGCCGAGGCGATCCCGCTCGACATCGTCTACGAGGACGACGCTCTGGTCGTCGTGAACAAAGCCGCGGGAATGGTCGTACACCCGGCACCCGGTAGCCCCGACGGCACGCTCGTCAACGCGCTGATGGCCCATTGCGGCGAAACGCTTTCGGGCATCGGTGGCGAACGCCGACCGGGCATCGTGCACCGGATCGACAAGGACACCTCCGGCCTTCTGGTCGTCGCCAAGACCGACGGCGCGCATCACGGACTTGCCGCGCAATTCGCCGCGCACAGCGTCGCTCGTCACTACCGCGCGCTGGTGCACGGCGTGCCGGATGCCGCCGCGCCCCGGCTCGTCGGGATCGATGGCGTATCCTTCGAAGCAGGCGGCGTCTTGTGCGTGCGTACCCAGATCGGCCGCCACCGCCATGACCGGCAGCGCCAGGCTGTCCTGCCCACGGGCGGCCGCCATGCCGTGACCCGGGCCCGCGTGCTGGACGCCTATGGCAACCCGGCGGCCGTAGCGCTGCTGGACTGCTGGCTGGAAACCGGGCGCACCCACCAGATCCGCGTGCACATGGCGCATCTGGGCCATCCTCTGCTGGGCGACCAGACCTATGGCGCCCGCCGACGTCTGCCCGCCCGCGCCGTGCCCCCCGCGGCCGCGGCGGCAGCCGCCGCCTTTCCCCGTCAGGCCCTGCACGCCGCCACGCTGGGGTTCACGCATCCGGTCACGCAGTCGTGGTTGGAATTCGCCGCCCCCATGCCGGATGATATGTCTCAAATGATTGGCGCGCTGTCAGGGTAAGCGCCCGGCGCACGGGGCCTTCGGGCTTGTGCACAGGGCCTGTGCGACCCCGAAGACGTTGGGGACTTGAAGCCGGTGACCACAGTGGCCAATTAATGTGAAACGAATGAACATCGCGTCCGAGAACGCGCCGACAGAGGGAACCGACCGTGGCCGCAACATATGGAAATCTTCCCGCCCCGTCGCCGGAACAGGGCCTGAACCGCTACCTGCAGGAAATTCGCAAATTCCCGATGCTGGAGCCGGAAGAGGAATACATGCTCGCCAAACGGTGGGTCGAGGATCAGGATACCGAGGCCGCACACAAGATGGTGACTTCGCACTTGCGCCTCGCCGCGAAGATCGCGATGGGCTATCGCGGCTACGGGCTGCCACAGGCCGAGGTAATATCGGAGGCGAATGTCGGGCTGATGCAGGCCGTCAAGCGGTTTGACCCGGAAAAAGGCTTTCGACTGGCCACCTACGCGATGTGGTGGATCCGGGCTTCGATTCAGGAATACATCCTGCGATCCTGGAGCCTCGTGAAACTGGGTACCACCAGCGCGCAAAAGAAACTGTTCTTCAACCTGCGTAAGGCAAAGTCGCGCATCGGTGCGCTGGAGGATGGCGACTTGCGTCCCGAGAACGTGAAGCAGATCGCGCATGACCTGAACGTGACCGAGGAAGAAGTGATCTCCATGAACCGGCGCTTGTCCGGCGGAGATGCGTCGCTCAATGCGACGATCGGATCGGACGATGATGGATCGGCGCAGTGGCAGGACTGGCTTGAGGACGAGGATGCCGATCAGGCGACCAGCTATGCCGAGGCGGACGAATTGACCGTGCGCCGCGAACTGCTGGCCGAAGCGATGAGCGTGCTGAACGATCGCGAAAAGGACATCCTTGTCCAGCGTCGGCTTCAGGATCAGGCTGTCACGCTGGAAGACCTGTCCAGCCAGTACGATGTCAGCCGCGAACGCATTCGCCAGATCGAGGTGCGCGCCTTCGAGAAACTGCAGAAGCGCATGCGTGAACTGGCCGCCGAAAAGGGCCTTGTCGCAGTGGACTGACCGCCCGGCCGCTCTTGTGCAACCGCCCGCCCGCGCACTAGTGTTGGCGCAACCAGGCGCGGAGACGGGGGATCACATGGCGCATATCCGGTGGGGCATTCTGGGCGCGGCGAAATTCGCCGCGCAGCACATGGGTCCAGCCCTGCATGCGGCCGAAGGTGGCAGCCTTGCGGCGCTTGCCACCCGTGATCCTGGCAAGGCGGACCCGTTCCGCGCCATCGCGCCAGACCTGGCGGTGCACTCAGATTATGACGCGTTGCTGAACGATCCCGCAATCGACGCGGTCTATATCCCGCTTCCGAACTCGATGCACGTGGACTGGACGCTAAAGGCCCTGCAGGCAGGTAAGCACGTTCTGACCGAAAAGCCCGTCGCCATGAAGGCCGACGAGATCGACAGCCTGATCGCTGCGCGGGACGCCGCGGGCAAGCTGGCCGCCGAAGCCTACATGATCGTGTTCCATCCCCAGTGGCAGCATACCCGCGATCTGGTGTTCTCCGGCCAGATTGGGCAGTTGCGCCATGTGGAGGGGATGTTCTGCTTCAACAACGCGGACGAGCCGGGAAACATCCGCAACCAGGCCGATCTGGGCGGCGGCGCGATGCGCGACATCGGTGTCTACGTGATAGGATCGACGCGCTTCGTCGCGGGGTGCGAGCCACAGCAGGTGTCGGCCCGCATCCGCTGGGAAAGCGGATTCGACGTTTTCACCGACATCTCCGCAAGGTTCCCCGGCTTTACCTACTCGGCCTGCGTGTCAACTCGGCTCAACCCCTACCAGACCATGACGTTCCACGGCGATGCCGGGTCGGTCCAACTTACGGCGCCTTTCAACGGCCCGGTGTTCGGCGATGCGGCGGTTATCCTGCGCCGTGCTGGTCAGCCCGACAGCGTCGCGCGATTCAACGGGGCACGGCAGTACGATCTGCAGGTCGCGGCCTTCAATCGCTCCGCGTTGACCGGGGCGGCCTATCCCTGCCCGCTCGAATTCTCGCGCGGTACGCAGGCAATGATGGATGCCGCTTTCGCCGATGCCGTCGCACTGGACTAGGCCGCCGGGCGCGGACCGGCCAGCGCCATCAGCGCATAGGTGACCTGCGCGGCGGTGAAATCCGACACTGCGTCGCCGTCGTGAGGGGCCAGTTCCACCACGTCGCAACCGACCATACGGCGCCCCTCAAGGGCGTGCTCGACAAGGTGGATCGCCTGCCAGAAGCCCAGACCGCCGGGCACCGGCGTGCCGGTCGCGGGCATCACCGACGGGTCCAGCCCGTCAACATCGAAGCTGACATAGACGTCCTCGGGAAAGTCGGAGGGCAGATCGACAGCATGCAGGCCGCGAGTGGCCAGTTCCTCGGCATCGACATGGAACACCGACAGCGAGCGGCGCAGTTCCGCCTCCTGCATGCACAGCGCACGAACTCCGAACTGCGCGATGGGCAGCCCCTCCTCCTCGGCCAGAAGCTGCATCACCGAGGCATGGGAATGCCGTTCGTTCTGGTAGGCCCGGCGCAGGTCGGCATGCGCGTCGATCTGCACGATTCCGACCGGGCGCCCCAGCCCAGCCACCACGCCGCGCACAGCGCCATAGCTCAGCGAATGCTCGCCTCCCAGCACGACGGGGATGCGCCCGGCCGCAACCGCAGCACCGGTGCGCGCCGCTATCCGCTCCATAACGCCGGACAGCGGACCGTCGCACTCCAAAGCCGCTTCGGTCACGATGCCCTGCGCACAGGGTTCTGTGCCGCGCCATAGCCGCTCCAGTTCGACGCTGGCCGCCAGCAGCGCTGCGGGACCGCGCCCCGTTCCCGCGCCGTAACTGACCGTACGCTCCAGCGGCACCGGGATCACGCGGAACCTGGCCTGCGCCGGGTCGGCCTCGGCCGTGCTCAACTCGCCATCGAGGAAAGGGATCATGGGCGCCTCTAAAGCCGGTTCAGGAAATCGTCATAGCCGAACTGGCGCACGATCCGCAGATCGTCGGTGCGGCTGTCCCAGACGGCGATCGCGGGCAGCGGAACACCGTTGAACGTGTTGGTCTTGACCATCGAATAGTGCGCCTGATCGAGGAAGGCAAAGCGGTCGCCGACCGCCCAGCCGCCCGCCGGACGGAAATCGCCGATCACGTCGCCGGCAAGGCAGGACGGCCCCCCGATGCGGATCTCCGGGCCTTCGCCCTCCGGCAACTCACCCAGAAGATCGGGACGGTAGGGCGCCTCGATCACGTCGGGCATGTGGCAGGTCGCACTGATGTCGCTGATCGCCAGCGGCATCCCGTTCTCGGCAATGTCCAGCACCTCGCCAACAAGGATACCGGCCTGTAGCGCTACCGCCTCCCCCGGTTCAAGATACACCTCGACCCCGTAAGTCGTGCGGATCTGCCGGATCAGCGCCACCAGCCCGTCGCGGTCGTAGTCGCCGCGCGTGATGTGGTGCCCGCCGCCAAGGTTCAGCCAGCGTAGGCCGTGCAGCCATGGACCGATCACGGGTTCGACGGCCTCCCAGGTGCGTTTCAGAGGCTCGAAGCCCTGCTCGCACAAGGTGTGCATGTGCAGCCCGTCGATGCCCGCGATGTCCTGCGGGCAGACATGCGAAACCGGCGCACCGAGACGCGAACAGGGCGCGGCGGGGTCATATTTCTCGTTCCACCCCTCGGAATGCTCCGGATTGATCCGAAGCCCGATCTCGACCTGCGTGCCGGACGCCCGCGCCCCATCGACCATATGGCGAAACCGGGCAAGCTGGCTGACGGAGTTCAAGATAACGTGGTCGGACAGGCGCAGCACCTCGTCCAACTCGTCCGCCTTGAACCCTGCGTTGAAGGTGGCGACATGGCCGCCGAACCTCTCGCGGCCCAGCCGCGCCTCGTGAATGCCCGACGCCGCTGTGCCCGAAAGATGCGCCATCACTACAGGCGCGAGCGTGGGCATGGAAAACGCCTTGAGAGCAAGGAACACATGCGCCCCCGACCGCGCCGCCACATCGGCGAGGATCGCGCAATTGCGATCGATCTGCGCCGCGTCCACCACGAAACAGGGGGATGGGACGCGCGACAGGTCGAAACGGGCGAACCGCGCACGGCTGTCAGCGGCAATATCGATCGGGTCCGTCATGCTGTCCCCACCACCGGGCCGGAGCGCCGAAGGCCGCGACCGGGCGCGGCGGGGCTCGATGCCCCGGCGCGCCCGGCCCGCTCAGAACGATACCGGCGCATCAAGCTCGTGAACTTCCCAAGGCAGGCCCTGCGTGTTCAGCATATCCATGAACGGGTCGGGATCGAGCTGCTCCATGTTCCACACGCCCGGCGCGGACCAATGCCCGCCCAGCAGCATCGCCGCACCGATCATCGCCGGCACTCCGGTGGTGTAGGCCACCGCCTGGCTGCCGACCTCGGCATAGCATGCCTCGTGATCGCAGATGTTGTAGATGTAGTAGGTCTTCTCGCCGCTGCCGTCCTTCGCGGGGCCGGTCGCGATATCGCCAATGCAGGTCTTGCCCTTGGTCAGCGCACCAAGATCGCCCGGATCGGGCAGAACAGTCTTGAGGAATTGCAGCGGAATGATCTCCACGCCATCATGCACCACTGGCGTGATCGAGGTCATACCGACATTCTGCAACACTGTGACGTGGTTTATGTAGGCATCCCCGAAAGTCATCCAGAACCGGGCGCGCTCGATCTCGGGGAAATGGGTGCTAAGGCTTTCCAGTTCCTCGTGATACATGAGGTACATATTCTTGGGCCCCACGCCGGGGAAATCGAAGCTGACCTTGTGGCTCATTGCCGGGGTCACCACCCAGTCGCCGTTCTCCCAGTGCTTGGCATCCGCGGTCACTTCGCGGATGTTGATCTCCGGGTTGAAGTTGGTGGCGAAGGGCTTGCCGTTGTCGCCGCCGTTGCAATCCAGCACATCGAGCCGCCGGATACCTTCCAACTTGTGCTTGCGCAGCCAGGTCGCGAAGACACTGGTCACACCCGGGTCGAACCCGGACCCCAGGATCGCGGTCAGCCCCGCCGCCTTGAAGCGGTCCTGGTACGCCCATTGCCAATGATACTCGAACTTCGCCTCGTCCTCGGGCTCGTAGTTGGCCGTGTCAAGATAGTGCACCCCTGCCTCGAGGCAGGCATCCATCAGCTTCAGGTCCTGGTAGGGCAGCGCGAGGTTCACCACCAGTTCGGCGCCCGTCTCGCGGATAAGCGCCACGGTCGCCGCCACGTCCATCGCGTCAAGTCCACGTGTCGCGACCTCCACCCCGGTGCGCTGCTTGACGCTCGCCGCGATATCGTCGCATTTCGACTTCGTGCGGCTGGCCAGCGTGATCGTCCCGAAGATCTCCGGGTTCATCGCCATCTTGTGGACGGCGACCGAACTGACGCCGCCCGCGCCCACCACCAGAACATTCCCTGCCATGTCAGTCTCCCGTGTCGCTGAGGGGGTCATTCGAAATAGGTATAGCCCGCAAGGCTGTCCTTGTAGGCAGAGATCAGCACCCGCCGTTCGTCTGCGCTCAGATCGCGGCGCGCGACGGCGTTGTCCACCCGCTTTCGGAACGCGGCAAGGCAATCCTGCGGGTCATATTCGACATAGGACAGCACCTCGGCGATGCTGTCGCCCTCGGTCTCGTGTTCCACGCTGAAGCCGCCTTCGCCGTCGAGCGCGATTGTGACAACGTTCGCATCGCCGAACAGGTTGTGCAGATCACCCAGCGTCTCCTGATAGGCGCCTACGAAGAACACGCCGATCAGGTAGTCCTCGTTCTCGCGCAGGTCGTGCACCGGCAGCGCCTTGTGCAGACCGTCAGCCAGAACGAAATGGTTGATCTTGCCGTCGCTGTCGCAGGTGATGTCGGTCAGGATCGCGCGCCGCGTCGGCGTTTCGTTATGGCGTTGCAGCGGGATCACCGGGTGGATCTGGTCGATCGCCCAGACATCCGGCAGCGACTGGAACAGTGAAAAGTTGCAGTGATAATAGTCGACGTAGGATTCAAGCTGCGCATCCAGATCCCCGCCCGATCGGCTTTCGCGGTTGACCTGCGCGATCCGCGCCAGCGTGTAGAGGAACACTCGCTCCGCCCGGCCCATCTCGCGCAGCTCGATCACGCCGCGCCGGAACAGCGCGCGGATCTCGTCGCGGTAGTACACGGCGTCGTTGAAGCACTCCTGCACACGGCGAGGCTCCAGATAGTCCTCCACCGCCATCAGGTCGGCAAGGTAATGATGGTCGCCCTCCTGCCCTTTCGGCTTGTCCGGCACGTCATAAAGCGTCGCGTCGAGCACGTCGAAGATCAGCATGGACGACAGCGCCACCACGAAGCGTCCGCTTTCCGTCACGATGGTCGGGTGCGGCTCGCCGACCTCATCCATCGCGTAGCCCACGGTTTCCACGATGGCGGTGCAGTATTCCTCGACCGAGTAGTTCACGGAATTGTCCGTCGACCGGTTCTCACCGGTGTAGTCGATCCCCAGCCCGCCCCCGAGATCGAGATAGGACAGCGGCACGCCCATCTTGCGCAGTTCCACGAAGAAACGGCACGCTTCGGTGACCGTGCGCCGCACGTCGATCACGTTCGGCACCTGGCTGCCAAGATGGTTGTGCTGCAGCACGAGGCAATCGAGGAATCCTGTCTCGGTCAGCCGGTCGATCAGTTGCACCACTTCGTAGGTGCCCAGCCCGAAGCTGGACCGGTCGCCGGAGGACGCCTCCCACTTGCCGGTGACGGTCTGGGTCAGCTTCACGCGCACGCCAAGCATCGGCTTCACGCCGATCTCGTCCGAAACGCGGCGCACGATCTCGAATTCCTTCAGGCTTTCCAGAACTATGACCGTGTTGAAGCCCAGCTTCCGCGACAGGATCGCAAGGCGGATAAATTCGTCGTCCTTCACGCCATTGCATATGATCAGGCTATCCTGAGACAGGTCCTGCGCCAGTGCAACGATCAGTTCGGGCTTGCTGCCCGCCTCCAGCCCGAATCCGTGCGACTTGCCGGTCTCGACGATACGGCGCACCACCTCGGATTGCTGGTTGACCTTGATCGGGAAAACCCCGCGATAGGCCCCACGATAGCCGACTTGGCTGATGGTCTGGCGGAAGGCTGCGCATAGCCGCTGCACCCCGTAGTCGAGAAATGACTGAACGCGCAGCTGGATCGGCGTGCGGATGCCGCGTTCCTGCAGGTCACGCACGATATCCGGAAGCGCCACCGGCGGGCTGCCGGGCGCCAGCGGATCGTTCAGCGCGATTTTTCCGTCAGGCAGGACGCTGACAAGCCCGTGTCCCCAGGCATCGATTCCGTAGATTGAACTGGCCAAATTCCCGTGTCCGTTCGCTGCAGCGCCAAATTGAAGGCAGGCGTCTATCCTGCCAGTCCGGCCTATACAAGCGGCCCGGCGGTGTCACGGGGCTAACCGGATTGTGAACCGCTAAACGCCGAATTTGACAGTGATGCGACAGCGCCGCTCCGGCTCCGCGGAGTGTGACACAGCGTTTTGCGACCGGGAGCGGTCGACCCAATTTTCTCGGGCTTTTTTCTCTGATCTGGGAAGCATGGCTGGGGTGGTATGATTCTTTTCTAAGCATCTGACATTAAAGTAATTTATGGCAAATCGCAGTATATGGTGTCAACTCTCGATCTCGGGAAATCAGGTCTTGTGCCCCTGCATGTAATCCAAGCAGTCATTGCGATAGGCTCGCCATATGAACACGTACGGAGCGCTCAAGCTACGCCGGAGTGGCGTGCGAACTGGGATCGTAGCCATGCTCTGGGTCGACCGGTTCAACACCGAGCGCCTGTTGGAATCGATCGGATGTATCCGGTCGGTTGAGGCCGATACCAGTATCTCGATCAGGTGCAGCCGATGGCTGAGGCCGCATGATCCGCTGCACGAAATGCTCTTCGAGCAAGGCGGGGCCGTTCAGTGGCCCCAAGTTCCTCACACGATTGTCGCCTCGGTTGCGGCGCGGATGTCGTCTTCGGTGACGCCGTCGGCGGTCTCGACGATCTTCAGCCCGCCCTCGACCACGTCGAGCACCCCGAGATTGGTGATGATCCGGTCCACCACGCCGGTGCCGGTCAGCGGCAGCGTGCAGGCCTTCAGCACCTTGCTCTCGCCCGCCTTGTTCTGGTGGTCCATCACCACGATGACCCGGCCGACCCCGGCCACGAGATCCATCGCGCCGCCCATGCCCTTCACCAGCTTGCCGGGGATCATCCAGTTCGCCAGATCGCCGTTCTCGGCCACTTCCATCGCGCCCAGGATCGCCGCCGCGATCTTGCCGCCCCGGATCATCCCGAAGCTGGTCGCGCTGTCGAAATACGACGTGCGGTTCAACTCGGTGATCGTCTGCTTGCCCGCGTTGATCAGGTCGGGGTCTTCCTCGCCCTCGTAGGGGAAGGGCCCCATGCCGAGCATCCCGTTCTCGGATTGCAGTGTGATGTCCTTGTCGCCGACGTAATTGGCCACCAGCGTCGGAATGCCGATCCCGAGGTTCACGTACCAGCCGTCTTCGAGTTCCTGTGCCGCGCGCGCGGCCATCTGGTTGCGGTCCCAGGGCATCAGGCTTCCTCCCGCTTGCGCGTCGTGCGCTGTTCGATCCGTTTCTCGTGGTCGCCCTGCACGATCCGGTGCACGTAGATGCCGGGCAGGTGGATGGCGTCGGGGTCGAGCGCGCCGCGCGGCACGATTTCCTCGACCTCGGCAACGCAGACCTTGCCGCACATCGCGGCGGGCGGGTTGAAGTTGCGCGCGGTCTTGCGGAAGACGAGGTTGCCGGTGTCGTCTGCCTTCCACGCCTTCACGATGCTCAGGTCCGCGAAGATGCCGCGCTCGAGGATGAAATCCTCGCCGTCGAACTGCTTCACTTCTTTGCCCTCGGCGATCATCGTGCCGACGCCGGTCTTGGTGTAGAAGCCCGGGATGCCGCAGCCGCCCGCGCGCATGCGTTCGGCGAGCGTGCCCTGCGGATTGAATTCTAGCTCCAGCTCGCCCGACAGGTACTGGCGCATGAATTCCGCGTTCTCGCCGACATAGGACGACATCATCTTCTTGATCTGGCGGGTGGCCAGCAGCTTGCCGAGCCCGAAGTCATCGACGCCCGCGTTGTTCGAGGCGACGGTCAGGTCCTTGACGCCGCTTTCGACAATGGCGTCGATCAGAAGCTCAGGAATGCCGCAAAGACCAAAGCCCCCCGCCGCGATGAGCATCCCGTCCGACAAAAGCCCGTCAAGAGCCTCCGACGCGCTGCCGTACACCTTTTTCAT
>NZ_QGKU01000022.1 GCF_003172915.1 Meridianimarinicoccus roseus
CAGCGTGAAGGTCGTCTCGGCCAGCGGGCCGCCGAAATCGTAGGTGCCCGCGGGCAGCACCGTGTCCGTCGTCTCGTCCGCCGCGAGATCCAGCGGCACCACGAGGTTCTCCGTCTCGGGGTCGAAGCGCAGGATCGCCACCTCGTAATCCGTCCCGCCCAGCGTCAGCGTGCGGAACTCGATCTCAGCGATCACCGCGTCCTGCAGCGTCCCCGGATTGTCCGGGTCGTTCTGCGTCGTCACCGTGTCGCCCACGCTCAGGATGCTGTCGGCGCTGTCGATCTCGGCGATCCGCGTGTCGCTGCCGATGGGCAATTCCGGACCGCCGGGCTGCAACCCGCTCAGCGCCGCATTCAGATCACCGTCCGACACCGGATAGGTCACAAGACGCACCGACGCGGGCGGGGTGGACGCCCCAACTTCGATGCTAACCTGCGTGGGCGCGGACGACCCGTCATCGTCCGTTGCGATATAGGTGAAACTGTCGGTACCGGAGAAGCCCGCCGTTGGCGTGTAGGTGAAGGAACCATCGGCGTTCAGCGTCACCGTCCCGTTCGCGGGCGGCGTATCGATGGCCGCGGTCGGCGTATCGCCATCGGCATCCGTGTCGTTCGCCAGAACGCCAACCGGTGACGGGACGGTCAGCGCAGTGTCGAAGGCCGTGCTGTAGCTGTCAGCGACACCGACGGGCGCCGAACCCCCGCCACCCGTCGGATAGGCGAAGGTCGATTCCCCAAGGGCGCTGCCGACGGAATAGCTGCCCAAGGCCAGCGACCCGCCGGTCAGCGTGTCGGTCGTCGTATCGACCGGCGCAATCAGTACTTCTGCCGAACTCGCGGGAAAGATCACTGCGACATCGACCGAGGTGCCGCCGAAATTGATCGTTCGGAACTCGATCTGGTCGATCACAAGGGGAGTTCCCCCCAGCGACCCTGATGCCGTGATGACCTGATCCGTAACGCTGAGCGTGCCGTCGCTGCTGGTGAAGGTCGCAGTGTCGGCGGATTGCAGTGGCACCGTGGCGCCCAAGAACCCCAGATCCCGCGCATCGATGTAATCTTGCTCCGGGGCCACGAAGACAGGAACTGTGAAATCGGTCATCTTTACATCCTAGGGCTTTGTTCCGAGCGCAGGCGCGGGGTCATGTGAAGAGCGTGTCGCTGGCTTGCAGGTCCGTCACATCGTCGAGACCGTTGAGGCGCACGAAGCGGCTTCCGCCGAGATCGACTAGAAGGTCCGCGCCGATGTCCTGAACGGTCAGGTCGCTGAACTGCGTGACCCCGGCGAAACCGTTGAACTCCAGCGTGTCGATCCCGATCTCGAAATCTGTCACGGTGTCGATCGCCAGCGTTCCGGACGGCGCGTCGGCGGCGCGGAAGATGAACGTATCCGCACCCAGACCGCCGGTCAGCGCGTCGTTTCCGGCACCCCCATCCAGCGTGTCCTCTCCTGCACGGCCGAACAGGGCGTCGCTGCCCGCGCCGCCGATCAGGGTGTCGTCACCGCCCGCCGTGCTGATGAAGTCGTTGCCATCGCCGCCATCCACGACGTTCGGCCCGCTGTCGAGGGACACGAAACTGTCGCTCGCCTCGCTCAAGGTCTGGTCCGTAACGACCACGTCGAATTCGAAGTCCGTGCCGGTTGTCACGACATCGATATCGCCCAGCGGGACCTCGCCGACCGAAGTGAAGTTGCTGAAGACGATTGCGCCCACGCCGCCCGGCAGGAAGATCACGGCGTTGCCCGAGCCGTCGCCGATGGTCAGATCCGACGCGTCGTTGATCCCGGCAAAACCGCTCAGTTCAAGCGTATCTTCGCCGGCGGTGAAATCGTCGATGAAGGCGATGGTAAAAGAGCCCGTGGGGAAGTCGGCCGCGCGGTAGACGAACAGGTCAGCCCCCGCCCCACCATTGACCGTGCCGCCGCCAGTGCCGCCGATCAGCGTGTCGTTGCCCGCGCCGCCGAACAGGTTGTCGGCCCCGGCCCCACCGACGAGGATGTCATTGCCGCCGCCGGTGGAAATCGTGTCGTCGCCATCGCCGCCAATCACGCGGTTCACGCCGGTATCGGGTGTGGTGAACACGTCATCGGCACCCGTCAGCACTACATCGCCAGGTCCCGGCACCACGGCCCCGCCCACGGTGATTGTTACCGTAGCGGTGTCGAACCCGCCGTTCTGGTCGTCGGCTTCGTAAGTGAATGTGTCCGTGCCGGTGAAGCCGGCGTTGGGTGTGTATGTGAACGACCCATCCGTCTGGATCTCGTAGATCCCGTTCACCGTATTTCCGGTGAATAGCGGCGCAAGCAACGTGTCGCCTTCGGGGTCCGTGTCGTTGGCCAGCAGCCCGGACGCCGCGCCGACGACCAGAGTCGTCTCGAAGCCCGTCGAATAGCTGTCGTCCACCGCATCCGGCGCGTCGTTGACCGGGTTCACATCGAGCGTGAATGTCACCGGCGCCAGTGTGTTGGTGCCGTCGCTAAGTTCCACGTCGAAGCTGTCCGCCGTCGTTTCCGACCCGTCATGGACATACTGGATGAAGCCCGAGTCGATATCGGCCTGCGTGAAGCTGGTGATCCCGGTCGCAAAGGTATTCGTGTTGGACAGAACACCCACCAGCGGCGCAGCGGTCACAAAGTAGGTCCGCGTTCCGTTTTCCGGGTCCGTCGCATTCAGGTCCGCGTTGGTGAGCGTTACCGCCGCGCCTTCGTCCACCGTCGCCGTCAGATCGCCGCCCTGAACCGGCTGTTCGTTTGCATCCGCCACAGTCACGGTCACCGCCTGGGTGGTGGTGTCAGTCCCGTCAGAAACCTCGACCGTGAATTCATAGACGTTGTCGGTGTCGGCATCGGTCGGCGCCTCGAAGTCGGGGCTGGCTGCGAAGGTGACGATCCCGTTGCTGTCGATCAGGAAATCGTCCTGATCAGTCCCCGTCAGCGCATAGGACACCGGCGCCGCGTCGTCCGGATCCGTCGTTGTGACGTTGAAGATCGGCGCGATGCTGTTTTCCAGCACGGTGAAGGTGTCGCCTGAGGTGATCGTGGGCGCGTCGTTGACGCCCTGGATTTCGAACGTCACCAGACTGTCGCCGGTCAGGCTTCCGTCGGTCGTGTCCGTCGCCGTGAGCGTGGCGACGACCGTGGCGGTCTGGGTTTCGTCCAGCGCCTGGAAAAGCGCGACCCCGCTGCCGTCGATGCTCAGATCCCCTGTCAGCGGATTGTAGTTCACCCCGCTGCCGGCCAACGGCACGGACACGCCGTCGAACGTGACCGAGGTCAGCGCGATGTCGCCGGGTGCAAGCGGGCTGTCCTCATCCGTGAAGAAGACACCCACTACGCCACCGGACCCATCGCCGATGTTCTCAACGAAGAACTGGTCCTCCCCGATACCGGTATACGTCACCGGGAAGCCCACCGGCGCGGTCGCCGTGCCGGTCACGGTCACGCTCAGCGTGGCGGTGTCGGTGTCGCCACCTGCAGAGAGCTGGTAGGTCACGCTGGTCGTGGCGCTGTCACCCTGGTCGAGCCCGGTGAATTCACCGTTCGTGTCGAAGATGAACGTTCCGTCACCGTTCACGACGAACTGGCCGCCATTGTCGCCGGCAATCAGCGTCGCGACATTGCCCGCGCTGCCGCTCACCTGCGTGACCGACAACGCATCGCCGTCCTCGTCCTCGTCGTTTGCCAGCACGTTGCCCGACCCGGTCGCGCCTTCGGCGACGGTGATGCTGTCGTCATCGGCCACAGGCAGATCCGGCACTGCGTCGACGTTGAAGCTGGCGGTGCCCACGTCGCTGCCGCCGTTGCCGTCGGACACGGTGTAGTCGAACGACGCCGGGCCGTTGTAACCGGCATCGGGGGTGAAGGTCACTGAACCGCTGGGGTTCAGCACAGCCACACCGCCGACCGCGTTGGACACCGCCGTCACGTTCAAGGCGTCGCCATCCTGGTCGGTATCTCCGGCCAGAAGAACGGCCTCTGGATATGTGAAGGGCGTGTCCTCCACCATGTCCTGAACCGTGTCATCTGCGGCGACGGGCGCGTCGTTTGCGTCCTGCACGGTCGCCTCGACGCTGATCGTGTCGGTCAGGCCATCGCCATCGGTCACGATGACATCGACCTCGTAGACCTGATCGCCGTCATCCGAGGTGTCGATTTCGAAATCGGGCGCGTCGATGAAGCTCAGGTTGCCTGACCCGTCGATGGTGAACAGCGTACTGTCGTCACCGCTTAGCGAGAAGGTCTGCGTGTCGCCGGTATCCGGGTCGGTCGCGGTGATCTGGGTGACGGAGGTTGTGTTCTCATCCACGCTCACCGTCGACGGATCCGCCTGGTCGATGACCGGCGCATCCGCCTGCGGCGTCAGCGTAACCGACACCTGCGCTGTATTCGATCGGGCCCCCTGAAGGTCTGCCACGCTGTAGCCGACCGGCGTGACCGTGCCGTCGTAATCAGGCTCGGGCGAGAAGGTGATCGCCCCTGTGGTGGTGTTCACCGTCCATGTACCTTCGCCCGGCACGCTCAGGCTGGTCGTGCCGGACCCGCCATCGTCGATCAGCACGCTGGCCGGGTCGATGTCGGTGTTGCCGTCAGCATCGGTATCGTTGGCCAGCACGTCGATGGTGACCGACCCGTCCTCGTTGACGGTGCCGCTATCATCCGCCGCGACCGGCACGTCGTTGACGGCGTTCACGGTGACCGTGACGGTTGCCGTGTCGGTAAGATCACCGTCGGTCACGGTGTAGCTGAACGTATCCGTCCCGCTGAACTCCGCCCCGGGTGTATAGGTGAACAGCCCGCCGCTTTCGGTGATCGTTCCGCCCGCTGCGCTGGTCGCGTCGAATGCGCTGACCGTGAGCGTGTCGTTCTCCGGGTCCGTGTCGTTGCCAAGGGCCGCGATGGTCGTTGACACGTCCTCGTCCGTGGTGGCGGTATCGTCCACAGCATCCGGCGCGTCGTTGATCGCGTTCACCGTGATCGACACCTCCGCCGTGTCGGTCAGGCCCGTGCCGTCATCGACTTCGTAGGTGAACGTGTCGGTCCCGTTGAAATCGGCATTCGGAGTGTAATCGAATGTGCCGCTGCCGTTCAGGGTCAGCGTGCCGTTCGCCGCGCCCGTGACGAGGCTGTAGTTGAGCGTGTCGCCATCCGCATCCGTGTCGTTGCCGGTCACCGATGCGCCGATCAGCGCCACGTCCTCGTCCGTGGTGAAGCTGTCGTCGCCCGCGACGGGCACATCCGGTTCGGGCAGGACATCGACAGTCACCGTGCCGGTATCCGTGCCGCCATTGCCGTCCACGATGGTATAGTCGAACGACGCCGTGCCGTTAAAATCCCCGTCCGGTGTGAAGGTAATCGTGGTGCCATCGAAGGCCACGGTTCCGTTGACGCCGGAGGACGTCACGATCCCGGTGAAGACCGGTGTGTCGCCGTCCTGGTCGGTGTCGTTCGCCAGAAGCTGCGCGGGCAGACGGGTCAGCACGCTGTCTTCGACGGTGATGAAGCTGTCACCGACGGCGACCGGATCGTCGTTCGCATCCGTCACCGTGACAGTGATGGTTTGCACATCTGTCGCCAACTGATCGTCAGTGACGGTGACCTCGACCTGGTAGCCATTGTCGCCACCCGTGTCGGTCGGAAGCTCGAAGTCCGGTGCCCCCGCGAAGTTCAACGCCCCGGTGCCACTGTCGATAATGAACAGACCGCCGTCATCGCCACCGGTGATGGAGAACGTCGCGGTGGAGGCATCGTCCAGATCGGTCGCCGTGACCGTGCCCACGGCCGTCGTGTTCTCGGCGATCGAGAACGCGGCGGGCGAACCGATCACTGGGTCGTCGTTCTCGCCGGTGATGGCGATGCTGGCCGTGGCCGTCGTGTTCAAGGTTCCGTCGGTGATGTCGTACATCACATCCAGCGTCACCGTGTCGCCCACGTCCAGATCGTCGAACTGGCCGTCATCGACCGACAGAATGCCGGTTTCGGTATCGACGCTGGTGGACACACTCCGCCCGTCGCTGGCGGTGACAATCACGTTCGCCACGTCCAGATCGTCGAGATCGACATCGCTCGCGCCGTCCAGCAGGTCGATGCTGCGGCCGGTATCATCCTCGGTGAATGTCGCGGCGGGCGGCGTGTTCTGCACCGGCGCGTCGTTCACCGCGTTCACGGTCACCTCCACCGTGGCCGTCGCCGTGCCGCCGTCACCGTCATCCACCTGGTAGGTGAAACTGTCGGTGCCGTTGAAATCGGCGTCCGGCGTGTAGGTGATCGTGTCGTCGGTCAGATCACCCGGCGTGCCGTTGTCGTCCACAACGGCCGTTCCGTTTGCGGGCCCTGTGTCGATGGTGATCGTCAGGTCCTGCACGTCCGGGTCGCTGTCGTTGTCCAGCACATCGATGCTGACCGGCGTGTCCTCGTCCGTCGACGCGGTGTCGTTCACCGGCTCCGGCGTATCGTTCACACCGTTGACCGTCGCCGTGACTGTCTGGGTCGCCGTCGCGCCTTGGCTGTCCGTGACGATGTAGCTGACGGCGGTGGTGGCGTCTTCGCCGACCTCCAGTTCCTCGAAATCGCCGTTCGGGTCGAAGCTCGCCACGCCGTCCGACCCGATGGTGAACAGACCGCCGTTCGACCCCGTGACCGCCATGCCGACATTGCCGGACGGCGTGCCCACGCCCACAGCGGTAACCGACAGCGTATCATCGGCGTCGACGTCGCTGTCATTGTCCAGAACGTTGAAGGCTGCCGCAAGGGTGTCTTCGTCGGTCGTGACGGAATCCGGATCTGCGACCGGCCCGTCGTTCACGCCGGTGATCTCGATGCTCGCCGAAGTGGCGGTGTCGATCGTGCCGTCGTTGATGTTGTAGTCGATCGTCAGTTCGAACAGATCGCCTTCGTCCAGATCCTCGAACTGGCCGTCATCCAGCGTCAGGACGCCCGCCGGGCTGACACTGAAGGTCACCGTCCGGCTATCCGGCGCCGTCACGGTCACATTGTTCACGGTCAGCGCGTCGCCATCCACGTCGTTCGAGCCGGCCAGCAGGTCGATGGTGCGGCCGGTGTCATCCTCGGTATAGGCGGCGGACGGAGTCCCCCCCGTGGCCGGATCGTTGGCGCCATTGACCGTCACGCTCAGCGTGGTGGTGGAGGTCGCGCCCTGGCTGTCCTCCATGGTGTAGCTGACCTCGGTGACGCGGTCCTCTCCGTCGTCGAGATCCTCGAACGCGCCCGCCGGATCGAAGCTCCAGTCGCCGTTCGCGTCGATGGTGAAGTCACCGCCGTTCGAGCCAGTGACGATGGTACCCACATTGCCTGTGGCGGCGCCGACGCCGATGACCGTCTTGGTGTCGCCCGTGTCCGGGTCGGTGTCGTTGGCCAGTACGTTGCCGCCGGTCAGGGCAGGGCCATCTTCGCCCGTCGTGTCCGAATCCGCCACCGCCGTCGGCCCGTCGTTCACGCCGGTGATCTCGATG
>NZ_QGKU01000023.1 GCF_003172915.1 Meridianimarinicoccus roseus
GTCCCCGCGCCCACATTGATCGTGTCGCCATCGCTGGCCGCGTCCACCGCCGCCTGGATCGACATGCCGTCGACCACGCCAAAGCCGTCCGCGAATTGCAGCGCTTCGATGCCGATCAGCGTGTCGCTGCCATCGGGTGCGCCCGAGCGCGTGTCGGTGATACTGATCGCCCCGGAGGCATCGACGTTGATCGTGTAATCCGCGAAGTTGCCGGTGAACGTGACCACGTCGAGCCCGTCATCGCCCGAGATGAACTCGTCGTCGGCCGTGCTTGAGATGGTCGTGTCGGCGGCGACGGTCACATCGGCCACGACCTTGTCATAGGCGACACCGTCGATGGTGTTCGGACCGGTCTCGATCACGAAGCCGGACCGGTTGTCGATGACCCCGGTATTGGCGTCGCTCCCCAGCGTGTCGGTGAACGTGTTGCCCGAAACGCCCGAGAAATCGACCGGGCCTGCAGTTACCTGGTCGTTGTTTCCATCGTCCTGAAGTCGGCCCGAGAAATCGAAATGCCCGATGGCGAACCGCGGGGCCGTATCCTCGAACGCGTTGGACTGAATGACGAAGCTGCCCTCGTCGCCGGTCCGACCGTCGGTGGCGATAGCCGTCGGGAAGCCGAAATCGCCGCCGCTGCCGCCAAGGTCGAACTTGCTGCTGGTCACGCTCACGTCGCGCGCCGTGACCGCATCGCCGTAATTCAGGTATATCCCGTAAGGGAATTCCGTGTGGCTCGCACCTGGATCAGCCGGCGCCTTGAAGGCTGTGAACAGCACGTTGTCGACGGTGATGTCGCCATTCGTGCCCGACACATCGATGCCCGCGGGGCTGAAGGACAGGCCAGCTTCTGCCGATCCGTCGACCTGGATGACGGAGTTGACCACACTGAGATCACCGCTGCTGTAGGCTTGGATGCCGCTCAGACCGTTGCCGCTTTCCGGCCCGGTGCCCAGAAGCCGCACGCCGTCCAGCGACAGCCCGCCCGTGCCGGTCAGCGTGAATCCGTCGATGATCGTTTCGCTGCCCGGCGCCTGTCCCGCCCAGTTGTCGCCGGTCGGCGAAACACCGGCAAGCGCGCCCGAAATCGACAGCGCCTTGTCGGTGATGAGGATCTTGCCCTCCGCGGAATAGTCCCCCGCGCCTACGAGGATTGTGTCGCCGTGGCTCGCGGCGTCGATGGCGGCCTGGATCGACATGCCGTCGTAGACGAGGAAGGTGGACGAGCCGGTGTTCGTGACCTCGATCACCTCGATGCCCGACAGCGTTTCGGTCCCGTCCGGGCCCGCGATCTGGCCGCTGAACGCGCCGCTGCCGTCCACCGACGCGCCCGTCACGGTGAAGTCGCCCAGCGTCACGGCCGCCCCGCCGCCATCGGCGATCACCGCCGTGTCGGTGCCGACGCCCCCGACATATTCGTCATCGCCCAGCCCGCCGATCAGACGGTCGTTGCCCTCGCCACCGGACAGCACGTCGCCAAGATCGCCGCCTTCGATGAGATTGACCTGATCGCCGCCATTCCAATTGACCGTGGCGCTGTCGCCCGTGATGTCCGGAACGCCCGTCACGACCGCGTTGCCATTGATGTTCAGGGCGTTGCTGGTCAGCCCGTCGAAGCTGTTGCCAGAAAGAATATTCACCGTGCTCGAATCGTCGGCGTTAAAGCCCACGGCGATGCCGGTGGTGCTGCCGTCAACGTCGTTGTCTTGGAAATCGGCCTGGGTTCCCGACGCGAAGAACGTGCTTACGAGGAACGCCGCCGAGGTCGAACCGTCGCTCGACGCCTCACCGAGGTTCTGCGACACGGTGTTGCCGATCACGTCGATATCCGCCCCGGCGCTGATATCGAGCGCGTAATCCAGATGATCGCCAGCGCCCTTGCCGGTATAGGTGTTGTCCTGGAAGATCCCCGTCACGCCGTCGCCGAAATACAGGACGCCAACGCGGCCGATATCGGTGAAGGTCGAATTCGTCACGTCGACATCGCTCGCCGTGCCGAACGCGACGATGGCCGTGCCCGCGTAGCCCGGGAACTGGATATCGTTGAAGCCCACGCTTTCGAAGCTGCCCGACCCCCTGTGCCGGAACGCCTGGTGCACGTCGTTGCCGTCGCCGTCGACCGTCAGGTCCGATACGTCGAGCGTGACGCCCTCGCCGACGAGGAAAAGACCGCGCGCATCCCCGGCGCCGCCGGTGCTGAAGTCCGCAAGGATGGTCGTCGCTCCGATCCCCGCCCCCAAGATCGTCAGGTCCTTGTCGATTACGACCTGCGCGCCGCCAACGACAACACTTCCGGACGCGATGCTGATCGTCGACCCATCAGGCGCCGCATCGACCGCCGCCTTGATGGTCGTGAAGGAGCCGACAAAGCCGCCGCCGCCATCGGTCACCACAACCGGGTCGCCCACCGCGAAGGCGGCGTCGGCGAATGCCAGCACCTCGACGCCGGTGAGGGTGTCCGTGCCCTCGTCGCCGTCGCCTGCGTTATTGTCCGTGACCTCGCTGAACCCGATGATGGCACCGCTGACGTCGAACTCGGGCGTGATCGTGTAATCCGCGAAATTACCCGCGTACACGGCGGTATCCGAGTCGAGACCACCGTCTATGCTGTCGTTGCCCAAGCCGCCGATAAGCGTGTCGTCCCCGCCGAGGCCCGAAAGCGTGTCATCACCACCATAATCGATCCCGGTCTCCGCGGGCGCGTTCAGAAGGTCCGCGGCCTCGGTTCCGGTCTGGACATCGGCAGCATCGGAGCCACGAACGAACACGTCGAACCCGGGATTGCCCGACGAAGTGTTGGTGACGGTTACGCCGGAAAGGTCGAGCGTGCTTGTGGCTGCCCCCCCGGCGAAGCTGCCTGGATAGCCGGATGCTCCGGCCCCGGCAGTGCCCGGCGACGCGACAGGATCAACGAAGACAAGGTATCCCCATTCGGCACTGCCGTTCAGCGTCACACCGGTAAAGCTGGCGGCCGACAGGTCTGTGTAGCCTTGAATCGCCAGATGCGGCTTGTGGTAGGCGCCCGTGACGTTGACATTGTTCAAAAAAACCGTGCCAATCGGCTCGGTCACATCATAGGTGGCGGGGTCGAAGCCAGCGATCTGGATCGCGTTGTCGCCCTTGCTTGCCGTTGGTGCGCTTTCGCTCAAGGTACTGATGATGTCGACATTCTCGATCGTCGCATCGCCGGTGTAGCCGAACAGGATGATGTCGCCGGTTCCGTTCGAGCCGCCGCCACCGTTGTCTTCGAAGTCGCTGTTCGTGATGTTGATGGAGCCGAGACCCGGTGCGCCCGATCCTGTCCCTACGCCATGGACTGTGTTGCCCTTGAAGACGCTATCGTCAATCGAAAGACTCGAAAGCACTGCCCCCGAAGACACGCGCACACCGACCGAATTGTTCTCGAAGGCAAATCCCGAGATCGAGACGCTCTCGCTTCCGCCCGCATCGATGTCACCCGCGATCTGGATGCCGTTTCCGGCGGTGTCGATGATGGGCCGGTTGCCCGCCCCGTCCGCAACCCCGGTGAGCGTCAGCGCCTTGTTCACACTCAAGGACTCAGCATACGTCCCCGCGCCCACATTGATCGTGTCGCCATCGCTGGCCGCGTCCACCGCCGCCTGGATCGACATGCCGTCGACCACGCCAAAGCCGTCCGCGAATTGCAGCGCTTCGATGCCGATCAGCGTGTCGCTGCCATCGGGTGCGCCCGAGCGCGTGTCGGTGATACTGATCGCCCCGGAGGCATCGACGTTGATCGTGTAATCCGCGAAGTTGCCGGTGAACGTGACCACGTCGAGCCCGTCATCGCCCGAGATGAACTCGTCGTCGGCCGTGCTTGAGATGGTCGTGTCGGCGGCGACGGTCACATCGGCCACGACCTTGTCATAGGCGACACCGTCGATGGTGTTCGGACCGGTCTCGATCACGAAGCCGGACCGGTTGTCGATGACCCCGGTATTGGCGTCGCTCCCCAGCGTGTCGGTGAACGTGTTGCCCGAAACGCCCGAGAAATCGACCGGGCCTGCAGTTACCTGGTCGTTGTTTCCATCGTCCTGAAGTCGGCCCGAGAAATCGAAATGCCCGATGGCGAACCGCGGGGCCGTATCCTCGAACGCGTTGGACTGAATGACGAAGCTGCCCTCGTCGCCGGTCCGACCGTCGGTGGCGATAGCCGTCGGGAAGCCGAAATCGCCGCCGCTGCCGCCAAGGTCGAACTTGCTGCTGGTCACGCTCACGTCGCGCGCCGTGACCGCATCGCCGTAATTCAGGTATATCCCGTAAGGGAATTCCGTGTGGCTCGCACCTGGATCAGCCGGCGCCTTGAAGGCTGTGAACAGCACGTTGTCGACGGTGATGTCGCCATTCGTGCCCGACACATCGATGCCCGCGGGGCTGAAGGACAGGCCAGCTTCTGCCGATCCGTCGACCTGGATGACGGAGTTGACCACACTGAGATCACCGCTGCTGTAGGCTTGGATGCCGCTCAGACCGTTGCCGCTTTCCGGCCCGGTGCCCAGAAGCCGCACGCCGTCCAGCGACAGCCCGCCCGTGCCGGTCAGCGTGAATCCGTCGATGATCGTTTCGCTGCCCGGCGCCTGTCCCGCCCAGTTGTCGCCGGTCGGCGAAACACCGGCAAGCGCGCCCGAAATCGACAGCGCCTTGTCGGTGATGAGGATCTTGCCCTCCGCGGAATAGTCCCCCGCGCCTACGAGGATTGTGTCGCCGTGGCTCGCGGCGTCGATGGCGGCCTGGATCGACATGCCGTCGTAGACGAGGAAGGTGGACGAGCCGGTGTTCGTGACCTCGATCACCTCGATGCCCGACAGCGTTTCGGTCCCGTCCGGGCCCGCGATCTGGCCGCTGAACGCGCCGCTGCCGTCCACCGACGCGCCCGTCACGGTGAAGTCGCCCAGCGTCACGGCCGCCCCGCCGCCATCGGCGATCACCGCCGTGTCGGTGCCGACGCCCCCGACATATTCGTCATCGCCCAGCCCGCCGATCA
>NZ_QGKU01000024.1 GCF_003172915.1 Meridianimarinicoccus roseus
GGGGCGGTTGAGGGTTTTGGGGGTCATGATTGATTTTGTTTTGGTTGGCGTGTTTCGTCTGCCGCGAGGGTTTCGAAGTATTCGGCAAGGCGCCGCGTGCCGAACCGGGGCGCGATCATGTCCATCCCGAGCGCGGTCAGGAAGAACCGCGCCGGTCCACTGACGCGGCGCGGCAGGATCGGCAGGACGGTGAGCGCGGCGCGGCGCAGGGCGTCCGGCAGATGGGTGATGCGCGGCGCGGTCCCGAGGGCGGCGAAGGCGGCGCGGGCAATCTCGCCCTGGGTCATCACGTCGGGCCCGCCGACCTCGGCCCAGCCCCGCCCGGCTTCGGTCGCGTCGGCGACGGCCATTGCCAGGTCGGCGCCGTGGATGGGGTTGAGGCGCTGCGTGCCATCCCCGAAAAGCCACACGCGGCCGCGCCGGGCCATGTCCAGGATCTCGGCCATGTCGGAAAAGAAGCCGGTGGGCGCGATCACCGTCGCGGGCATGTCGCAGGCCCGAAGCGCGTCCACGAAGGCGGCCTTGGCATCGATCAGCGGCACGCCCGGCATGTCCTCCGCGTGCAGGACGTGGATGTAGGCGAAGCGCTTCACGCGCGCCGCTTCTGCCTCGCGCAGGAGGTTCAGGTTGGCCTGAAAGTCAACGTCCCTGTAGCCCAGCCCGTCGGTCTGCCGGGTGATGCCAAGCGACGAAACGACGAGGTCCATGCCGTCCATGATCCCCGTGAGTGTCTCGGGTCGCGTCGCCTCGGCCTCGACCGTGAGATCTGCCAGGCCTTCGCCCCGCGCGGTGTCGCGCACCAGGGCGGTGACGTGGTGACCTCGGCGCGCGTATTCGGCGCAAAGATAGCGTCCGAGATGGCCGGTCGCTCCGGCAACCAGAACGTTCATGGATCGTCTCCGGGTCAGAGGAAACCGACGCCAAGCGCGGCGGCGGTCATCAGGGCGAGGACGGGCGTCCAGAGCAGGCGCTCCGGGCGAGAGGGGCTCGCGGCGTTGGCGGCGAGGGACAGCAGGGTGAGCCCGAGTGCCGGCCAGAACAGCGCCTCCAGCGGTGCCGGGCCGATGCCGGCCCGGGCGAGCACCGCCCCGGCCATGGTGGCAAGCAGCGCAGCCTGGACCAGCGCCAGCGCCCGCCAGGGGGGCGGCAGGCGGCCCGCAAAGCGGCCGCCGACCGTCAGCCGCCCGAGCGGGGCGCCGGCGGCGTTGGCGACGTGCATCAGCATCGGCAACGCGGCCAGCCCGGCATAGGCGAAGGCGAGTATCTGGGTCATCGACCGGTCCTCACCGCCAGCGCGGGCGCCGCGCCGGAAAGGGCCGATGCGTTGCGCGTGGTCGTTCGTCCGGCAGCCCGGGATCGCCCGAGATATGCCGGTGCGGACGGGTGCGCCGCCGTGCCAACCGGCGCGCGCCTTTGGTCAGAAGGTGGTGAAGGCCGGCCCTGCGGGTACAGGTGTCGTGCATCGCGCCCTCCCACAGGTCACGCCCGCATGGCCGCTGCCGCGCAGACCCCGAGCAGGGCGGCCGGCGCAGGAGGGGCTATCAGCATCGGGTTCATGTCGTGTGTCCTTCGACTGTCGAATGTGTCGAGGGAGGATATACCCGTTCGTGCCGGGGCGCGGCATGACCGCAGGGATCAACGGATTGACCGCGCATGTCAATTCGAGAGCCACGCGGTCGGGCTCGCCCCGGTCCAGCGCCGGAAGGCCCGGACGAAGGCCGAAGCCTCGGAAAAACCCAGAAGGTAGGCTGTCTCGCCGACCGAGACCTTGCGCGCGCCGAGGTAATCCATCGCCATCCGGCGGCGCAGGTCGTCGTGCACTTCGGCGAAGGTAACCCCCTCGTCCTTCAGGCGGCGGTAGAGCGTCTGTCGGCTCATGCCGAGGTCCCGGGCGATCCGGTCCATCGACAGCGTTCCTTCGTGCAGATCGGCCAGCATCCGCGCCTCGACACCCGAGCGCACGGTATCATTGGCGGCAAGCTCCGCCAGCAGCCCGTCGGCGTGGCGGGTGAAGACGCCGAAGACGTAGTCCTTGCCGCCGTCGAACGCCTCGTCCAGCCAGACCGGATTGATCCGAAGTGCGTTGCGCGTGGCGCGGAAGGTGACCGGCACCCGGAAAAGCTCGGGATAGCGGTTGGCATGGGGCGGCGGGGCGTAGGTGACTTCGAGCGCCTGTTCGAACGGGTGTTCGGGGGCGGAGCGGCGGAATTCGGAAATGAACCGCGCAAAGCTCGCCTCGGTCGCCATCCAGGTGCCGTCGCAGGGGCGATTGTCCAGCAGCCAGACCGCGTCGTTCTCGCGCTTGAGTTCGAACCGGTCCCGCCCGCCGCGGATCGGCACATCGGCCATCAGGCGGGCATAGCGGTTGAGCTGGACGAGGCTGTGCGGAAAGGAGGTCGAGGCATGGACGATCTGGCCGACGATCGACATCGTCTCGAGCCGCGTCTCGAGCACATGCCGCAGCAGAAGAGAGGTGTCGCCCGTCGTCTGGATCCCGGTGGCGATGAGCGTCTCGTAGGCGGCGACCGGGATGCGCGTGTCCTGATCCACCAGATCGTCATCCGTCAGGCCGGATGCCGCCAGAAGGCCGTCCCGCGGCGCGCCTTCACTCACCGCATAGTCGAGGAACGCGCGCGCGAAACCGGCGGCCATGGTCTGATCGGACATGCGGTGGTCCTCCGGGGTCAGGATGTCGATGCGCCCGGTCATGCCCTTGCCGAACCGGCGCCGACAGAATGTCCGAAGACAATGTGTCAGGACAAGCCCGATGCTGCGCCCCATGTTCGCGCTCATCGCCACCCTTCCCGCTCCCCGCGCCCTCCCGTCCCCGCAGCGCCCCACGACCAAGCCCGTACCGCCGAAAGTGCCGACAAAAGTGACCGCCAAAAATCCCGGACCCGGCCCCAAAAGCACCGCCATCCTGCATCACGGCCGCATCGCTGAAGCACTCAGCAAGCCGCTCGCCATCGTCCTTCTCGGCGGGCAGCGGCACGATCACCGCTCGCTTCTCGCGCTGGCGGGGCTGGACGACACCTGCCGGGTCCTATTCTACGATCAGCGCGGCACGCGACTGTCGGAGCGGGTCACAGTGTAGCAGCTTGGCGTCGCGGATTTACTCGCAGACCTCAATACGCTGATTGCGGCGCCTGGAGTAGGCCCAACCGTGCTGCTTGGCCCTTCCTGGGGCGGCATATTGGCTGTCGCCTGTCTTGGTCACCGCCCCGAGGCGGTCTCCCATGCCGTCTTGATCGAACCCGGTTTCCTTGAGGCTCAAGGCGTTGAGGACTTCGAGACCCGGCGCGCCGTGTTGTCGCGCGGCCCGCGCGTGGCTTGGGCCGGTCTCTTGGCCGGGTTGGAGTCGCGGTTTCCGGGGATACGGAGGCCGACAGTGACAGTATCGTTGGCGCTGTCGTTAAGGCTACCGCCGGTCAGCACCGGACCGACGGCCCAAACCGGACGGGTTCACCGCCATCATTGTCCAATGACTGTCGGAGGATCCCGAGCACCGTCGAAAGTAGCCGCTTGGCACCAAGCAGATGTTTGAAACGGCTCCGCGACGATCACGGCTTCGAAGGTGGGTGAACCGTCTAAAAGGACCATGTTCGCGATCACGGTCGGGGTATCTTGAAGTGCTCGTTTCCCTGGAGCACACGCCGGGTCACGCCCCGGCCGACTTCGGCGAAGCCGTCGTGGTGATGGGAGGGGCGAGTTGAACCGCCGCCGTCTCTCGGCGATCCCTTCATCTTCCTTCGGGTTTCGGCGCAACCCGGCGGGAGTGTGCGCCGGACTGTCTTTGGATCGGCACAAAGCTCGGGACACTTCCTCGTTCAGATACGGTGCGTCACCCACTTTGAAGGCTCGTCCCGCGACGCGCATCATGCGGCGGCCAATGCCGACCGCGCGGGCAATCATGCATCTTGCTGGCACGCATCCAGGCGAACAGCGCTTAATGCCGGAAACGCGATAAGCCAACTGCATCGGTCCAGCAATCCATCAGCGGATTGCACCGACGACCGGGTGCGCTATGGGCCAGCGTTTTCATCGTGGATTGGCATATCCTTATGAGGGTGATGCAAATGGGCCGTAGAGCGGTGACTGGTGCCATGCCCAGGCGCTTTCGATGATGCTGCCGAGTTCTGGATATTCCGGTCTCCATCCCAGAATGTCGCGCGCGCGACGACCGTCCGCTACCAATCGGGCGGGGTCACCTTGCCGGCGGGGAACGATTTCGACGGGTATCGGGCGGCCGGTGACGGACCGCGCAACCTTGACCACCTCACGATTTGAGAACCCTGAGCCGTTGCCAAGATTGAATGCATGCGCACCAGGTGCCCGGTGCATGAATTCGAGAGCCTTGAGATGTGCCATCGCCAGATCGCAGACGTGGACATAATCACGCACGCAGGTGCCGTCCGGCGTGTCGTAATCATCCCCGAAAAGCTGCAGACCGTTCCTCAGACCCAGAGCCGCGAGCAGCACAACGGGGATCAAATGCGTTTCAGGCGTATGCGCCTCGCCAATCTGGCCCGAACGATGCGCCCCCGCTGCATTGAAATACCGAAGTGCAACGGAATTGAGTCCCCATGCGCGCGCCATGTCGGCCAGCACCTGTTCGATCATGCGCTTGGACCATCCATAAGGATTGATCGGCGCAAGAGGATGATCTTCGGAAAGGCGCTCGGTGCGCGGATTGCCAAAGACTGCTGCGGTGGACGAAAACACCAGCTTGTCCACACCGGCGTTGCGCATCGCATCCAGAAGATTGAGCGTACCGGTGACGTTGTTTCGGTAGTACGCCCCAGGGTCGACGACCGACTCCCCCACAGCGATAAGGGCAGCGAAGTGAATGACCGCGTCTATTCGGCGGCCTGCGAACACCGCCGCCAGATCCGCGGTGTTCATTAGGTCGCCAACAACCAGTTCCGCGTCTCCAATGGCGGCCCGGTGGCCTTGGCTGAGATTGTCCAGAACCACGACTTCATGACCCGAGTCGATCAAAAGGCGCACCATATGCGAGCCGATGTATCCTGCACCTCCGACTACCAGAACACTTCGCTTCATGTATTGCTCTCACATTGGAATCGGCACCTGAACTGGTGATCACATAAGCGCGTCACTTCAAAACCCGAAACTTCTCATGTGTAGCTGCGTCGATGCTGTAACTGTCCTCCGACAGCATCTGCTGTGCCAGGGTGGGATCGCAACAAGCGATATTGGGAGGTGCCCAAGTCGGAGACTGTCACGGTCCGGCTCGATCTTGCGAAGAATGTGTTCCGGGTGTCAGGAGCTAACGTTGCAGGTCGGACAGTCCCAAACAGGAAGCTGCGGCTGGCGCAGGTTCTGGAGGTTCTCAGTCTGCCGCCAGCCTGTGTCGTTGCGATGGAAGCGTTCGGTGGAGCAGATTTCTGGGGCTCTGAATCGACAAGCTGGCCTACGAGGTGCGGCTGATCCCACCTGCCGACGTCGACATCCCACGAGGAGTAGACGGACGCCCTTGGTTCTGGAAAAGTCGGGACGCCCACCTTCACTGTGTTGATCTTTGCCTTGCTGACTGCAGAAGTTAGAACCGCAGCCGCGATGACGACGCCAGAGTGTGCCGCAATTTTCATTTCCTTGGAACCGAGCCAATCGACCCGGCTGATGAAGGCCCTTGCGGCGCCTCTGGGCGAGAAGATGTCGCGGCATCAATTTCGGGGCGCCAATGTGCCGGAACTGCTGAAGCGCTACTCGGACCTGAAATGCGCCGTCCGACGGCAAACCGGCCAAGTCGTCCCTTTGATCGCGATTCAGGAGGTCGGCTCGACGGTGTCAGGGGGCACCGCGCATTGGTCGCCGCGGGCATCGAAAGCCATGTGATCGACCCCGCCTCGATCGCGGTATCCCGGCGGCACCACAGAGCCAGGACGGACCGGATCGACGGCGAGGCAATCGTCCGCACTCTGATGGACTGGAAGCGCGGCGAACGCCGTGTTTGCGCCATGCTGCATGTGCCGGGCCCGGAGCAGGAAAATCGTCGCCGTGTATGCGGGGAACTGAAGAGCATGATCGGAGAACGCATCCGGCACTTGACCCGAGTGAAGGGGGAGAATCGTCGCGCGGGGCATCGGACAGTACGAGCCTTGGAACAAGGACCGCCGGAACTGGCTGGAAGAACTGCGTGTCTGAATCGGGCGCCCTCTGCCGCCCCACCTCATGGCGCAGGATATCGTCCGACAGGCTCATGTCGCCCCCAGCGCGGGTGTCGCGGCGGTGACGAAGGCCTTTACGCGTTCAGGATCGACGGGGTTCCACCACACGCCTCCGTTCTTGAGCGATGATGCAACGATGACCGCATCGGCCCGGCCAAGGATCGTGGCGATGTTGTCCGCCGTCAGGCCGGAGCCGACAAGCACCGGCAGGTTGGTGGCCGATGCGACTTCCTCCAGTTCTTCCAGCGTCGCGCTGTTGCCGGTGCGCTGGCCGGTGGCGATCACCGCGTCGGCATCGAAGAACGCCAGATCGCGGGTCAGTTCCGCCACGCTCCGGTCGCCCGTTATGGCATGGCTGCCGTGTTTGACATGGCTGTCGGCGAAAACTTTTATCCCCTCGCCGCGTAGCGCCGCGCGATAGCGCAGCGCCTCGGCAGCGCGACCTTCCATGAAGCCTTCGTTGGCGACATAGGCATTGGCCCACTGGTTGACGCGGATGAACTGCGCCCCGGTGGCGCGTGCGATGGCGAAGGCATGGATCGGCGCGTTGGCCAGCACGTTCACACCCATCGGCACGCCGAAGGCCTGCGTCACCCGGTCCGCCACGACGGCCATGAAGGCGGCGGTTTCGGGTCCGATATCCTCGGGCTTGGAGAACGGGATGTCGCCGTGGTTTTCCACCATCAGCCCGTGGATTCCGTTTTCGACCAGCGCCTCGGCATCGCGCAGGCACGCATCGAGGATGGCGGGCATCGGCGTGCCGTCATAGCGCGGCGCGCCCGGAAACGGCGGGCAGTGGATCATGCCGATCAGCGCCTTGGGCCGCCCGAAGATGTCGCGGATGGCGGTGCCGGTGCTGCTGGAAATGGTCTGCATGTCGGGATGGGTCCGTTCTTTGGATCGTTGGCGCGCAGCGGTCAGCCGCGCCTGCGAAGCGAGAAATTCGCCGTGAAGATCCGGGTGTTGAGCCAGATCGCGATCAGGATGATGGCCCCGGTGACGATCTGCGTGAAAAAGGGCGATATATGCATCAGGATCAGTCCGTTGCCTATGACGGCGATGGTCAGCGCCCCCAGCACGGTCCCGAGGATCGTGCCGCGTCCGCCGAACAGCGAGGTGCCGCCAAGTACCACCGCGGCGATGACCTGCAACTCGAACCCGACGGCCGCGTTCGACGACCCGGACCCCAGCCGCGCCGCGATCAGCAGGCCCGCCACGGCAGAGGCCAGCCCGGTCAGCATGTAGACCGAAGCAATCGTCCAGCGCGCAGGCATGCCGACGCGCCGCGCAGCCTCGG
>NZ_QGKU01000025.1 GCF_003172915.1 Meridianimarinicoccus roseus
TCCGCGCTCCTCTGGGGTCCGCCCGGCACCGGCAAGACCATGCTGGCCGGGGCGCTCGCGGGCACCATGGGCGTGCCGCTGATCGCCACCTCCTACACCGCCTGCCAGGCGGCGGGGCACCTGGGCGACTACCTCGCCGCCATGCACGGCGCCGTGGACGCGGCGATCGCCCGGGCGCCGTCGGTGTTCTTCCTCGACGAGTTCGACAGTTTCGGGCGGCGGAGCACGGGCGATCATGGCGGCCACTATACCCGGCAAGTGGTGAACGACATGTTGCAGCAGCTGACCCGCCTGCACGACGCGCCGGGCGTCGTCGTGCTGGCCGCGACCAACGCGCCGGAGCTTGTCGACCCCGCGCTGCGCCGCGCCGGGCGGTTCGACCTGACGCTCGAGATCGGCCCGCCCGACCTCGCCGGGCTGCGCGCGATCCTGGCGGCCCATCTCGGCGCGGCGGCCCCGGACGCGAAAGCGCTGATCGAGGCGGCGCGCGCGCTTCTCGGCCAGACCGGCGCCACGGCCGCGGCGGTCGCGCGTGAGGCGCTGGGGCTGGCCCGCGACGACACCGCGCCGATCGGCCCTGCACATCTCGCCGCCGCCACCGCGCGCCACGCGCCCGCACTCCCGCCCGGGGACCTCTGGCGCATGGCGGTCCACGAGGCGGGCCATATCCTGCTGGCCGCCGCCCGCGTCCTGCCGATGCCCAAGCGCGTCACCATCGGCGCCACTGGCGGGGCGGCGGAGCTGCCGATGCCGCGCTTCCTGACGGCCGAGGCGACGCTCGACTGGACGGCGATGCTGCTCGGCGGCCGCGCGGCCGAACACGTGCTGCTCGGCGCGGCCTCTTCGGCGGCGGGCGCCGGAGAGGGCAGCGATCTCGACCGCGCAACCGACCTGCTGGTCCGGATGGAGCTGGAATGGGGCCTCGGCGATTGCGGCCTGCTGCACGCCCCGGTCCCGCCGGACCGCCGCGCCTGGCTGCCGGACGCCCTGCGCCACAAGGTCAGCGTGCTCCTGCATGAGGCCGAGGACATCGCGCTCGATGCATTGATCGCGCACAAGACGCACCTCGCCCGCATCGCCAAGGCCCTCGCCACCGAGCGCAGCCTCGACCGGGCCGACCTCCAGAAACTGCTGCGGGACTTCGACCCGACCCCGCCGCCGGAGCCGGAGCTGGAAAGGCGCAATGCCACCGTCGTCCCGCTCAGGTAACAGAACCACCAAACCGCCGCGCCAGGAACACCACACCCCTCGGCGCGGTGAGACCACGAAGCCCTCACATGTCAGGCGAGGCCACCTGTGCCAAGAGGACGGGAGCCACGAGGACGCGAACCGAACAACGAGCGCGAGCGTGGTCCCAAACCCAAAGACATCCCTTCTCAACGGAAAGACACACCCCGATCAAGTGCCTTGAATTTCCCTTCTCCGGACGCCAAACCTCGGAGAGTGATCACCACCTTCACGAGTCGCCGACCGCAAGACGTCCGCGGCGCACCCGGCAAAACCAGATGGTACCCGAAATGGTACCCGATTGACCAAAAATCAGGAAAACCACAGCATGTACAATGGCTTGGCGAAAGGCGATGGCGGAGCGGGTGGGATTCGAACCCACGGTACGCTTTCACGCACGGTGGTTTTCAAGACCACTGCCTTCGACCGCTCGGCCACCGCTCCGTGACTTGGTGCTAGCCTTTGCGCGCCGCACTAGCAAGGGGAGGCGCGCACTGCTGCCGGTGATAGCCCGGCCCTGCGGCTTCTCCGCAGCGCCGCAGCGCACGAACCGAGGACTATCGTCCCGGCTGACGGCGCAGCGCCAGAAGCTCAAGGACCACTCCTCGCCCGTCAGGCGAAGAAACCGTTCCAGCCCAGCGTGTCGAGCTGCCGTGGTCCGGGACGCCCAACGCCGCGCGACCGGCCTGCGGGCCGACGCCTTCGAGCGCAGACCAGGCGAACGCTGCGGCGCTAGCCCCTTGCCGCAAGACGATGGCTCCGCGCCGCCCGACGAGAACAGGCCGGAAACCGCTGTCGGCAAAGGGTGCAGGCGACAATCCGCCTTGAAAAGCGGCCGCCTCGTTGCGCTGGCGCCAGCCGACACGCCGCCGTATCAGCACTGCCTCGGCACCGGCAGTCCAGCTTCGAGCAACCGGCCCGGCATCGTTCCGCCCTGCGCGTCCCAAAGGCAGCGGCCCCTGTCAGGCGGCAAGCGGCCGCCTTCACCACTTTGCGAACCGTTCTCAAAACTCTTGCCAGTTGCGAACCGTTCGCATACCTCATGGGCATCTCAACAGCAGGACACACCATGCTCCGCCGACAGACCCTTCTGGCCACAGCAATTGCCACCCTCGCAACGCTCGTCGGTCCTGCCATGGCTCAGGACCGCTTCAAGGCAGTTACTTCCTTCACCGTGCTGGCCGACATGGCCCGCAACGTGGCGGGCGACACCGCCGACGTCGCCTCCATCACCAAACCCGGCGCCGAGATCCACGGCTATGACCCCACACCGGGCGACATCGTAGCTGCCCTCGACGCCGACCTCGTGCTGTGGAACGGCCTCAACCTGGAGCTGTGGTTCGAACAGTTTCTGCGCAACCTGCGCAACGTGCCCGCCGCCGTGCTGAGCGACGGCATCGATCCGATCCCGATCGCCAGCGGTGCCTATGAGGGTCTGTCCAACCCCCACGCCTGGATGGGTCGAGACAACGCCATGACCTACGTGGACAATATCGCCCAAGCCTTCGCGACGCACGACCCGGACAATGCCGCGACCTACATGGCCAATGCCGAGGCCTACAAGACACGCATTCGCGAGACCCTCGACCCGCTGCGCGACCGGATCGCAGCGCTGCCCGAGGACCGACGTTGGCTGGTCACTTGCGAAGGCGCGTTCAGCTACCTCGCCCGCGATTTCGGCCTGAAGGAGTTGTATCTCTGGCCCATGAACGCGGACCAGACCGGCTCGCCGCAACAGGTCCGTGCTGTGATCGACGGGGTGCGCGCAAACAACATCCCCGTGGTGTTCTGCGAAAGCACCGTCAGCAGTTCGCCCGCCGAACAGGTCGCCCGCGAAACCGGCGCGCGTTTCGGTGGCGTGCTCTACGTCGACAGCCTCAGCGGGCCGGACGGGCTGGTGCCGACCTATCTCGATCTGCTGCGCGTAACCGCTGAAACCATCGCGGACGGGCTGACTGGAGGGTCGCAGTGACCCCCCTGCCCTCCTCTCCGGGCCCGGGCGGCGGGATCAGCGCGCAGGACCTGACAGTCACCTACCGCAATGGGCACACCGCACTGACACGCGCCAGCTTCGACATCCCGACCGGCACCATCACGGCGCTGGTCGGGGTGAATGGTGCAGGCAAGTCCACGCTCTTCAAGGCGATAATGGGCTTCGTGCCGGCCGCTGCGGGCACCATTCGCGTGCTCGGCCTGCCGGTGCCGCAGGCGCTGCGGCGCAATCTGGTCGCGTATGTTCCGCAGGCAGAGGAAGTGGACTGGTCCTTTCCGGTTCTGGTCGAGGACGTGGTGATGATGGGCCGCTACGGGCATATGGGCTTTTTCCGCCGCGCCGGGGCCGCCGACCGCGCCGCGGTGGACGCGGCGCTGGCGCGCGTGGACATGGCGCCGTTCCGCCACCGCCAGATCGGAGAGTTGTCCGGCGGGCAACGCAAGCGCGTGTTCCTCGCCCGCGCACTGGCACAGGACGCCGCCGTTATCCTGCTGGACGAACCGTTCACCGGCGTCGATGTGAAAACCGAGGACCAGATCACCGCGCTGCTTCGCGACCTGCGGGCCGAGGGTCGCGTGATGCTGGTCTCGACCCACAATCTCGGGTCGGTGCCGGAATTCTGCGACCGCACGGTGCTGGTCAAGGGCACGGTGCTGGCGCATGGCCCGACGGACGAGATATTCACGCGCGACAATCTGGAACGCGCCTTCGGCGGTGTGCTGCGCCACTTCACGCTGGGCGGCCAGGATCTGCATGACGATGACGACCCCCGCCGGATCCGGGTGATCACCGACGACGAACGCCCCTTCGTGACCTATGGCGGAAAACATGCCGGGGCGCTGGTGCCCGACCCGAACGCGCCCACGGTGCGCGACGGGTCGGGTGCGTCCGCGCCGGACGGTTCGGCCGACACACCCCCCGCCCCGGATGCGCCGGGGTCGGCGACCGGAAGACCCGCTGATCAGCCACGAAGCGGCACCCCACCGCACGCCGCCGCTGCTGACCCCACAACGCCAGACCCTGTCAGGCCAGACGATGGACCGGCGGACACCGCTGCACGCGGCCCCGCCCCAAACGCTGTCGAGGCTAGCCAATCCGCGGGGCCACGCCGATGATCGACTTGCTGCTCGAACCCTTCGGCTATGCCTACATGACCAATGCGATGTGGGTGTCGGCGCTGGTCGGTGGGCTTTGCGCCTTCCTTTCGGCCTACCTCATGCTCAAGGGCTGGTCACTGATCGGCGACGCGCTCAGCCACGCGATCGTGCCGGGCGTTGCGGGTGCCTACATGCTCGGCCTGCCCTTCGCGGCGGGCGCCTTCCTGTCCGGCGGGCTGGCGGCGGCGGCGATGCTGTTTCTCAACCAGCGCTCCGGGCTGAAAGAAGATGCGATCATCGGGCTGATCTTTACGTCGTTCTTCGGGCTGGGGCTGTTCATGGTCTCGCTCAACCCGGTGGCGGTGGACCTGCAGGCGATCACGATGGGCAACATCCTTGCGATCACGCCCGCGGATACGGTGCAACTGGTGCTGATCGGAACGGTGTCGTTGACGGTGCTTCTGGCCAAGTGGCGCGACCTGATGGTCGTCTTCTTCGATGAAACCCATGCCCGCACGATCGGGCTGCGGCCCGGGTTGCTGCGCGGGGTGTTTTTCACACTGCTGGCGGCGGCGACCGTGGCAGCGATGCAGACCGTGGGGGCGTTTCTGGTGATCGCGCTGGTTGTGACGCCTGGCGCGACGGCCTACCTGCTGTGCGACCGGTTCGGACGGCTGATCGTCGTCAGCGTGGCGATCGGGGTGGTGACCTGCTTTGTCGGGGCCTATGCCAGCTACTTCCTTGATGGCGCGACCGGCGGGATCATCGTGACGCTGCAGACCCTGATCTTCCTCGCCGTGTACCTGCTCGCGCCCCGGCACGGCTGGCTCGCAGCCAGGCGCCGCGCGCGCGATGCGCTGCGCGCCCCGGCGCCCGCGTCACCTTTGGCCGCTGCCACGACCGGCAATGACGGAGCACCGCGATGATCGACGCTGCGCTGCTGCCGTTTCAACTGCCCTTCATGCAGAACGCCTTCGCGATCTGTGCGCTGATCGCGCCGCCGCTGGCGCTGCTGTCGTGCTTTCTCGTGCTCAAGGGCTGGTCGCTGATGGGCGACGCGGTCAGCCACGCCGTGCTGCCTGGCATCGTGCTGGCATGGCTCGCCGGTCTGCCGCTGATCGTCGGTGCGTTCGGCGCGGGCATGGTCTGTGCGTTGCTCACGGGCGCGCTCGAACGCAACAGCCGTCTCAAGCAGGACACGGTGATGGGCGTGGTATTCTCGGGCATGTTCGCGCTGGGGATCATCCTGTTCGTGGCGTTTCCCAGCGACCGGCACCTGAACCACATCCTGTTCGGCAACATGCTGGGGATCGGACCGCAGGATCTTTGGACGTCTGGGCTGATCGCGCTGGCGGTCACCGCAGGGCTGTTGGCGAAATGGCGCGACCTGCTGCTGCACGCCTTCGATCCGGCACAGGCGCGCGCCAGTGGGCTGCGCACCGGCTGGCTGCACTACGGTCTGCTCACTGCGCTTTCGATGACCATCGTCGCGACGCTGTCCTCGGTCGGGCTGATCCTCGCCATCGCGCTCCTGATCTCGCCCGGCGCCATCGCCTTCCTGCTGACCCGGCGGTTCGATCGGATGCTGCTCGTGGCGGTGGGTGTGACCTTCAGCGCCAGCATGGGCGGCACCTATGCCAGTTTCTTCCTCGACAGCGCGCCCGCGCCGACCATCGTTCTGGTGCTCACGGCGGTGTTCTGCGCAGCCTTCGCGCGCCGCCTGCAGCAGGTCCGCCGTGCCACACAGCAGGGCTGACACCCTGACCGCAACCCCGCTCCGGCACGGCGCACCCGCACAGTCCGGCAAGTCTCAATAAGCGCGCCGCGTATCCAGAAGGCTGACCGGCGTGCGCAGCAAGATCGCGAGATCGAACCAGATCGACCAGTTCTCGATGTAGAACAGGTCATGGGCAAACCGCGCGCGCAGGCTGTCAGGGTCATCCACCTCGCCGCGCCAGCCGTTTACCTGTGCCCAACCGGTAATCCCGGGCGGCAGTCGGTGGCGCGCCGAATAGCCATCGACGATCCTGTCGAACGCCTCCTGCCGCGACGACCGCGCCGCCACCGCATGGGGCCTTGGCCCGACCAGAGACAGCGTCCCGCCCAGCACGTTGAACAGCTGCGGCAGTTCGTCGATGGACGTCTTGCGCAACAACCGCCCGACCCGCGTCACACGCGCGTCGCCCCGCACCACGACCCGCACCGCTGCCGCGTCCGCCTTATCGTGATACATCGACCGGAACTTCCACACCCGGATCGGCCGGTCGTTGAACCCGTGCCGGTCCTGCCGAAAGAACACCGGGCCGGGGCTGTCCAGCCGCACCGCAATCGCCGCCACGAGCATTACCGGCGCCAGCAGCACAAGCAGCAGCCCGCCCAACAGAAGGTCGAAGGCACGCTTGGCCACACGTCGCTCGGGCTGAAAACTTGCAGGCAGCAGCGCGCTCAGCCCCTCGGGAGTGTCCCGAAACCCGAAATCCCGGCTGAAGGCCGACAGGTGCACCGGCACCGGCAGCACCCTGAGCCGGTCCAACAGCGTCGCGATCCGCGCTTCCGCCTCTGGCGGCAGGGTGACGATGATCAGGTCCACCTCCGCCGCGCGGCAGAACCCGACCAGTTCATCGAACCGCCCGATCTTCGGCACGTCCAGCACCACATCAGGCGCGCGGTCCCCGCCCCGGTCATCGAAGATACCGCAGATCCGGATGTCATTGCCCGCGCGGCTGGCAAGCCCGCGGATCAATGCCGCGGCACCCGCGCCGCCGCCGACCAGAACCGCGCGCCGCTCGGTCAGGCCCTGATCAACCGCCCAACCCACCGACGCGGCAAAGCCCAGCCGCAGCAGCAGTACAACCGGAATGCAGCCTGCGGCGATCGTGAAACCCGGCGCGCCCGACACCTGCGCAACCGCAGCGGCACCGGCCAGCGCGCCGAGCACCGGCGGCAGACCTGCCCGCAGGCGCAACAGCCGCCCCATACCATAGGCCCGGCCCATCGCCGCGAGCGGCACCGCCCAGCCTGCAATCAGCACCGCCCAGCCCGTCGCTGGAACGGCGGAAAAGCCCGGCACCACTGCGAACTGTACAAACCAGGCCGCCAGCACCAGCACAGCCGCCTCGGCGCCCGCCGCCAGCAGCGCGATGCGCACCGGCGCCAGTGACGGCCTGCGCAGCCGCCAGGCGACAATGCGGGCCGCCTCCGTCATCGCGTGTTCCAAGATCACCTCCAAGCCCTAGCGAGCCGCAGCCTAGCGGCCGGTCGTTAAGGCTTGGTTGCCGGACGGCGAGCACCGGAGGAGAGTTTCACTTCAACGCGCTCCAACCCCGGCGCGCAAAATCGGCCATCTTTGCGCAGCACTCAGAGCCCATCGAAAAGCCCGGGCTGCATCTCTTCCCAGAAGCTGAAGATCGCTCGCGCGTTCAAGGCCGATCCCCAGCCAAAACGGGTGAAGTCCTCGCGCTCCAGGGGGTCGCGCAACCCGGCCAAGAAAAGCCGCTTGTCGGCGTCGCGCTGGGTCGGCGTGCGCGCCGCCGCCGCGTCGCGGACCCGCGCCATGCGGGCCGCCCGGCCGCGGCGCTCCTCGGCCAGCGCGGCCTCGCGCTCGGCCTCTGCGCGCTCGCGTGCCTCTTGCGCCGCACTGCGCCCCGGGTCCGGAACCCGAGCGGGCTCAGGCACCGGCTCTGGCTCCGCAGCTGTGAATCCGTCCCGGATTGCCGCCGTGAGGTAACGCACCGGGCTTTTCACATGCGACTGGCGGCCGACATAGGCCAGCTTCTCGGCGACATAGGCTTCGCCGTGCTCGGCGATCCACTGGCGCGCCAGCCTATCGCTCACGCCCAGCCCGCGCAGACTGTCATAGACCGCGCCCTGCCGCACTGCACCTCCATCATCCATGTCGATCATCGCAAGCTGCGGGTTCTGGCGGATACGGAACCTTATATCCGTGACCGTCCGTCCCATCTTGCGCATCTCCGGCGTCACGATGATGTTGCTGGTGCGGTTCACCTCGGCCACGGCGGGCTTTATGATCTTGGCGTTCAGGTGCTTGTAAGTCTCGTAGTAATCCGATCCGTCCACACCCATCAGTCGGCGGAACAGTCCCAGATCCCACCAGCCTGTGCTGCCCGTGCGCACGAACCGATAGCAATTCTCGTAAAGCGCAAGGGCATGACCGCTCGCGAAACGACGCTGGATGTTCAGGTTGATCAGCGCGAAAACCTTCGGGTCGTGCAGCTTGGCCGCCAGCGCGGGCGAGTAGGCATACTCGCACACCCCGCCCTTCAGCTTGGCATAGGACAGCAGCGCCGAGATCCCCCATTCCTGCTGCCCGTCCTCGCCCAACATGTCCCACTCGGCGACCGTTTCGGCCAGCCCGCGCAGGCTGGCCTTCAGAGTGTCCATGTCGTTCGAATTGTAACCGATCATCAGGCACAGTGTGCGCGCATCGATCCGGTGGGTCGGTTGCGTGGCCAGCGCGTCATAGGCATTGAGCAGCAGAACATTGCTCAGTTTGCGCTGCAACAGCGTCAGTTTGCCGGATACGTGGATCGCGGCCACGTTCTTCTTCACAGACGCACGGCGCAATGGCCCTGTCAGTCTGTCGGCGGGGATATCCCCCGCGATCGCTTCGCCCGGCATGTGCCTGTTCCCGCTATGACTGCTCTATGGCGATCTTGTCGTCGCCGATTGATGGAAAGTGTCGCAGATCAGGCACCTTCCGACAAGACACTTAAGGGTACCCTTTTCCGGGACCGCCCCGGTCAGGCCGCGCGGCGCCACCGGAAACAGGCACCTTCCCGCAAATGGGTGCCTTCGCGGGTCGGAATCCCCCGCACTCCCCTGCCCCTCGGCCACTTCCCGGCCGCTCTTTGGAGCACTGGACGCACGTGAATGCGCAGAACCCTGCCCGAAAGGCCCATCCCGCACGCGGGGCCGCACGTGACCGGGAATCGGCACGCCCCGTCCCGTAGTCGGACACCGTGCCGACCGCATTTGGTGGCCTTTCCTCCCGTATCCGGTCACCTAAGTGCCCGTAAGGCTCTGCGAAAAAACAGTTTTTAATCAGCAAAGTCTCTAAATATTCCAAAGAATCTCTAAAGCTTTCAGTGTCGTTCCTGTTTTTTTCCTTTGATAACAGGGTTTCGCCGCGAAACTTGTACTTCGGTTCAGGATACATCCTGCCAAACAACGCGATTCCCTCCGCAGACGTGATGTGTGATAATCAGCGCAAATCACAAGAAACGTCGCACATCGAGCATCACGGATACATACAGGCACATCATGACCAAGAAGTCGGACCTTCCCCCGCCGCCCTATTTCAACCTGGATCCAAAGGCAGCTGCGGGGCGACTGCCGAAGCCTAGCGATACCGCCCGATTCGCAAAAGCTGCGGCTTTCGCTGCCCGCGGGCGCGAGGATCTTGCCAAGCGCGGCTATGCTCCCGACGGCCGCAAGCGCCTGCGTAAATTCTCCACCTGGGAGATTTGCCGGTACCTGATTCCCGTGGCGCCCGCCCATCTGCGGCGCGTGCTTAAGCAGCACCCGGACCTGCCCCAAGGCGAAGGGGCGAGCGGCTCCAAGTGGTTCACGCTGGAAGAGGTCATCGCCTTGCGCGACCATTTCGCGGCGGGCGGCGCGGCTTCCAAGGAATACCGGCCCTACCGTCCGAAGGGCTTGCCCGCCAAGGTGGTGGCGGTGGCGAACTTCAAGGGCGGGGTCGGTAAGACCTCCACCGCCGCGCATCTGGCGATGTCCGCCGCGCTCGACGGGTACCGCGTGCTGGTGATCGATCTGGACAGCCAGGGGTCGATGACCTCGATCATGGGCGGGCAGGTTCCCGACGAATGGAAGACCGTCTTTCCACTCATCGCCAAGGACTATGCCCGCCAAGTCAACGAGGAGAACGAGGTCCGCGCAGCGCGGGGCGAAGCCACCCTGCCCCTCGATGAAACACTGACCGAAGCGCTCAACATCAGTGCTTCCGATATCGTGCAGCCGACGCACTGGCCGAACATCGATCTGATCGGCGCGCAGCTGAACCTATATTGGGCGGAATTCCAGATCCCGGTCTGGCGGATGAACCTGCGCCGCTGGGCGCTGTGGGATGCGCTGACCAACTTCCTGCACGACGAGGACCTGCTCAGCCAGTATGACATCGTGCTATTGGATACGCCCCCTGCCCTCGGCTACCTGACGATCAACGCGCTGGCCGCAGCCGACATCCTGCTGGTGCCCCTGGGCGCGTCCTTTCTGGAATTCGACAGCACGGGCCGGTTCTTCGACATGCTTTATTCCACCTTCGCCAGCATCGAGGATGGCGAGAACGCGGCGCGCCGTGCCGCCGGGATCGATGAGGTTAAATTTGAATGGGATGTGGTCCGGACCCTCATCACCCGGTTCGACGCCAACCAGCAAAGCGATCTTGCCAACGTGATCCAGGCCTATTTTGGCGATTTCATGAATGCCCACCGGCAGGAATTCACCGCGCTCGTCGGGCAGGCCGGCGAGCAGGTGAATGGCATCTACGAGGCTGACTACAGGGAGTTCAACCGCGAGACCTATGTTCGCGGCCGTGAAGCGTTTGACCGAACCTATGCCGAGTTGAAGGAGATCCTGATCGGGTCCTGGTGGCGCGACGAGCAACTGGCGAGGGGTGCCACGGCGGAGGGCGACGGGCCCGGTTTCGCCGCGAAACCCGGCACGGCCGCGGCTGAGTGAAGGGGGCTGATCAATGGCACGACGCACCAAGCTGACCGCGCCCTCTGCGGAGGAACTGCAATCGCTGGAAGAGGGTTTCGCGGCGAAACCCTCGGCTGGAATGGCCGGGCTTATGCCGCCTATCGCACAGGTCGCGGCTGAGGCCGCGGCGCTGACCCCGACCGAGACGGCCAACATGCGCGCCGAGGCGGCCCGCGACAAGCGCGACGCGGAGCGGCTGCGGCAGGCCGAGGCGGAGGGGCTGATCCTGCTGGAGGTCCCGACGGCGGAGATTGTCGCCGACGAGTTGACCCGTGACCGGATGATCATGGATCCCGAGGCGATGGATGAACTGAAGACCTCCATCGCGTTGAACGGGCTGCGGCTGCCGATCGAGGTGTTCGAGATCGCCGAGCCCGGCGACGGGCCGAAGTTCGGGCTGCTGTCGGGCTTCCGGCGGCTGGCCGCGCTGCGGGCGCTGGAGGCCGAGACCGGGGATCGGGCGTACGGGCGGGTCCGGGCAATCCTGCGCCATCCGGGCAACGTGGCCGGGGCGTACCTCGCGATGGTGGAGGAGAACGAGATACGCGCCAGCCTGACCCCTTACGAGCGGGGCCGGGTGGGTGTGCTCGCCGTCCAGCAGGGCGCCTATGACAGCGTGGAGCAGGCGGTAAACGGGCTGTTTCACGCGGCGAGCAAGGCCAAGCGGTCCAAGATCCGGTCCTTCGCACTGGTTCACGAGGAACTGGGCGACATGCTGGCCTTTCCCGAGCACCTTTCAGAGCGAGCGGGGCTGAGGCTTGCCGTTGCGCTTCGAGCCGGTCTTGCGGGCCGTCTGCGTGAGGCTTTGGCAACGGGGCAGGGGGTTGATGCGGAAAGTGAATGGGCGCTGCTGGAGCCGGTTGTCGAAATCGCCGAGGCCGAGACCCGTGAGCCTGCGCGCGGCGGTCGGCCGCGCCGGAACGCCGCCGCACCGAAGGGATCGTCGGAAGGGCCGGGCTTCTTCCGCCTGGACAATGGTGTCACGATCCGCCGCGAAAGCGACAGCAAGGGCTATTACATCCGGTTGGAGGGGAAGCAGGTCGATGCCGATATGGTCGAAACCGTGATGTTCGAGATCAAGCGCCTGCTGGAGCCGCGCTGATCTGCTGCCCTGCCGCAAAACGGCGCACATGACTGAAACCGACCCGCCGCCGGAGTGATAATCATTCTGGCGGCTTTTTGCGCGCGAAAACTTGATGTCATTGAATCGAGGAGCGCAGGCCGATGAAGACTTTTGTTCGGGATTGGTCCTGTAAACAGGTTCCTTGCCATATCGGCGCTTCCTGCAAACGGGTTCCAATGGTTGCGAAAGGCTCCTGCAAATGGGTGCTTTTCGTGCATGAGGGGGCTGGAAGACCGGTCAGGATACATCCGCAAGGCCCGGCAAGCGGCATCCTGTAAACGGGTTCCAAAGCTGCGCGAGCCGTCCCGAAAACGGGCACCTTTGCCCGGGATCGGCGGCAAGGCGCCTAGGGCGTGGCCACGGCCCGGTCTGTGCGCATTTCGCGGCTGGCGCGGCGCGGCAGGCGGTGGCAGACTCCGCTCAACATCAACAAGACGGAGCAGAGGCAGGCGATGACCCAGCGATCAGGCGCGCGGGACGAGCGAGGTTTGGCCATCGGCGGGGCAGGGCGGAGGGCCGGGCGGGCCTGCGCAGCGCTTCTGTCGCTGGCGGTGGTGGCGGGCTGTGCCGGATCGGTCGAGGATCCCGGTGCCACGGCGCGGCTTTATCCGAACGAGACACCGGAACTGCGCGCGCAGATCGTGGCGGCGGCTGACCGGCATGAGGTGCCGGTGTCGCTGGTCCAGCGCGTGATCGTGCGGGAAAGCACGCATCGTCCCAAGGCGCGCAACGGTCCCTATTACGGGCTGATGCAGATCCTGCCGCAGACTGCGGCGACGATGGGATATCGTGGTGCGCCCGAGGGGCTTCTGGATGCGGAGACGAACCTCGAATATGCTGTGCGCTATCTGCGCGGCGCGTGGCTGGTCGCGGACGAAGACCCGGATGATGCCGTGAAGTGGTATGCGCGCGGTTACTATTATGAGGCCAAGCGCAAGGGCCTGCTGGAAGAAACCGGTTTGCGCTGATCATGTCCCGACTGGGATGGCGCGTCGCATGTGGCGTCGCTCCTGACAAGCGAGCTGTTGGTGCGGCCGTGGCGCGCGATACGGGCCAGCGCCCCGAGGCCGAGCATCAGCGCCCAGAACGGTGCCGGGAGAGGCACCGGGGGTGGCGGCGGGGCAGGGGAGGCCGGTACACCGGTCGCGGGGCCGGTTCCGGGCTTTGTCGAGCCGCCGAAGGGGCCGCCTTCCGGTGGCAGAAGGTCGGCCACGATCCGTCCTGCATTGCCGCCAGGCCCGCTGTAGCCCGGGGCTTCCGATGGTTGTGTGCCGATTGTGCTGCCCGTGCTGCTGCGGGCAAGGACTGGCCCGCCGGGTGTGAAGGCCCCGACAGGTAGGACGTTCTCCGCAGGAGCCTGCCCGATACTGCCCGCGTTTGGGTCGGGTGCGGGGACAGGACGTGCCGCCGGGGGGCTGATGGGCCCGAGCGAGATGCCGCTGGCCGGATCGGCGATGATGCTGCCGCGTTGCACCGGCAGGGCGAGGTCGAACCCGAACACCACGCGCAGCACATCGTAGGGCGTAAAGCCGGTCACGCTGCCCACGAAGCCCGCCATTGCCACGCCAACAGATGCGGGCGACAGGACCGCGAAGCTGCGGCCCGTTCCAGGCAGGGGGGGTGTGCCGAAGCGCAGACCTGCTTCGAAACCGGCGAGACGGGCCGCGAGGCCCGCACGCGTCTGATCGCCGCCGGACAGTGTGGCGCGCCCGGGCGCAAAGGTGGTGAAGCCGGGCAGGGTGTCGAGCACCGGGTCGAAGGGCACGACCGGGCCAGCCGGGACAGTGCCCGGAAGCAATGCCAGCAGACCGGCAGCGACAAGACGTGTGGTGTAGGCCGAAGGTGACATGACTACCGCAGGGAAGTTCACTGCTCCCGTCATGCCCGCCGCGGGGTGAAGGCCGTGTTAACGGGCCGGGGGCGGCCCGCTTCCGGCGTTGCGTGTCAGGCGTGCGGCGCGGGGCCGTCGTCGTTGCCAGGCCGGGAAGGCACGAGCGCGCGCACGAGGTCCTTCATTTCCAGGATGCCCACGTCGCGGCCGTCATCGGCGACCTTGTAGCAGTGGCTGGTGTCGCCGCCCGAGATCTCGATCAGGCTTTCCAGTGTCGCGTTGCTGTCCACCGTGCCCGCGAAGGCGTGGCCGTTGACGTGGAATGGCTGCATCACCGACCGAACGCGCAACACGCGGGCGCGGTTGATGTCGCTCACGAAGTCCTCGATGTAGGGGTCGGACGGGTTGAGGAGGATGTGCTGCGGTTCGCCCTGCTGCACGATCGCGCCGTCCTTGAGGATGACGAGGTGATCAGCGAGTTTCAGTGCCTCGTCGAGATCGTGGGTGATGAACACTATCGTCTTCTTGAGCTCGTTCTGAAGCTCGAGCAGCAGGTCCTGCATGTCGGTGCGGATCAGCGGGTCAAGCGCGCTGAAGGCTTCGTCCATCAGCATGATCGGGCTGTCCGAGGCCAGCGCGCGCGCGATGCCGACGCGCTGTTGCATGCCACCTGAAAGCTGGTGCGGGTATTGCGCGTGGTTGCCTCCGAGGCCCACGCGGTCGAGCCACTTGGCGCCTTCGCGGTCTGCTGTTTCCTGATCTTCGCCGCGCACGCGCCGGGACAGGCCTGCGTTCTGCAGCACCGTGCGGTGCGGCAGGAGCGCGAATTTCTGGAACACCATCGACATGGTTTCCTGCCGCAGGCGGCGCAGGCGCGCCTCGTCATAGCGCAGAACGTCCTCGCCGCTCACGATGACCTCGCCTGCGGTGGGATCGATCAGGCGGTTCAGGTGGCGGATCAGGGTGGACTTGCCCGACCCGGACAGTCCCATGATGACGGTGATCTTCGCCGGGGCCATGTCGATGTTGATGTCGCGCAGGCCGAGCACGTGGCCGTGGTCTTCCAGCAGTTCCGACTTGCCCATGCCCGACGTCACGAGTGGCAGGGCCGAGGTCGGATCTTTGCCGAAGATCTTGTAGAGGCCCTTGATGGAGATGATGGGTGTTTCGGTCATGTGTTGGGTCACCTCAGGCCTTCTGACTTACGTTGATGCGGCTGAGCGCCGCTTTCGTCACCCGGTCGAGCAGCACGGCGAGCAGCACGATGCCGAAGCCCGACACCAGCCCGACACCGAGTTCGAGGTTGCGGATGCCGCGCAGCACCAGCACGCCGAGGCCGGGTGCGGACACGAGGCTGGCGATCACCACCATGGCGAGCGACATCATGATGGTCTGGTTCACGCCTGCCATGATGTTGGGCAGCGCGAGTGGCACCTGCACCCCCCAGAGTTTCTGGCGGTCAGACATGCCGAAGGCGTCCGCCGCCTCTATCACGTCCTTGTCCACCAGCCGGATGCCGAGATCGGTCAAGCGGATCACCGGCACGATGGCATAAAGGATGATCGCGATGCCGTAGAGCTTGGGTTCGGTGACGGAGAACAGAAAGATCAGCGGGATCAGGTAGACGAAGGTGGGCAGGGTCTGCAGCATGTCGAGCACCGGGATGGTGGCGCGCTGCATGGTGTCGCTGCGGGACATGGCGATGCCAACGGGCACGCCGAGCGCGACACAGATCAGGGTGCATACGAAGATGATCGACAGCGTCTGGACGGCGTACACGTAGTGGTCGATGAACCCGAGAAAAAGGAAAGACCCGATCACGAAGGCCACCAGCCCGGCGGAGCGGGAGGCGACCCAGACGAGCAGCCCCAGCAGCGGGATCAGGACGAACCACGGAATTGCCTGGAACATTTCGAGAGAGCCGTTCAGCGCCCAGCTGAGCGGTTGCGTGATCGGATCGAGCACGACCTTCAGCGGGTCCTTGATGGCGAGGAACGCGTTCTCCACCCCGTCGGTCATGTCGCGGGTGCGGGTCACGGCGGGGCAGGCATCGTTCAGCGCGTCAAGCGATGGAAACGGCGTCTGCAACAGCGGGGTCGGGTCCGCCGCAGCTTCCTCGGCGGTGCGGCCGGAGCTTTTCGCCAACAGTTCGGCCATCGTCATAGGGCCGCCATCGCCCGCGCCATCGCACCAATCGCGCAATCCGAGCGTATCGAATAGTCCGTCGTAGAATGCCATGGCGGCCTCGCGTTTGTGGTTTCGGTCGTGAAGAAAGGGCGGGCGGCGGGGGGCCGCGCCGCCGGAATGTTATTGCAGCAGCGCCGCGAGACGTTCGCGGGCGGCGTCATTCAGCCAGCCGGACCAGACATCGGGATAGCTTGTCAGGAAATGCACCGCCGCCTCTTCGTTCGAGGCATTGTTGGTCTGCTGCCAGGCCAGAACATCGTTCATCTGCGCATTGGTGAAGCTCAGGTTTTCCATCAGCTCGGCGATTTCGGGCTCGCGGTCGATGAAGTCGTTTGTGAGCACGGTCTTGACGGGGCTTGTGGCGTAGTCCGAGGTGCCCCCACCGGTACAATCCGGGCTGAGCGCGCAATCGTAAGCTTCGGCGTTGTAGGGGCCCAGGTCCACCTTCACGAGGTTGTAGCGCCCGACGATCGCAGTCGGCGACCAGTAGTAGCCGATCCACGGCTCGCGGTTTTCCACCGCCGAAGCGATGGAACTGGCGAGCGTTTCACCGGATCCGTGTTCGAAAATCTCGTATCCCGCTTCGGGCATCCCGAAAGCATTAACGAGGTCGATCGTATCGTACTTGCAGGCCCAGCCATCAGGGCAGGAGTGGAAGCGCCCGCCGAGAAGGTCTGGATTGGCCAGAACGCCTTCGACCGTGGCAAGCTCGGGGTGCTGTTCGACCAGGTAGTCGGGCACCCACCAGCCGCCCTGTCCGCCGTCAGAGATTACGTCGGCAGCCGGTGTGACCTTGCCCTCGGCCAGAAGCTGATCGTAGATCGTGGAGCCGTTGGTCCACATCTCGGTCACGATGTCCGGAGTTCCGGTTTCGGCGACAGACAGGAGCGCGGGCGTCGTGGACGATGGAACCAATGTCACATCGCAGCCATAGCCCTGTGCCATGAGGAAAGTTGCAACGCTGCTGACCACGGCGCTGGACGCCCAGTCCATTTCGGTGATCGTCACTTCGCCGCAGTCGGCATGGGCCGCCGTGCCGCCGAGGGTCAGCAGGGCGACGGCCGTCGCTGTCTGGCGAGGCCTGCGCGAAACTTCGGAAAAAATCATGTCGGTGCATCCTTTCGAAACCGGTTCTCGGAGGGCGCAAGGCGATGGGTGTCCCGCCAAGAATAAAATTTCCCGGCGCGCTGTGCGCGCCGGGGGCATGGGTAACCCCGCAGCAACGCGGGTGCGCGCCGGGCGGGGTTTTCGAGATTATTGCAACAGCGCCGACAGTCGGGCGCGGGCGTCGTCGTTCAGCCAGCCCGGCCATACGTCGGAATAAGTGGTCAGAAAGTAGACCGCCGCCTCTTCGTTGCTGGCATTGTTGGCTTCCTTCCACGCCAGAACGTCGCTCATCTGCGCGTTTGTGAAGGATACGTTGCTCATCAGTTCCGCGATCTCGGGTTCGCGATCGCTGAAATCGTTGGTCACGACGGTCTTGACCGGGCCCACGGGCCAACCAGACACGCCGGTCGCGGTGCAGTCGGCATCGGCGGCGCAGAGGAACACTTCCTCGTTGTATTCGCCCATATCGACGGCGACCATCTCGTACTTGCCGAGCAGTGCGGTCGGCGCCCAGTAGTAGCCCAGCCACGGCTCGCGGCTTTCGTAGGCCGACGCGATGGAGGTCGCCAGCGTTTCGCCAGACCCGTGCACGAAAATCTCGAACCCGGCATCGACCAGCCCGAAATTGCGCGTCAGGTCTGTGTTGGTGTTCTTGCAAGCCCAGCCGTCCGGGCAATTGTGGAACCGGCCGCCGACGAGGTCGGGGTTGGCCAGCAGACCGTCGATGGTCGCCAGTTCGGGATGCTCGTCCACAAGGTACTTGGGCAGCCACCAGCCTTCGTTTCCGCCGTCGGAGAGCACATCGGCGACGGTGGTGATCGTCCCGGCCTCTTCCATCTCGTTATAGGCGGGCGCACCGTTGATCCACAGTTCGGTCACGATATCGGGCTTGCCAGTCTCGGCCACCGACACGAGCGAGGGCACCGTCGAGGACGGAACTGTCTGCACCGTGCAGCCATAGCCCTGTTCCATCAGGAACTTGGATACGCCGGTCACCACGGCGCTGGACGCCCAGTCCATCTCGGTGATGGTAACCTCGCCGCACTCGGCATGGGCGCCAGTGCCCAACGATGCGGCAATCAGCGCAGCCGTTGCTATTTTGACTTTCATCTACTTCCCCTGTTTCTACTTTTACGCGATGTCGCTGTCGTAGAGTGCTTGGACCCTAGCGACATAATGGTGTCGTTTCCAGACCTCGCCACCCTTTTCGTCCGTATACGCCCTATGTCACACGTCACAACGCCCCTTGAGGTACGATCATCGCACCGCAATGGACTTGCCCGGAACAATATAATAGCAGTTTTGCACAAAAGCCCGCGAGGGGCCCATCGCGAGGCAGACCATCCGGAGGGAGACATGGATTTCGCCCTGAGCGCGGAACAGGCCGCTATCCTGGAGATGGCGCAGTCATTCGGTGCTGACAGGATCGCGCCTTTCGCCCGGACCTGGGAGTCCGAAGGGACGATCCCGCGCGCGCTGTGGCCGGATCTTGCCGCGCTGGGGTTCGGCGGGCTGTGCGTGCCGGAAGACGCGGGCGGGTCGGGCCTGTCGCGGCTAGAGGCGACGCTTGTCTTCGAGGGGCTGAGCGCCTCCTGTGCGTCTGTCGCGGCCTTTCTGTCGATCCACAACATGTGCGCGGTGATGCTGGAGCGACATGGCGCGCCCGCGCTGCGCGCCCGTCTGCTGCCCGCCGTTCTGGCGATGGACTGCGTTCTGTCCTATTGCCTGACCGAGCCGGGAAGCGGGTCGGATGCGGCGGCGCTGCGGACCCGCGCGCGGCGCGACGGCGATGGCTATGTGCTGGACGGATCCAAGGCGTTCATCTCGGGGGGCGGCTATTCGGATGCCTATGTCGTGATGGCGCGCACCGGCGGCGACGGGGCCGGGGGCATCTCGGCTCTGCTGGTCGAGGACGGCACGCCGGGCCTGTCCTTCGGCGGGCTGGAGGACAAGATGGGCTGGCGCGCGCAGCCGACCCGCGCGGTTCAGTTCGACGGCTGCCGGGTGCCCGGGGACAACCTTCTGGGCAACGAAGGGCGCGGCTTTTCCTACGCGATGGCGGGGCTGGACGGCGGGCGCCTGAACATCGCCGCGTGCAGCCTTGGCGCCGCGCAGGCCGCGCTGGAGGCAACGCTTGGCTACATGCGCGAACGGCGGGCCTTCGGCCGCCCGATCGACCAGTTCCAGGCGCTTCAGTTCCGACTTGCCGATTGCGAGATCGAATTGCAGGCGGCGCGGGTGATGTTGCGGCAGGCGGCGTGGAAGCTGGACCAGGCTGCGCCGGACGCGACGCTGCACTGCGCCATGGCCAAGACCTTCGTTACCGAGATGGGCAGTCGCGTCGTCGATACCTGCCTGCAGATGCACGGCGGCTACGGGTATCTTGCCGACTACGGGATCGAGAAGATCGCGCGCGATCTGCGGGTGCACCGCATCCTCGAGGGCACGAACGAAATCATGCGCCTGATCGTCGCGCGCGGCCTGGTGGGACAGGCGGCATGACGGGCGCGCTGGGATCTTCCGGGGCAAAGATCCGGATCGAGGGGCGGGCCGGGCGCATCACGCTGGACCGGCCTGCCGCGCTGAATGCGCTGACCCATGACATGGTCACCGACATCGATGCCGCCCTGCGGGACTGGGCCGGGGATCACCGCGTTGCGCTCGTGCTGATCGACGCTGCGGGCGAGAAGGCGTTCTGCGCGGGCGGTGACATCGCCGATCTGCACGCCACCGGCATGGCGGGCGATTTCGCCTACGGCCGCCGTTTCTGGCGCGACGAGTACCGGCTGAACGCGCTGCTGGCGGGATATGGCAAGCCGGTCGTCAGCCTGCTGCAGGGCTACACCATGGGTGGCGGTGTCGGGGTCGGCTGCCACGGGTCGGATCGCGTTGTGTGCGAGGACAGCCGCATCGCAATGCCTGAGGTCGGCATCGGGCTGGTACCGGACGTGGGCGGCTCGCTGCTGCTGGCGCGCGCGCCGGGGCGGCTGGGCACATATCTCGGCCTGACGGCGGCCCGGATGGGGCCGGGCGATGCGATCCTCGTGGGGTTCGCGGACCATTTCGTGCCGCGCGCGGACTGGCCTGCGCTCGCCGCCGCGCTGTGCGAGACGGGCGATGCCGCGCTTGTCCGCGGGGCCGCTCGCCCGGCGCCGGACGCCGCGCTGGCACCGCAGCGGGACGCGATTGACGCCTGTTTCACCGCGCCCGAGCTTGAGGGCATCGTTGCCTCGCTGCGGATGCGGGATGATGACTGGGCGCGCGCCACGCTGGACGCGATGGGCCGTATGAGTCCGCTGGCGATGGCCTGCGCGGTTGAGCTGCTGGCGCGGCTGCGGGCCGATCCCTCGGCCGACATGGCCGAGGCGTTGGCGCTGGAATATCGTTTCACCAGCCGCGCGATGGAGCAGGGCGATTTCCTGGAAGGCGTGCGCGCGGCGGTGATAGACAAGGATCGGGCGCCGCGCTGGCGCCATGCCGCGCCGGACGGCGTTCCGGCGGCAGAGGTCGCGGCGATGCTGGCGGCGCTGGGGGAGAATGCATTGATACTGGATGGGGAACCGGCATGAAGATCGGCTTCGTGGGTCTTGGCAACATGGGCGGGCCGATGGCCGCCAACCTGGTCGCGGCGGGACACGCGGTAGCCGGGTACGACCCGGTCTCGGTGCTGCCGGAAGGGGTGCGCCCCTGCGCCGATGCGGCGCAAGCGGCGGCGGGGGCGGAGGTGGTGATCACGATGCTGCCGTCCGGAGACGTCCTGCGCGGGGTCGCGGCGCAGCTCGTTCCGGCGATGGCGCCCGGCGCAGTGCTTCTGGACTGTTCCACCGTGGACGTGGACAGCGCCCGCGCGGTGGCCGACCTTGCCGCCGCGGCGGGGCTGCGCGCGCTCGATGCGCCGGTGTCGGGCGGCGTGGGCGGTGCTGCAGCCGGTACGCTGACCTTCATGGTGGGCGGCCCCTCCGATGCCGTCGAGACGGCACGCCCGCTGTTCGACGTGATGGGCGCGCGCATGGTGCATTGTGGCCCGGCGGGCAACGGGCAAGCGGCGAAGATCTGCAACAACATGATCCTCGGCGCAACGATGGCGGTCACCTGCGAGGCGTTCGCGCTGGCCGACCGTCTGGGTCTCGAGCGGCAGGCGATGTTCGATGTGGTGTCCACCTCGTCGGGAAATTCATGGTCGATCTCGACCTATTGCCCGGCGCCGGGGGTCGGGCCGGTCTCGCCCGCCGACAACGATTATCGCCCCGGTTTCGCGGCGGAGCTGATGCTGAAGGACCTGCGCTTGTCGCAACAGGCGGCGGTTCAGGTCGATGCCGATACCCCACTGGGGGCCTGCGCGACCACCCTTTACGAAAACTTCGTTGAAGGGCCGGGCGAGGACGGGCGCGGGCGCGACTTCTCGGCGCTGCTGGCGCGGTTCGAGTCTCACGGGCGGCGAGCGCAATGACCTCGCTGCATGATCGTGGGGCGCTTGCCGACATGCCGCTGGAGGCGGAGTTGCTGGTCGCCTGCGACACCGAACTGGGCGAGGGTGTGCAATGGCACCCGCGCCACCGCCGCGTCTTCTGGACCGACATCAAGGCCAGCGTGCTGTGGTCCTGCGATGAGCACGGCGGGCGGGTGCGGCGGCTGGACCTCGAGGCGCCGCTGTGCTCGTTTGCGTTCTGCGATGACGGGAGGATGCTCGCGGCCTTCGCCGATGGGCTGGCCTGGGTCGACCCGCTTACCGGGCGGCGGAGGCTTTTCGAACCTTACCAGCCGGACCGGCCGGGCACCCGCATGAACGACGGCGCGCTGGACCGGCAGGGCCGGTTTGTCGTCGGCGGCATCGACGAGGCGGATCGTCAGCCGGTCACGCCGGTCTGGTCCGTCGATCGCGGTCGTGTGCGCGAGATATTGCACAACGTCGTGATAGCCAATTCCACGGCGTTCTCGCCCGATGGCACCGTGATGTATTTCGCCGACACGCCCGAGGGGGTGATCCGCGCCTACGCCTACAACCCGGCCACCGGTACGCCGTCGCAGCGGCGCGACTTCGCTGTGCTTGCGCCCGATGAGGGGAAACCGGACGGGTCCACCGTGGATGCGCAGGGTGCGCTATGGAACGCGCGGTTCGGCGGCGGTTCGGTCGCGCGCTATCTGCCTGACGGCACGCCTGACCTTGTCGTGCGCGTGCCGGCACCGAACGTGACCTGCTGCGCCCTTGGCGGCAGAACCATGCGGCGCCTGTTCATAACAACGGCGCGGATCGAGATGACCGAGGACGCGCTTGCAGCGGCGCCGCATGCAGGCGGGCTGTTCGTGGTGGACGTGCCGGTGCGCGGCCTCGTACCGGGCACCTACCGGCGCTGAGCGCGGGCGCGGCGGGCGGGCTGCCGACCGCAAGACGGGAGACACGGTTAACGCGCTGTCAACCAAGGGCGTGCGAAGCATGGCGGGTGCGGGCGGCGCTTGCAGTCCGCGCATTGCACTCTTGCCGCTGTTCCAGAAAGGACACCGTTTATGCACCGGTTCCGCCGCCTGTTCCGCCCACGCCGCCCGCGCCGACCCGTAATGCCTAGCACGGCGCTGTCCTTTGCGCTGGCCGCGGGCCTTGCGCTGTCCGCCGTTTGCCCGCCCGGCGCGGTGCGCGCGGGCACGCTGACCGTGATCGGCGATGTGAATGCAGGGTCCGCCGACAACCTGACGCTTTATGGCAATGTCCTTGGATCCGGGCGCGAGGTGCTGTTCGCGCGCGGCTTCGCGCAGCTTGGTGGCGTGGTCAGCCATTTCCGGTCTGTCGGGGCGACGGCGCAGGACTGGGCCGGGCCGCTTACCGGCGCTGTGCTGGCGGGCGTGGACCTGCTGGTGCTGACGACGAGCTACAACACCTCTTTCGATTTCACCGCGCCTGAGCTTGCAGCCGTCGGTGCTTACGGGCTTGCGGGCGGGTCCGTCCTGCTGGTGGCGGAAGGCAACGCTCCGGCTGCGCTGGACGGCTACAACGCCGTGCTGGCCGGGATCGGCGGCTACATCCGCTTTACCGGGCAGCGCTTCGCGCAAACCGAAACTCTGACAGACCTGCCCGAAACCGACCTGACCAGCGGAATGACCGGCTTCCGCGTGTCCCCCTACAGCACGCTGTCGGGCGGCACTTCGGCGGTGACGGCGTCCAATGGCTCGGTCATTGCCTTCGAGGTGTTCGGCGCGCCGCCGCCCGCGCCGGTGTCGCTGCCGCCCGCGCTGCCGATGCTGGCCGGCGGGATCGGCGTGCTGCTGGTGCTCGGGTGCGTGCGGGCGCGTGCCGGCGGGCCGGGGCGCCCCACAAAAGCGATTGGTGACGGCGCGCCGATAATCTAGTCTGGGCGTATGATGCGCCGCCCACCGTTTCCGCCCCGCCGCCCGCCCCGTTCCGGTTTCCCGGGTGGAACCGACGCGGAATTCGGGGCACGGGAAGGGGTCGGCGACGCCGCTGAGAGCGATTTCGGTGCCGCCATCGATACGGGGGCCGGGCGCAGTGACGATGCGCCCCGGGACCGCTCGCCCTCTTTGGACGATGCCGGAGGGACGGACTGGCGCGGGCCCTACGATCCGGATCCGGACGCGGCCGAAGACGATCTGTGGTTCATGCCTGCTCCGCCTGACGACGACGCGGCCCCTGGGGACATGCCGTGGCTGGCCGGGCCTGCGCGGGGTACAGGGGCCGAGCTTCCGCAGGCGGACGACTGGGCGCGGGCCGAGGCGGGCTGTGCCGCGGCGCTGGCCCGCACTGCACTTGCGGTCGGCGCGCTCGACGACCGGCTGCGCTGCGGGCCGGCCGGTTTGCGGCGGCGACTGATCTGCGCCGAGGTGGCCGATCTCGGCTGGCACCTTGGTGACCGGGTGACGGTGGACCGGCTGGCGCTATACCTCGTGCTGCGACTGGCCGCGCTTGGCGAGGACGCTCAGTCGCTCGCACGCGCGGCCTGGGCGCAGAGGAGGCTGGACCATGCCGGGCTCCCGGACCTGTCGGACCCCGCCGCGCTGAGCGCCTTTCTGGGCCGGGAGGCGGTCGCGGGCCTGCCCGGTGCCGAGTTGATCACCCGCCCCATGGGAACGGAATTCGATGCGCTGGTGCACGACTGGGCACGCGAGGTCGAGACCCTGTCCGGCAGGCATCCGTTCGTGGTGGCTGCCGCCGCCTGGCAGGGCTGGCGCGCGCGGGGTCTGTCGGGCGATCTTGCTGAAGTGGAGGGCGGCGTTCTGGCCGCCAAGATCGCGGCGCAGGCGCTGCGAACCGGCGGAATGGGCTTCGTGCCGCTCTCGCTGGGTGGGGGCGATGCGCTGCGGGCTTCCGGCGATGCGTCCGCCCGGCTTGGCGCCTGGCTGCGCGGCATAGAACAGGCGGCGCTGCGCGGTCTGATGGAATGCGACCGGCTGGCGGCATGGCTGGTGCTGGCCGAACAGCGTATCGCGCCGCTTTCAGGGCGCACGCCGTCGCGGCTGGTCGCGGCGCTGCTGGACTGGCCGCTGGCCTCGGCTCCGATGCTGGAGGCGCAGACCGGCGCGTCGCGGGCCGCCGTTCAGCGCAACATGTTGCGGTTCGAGGATCTCGGGCTGGTGCGCGAGGTCACCGGGCAGGCCCGGTTCCGGTTCTGGCGCGCGGCTGTGTGACGGCCTCCGTAGGCGGTCGTGGCGCGCGCAAACAAGCGGCGCTTGACATAGGCGACTCTTTCACTCAGGAATAAAGAGTGCCCCAGCCACCGAAGGGAAGCCCGGGACCGGACAGAACCCCGACCCTGATCGAAGGACCCCACCGGCATGACCCAGATTCCTGACCGCCCGACGCCCGCGCGCATCGCGCGCCCCCGGCTTGCTTCGCGTTTATCCCCAAAGGCGGCGGCGACACTGCCGCGACCCGTTCCGCCCGTGACGGTGGCCGCCTGCGGGGCGCGAGGCACCGGACCTTCACCGGTCTCGTTGGCTCAGCCGCCGTCCGGGCGGTCCGAACCCGGCCCCGGATCGGCCGTATCGGGTGCCGCGCAGGCGCTTGCGCTTCTGGAAGAGGCGATGCTGCGCCCAGCCGCTCCGCCCAGTCTCGAGGCGCTGCTAGACTGGGTCGAGGCGCGGCGATGACGGTCGCATTCCGCCCCGCCGGAGCGCCCTCGATCGCCGCCGCGCCGTCGCGACCGGACGGGAGAGAGGCCCCAGAATCCACGCCGCTGCACGATGCGCGCAGGCTGACAGGCCCGGATCGGACCGCGCGGATCGTGCTGGACGGCCAAGTCTACACCCTGCGCATCACCCGCGCGGGCAAACTGATCCTGACGAAATGACGCCGCAGGTCGACATTCGGGGCGGCACACCGGTGCGTGTGCTGGCCGAACTGCCCGCGCTGGAGCGCTGGCTGGTGCAGGCGCTGCGCGACTGGTGCGATGGGCCCGACGGGCAGGCGCGTGTCTGGTCCGATCTGGCGCAGCGGCTTGGTCCGTCGCGGGGTCGCGCAGCGCTGCACGGGTTCGAGCGCACCCTGGCGATCCTGCTGGGCTGCGGGCGGCGGCGTTTCTGCCGTCATGCGAGTGGCTGCCCCTGTGCGGGCCTCGACGAGGTGCTGATGGCGCATTTCGTGGCCGTCGCGGCGGGTGGAGCCGAGGAGGACGCGCTGCTCATGGCGATGCTGCTGGTTCCGGCCGACCAGATGTGGCCATTGGTCACCGCCGCGCGGCAGCTTGGGTTGGAGTTGGAACGCGCGCCCGGTGGCGCCGTGGCGGCGGGATCTGAGCCAACGCCCACCCATGACGGGACGCCCTTTGCGACGCGCCACTGATGCGCTTCTGGCGCCAAGGTCCGGCCCGGTCGGCACGCCGCGGCGCTAAAGCGCACCGGCCGCCGCGCGCTCCATCAGGTCCCGCACCAGGTCGCGCAACTCGGAGGCTGCGCTCCGTACCCCGTCGGGTAGGCGCCGCCCGCCTTCGAACAGCAGGTCGAGGTTCGGCGCATAGAGCCACAGCGCGCCCTGTGCGTCCTCCAGCAGCGCGATGCGGCAGGGCAGATGCGCGGCGAAGGCGTCGGAGTATTCGATCATCCGGGCGGCGGTCAGCGGGCTGCAATAGAGATAGATATGCAGCTTGCGCCACGGAGTGCCCTGCATCGCAGCCACGTCGTCGCCAAGGGGCAGCGTCGCGGCTTCATGCAAGGTCATGTCACGGGTGAGCCTGCGGATCGCCGTTTCGACCTGCGCGAAGCTGAGCCCACCGCCGACGCGGGCTTTCCAGACCGTCGCTTCTGCCGGATCGCCGGTGCGCAGCAGCACTTTCGCGGCGGACCAGTAGTGTCCCGGCGCATCGGCCTGCACTGTACCGAATGCCAAGTGCACCATGACGGCTGCGGCCAGCAGCGTCGCGAGGCTGAACGCCCCGAAGAGGGCGAGAGCGGTGCGAAGGCGCTGCATGGACATCTCCCGTATCGAGGGCGCGACCCTGATGCCCTGTCAAAAGAGCAGTCGCAGATCCCGGCGAGACGTACTTGCAAAACGCATGCCGGACGGATGAGATGGATCCATGATGCACGAAGCGCCCGACCCCGACCGCAAAATGTCCCCCGAGGCAGTCTCACGCGACGTGCCCGAAATCCGGCCCGGTCCGGCCGGTACCGCCTGTGATGGGGCGGGCGCGGACGAAGGCATGGACGGGCAGGCGGCCCGGTCCGGCGCCGCGCTGTCAAAGCCCCGGTTGCGGCTGCGGCTGTGCTACCCGGATGGTGTGATGCTTGGGCCGGGCAAGGCGGACCTGCTGGAGGGCATCGCCGAAACCGGGTCCATCGCGGCAGCCGGGCGGCGTATGGGCATGAGCTACAAGCGGGCGTGGTCACTGGTGGAAACCATGAACGCGGCATTTCGCGAACCGCTGGTTCTGCGCAGCAGGGGTGGGGCGCAGGGAGGCGGCGCGGTGCTGACGGACACCGGCCGCACGGTGTTGGACCATTACCGCCGGATACAACAGCGCGCCGCGCAGGCCGTGCAGAAGGACGTGGCCGCGATCACGGCGTTGATGCATGGTGGGGAAGGGAATGGGACTTGAGGCGCTGGTGGGACGGGCGGCTTTGTCGCGGCCCCAATGCCGCAGGAAAAGGATGCGGGCCATGCGCCGATTGACGACACTTGTCGCGTTTCTGACAGGGTTGATGTCGGTCGGCCAGCCGATACCGTCCGCCGCGGCTGCCGGGGGCGGAACATCGACGGGGGTCGTGACCGGAAGCGCCCTTTATCGTGAGCGGATGGCCCTGCCGCCCGGTGCGGCGTTCGAGGCGGTGCTGGAGGACATCTCGCGGGCGGATGCGGCCGCACGCCTGCTGGGCCGCATGGCGCTGCCAGAGCCGGGCGCGCCGCCCTATGACATATCGATCACTTACGATCGGGCGGAGATTGACCCCGCCCGGACCTATGCAGTGCGCGCGCGTGTTATCGGACCAGAGGGGCTGATCTTCACCTCGGACAGTGTCCACCCGGTGCTGACGCGTGGTGCGCCGGACCGGGTGGAGATCGTGATGGTGCGCGCGGCGGGTCCGGCGCAGGCCGCCGTGCCGGGCGACGTCGGCCCGGCAGAGCTGCGGTTGCCCGCCAGTTTCACCGGCACGCTGCCCTGCGCCGATTGCGCCGGGATAGCGCATCACCTAGATCTATGGGAGGATGGCAGCTTCCAGCTGCGCCGGGACTGGCTGGGGCGCACGCCGGATCATGTGGAGGGCAATCTGGGCCGCTGGTCCGTCGATGCCGCGACCGGGGCTGTCGTGCTCCATGGCACGGGCACGCCCCCGCTGCGGTGGCAGATCACCGGCCCGGACAGCCTGCGCGCGCTGGCACGGGACGGCAGCCCGATCGCGTCCTACTTGCCTTACGGGCTGGTGGGCGACGGTACGCTGGTGCCGGTGGAGGTGCCGCTGAGCATGACCGGGCAGTTCGTCTACTTCGCCGATTCCGCGATGTTCGAGCATTGCGAGAGCGGTCACCGGATGCCGGTCGCGATGGAGGGTGCATATATCGAACTGGAGCGCGCCTATCTTGAGGCTGGGCTTGCGCCGCAGGCGCCGCTGCTCGCGGTGATCGAGGGCCGGATCGCGCCGCGCCCGGGCATGGAGGGGCCCGTGCGGCGCACAGTGCTGGTGGACCGGCTGATCGCAACGCGACCGGGCGAGAGTTGCGCGCGGGAGCGGGCAACAGCGCCGCTGGTGAATACCTACTGGAAGCTGGAGCGGCTGGGCACCGGTGAGGCGCCTGTTCCGGCCCTGCCGGACCGGCGCGAGCCGCATCTTATCCTGCACGGCGCGCAGCAAGGTGAGGCGGGCGGGCCGCGCTTCGCCGCGACGGCGGGCTGCAACACGATGGCGGGCGGCTATGTCCGACGCGCAGGCGGCCACCTGGAATTCGGGCAGGCGATGGCCACGCTGATGGCCTGTCCGCCGCCGGTCGACGCTTTGGAGCGCGGGCTGGCTGAGGCGCTGGCGCAGACCCGCAACTATCGGGTCACCGGCCAGACCCTGGTGTTGAGCGACGCGCACGGCGAGGTCACGGCGCTGTTCCGGGCGGTGCACCTGCCCTGAGCCGAGCCCCCATTGCCATCCTTGCCGTTTGCGATACCACTGCGCGGGCAGGCAGCCCGCAGCGGCGGTAGCACAGACCCGGAGGAGCGACATGACAGACACCCGCGCCCATCGCAGGTTCCGTTCGCAGGAATGGTTCGACAACCCGAACAATCCCGGCATGACCGCGCTCTACCTCGAACGCTACCTCAACCAGGAATATACCCGCGAGGAGTTGCAGGGCGAAAAGCCGGTGATCGGCATTGCGCAGACCGGCAGCGACCTTGCGCCCTGCAACAAGATCCACGTGTTCCTTATGGACCGGATCAAGGCGGGCATTCGCGATGCGGGCGGTGTGCCGATGGAATTCCCGGTCCACCCGATCCAGGAAACCGGCAAGCGGCCGACCGCGGCGCTGGACCGAAACCTCGCCTACCTGAGCCTTGTAGAAGTGCTGCACGGCTATCCCATCGACGGCGTCGTGCTGACCACCGGTTGCGACAAGACCACGCCCGCGATGCTGATGGGCGCCGCGACGGTGGACCTGCCCGCCATCGTGCTGTCGGGAGGGCCGATGCTGGACGGCTGGTGGAACGGCAAGCTGGCCGGGTCGGGCACGATCATCTGGGAAAGCCGCCGCCTGCTGGCCGATGGCAAGATCGACTATGACGAGTTCATGGAACGGGTGTGCGCCTCGGCACCGAGCCTTGGTCATTGCAACACGATGGGCACGGCCAGCACGATGAACGCGCTGGCCGAGGCACTTGGCATGTCGCTGCCGGGCTGCGCCGCGATTCCCGCACCGTTTCGCGAACGCATGGCGATGGCCTATCGCACCGGCCGCCGCGCCGTGGAAATCGTGCTGGACGACCTTAAACCGTCGGACATCCTGACACGCGCCGCCTTCGAGAACGCGATCCGCGTCAACTCGGCGATCGGCGGGTCCACCAACGCGCCGCCGCACCTGCAGGCCATCGCGCGCCATGCGGGCGTAGCGCTAGACATCATGGACTGGCAGACCATCGGCCAAGACGTACCGCTTCTGGTGAACATGCAGCCCGCGGGTGCCTATTTGGGTGAGGCGTTCTACCGCGCGGGCGGCGTGCCCGCAGTGATGGGAGAACTGGCCGCAGCGGGACTGCTTGACGCAGAGGCGCCCAGCGTGGCGGGCGGCGACATGGAGGGCGCGCTGGCGGGGGCACGCTCGCGCGACGCCGACGTGATCCGCCCGGCGTCGGACCCGCTGCGCGAGAAGGCGGGGTTCGTGGTCCTGTCGGGGAACCTCTTCGACAGCGCGTTGATGAAGACGTCGGTTATCTCGGCTGATTTCCGGGCCCGCTTTCTGTCAACGCCGGGGTCCGAGAACGTGTTCGAGGCGACTGCGGTTGTGTTCGAGGGACCCGAAGACTACCACGCACGGATCAACGATCCGGCGCTGGACATTGATGCGCATACGATCCTGTTCATCCGCGGCGTGGGCTGCGTCGGCTATCCCGGTTCGGCCGAAGTGGTGAACATGCAGCCTCCAGACGCATTGATCCGCGGCGGGCTGATGCATCTGCCCACGGTGGGCGACGGGCGGCAGTCCGGTACGTCGGAAAGCCCGTCGATCCTGAACGCCTCTCCGGAAGCAGCGGTGGGCGGCGGGCTGGCGCTGCTGCGGACGGGCGACCGCGTGCGGCTCGACCTGAACGAACGGCGGCTCGATGCGGTGGTCGACGCGGACGACTGGAACGCGCGCCGCGCCGCGTGGTCACCGCCCGCGCTGCACAACCAGACGCCGTGGCAGGAGATCTACCGCGGCACCGTCGGCCAGTTGGCCGAGGGCGGCTGCCTTGAACTGGCGACCGCCTATCACAAGATCGCGCGGGACCTGCCGCGCGACAGTCACTGACGCAAGGAGCACCGCATGACCGGCGCGAACACCATCCTCATCACCGGCGCGGGCAGCGGCATCGGCCGCGCCACCGCCCGCCGTTTCCTTGGCGCGGGCTGGCGGGTCGCGCTGGTCGGCCGCCGCGCAGACGCGCTTGAGGAAACGGCGGACGGCGCAGAGGGCGCGCTGGTCCTGCCCTGCGATGTGACTGACGAGGACGGGGTTACCGGCGCTTTCGTGCGCGTCGCCGAGGACTGGGGCCATCTTGAAGTGTTGTTCAACAACGCGGGCGGGGGGCTTGGTGGCAAGCTCATCGACGAGATCGACCCGGCCGAATTCCGCCGCGTGGTCGAGGTCAACGTTGTCGGCATGTTCTTGTGCGCGCGCGCTGCCTTCGGACTGATGCGGCGGCAGGAGCCGCAGGGCGGGCGGATCATAAACAACGGGTCGATCTCTGCCCATGCGCCGAGGCCTGGTTCGGTCGCTTACACCACGACCAAGCACGCCGTGACCGGACTGACGCGCACCCTTTCCCTCGACGGTCGGCCGTTCCGTATTGCCTGCGGGCAGATCGACATCGGCAACGCGATGACCGACCTTGCGGCGCCGATGGCGACGGGCGTGCCGCAGGCCGATGGCAGCGTGAAGCCCGAACCGGTGATGGATGTCGGGCATGTTGCGGACGCGGTTTTCCATATGGCGGGCCTGCCGCTGGACGCCAACGTGCAATTCATGACCGTGATGGCCACCAACATGCCTTTCATCGGCCGCGGCTAGACCTGCGGCAGCAACTGCGCGGCGGGTGCGGTGTGGAGTCCCGCCAGCGCCGCCATGAGCCGGGCCGCCGCTGTCACGCCGTCGATCACGGTCGCACCGGTTTCGGCCGACAGCCGCACCGGCAGGTCCACCATCCCGGCGCAGCCGAGCACGACGCAGCGCACGTCATCCTCGGCCATCGCGGCGCGTGTTTCGCGCAGGATCGCGGTATGGGCGGCGTCCGGGTCTGCTTCCAGCGCCAGGACGGGCACCTCGCTGGCGCGGACGCGCCCAAGATGCGGCGCGAAGCCCTGCGCGTCGATATTGGCGCGTAGCACCGGCACGGACACGCCCAGTGTGGTCACGACCGAGAAGCGGCCCGCCAGCAGCGTTGCCATGTGATACCCGGCCTGGCCAATGCCGATCACGGGGCAGGCGGCGATTTCGCGGGCCTCGTCGAGGCCGGTATCGTCGAAGCAACCGATTATGATGCCGGACGCGCCCATGTTGCTTGCTTCGCGGACAAGCTCCAGCAGGGGCGGAACCGCGAGCGCGCCATCCGCGGCGCCCTGGATCGCGGGCGGGCCGCCATGCGATGTCCAGCCGTCGAACACGAGGTCAGGCGCAGCCAGCCGAGCGCCGTGCAGCATGGCGGCGGTCATGCTCGCGGTGCTGTTGGGATTGATCAGGACGATGCTCACCGTTTCACACCATGCCCTTGCCCGCGTCCGATCCTTGCCGGGCGCGGCGGCGTCCCAGCACCAGCACGGTCAGCAGGAACACTCCGATCACGAGAAACGAGAAGATCGTCGTCAGCGTGCCGAGCGCGAAGATCACCGGCGTCGTGACGTTTGTGGTCATCCCGTAGATCTCCAGCGGGAGCGTGTTGTAGCTGCCTGCCGTCAGCAGCGTCCGTGCGAATTCGTCGTAGGACAGGGTGAAACCGAACAGCGCCACCCCGATCAGCGAGGGTGCGATAATCGGCAACACCACGTGCTGGATCGTCTGCCAAGGGCTTGCGCCCTGGTCGCGGGCGGCTTCCTCGAAGCTGCGATCGAAGCGGTTGAACACCGCGAACATGATCAGCAGACCGAAAGGAAGCGTCCATGTCAGCTGCGCGCCGAAGCCCGAACTGGCCCAGTGTACGTTAAGGCCGGTCTGACTGAAGATCAGCCCGACGCCCAGCGAGATCAGGATCGACGGGATCACCAGCGAGGTGATGATCAGGTAGAACAACAGTCCCGACCCGGCAAAGCGCTTGCGGAATGCGAGCCCGCCCATCACGGACACAACGACGGTTGTGACCATCACCATCAGCCCCAGCGCAAAGGACCGCCGGAAGCTGCCCCAGATGTCACCGACCGCCTGTTCCTGAAACAAGTCGCGGAACCAGTGCAGCGACACGCCGCGCATCGGGAAGGTCAGCCCGCCCTCAGGTCCCTGGAAGGACAGGATCGCGATCGTGATCGTCGGCCCGTAGAGGAACACAAGGAACAGCACGAAGAACGCGGCGAGGACATAGAAAGAGCGTGGGCGCTTGCCGTCCATCTCAAAGCTCCTTGCGGATATCGACGAAGCGCAGCAGCACCGCGATCACGATCAGTACGGTGACCAGCAGCACTACCGCGGTCGCGGCGGCGGAAGGGTATTGGAGCAGCGCGATGTCGTTCGAGATCAGCCGCCCCACATTGGCCGACTGGCTGCCGGACATGAAGCGCACGGTGATGAAATCGCCCATCACCAGCGTGACCACGAAGATCGACCCGATCATGATGCCCGGCTTGGTCAGCGGGATGATCACGTTTGTCAGCGTCTGAAAGCCGGTCGCGCCGTTGTCGTAGGCGGCCTCGATCAGCGACTTGTCGATCCGCATCATCGTGTTGAAGATCGGCACAACCATGAACAATGTGTAGAGATGCACGAAGGTCAGGATCACCGAGAAATCCGAGAAAAGCAGCCATTCGAGCGGCTCGTCGATTACGCCCCACGAGATCAGGGTGGAATTGGCCAGCCCGTTGCGCCCCAGGAACGGTATCCACGAGATCATCCGAATGATGTTGGAGGTCCAGAACGGGATCGTGCACAGCAGGAACAGCGCCACCTGCCATGTCAGGCTGTGGACATGGAACGCGAGGAAATACGCAACGGTAAAACCGATCACAAGCGTGAAGACCCAAGTTATTGCGGCGTATTTGAACGTATTCAGGAACACCGAGTAGGTCACCGGCGAGCCGAACAGAAACTCGTAATTGTCGAACTGGAAGGCCGGGTAGATCGAGAATTCGGTCGCCCCCCAGAAGCTGACGATGACGATCATCACGATCGGTAGCACCAGAAACAGGGCCAGCACCACCGCCAGCGGCGAAGCTAGCAGCCAGCCTGCAATGTGGCGCGATTTCAGAAGGTTTTGCATGATCGCCCCGTGCAAAGAATGCCGCCCCCGGCCGTTCCGGGGGCGGCGGTCTGTCGATGGCTCAGGCCGCGATGAACTCGTTCCACTTGCGGACCATGTACTGGTTTTCGTCCATGACGGCGTTCCAGCAGGCCACAGCGCCCATGCGGTCGTAGAACGACCCACCGTCGCGCACAGCGCCCGCGGTGTCCATCACCTGCCCGGTCGGGCTGGTGATGTCGCCGGTGGCGGGCTTGCCTTCGAACCAGTAGCCCCATTCGTTTTCGGACATGAACGCCTTGGAGGTTTCCGGCACGGCCGAGTAGTAGCCCTGGCGCATCAAGTAGCCGCCGACCCAGCCGGACAGGTACCAGTTGATGTATTCATAGGCCGCGTCCAGCTCCAGCCCGGACAGGTTCTTCGACAGGCCGATACCGCCGCCCCAGCTGCGATAGCCTTCCTTCAGCGGTTGGTAGACGCAGGGAATGCCGCGCGACTTGACCGCCGTGATCGCGGGCGACCACATCGACTGGATCACGACCTCGCCCGACGCCATCAGGTTGACGCTCTCGTCGAAGGTCTTCCAGAATGCACGGAACTGGCCGGCCTTCTTCGCTTCGGTGAAGATCGCGAAGGTGGCGTCGATTTCGTCGCGGGTCATGTTGCCCTTGTCGCCGTACTGGATCTCGCCCATCGCTTCGCAGACCATGGCCATGTCCATGATCCCGATGGACGAGATGTCGAGTATCGACGCCTTGCCCTTGAATTCTGGGTTCAGCAGTTCGGTCCAGCTTTCGATCGGGCGGCCGATCAGGTCGGGGCGGATGCCCAGCGTATCGGCATTGTAGATCGTTGGGATGAGCGTCATCCAGCCGCTTTCGTTGTCCACGAATTCGCGGCCGCCGGGGCCATCGACGAAACCCACGGTATGCGGTGCGGTGCCCTGGGCGATTTCGCTCTCGGGGGTAAGCTTGCCGTCGCGGAAGATGCCGACGATCTTGTCATAATTGGCGATCTTGCTGGTATCCATCGCCTGCAGGTTGCCGGTCGGCCAGACCTTCTTGCAGATCCAGTATTCGATGTCGGCGATGTCGAAACTGTCGGGCTGGGTCGCCGCGCGCTGCGTGACGGCGTCGCTGTCCAGCGCCGTCATCTCAAGCGTGAAGCCAAGGTCTTCCTTTACCTTGGTGGCCACGTCGTTGAGGTTCGACACCCCGGTGCCGAACTGGCGAAGGGTGATGTCCTTGATGTTCTGCGCCCAGATCATCGGCGCACCGATGGTGTTGGTGCCCGCGATGGCGGCCGTTGCGGCGGCGCCCTTAAGAACGCTGCGGCGATTGAGCCCGCCGGTCTTGTCGCTGTTGGTCATGGTCCTCTCCATTGGTTTGTTCGCTTCGGGGTTTTCGGGAAATGTGTCGCTCAGGCGCGCAGCGGGTGCATCGCCGCATCGTCCCAGGTCAGCCCGACCGTGGCGCCCTCGGTCAACGGGTTGGCGAAGAACTCCTCCTCGGGGATCAGCGCTGCGATGTCCTGATCGCCGGTGGCGCGAAGGTTGAGCGTGACCGCCGTGCCCTGGTACTCGATCGTGACGATCCGGCCGTCGAGACGGCCCTGCGCCGGCTCCGTAAGCCCGATCCGGTCGCTGCGGATCGCGACCCGGCCCTGCGGTAGTGCGACCACGTTGTGCCCGCCCATGAAGCGGGCCACGAAGTCGGTGCGCGGCGCGTTGAACACCTCCCGCGCGGGGCCGGCCTGTTCGATCACTGCGTTGTTCATCACCACGATCTCGTCGGCCAGCGCGAGCGCCTCGTCTTGACCGTGTGTGACATGGACGAAGGTGATACCCAATTCACGCTGCAGCTTCTTCAACTCGCTCCGCATCCGAATGCGCAGGAAGGGGTCCAGCGCCGATAGCGGTTCGTCCAGCAGCAGCACCTGCGGTTGCGTGATCAGCGCGCGCGCCAGCGCGACGCGCTGCTGCTGCCCGCCCGAAAGCTGCGCGGGCAGCCGTTCGGCCTGCGCGGTCATGTCCACCAGTTCGAGCATCTCCAGCGCGCGCTTGCGTCGTGTCGCCGTGTCCACCCCCTTCATCTTCAAGGAAAACGCGACATTATCGGTCACGCTCAGATGCGGGAACAGCGCATAGTTCTGAAACATCATCGCCGTCCCCCGCTTGGCCGGCGGCAGATGTGACACGTCGGCGCCGCCCAGCACGACCGACCCGTCGCTGACGCTTTCGTGCCCGGCGATCATCCGCAGCGTGGACGACTTCCCGCAGCCCGACGGGCCAAGCAGGCAGGCGTAGACGCCGGCATGAAAATGGTGGTTGATGGCGTCCACGGCGACAGTACTGCCGTAGCGCTTTGTCAGGCTGACCAGTTCCAGATCGGGCGGCGTGGACATGCGGCTTCCTTTCGATTTCCCCAAGGCTGGGCCAAAGTCGCGTTCTGACAGAAGCGTTTTTGGCCGCGTGCAGGGTCATGCGCGCCGCTTTCTTGCGCATTGACTGAAAAATGGGCACTGCCGCTTTCCTGTGCACAAAATTGTCGCTTTGATTGTGTACGATTTCGTATTCAAACACGTCTCCTACCAGCGATCTTGCACCCGGCAGGCGTTGGGGTCACCAATTGGTCCATGCCCCGGACGCCCCTGCCATGACCGATTCCCTTTTCAGCCCTGTTCCGGATCCGTCCGCGCGACAGGCGCGCGGCGCGGGCGCGGCGGTGGCCGAAGGACTGGCCACGGCGATTCACGAACACCGTCTGACCCCTGGCATGAAACTGGGCGAAGACGAGGTCGGGGCCGCCTTCAACGTTTCGCGCACCGTGGTCCGGGCTGCGCTTCAGACGCTGGCGCATGAACAGCTTGTCTCCATCGCGCCGCACCGGGGCGCCTTCGTCGCGCAGCCGGACATGCGCGAGGCCCGCGAAGTGTTCGAAGCCCGCGCCCTGCTCGAGCCGCGCACCGCCCATTCCGCTGCGCTGCGCGCCACGCCCGCCGACATCGCCCTCCTGGAGGCGCATATCTCGGCCGAACACGACGCTCTCGCCGCCGGCGAGACCGGTCGCGCGCTGCGTCTGTCAGGGCAGTTCCACCTCGATATTGCACGCATCGCCGACCAGGCGACGATCGCGGCCTTCATCGCCAACCTAGTGTCGCGCTCGTCACTGGTGATCGCGCTCTACTGGCGGCGGCGTAACGCGATCTGCGAAAGCAACGCGCACCATGCGCTGCTGCGGGCGCTGGCCGACGGAAATGGCCCGGAGGCCGAGGCGCTGATGAAAAGCCATCTCGTGGACCTGCTGTCGCTGCTGGACCTGTCGCCCGGCGCCCGGCCCGCCCGGACGCTGGCCGAAGCTTTGGGCAAACCGTGATCCCGGCGCCGCGCACCATGCTGCCGGGCGAATTGCGCATCGTGCTGGACTGGGCAGCCGCCGAGGGCTGGAACCCCGGCCATGACGACGCGGCGGCGTTCCTCGCGGCCGATCCGGGCGGGTTTTTCGCCGCGGGGCCACCCGAGGCACCGGTCGCCGCGATCAGCGTCGTGAATCACGATCCCGGCTTTGCCTTCTTGGGGCTTTACCTCGTGCATCCGGATTGGCGCGGCCAGGGGATTGGCTACGCACTCTGGCAGCACGCGTTGGCCCATGCCGAAGCGCGCACCGTCGGGCTGGACGGCGTGCCCGCGCAGCAGGAAAACTACCGCGCTTCGGGTTTCGCCGCCGCAGGGCACACCGCCCGCTACGAGGGCGCGGTGCGCGGCGCGGCCGGTTCCGACATCCGCACGGTCCGCCCCGACGATCTGCCCGGCCTGATCGCCATGGACACCGCCGCGAACGGCTATTCCAAGGCAGCTTTCCTGCGCGTCTGGCTGACAGATACCGCCACGCGGCGCACGCTGGTGCTGGACCGGGGCGGAAAGCGGATGGGGTTCGTCACCCTGCGCGCCTGCCGTATCGGAACCAAGATCGGCCCACTGGTCGCTACAACGGTGGCTGAGGCCGAAACGCTGCTGCGCGCGGCCGCGCAAGATGCGGGCGGGGGTCCTCTGATCGTAGACGTGCCGGGCGATCAGACCGCGCTGAATGCGCTGTGCGAGGCCGAGGGCATGGCATGCGGATTCACCACCGCGCGGATGTATCGCGGGCCCGCCCCCCTCTCGCAACCGCTGGTGGCCAGCGCGGGTACGCTGGAACTGGGCTAGAGCACGGCGCGGATGCGCGAGATCGCCCGCTCGATGTTCTCGAGGTTGTTGGCGTAGGAAAAGCGTACGAACCCCTCGCCACCCTTGCCGAAACTGGTCCCCGCCACCGTGGCGACGCTCGCTTCGGTCAGGAACCGGTCCTGCGCCTGCCGCGCGGTCATGCCCGTCCCTTCAATGTTCGGAAAGGCATAGAACGCCCCGCCCGGATCGGCGCAGCGCACGCCCGGCAGGTCGTTCAGTGCCGCGACGATCGCCGCGCGGCGGGCATCGAACTGCGCGACCATGTCCCTAACGGCATCCTGAGGGCCGGTCAGCGCCGCTAGACCCGCGTATTGCGCCGCCGCGTTCACGCAGGAATGGTCGTTGATGCACAGCCGGACAGCGGCATCCACCATTGCCTTCGGCCAGACGGCATATCCCAGCCGCCAGCCTGTCATGGCATAGGTTTTGGACCAGCCATCAAGAAGGATCAGCCTGTCGCGGATCTGCGGATACTGCAGAAGGCTCACATGACGCCGACCGCCATACAGCATCTGCGAATAGATCTCGTCCGACAGCACCACGACGTCGGGCCAGTCCGCCAGCCCGTCGACCAGTGCGTCGATCTCGGCCTTCGGCACCACACCGCCCGTTGGGTTCGCGGGCGAGTTCAGGATGATCAGCCGCGTCGCCGGCGTGATCTGCCCCAGCACCGTCGCCGCGTCGAAGGCGAAGCCGTCGGCCTCCCGCAGCGCGATCGGCACCGGTGTCGCGCCGGAATAGCGGATCACGCTTTCATAGATCGGAAAGCCCGGGTCGGGATACAGGATCTCGGCCCCCGGCTCACCCAGCAGCAGCACTGCGAAAAACATCGTCGGCTTGCCGCCCGGCACAACGACCACGCAATCGGGATCTACCGCCGCGCCGTGCCGCACCTCGAGATCCGCGGCCACCGCCTCGCGCAGGCTGGGCAGCCCGTTCGCCGACGTGTAGCCGTGATGCCCGTCGCGCAGCGCCTTGATGCCCGCCTCGACCACGTGTTCGGGGGTGCGGAAATCCGGCTGCCCGATCCCAAGGTTGATGATGTCGCGCCCCTCGGCCGCCAGCCGCCCGGCCCGCGCCAGAACGTCGAACGCCGATTCCGTGCCCAGTCGGCCCACCGATTGCGCCATCCGGATCATGCCGTCTCCTCCCCCGTCTTGTGCAAAGCTGGCAGGGTGTTAGCGTGAAGCACGCAGGATTGGAAAGGGCAGTCGATGGCACGGATAGGGTTCCTTGGAACAGGCGAGATCGCGGGTGCGATGGTGCGCGGGCTTGCGGGGCAGGGGCACCGCATCCTCGTCAGCGAGCGAAATGCCGACCATGCCGCAATGCTGGCCCGCACCATCCCTGAAGTGACAATTGCCGCAAATCCGCAGGTCGTGGCCGGGTCCGACGTTGTTATCGCTTGCCTGATGGCGGCCACGGCGCGGCAGGTGCTGCCCGACCTGCCATGGCGCTCCGATCACACCATTATCTCGGTCATGGTGGACGTGCCGCATGGCGATCTCGCCACGCTCTGCGCGCCTGCCACCGACATCGCGCTGACCATCCCGATGCCCTTCATCTCCAGCGGTGGCTGCCCGCTGCCGGTTTTCCCGGACGCGGCGTCGGTCACTGCGCTTTTCGGCGCGCGCAACCTCGTGCTGCCGGTCGCCAGCGAAGTTGCGCTGAACGCGCATTTCGCGGCTTCGGCGCTGTCTGCGCCGATCCTGCGGCTGCTGGCCGAAGGGACCGGCTGGTTGGCGCGCGAAACCGGCGACCCGGTCGCGGCGGAGGCCTATGTTACCGCTCTGTTCGCCGGTTACATGACCCCGGATGGCACCGGGCGGCATTTTGCCGGCCTTCTGGACAGCCTTGCCACCGAAGGCGGGCTCAACGCCGCGTTGCGCGCCGCGCTCGAAGATCTGGGCGCGCCTGCTGCGCTTGGCGCGGGGATGGATACGCTGCGCCCCCGTCTTGGCCTGCCGCCCGCCACCGGGGCCGCATCATGAGGCGCTCCGCGCTGGCCGCGCTTCTGGCGCTTGCAGCATGTTCGGGAAAGCCAGCGCTGGACGATCCTGCGCTCAGCGACCGCACGCTGGATCTTGAAGCGTTCTTCGATGGGCCGGTCACCGCTTCTGGCCAATTCCAGGACGTTTTCGGCGCCGTGCGTCGGCGCTTCGACGTGGACATCGCCAGTCGCTGGGACGGGCAGACTCTGACGCTGACCGAGGATTTCACCTATGACGACGGCAGCACCGAACGCCGGGTCTGGACGCTGGTCAAGACCGGCCCGGAGACGTGGGAGGGCACCGCCCCCGGTGTTCTGGGCATCGCGCGCGGCACCGAAAGCGGCGATGCGTTCAACTGGCGCTACACGATCGACCTGCCGGTCGGCGAAGGCACGCTGCGCGCCACGTTCAACGACTGGATGTGGCTGATGTCGGATCGCACCCTGCTGAACCGCGCCTACATGTCCCGCTCCGGCGTCCCGCTGGGCGAGGTGATCATCTGGTTCGAGAAGGCCGCGCCGTGAAACGCGTCGCGCTGGCGGTTCTTGGGCTCGTGCTGTTGGCCGAACTGGCTCTGATGCTTGGCCTTTGGTCCCCGCCATGACGCGCGCCGCGGGCGCCGCGCCGTCCCGGCCGATGCATGGCTGGAAGCAGGGCTGCGGACCCGCGCGGCGCGGTACTTCAGGCGCGCAGGCGGTCCACCACGCTTTGCGCGCTCACGCAGCCGATCACCTGACCGTTCTCCGTTACCGGCACAGGGGATGGGTCGCCCTTCAGGCGGTCCATCACCTCGATCACCGGGGTTTCCGGGCCGACCGGGTCGGTGCCCGGCGTGCCTGCTCGGGTGTCCGGCGCCATCACGTCGCGCGCGGTCAGCACGCCCAGCGGGTTCATGTTCGCCACGAAATCCGCCACATACTCTGACGCCGGGGCCGAGAAAATGTCGCGCGGGGTCCCGCATTGCACGATCCGTCCACCTTCCATGATGGCGATCCGGTCGCCCAGCTTGAACGCCTCGTCGAGATCGTGACTGACGAAGATTATCGTGCGGCGCAAATCTCGCTGAAGGTCCAGAAGCTCATCCTGAAGCCGCGAGCGGATCAGAGGATCCAGTGCGCTGAAGGGCTCGTCCATCAGCAGGATTGGCGCGTCCGTCGCAAAGGCGCGCGCCAGCCCGACGCGCTGCTGCATTCCGCCGGACAGTTCGCCCACCTTGCGCTCGGCCCAGTCTGACAGCCCGACCAGCGCCAGTTGCCGGTCCACCCGTTCGGTGCGCGCAGCACTGTCGAGCCCGGCCAGTTCCAGCCCGAGCCCGACATTCTCGCGCACGCTGCGCCACGGAAGCAGGCCGAATTGCTGGAATACCATTGCCACGCGCTCCTGCCGGATGCGGCGCAGCGTACGGGCGTCGGCATTGGTTACGTTAACCATCTGCCCGCCGTCATTGACTGTCACGTTGCCGCGTACCACCGGGTTCAGCCCGTTGACCGCGCGCAGCAGCGTGGATTTGCCTGATCCGGACAGGCCCATCAGCACGAGGATCTCGCCCTCGGCCACGCTCAGAGCGCAGTCGTGCACGCCGAGCACCTGTTCCGTGCTTTCCTGGATCTCGGACCGGCTCTGGCCCGCGTCCATCAGGGGCAATGCCGCCTGCGGATCGGCTCCGAACACGATGGAGACATTGTTGAATTCGACGGCCTTGGTCATTTTTCCCTCACCCGCAACATGCGGTCCAGCATGATGGCCACCACCACGATGATGAAGCCGCTTTCGAAACCCAGCGCGGTATTGACTTGGTTCAACGCGCGCACCACCGGTACGCCCAGCCCGTCCGCGCCCACCAGCGCAGCGATCACCACCATCGACAGCGACAGCATGATCGTCTGGTTCAGCCCGGCCATGATCTGCGGCATGGCATAGGGCAGTTCGACCTTCCAAAGTGTCTGGGTTGGCGTGGCGCCGAACGCCTGCGCCGCCTCAAGAAGCGGCTTCGGGGTGGAACTCACGCCCAGATGCGTCAGTCGGATCGGGGCGGGCAGAACGAAGATCACCGTTGCGATCAACCCGGGCACCATGCCGATACCGAAAAAGACGATCGCCGGGATCAGGTAGACGAAGGTGGGCAGCGTCTGCATCAGGTCCAGCACTGGCCGCATCCCCGAATAGAGCGCGGGCCGGTGCGCGGCCGCGATGCCGATCGGCACTCCCACCGCCATGCACACCACGCAGGCGGACAGCACCAGCGTCAGGCTTTCGGTCGTCTCCTCCCAGTAGTCCTGGTTGAGGATGAACAGGAACCCCAGCGCTACGAACAGCGCGATCTTCCAGTTGCGCTGCACCGCGAAGGTCAGCGCGACGAAGGCGGCGACGACGATCAGCGGATGCGGCGTCTGCAACACCCACAGGATCGCGTCGATCAGAGCCTCCATGACGGTGGCGAGCCCGTCGAAAAACCAGCCGCCGTTTATCTGCAGCCAGTCGAACAGGATCGCGGCCCCATCGCCCACGGGGATCTTCGCATCGGTCAGCCAGTTCATGGAACCGTCCTTTCTGGTCGGCCCCCGCCCGCGCGGAGCGAGCAGGGGCGAAAGATCAAAGTCCCAGCGCTTCGCGCACCGCCGCGGCCGCGTCGCCGCCATCCACGGTGGTCACGCCGTCAAGCCAGCCCATCGCCATGTCAGGGTTCGCCTTCAGCCAAGCCGCCGCCGCGTCCTGCGGGTCCTGCCCGTCGTTCAGGATCGCGCCCATGATCTCGTTCTCCATCGCCAGAGTGAACTCCAGGTTCTGCAGCAATTGCCCCACGTTGGGGCATTCGGCGACGTAACCGGCGCGCGTGTTGGTATAGACCGTCGCGCCGCCAAGGTCGGGGCCGAACCAATCGTCGCCCCCGGTCAGGTATGTCAGATCGAAGTTGGCGTTCATCGGGTGCGGCTCCCAGCCCAGGAAGACGATCGGCTCTTCCCGGCGGCTCAGGCGGTCCACCTGCGCCAGCATCCCCTGCTCGGAGCTTTCGCGGATGTCGAAGCCGGACAACCCGAAGGCATCCGCCTCGATCATGTCGAGGATCAGCCGGTTGCCGTCATTGCCAGGCTCGATGCCGTAGATCGTCTCGTCCAGCGCGTCGGCATGGGTCGCGATGTCGGCGAAATCGGCGATCCCGAGCGCGGCGCCTGCGGCGTTGGTCGCCAGGGTATATTTCGCACCGGTCAGGTTGGCGCGCACCGTGTCCACCGTGCCTGCCTCGCGGTAGGGGGCGATATCGCCCTCCATTGTCGGCATCCAGTTGCCGAGGAAGACGTCGATATCGCCATCGGCCATCGCGGTATAGGTCACCGGCACCGAAAGAACCCGCACATCGGTGTCATAGCCAAGCGCTTCCAGCAGCACCGTGGTCGCCGCGGTGGTCGCGGTGATGTCGGTCCAGCCCACATCCGAGAAGGTCACACTGTCGCAATTCGCCCAGGCAGTGCTGGCGCCCAGCCCCAGGGCAAGGGCCGATACGGCGGTCTTATAGGTCATGTCACGCTCCCAAAATTATTGATTGACGAGTCAATTAAAAACCGAAAGACTGCGCAATGCAACAGGCAAGGTGAATAAAATGAAACGGGCGAACGTGCAGGCGCTCAGGAAATCCGCCCTGATCGCCGCCACCATCGACCAGATCGGCGCGACCGGTTCGCTGGAAGTGACGGTCAGCCAGATCGCGCGCAAGGCTGGCGTGTCCAGCGCGCTGGCGCATCACTATTTCGGCTCCAAGGACCAGCTTTTCCTTGCCGCGATGCGCGCCATCCTGTCCGATTTCGGCGCCGAGGTGCGGGCCGAATGCGCGGGCCTCGAGACGCCCCGCCGCCGGGTCGATGCCATCGTACGGACCTGCTTCTCGCCCGGCAACTTCCGGCCCGAGGTCGTCGCCTCGTGGCTCAATTTCTACGTTCTCGCGCAGACATCGCGCGAAGCGCACCGCCTGCTTCGCGTCTACCAACGGCGCCTGCACTCCAACCTTCTGGCCGAACTGCGCCCGGTGGCCGATGTCCGTGCCCCGCAGATCGCACAGACCGTCGGCGCGTTGATCGACGGGCTTTATATCCGGCAGGCCCTGCGCAACGAAAGCCTCGATGCTGCGGCGTCGATCGGTCTGGTGACAGACTATCTCGACGGCGTGCTCGGTGCCAAACCCCAAGACAGCAAGGACCACCGCCCATGACCGCTCCGCTTCCGAAAGCAAGCCACTATATCAATGGTGCATGGCACGACGACCCGGCGGGCGACCCGCTGCCGGTCGTGTTTCCGGCCACGGGCGAAACCGTCGCTACGTTGACCACCGCAAGCCCGGCCACGCGCGATGCCGCGCTCGATGCCGCGCGCGCAGCTCTGCCCGGCTGGCGCGCAATGACCGGATCCGAACGGGGTCGCATCCTGCGCCGCGCTGCGGACCTGCTGCGCGACCGCAACCGGGCTATGTCGGAACTCGAAACGCTCGATACCGGCAAACCGCTTCAGGAAACGCTCGTCGCCGACGCAGCCAGCGGCGCCGATGCGCTGGAATACTTCGGCGCCGTCGCGGCCGGCCTCTCGGGAGAGCATATCCCGCTGCCCGGCGGCGACTGGGCCTATACTGTCCGTGAACCTCTGGGCGTGTGCGTCGGGCTGGGGGCGTGGAACTATCCAACGCAAATCGCTTGCTGGAAGGCTGCCCCGGCACTCGCCTGCGGCAACACGATGGTCTTCAAGCCGTCCGAAACGACGCCGCTCTGCACCCCGATGCTGGCCGAGATCCTGACCGAAGCCGGGCTGCCACCGGGCGTGTTCAACGTCGTGCAAGGGCGCGGCGACGTCGGCGCAGCGCTGTCGACCGATCCGCGCGTCGCCAAGGTGTCGCTTACCGGGTCGGTGCCGACCGGCCGCAAGGTCTATGCCGCGGCCGGCGAGCGTATGAAGCATGTCACGATGGAGCTGGGCGGCAAGTCGCCCATGATCGTGTTCGACGATGCCGATCTCGACGATGCGGTCAGCGCCGCCATCAACGGGAACTTCTATTCCTCCGGGCAGATCTGCTCCAACGGGACGCGGCTCTTCGTGCAGTCCGGCCTGCATGACGCTTTCGTTGACCGTCTGTGCGAGCGGCTGAAGGGCGCGGTGATCGGCGACCCGCGCAACGAGGCGACAAATTTTGGCCCGATGGTCAGCGCGGCACAGCGCGACATCGCGCTTGGCTACGTTGCGAAGGGCATCGCCGAAGGCGCGCGGCTGGTCACCGGCGGCGCGGCAATCGACGGGCCGGGTTTCTTCATGCAGCCCGCGATCTTCGCGGACGTGACCGATGACATGACCATCGCCCGTGAAGAGATTTTCGGGCCGGTCGCAACCGTGTTCTCTTTCGAAACCGAGGCCGAGGCGCTCGCCCGCGCCAACGCCACCGCCTTCGGGCTGGCTGGCGCCGTGTTCACCCGAGACCTTGCCCGCGCGCATCGCGTCGTCGCCGGGCTCGAGGCGGGCACCTGCTGGATCAACACCTACAACCTGACGCCGGTGGAAATGCCCTTCGGCGGGGTGAAAGACAGCGGCGTCGGCCGCGAGAACGGGTCGGCTGCCATCGAACACTACTCGCAGCTAAAAAGCGTGTACGTCGCCATGAACGGGGTCGAGGCGCCGTTCTGAGGCGCGCCGCCCGCCGCCGCGACTCTCACGAGACCCCTACACGATTCCTAAAGGGGTCCAATGCGCCTTCGGGCCGACCAAGACAAAGAGGAAAAACCGACCATGCAAGCCGATTACGTGATCGTCGGAGCCGGGTCCGCCGGCTGCGCAATGGCCTATCGCCTGACCGAGGCCGGCCGCTCCGTCATCGTCGTGGAACACGGCGGAACCGATGCCGGCCCGTTCATCCAGATGCCCGCCGCGCTCAGCTATCCGATGAACATGAAACGCTATGACTGGGGGTATCGCTCCGAACCGGAACCACATCTTGGGGGGCGGCGACTGGCCACGCCGCGCGGCAAGGTCGTGGGCGGATCGTCCTCGATCAACGGGATGGTCTATGTGCGCGGCCACGCGCGCGATTATGACACTTGGGCGGAGATGGGCGCGGACGGCTGGTCTTACGCCGATGTGCTGCCGTACTTCCGCCGGATGGAGACATGGCACAGCGGCGGGCATGGCGGGGACGCCGCCTGGCGCGGGACGAACGGTCCCCTGCACGTCAGCCGGGGCCCCCGGAAAAATCCTTTGTTTCAGGCGTTTGTCGATGCCGGGCGGCAGGCCGGCTACGAAGTCACGGACGACTACAACGGCGAGAAGCAGGAAGGCTTCGGCCCGATGGAGCAGACAGTGTTCAAGGGACGCCGCTGGTCTGCAGCCAATGCCTATCTCAAGCCCGCGCTGAAGCGCGACACCTGCACTCTTGTGCGCGGCCTTGTGGAGAAGGTCGTCGTCACTGATGGTCGCGCGAACGGCGTACAGGTCCGCCGCGGCGGAAAGTCTGAAACGATTTCAGCAAATTGCGAGGTCGTTCTGGCGGCCGGGTCAATCAATTCGCCCAAGCTGCTGATGCTGTCCGGCATCGGCCCGGCGGCACATCTGGCCGAACACGGGATCACCCCGCTGGCCGACCGGCCCGGCGTTGGCGCGAACCTTCAAGATCACCTTGAACTCTACATTCAGATGGCCGCCAGCCAGCCGGTCAGCCTCTACAAGTATTGGAACCTCTTCGGAAAGGCCCTGATCGGCGCGCAATGGCTGTTTACCGGAACTGGGCTCGGCGCGTCGAACCAGTTTGAAAGCGCGGCTTTCATCCGGTCCAGGGCGGGCGTGGAATACCCTGACATCCAATACCATTTCCTTCCCATCGCCGTGCGCTACGACGGGCAGGCCGCGGCCGAGGGGCATGGCTTCCAGGCGCATGTCGGACCAATGCGGTCCGCTTCGCGCGGGGCGGTGACGCTGGCCTCGGCCGACCCGGCCGCCGCGCCGCGCATCGTCTTCAACTACATGTCGCATCCGCAGGACTGGGAGGATTTCCGCACCTGCATCCGTCTGACCCGCGAGATCTTCGGACAGGACGCATTCAAGCCGTTCGTGAAGCACGAAATTCAGCCCGGCGCCGATGTCCAGAGCGACGCTGCGCTGGATGACTTCATCCGCGACCATGCCGAAAGCGCCTATCACCCGTGCGGAACCTGCCGGATGGGGCGGGCCGACGATCCGGGTGCGGTGGTGGACCCGCAATTGCGCGTCATCGGCGTCGACGGGTTGCGCCTGGCCGACAGTTCGATCTTCCCGCAGATCACCAACGGCAATCTGAACGGCCCTTCGATCATGATCGGCGAAAAAGCCGCTGATCACATTCTTGGCCGTGACCCACTGCCAGCCGCGAATGACCGGCCGTGGATTCACCCCGAATGGCAGACGGCGCAGCGCTGACGGTCGCGTGACAGGGCGCGGCAGCGGACTATCTGCCGCCCATGACACGAAGTTCCGCCGCCGGGCCCCGCCGCAACGATCAAAGCATCTACGACACCCATGCCGACCGTTGGTGGTCGGACGAAGTGCGCTGGGTTCGGACACTGAAAAACATGGTGCCGGGGCGGCTGTCGTGGTTCGACAAGTTCGCGGACTGGGAGGGGCGCAAGGTGCTTGACCTCGGCTGCGCGGGAGGCTTCATGGCAGAAGCGCTGGCACAGCGCGGCGCCGAGGTCACCGGCATCGATCCGTCTACCGGCGCCATCGGGGCGGCGCGGGCGCACGCCGCGCAGGCCGGTCTGGCGGTCAAGTACGACGTTGGACAGGGTGAGGCGCTGCCCTACGACGACGGGACATTCGACCGTGTCGTTTGCGTCGACGTGCTGGAACATGTCGGCGATCTGGGCGCGGTGCTGGACGAGGTGCGCCGCGTGCTGCGCCCGGGCGGCTTGTTCCTGTTCGACACGATAAACCGCAATCCACTGGCGCGGTTCGCGGTCGTCACGATGGCTGAGGGCGTGCTTCGGCTTCTGCCGCGCGGCACGCACGACCCGGCAATGTTCATCAAACCTGGCGAGTTGCGGGCCGCGCTTGAGGCGCGCGGCTTCGGCGTAGGCCCAATGACTGGGCTGGGTCCGCGCGGGGTGAACCGGCGGGGCGACCCCGTGTTCGGGCGGCTGCCCGGAACCGCGCTGCTTTACATGGGAACGGCGCGGAAACCGGGCGGGAACGATCAGATCTCGGAAGCGGCCTGACGCGCGATCGTGCTGATGTCGGCGCGAGAGATGCCGAGGTCGTTCAGTTCGCGGTCATTGAGAACCGAAAGTTCGTCATAGGTGCGGCGGAACGCGGCACGGCGAGCGCGTTGCGTGCGCAGCACATCCATCAGAGACTCCATGCGTTGTGCGAAGCCGGTTTCGAAACGGGTGATGTCGGTTGTGAAAGCCATTGTCTTTTTCCTGGTTGTCTGAGGGGCGGGCGGACCCGCCGTTACAGTCAACGATGTAGCCAGATGCTGCGCCTGCACAATGCACGTCTGCGAAATGCTGCTATGCAGCAATTGCAGGGCGCTAACATTAACCCGTTTCGGACCGTTTGCTTGATCGGGAGAGATGACCTGACGAATATGAACGCTCTTCCCCGAGAAAAAATTACGCAATGGGACTGCCATGCAAGACACGCCTCGCCCCACGATCCTGTGCTACGGTGACAGCAACACGCACGGCACGCGCGCCAATGCCGATCCAGACGCGCGCTGGCGTTATCGCAGCCATGTGCGCTGGCCCGGAAATGTGGCGCGGGCGCTCAAGGGGCAGGCGCGCGTCATCGCGGAAGGACTGCCCGGACGCACGACGGTGCATGACGACCCGATCGAGGGGGCGCACAAGAATGGCATCAAGGTTCTGCCGGCGATGCTGGAAAGCCATCAGCCGGTTGATATCGTCGTCCTCATGTTGGGCACCAACGATTTGAAGACGCGCTTTTCGTTGACGCCAGTGGATATCGCCCGGTCTATGGACCGGCTGATCGACGTGGTCGAGAAATCGGGCGCCGGGCGAGGCGGGGTTGCGCCCAGGGTACTTCTGATCGCGCCGGTTCCGATCCGCGAAGTCGGGTTGCTGGGTGGGCATTTCGCGGGTGGCAGCGAGTTCTCGGAACATCTGCCTGCGCATTACGACCTGCTGGCAGAACGCCGGGGATGCGAGTTCCTGGATGCCGGGGCGGTCGCGACGGTCGATCCGATCGACGGCGTCCATCTGACCGAGGCCGGGCACCTTGCGCTGGCCGATGCGGTGACGACCAAGCTGATCAAGATGATGCGCGAACTGGCCATCGGATCCTCGCGCAGCGCGCGTGCCTTTCCCCTTCCGCAGCTCGTCCGACGCGGCTAGTCTGCCCGCAAGGGACGGACGAGCCGGGAGGACGGAATGCTCAAAGGTCTGGATCCGCGGCTGAACGCGGATGTGCTATGTGCGCTCCGCGCCATGGGACATGGCGATACGGTCGTACTTTCGGACACGAATTTCCCGTCTGACCGGGTTGCCCGCGAAACTGTACTCGGGCGGCTTCTGCGAATGGAGAACCTGACGCTGCCGCAGGCGGCGCAGGCCGTATTGTCGGTGCTGCCGCTCGACACGTTCGTAGACGACTTTGCCGTGCGGATGGAGGTCGTGGGCGACCCCGGCGCATTGCCCGCCCCCCAGATCGAGGCGCAAGCCGAGATCGACCGTGTCGAAGGGCGCGTGCGCCCAATGCTTGCCGCCGAACGTTTCGCCTTCTACGACCTCGCCCGCAGCGCCTATGCCGTGATCCAGACCGGAGAGCGCCGGTTCTATGGCTGTATCATCCTGCGCAAGGGCGTGATCCCGCCCGCCGAGTGACGCGCCGCCGGGCGGGCAGGGAACAACCGCGACGGCCGCGGCCCGACCGTTCCAGATCCATCCGCCAGCAAGGAGATTGCCCATGTCCGCTCCCGTCGTGATCCTTGGCGTATTCGTCGCCGATACCGCCTTTCGCGCCGACCGTCTGCCGCGCCATGGAGAAACGATCCTTGGCCGCGAATTCGCGCTTGGTCCTGGCGGGAAGGGGTCGAACCAGGCGGTCGCGGCAGCTCGCGCGGGGGCGGATGCGCGAATGCTGACGCGCCTTGGGGATGATGCATTCGCGGGCATGGCGCGCGAGATCTGGGCCGGGGCTGGGGTCACCGATCACGCGATCGTGCAATCCGAGGGATATACCGGCGCTGCTTTCATCTTTCTTGAGCACACGACGGGCCAGAACGCGATCATCGTCTGCCCTGGCGTGGCCGCGGATCTGTCGGTGGCTGACATCGCGCAGTGGGGCCCGGTGATCGACGGGGCGGGCGTGGTGATGACGCAACTGGAACAGCCGATGGCGGCGGCGGAGGCGTTTCTTGCGCGTGGCCGGGCAGCAGGGGCGGTGACGATCCTCAATCCCGCGCCTGCGGCGGATCTGCCGCCGGGCATGCTGGCGTTGTGCGACTACGTGACCCCGAACGAGTCCGAGGCGGAGGGGCTGACCGGGATCGCGGTGCACGGTCTGGACGATGCGCGGCGCGCGGCGGATGCGCTGGTGGCGCAAGGCGCAGGGGCTGCGATCATCACGCTGGGCGAGAACGGCGCGCTGCTGCACGGGCCGGGGGTCAGCGCGCATGTACCGGTGGTTCCGGCTGGGCCGGTTGTTGAAACGACGGGGGCGGGCGATGCGCTGAACGGTGCGTTCGCTGCGGCGCTGGCCGAGGGCAGGTCGCCGGAAGAGGCGCTTCGCTTCGGCGTAACGGCGGCGAGCCTGTCGGTGACCCGGCCCGGCGCGGCCAATTCCATGGCGCGGCGCGAGGAGATCGAAGGTCTGCTGGCGCGCTGATCGGCGCAGGGCCTTCGTACCGAAAAGGGGCGCTCCCGCCCGTCTTCGACGCTGCCGCGTCTCATCCCGTTGGGCCCCGCCCTGCCCTCGTTCCGCGGGCAGGGCGGTTGCGCCCAGGAAGCACACCGCGTGTCATCTGTTCCGGACCCGCCCCTGTTCGTCCGGCGTGCGCCTCCTAAGTAGCGGTTCGGGGATTGCACTTCGCTGCGCAAGGCCTGACACAGACGCGCAACAGGCTGTGCCGGGCAAGCGGCGTGGCGACAGGAAGGATGGCAGCGTGACCGCACAAGCGCTTTGGACCATTTCGGAAAACCGCTTCGCGGTGCGCGACGCATCGCCAGCCCTGGCCGGGCCCGGCGATGTGGTGCTGCGCGCGCTGTATTCCGGCATCAGCCGCGGGACCGAGGGCCTTGTCGCGCGCGGCGCCGTGCCGGACAGCGAACATGAGCGCATGCGCTGTCCAAACCAAGAGGGCGACTTTCCCTTTCCGGTGAAATACGGCTACGCGCTTGTGGGTGAGATCGTGCAGGGCCCGGCCTCCCGCATTGGTCAGATCTGCTTTGCCCTGCATCCGCATCAGACCCGCACAGTTCTGCCTGCCGTTGCCGCGCATCCGCTGCCCGAGGGCTTGCCCGCGCGCCGCGCAGTTCTTGCGGCCAACATGGAAACCGCTGTCAACATCGCCTGGGACAGCGGCGCGGGGCCGGGCGACCGAGTTCTGGTGGTCGGCGCGGGCGTGGTTGGCCTCCTGACCGCGCATGTGCTTTCCGGCATTCCAGGCACCGAGGTTGCGGTCGCCGATATCGCTCCAGACCGCGCGGAAGTCGCCGAAGCGCTGGGGCTGGCTTTCCTGCACCCCGACCAGACGCCGCCGGATCGGGACATCGCCATCAACACATCGGCCAGCGCGGCCGGGCTGCGATGCGCACTGGCCTCGGCCGGTCAGGGCGCGCGCGTGGTCGAGGCGAGTTGGCACGGGACCGCCGATGTCTCCTTGCCGCTCGGCGGTGCGTTTCACGCCAGGCGGCTCGCGCTGGTTTCCAGCCAGGTGGGCGACCTGCCTGCCGACCGCAAGCCGCGCTGGAACTATGCCCGTCGCCTTGGACTTGCGCTGCGGCTTCTTCGCGACGCGCCAGTGCTTGACCGGTTGCTGACACACGACATTCCTTTGGCCGACGCGCCCGACAGGCTGCCCGCGCTGCTGGCACCCGGTGCGGATGCGCTATGCCCCGTCCTTACCTATCCCTGAACGGAGAGACCCGACATGTTCGCCCTAGAAGTCCGAGACCACATCATGATCGCCCACTCGCTGCCCGGGGAGGCTTTCGGCCCCGCGCAGGGCATGCATGGTGCGACCTTCGTCATCGATGTCGCTTTCTTCCGCGAGACACTGACCGAAAACGATATCGTCGTCGATATCGGGCTGGCGGCGGATGCGCTGAAGCGTGTGATTGCGCCGGTAAACTACAAGAACCTGGACGAGCTTGACCTGTTCGGCGGCAAGCGGTCCACCACCGAGGTGCTTTGCAAATACGTCTTCGACGCCATGGCAGCCGAGATCGCGGCTGGGCGGCTGGGTGAGGACGCGCGCGAGATCGTCCGCATGAAGGTGACGCTGAACGAAAGCCATGTCGCGCGGGCTTGGCTGGAAGGGCCGGTCGCCGGGGCATGAGCGGGTTCACTGCCGACTGGCTGGCGCTCCGCGAGGTGGCGGATGCCCGCGCCCGTGCGACGGGCCTGATCGACCGCGCGGGAACGGCGCTGGCCCGTCATGCGGCACCGCTGGTCTGCGATCTGGGGTCTGGGACCGGCGCGGGGATGCGCGCCTTCGCGCCTTCGTTTCCGCCCGACACGCGCTGGCTTTTGACCGACAATGACCCGGACACGTTGGCGCTGGCCGGGTGCGCGCCGGCTGTGCAGACCGCGTTGGCCGACCTTGCCGCGAACCCTGCGCCCTGGCCCGCAGAATGCCGTCTCGTCACTGCGACGGCGCTATTCGACCTGGCCGCGCCAGGCTGGATCGCGCGGCTTGCGGACTGTCTGGCAGCGGACCGGCTGCCGCTGCTGGCTTGTCTCACCTATGATGGTCGGCTGGGTTGCGTGCCCGCGCGGCCCGGTGACGCGGCGCTCTGTTCGGCTTTCAACCGCCACCAGCGCGGCGACAAGGGGCTGGGCGGTCCTGCGGCCGGACCAGGCGCGGTTGCACTGTTGGCAGAGGCATTGCGAACACGCGGTTACCGTGTTGCCCTCGCCGACAGCGCGTGGCGACTGATGCAGGACCGGGACAGTGCCTTGATGACCGAACTGGTGACGGGCTGGGCCGGTGCGATGGAGGGTCTTGTCGGCGTACAGACAGCGCAGGACTGGCGTGCCGCGCGGCTGGCGGACACGCAGCGCCTGACGGTCGGGCACACGGATCTTTACGCCGAACCGCCGTCCTGATCTGCGCCGAAGCGGCAGGCGACAAGGAAGTCGCCGTCAGGAAAAACGTGGGTGTCGGTGCGCGGGCGCGGCGCATCGTCGAGCGAGGCGAGCGGCGGCAGCGCGACACCCGGTTTGCCTGACCCGATGATCACCCGGCCGTAAAGCAGATGCAGCCCGTCCACGGCGCCTTCAGCCATGAAACGTCCGAGCGTGTCCGCTCCGCCCTCGACCAGCACCCGGCGCATCCCGAGATCTGCAAGCGCATCGAGTATCCATCGGGTTGGCAGCGCGCCGCCCGGCACCGGAAGGCGCGTCACGCCGTCGGGCAGGTTCGCTGCCCCGCCGAAGACGTAGCGCGCTGCCCCGCCGTCGGCCCATATCTTCGCCTCCCGTCCGATGCGCCCGTTGGGATCGATCAGCACGCGCGCCGGATCTTTGCCCGCGCAGTGGCGCACGGTGAGTTGCGGGTCGTCTGCCGCCACGGTCCCGGCGCCGACGACAACCGCGTCAACCAGCGCGCGCAGGCGGTGCAGGTGGTGCAGCGCGTCTTTGCCGTTGATGTAGCGCGACTCGCCGCTGTCGGTTGCGATGCGACCGTCCAGCGAAAGCCCGAGTTGCCCCACGACATAGCACCCGTCAGCGCGCCGGGCCTGAACGAGGGGGGCAAAGGCGCGCCGCAGTGGTGCGGGGCCACCCGTCGGGCCCGGCGCGGCGCCGGTGTCGTCGATCATCCGTTTCCAGGCGAGGTCCTGCATCGTGTCGGTCTTCTCCTGCTTTTTAGCGCCCTTGGGGCCTGCGCGCGTTCCGGTCTGCCGGATAGGCTTCCACGCCCGGCTCGTCGAAAGATAGGACAACGCGGAGAAAAGTCGCGCCGCGTCGGGCGGGCGCGTCAGGATGCGCGGCTTTCCGCGCTGGCGAGTTCGGGGAAAAGCCCCGCAAGGCCCGCGCGGCTGGCCGGGCAGATGCCGCGTTCCGTGATTAGTCCGGTGACCAGCCGGGCCGGGGTCACGTCGAAGGCCGGGTTCGCAACCCCGCTGCCTGCGGGCGTGACCTCCACGCTGGCGATACCGCCCGCGGCGTCGCGGCCTTGCACATGGCTGACCTCGGTTGCCGCGCGGTCCTCGATCGGGATCTCGCGCAGGCCGTCCGCGACGGTCCAGTCGATCGTGGGTGAGGGCAGCGCGACATAAAACGGAACCCCGTTGTCGTGCGCGGCGAGGGCCTTCAGGTACGTGCCGATCTTGTTGCACACGTCGCCCGTGGCGGTGGTGCGGTCTGTGCCGGTGATGACCATATCCACCAATCCGTGCTGCATCAGGTGCCCGCCCGCGTTGTCGGTGATGTAGCTGTGGGCGATGCCGTGGCTGCCAAGCTCCCAGGCGGTCAGTGCGCCCTGATTGCGTGGGCGGGTCTCGTCGACCCAGACCTGCAACGGGATACCGGCCTCAGCGGCATGATACATCGGGCTCGTGGCGGTGCCCCAGTCCACGGTCGCGATCCAGCCCGCGTTGCAATGGGTCAGCAGACGTACCGGTTCGCCCGCGGGCTTGGCGGCGGCGATTTCGCGGATCAGGCCAAGGCCGTGTTCACCGATCCTACGGTTGATTTCCACGTCTTCGTCCGCGATGGCATCCGCAAGGCGCATGGCGGCCCCGGCGCGGTCCGAGGCGTGAAGCGGCCGCAGTGCGGCGCGGCAGCGGTTAAGCGCCCAGGCAAGATTGATGGCGGTCGGTCGGGTGGCATTCAAAACCGCGTGAACATGGTCCAGATGCGCGTCTGACGGGTCGCGGGCCATCTGCACGGCGACGCCATAGGCTGCGGTGGCGCCGATCAGCGGCGCGCCGCGGACCCACATGTCGCGGATCGCGGCGGCGAAATCATCAAGGCTGTCCAGCACCGCGATGCGGAAGTCATGGGGCAGCCAGCGCTGGTCGATGATCCGCACCGCGCCGTCTGACGCATCGCGCCAGATCGACCTGTAGGAAACCCCATTGACCTTCATCGGACACCCCGCTTTGCACCGCGGCGGCTTCGACCCGCCGTCTTGCCGCATGATTGCCTTCGGCAGCAGCGGGCGCAACCCTCATGCGCGGGCCGGATCGCGTTCGAACAGCAGCGCCATGCTGTCCCGCAGGGTGATCGGCCCGCCTTCGTAGTCGGGTCCGATGGAGGGAGCGCGCAGACGCAGCGACCAGCCGAACCCCTCCAGCCCCGGGATCGGCAGCGTCAGAGGGTCGAAATCGCCGGTCTCGCCGCCCTCCATGTGCGCGATGCAGAACGTCTGTCGGCCGTCCGGCGCGTGGCGCAGGCAGGCGAACACCGTCCGTCCGTCAATCGGCCGAAGGTAGTCGAAATGGTCCTTCGGCCCGAGATTGCCGCGCAGCCACGGGTTCGCCCTGCGGAACTTTCGCAATTCGAACATGTAGCCGGTCTGTACGGGGTCCAGTCCCGAAACCGAGTTCGACACGTTGCAATATTCGTGCATGTCGTCCATCCACGCGCGGGCGATATGCTTGAGTTCTTGCGCGGTGAAATAGGCCGGACCCGCCAGCTTCGGCTCCACCGAGTTCAGCAGGTCGGGGATCACATTCAGGTCGTATTCCGTCACCTCGACCAGTGCGGGCAGGAATTCGAAGAACCGCAGAAGGTCGTCCCGCGTCTCGAATCCGATCTCCTTCAGGCGGCGGAAGTTCTGGGGCACTGAGTAGCTGTATTCGTCCACCTGCCATTTGAGGCTGATCGCTTCCTCAGCCACCACCTTCACGCCGTAGCGGTCGTCCTGGTTGCGGATGAAACCCCAGCTTGCACGGCTTGTCGCGTTCAGGAAATCCATCGGCACGCCGGGAAAGGCCGCGTAGGTCAGCATCGACACCGCCGGGTTGTCATAGGCCTTGTCGAGGATGTCCATCCTGGTGTCGCCGAGGCGCGTGTTGATGTTCAGCTTCGGGCTGACCTGCGTGCCGCGCCGCAGCGTGTCGTGGTTCGCTGTGCCCGAGATCCAGTTTGATCCGACGTCCATCATCTCGCGGATGCGCCAGTATTTTGACAGCCAGAAGCCGTAGATGAACGGCGTGTTGTGCGCGAAGGTCAGCGGGCCCCATTGGAACACGTCGGGGTCGTTGTCGGCCATGTTCTCGATCACCGCACGGTAGTTGGAGGAAAGCTCCCAATCCTCCTGCGGCCAGGGGCGGCCATCCTCGAACACGAACCATGGGCGGAACGGAGTGGCGGCAACCTGCTGCGGAACATCGGCCATCAGGTGCAGGTAGTCGTCATCGTGGCGCATGGTCTGGGTCGCTGGATCGTACCACTTGAAATCCTGCGCGCCGTCCACACGCACCCCGTCCGCGCCGAAATTTACCTTGCGGCGCTGCATCTCCAGCAGGATCGCGCGCACAGCCGGGTTCCGGTAATCAAGGTTCTGCCCGTACATGTTCGGCCCGGCGAAGAAATGCGGGTTCAGTGCGCCAAGCCCCTGGTTGTCCGAATGGCCGAACACCACGTCGAGGATCAGCATTTTGCGTTTTTTGGGGAAGTTGTGCAGCGCCGCTGCGAAATCGACCAGTTCGTCCGGGCGGCCACTTTCCAACAGCACCGGGTTCACCGTCGCCATTCCGGCGATCACAACGTCATAGCCCCAGTTCGTGGTGTCGGGCCGGGTCAGGCTGATCGTGGCTCGTTCGGTGCTGTGCGGAGCTTCCTGCCAAAAGGCCGGCCCGGTCTCGTAAACTGTCGTCGGCTCCACCGGCAGAAGCTGCACCGCGTCATAGCCGAGATAAAGCTGGTCCGACGGCTCGAGCGGCAGGTCGGCGGCGAAGCGGTCCGCCAGCCGTTCAAACTGCCGTGTCAACGCCGCAAGCGTTCCCCCCGCGGTGGCTGTCGGCACGTGGATCTGCAGAATGTTGGTGGGCGGGGTGAACTTGTGCGGCGCGCCGTCCGCCGCATCCGCGGCGAGGTCCGCGTAATAGGCGAGGTCGCGTCGCGCCGCCTGCATTGCCCCCACGTCGTAAAGCTCGGCCGGGGCGAAAGCACCGAAAGGCAGCGACATGGCCAGAGGGTCGAGTATGCGGTGCCATTCACCCGCCGCATCGCGCCACACCAGCGCATAGAAGTCACCAACCTGTTCGCGGGTGCCGGCAATCATGCCGTCGATCACCGCGAAGGTATGCGCTTCGTAGCGGGCGACGGGCATGTAGGCGCGGTGGAAATCAACCTCCTGATGTGCGCGGGTAAGGTCCAGCGGCTCGCACGGACTGAGCACTTCAAGGAAAACGTCGCCGTCGGGCACCCGGTGGTCAAGCAGTTCCGGTGTCCAGAAGCCGAAGGTCGCGCGGCCGTCCCCGGCATGGGCGCCCAGCCGCAGCGCGATCTCGCGCTCCCCGTCGAAGGCTGTCGGGGCCGAGTTCAGGGTCCGGGCGCACCAGTCCGCAAGGGCGTGGGCGGCGTCGGCGTCGGCGTGAAGGCGCTGTGCGAGATCGGTCATGAAGGCTCCTCTCAAGGGTGGGTCAGCGGCGCATGAGCGCCGCGCTGCGCAGGACCTGCGCGTCGCGGCCAAGATCTGCCGCGGGAACCGGCAGGCGGCGCCGCCAGTTCGGATGGGCGTCGATCGTGCCCGGAAGGTTGGGCTGTTCGGTCAGCCCGAGCATATCCTCTGCCTGCACGGCGACAAGGGCTGCGGCAGATCCGGCAAGCGCGAGGTGCAGCGCGTCCGCCGTTCCGTCTGCGGTTCCGTGCGCGGTGTCGAAGGCGGCGACTTCGGCGGCGCGGGTAGCGCGGGCGGCGGGCAGGTCCTCGCCCGGCAACTGGCCGATGCGCGCCCACCATTCCAGATCGCGTCCCGTCCGCCAGCCCTTCCAGGTCGGCAGATCGTGGCTCGCGAACGAAGCAAGCGTCAGCGTGTCGTAGGCCGAACCGGGCCGGTAGCGGGTGACGTCCGCCTCCTGGTCGCGTTCGAACATGGCGACCCGGCAGCCCAGCACGCCGGCCTCCTGCATCGCGTCGCGCAGCCCCTCGGGAACATTGCCAAGATCCTCCCCGACGACGGTCGCACCGGCGCGCGCGGCTTCGATCCGGGTGATCGCCAGCAGCGCCGCGCGGGGCATTGTGACATAGGCTCCTGGCGCGCCGTTTTCCGGCACCCAGAATGCGCGTTCGAATCCCAGCACGTGGTCAACCCGCAGCAGCCGCGCAAAGCGGAACTGCGCGCGCAGGGTGTCGATGAAGGGCTTGAAGCCCCGCGCGGCAAGGGCGCGTGGATCAAACGGCGCGATCCCCCAACTTTGTCCGCCTGGCGAGAACGCGTCGGGGGGCGCACCCAGCGACACGCCGCGCGCGAACACTTCGGGCTCCGCCCAGGTTTCTGCGCCGCCCGGATGCGTGCCCACGGCCAGGTCAAGATACAGACCGTGCCGCATGCCCGCCGCCGCCGCCGCGTCGCGCACCTGGCCCAGTTGCGTCGCGGCCTCTTGCTGCGCCCAGGCATGGAAGGCCGGGCCGTCTCCGGCTGCGGCGGCGAAGGCTGCGACTTCGGGGTTGTCCGGACGGCGAAGCGCGGCGGGCCAGTCGGGCCAATAGGGGCCGTGACGGTCCGCGAGCGCCTGGTGCACGGCGAAACGCCACAGGTCGGCGTCGTCAGTGGCGTGTGCGACGGAGGCGGCGCGCGCTGCATCGGACAGCGCCGCGTAGGCGGCCCGCAGTGCGGCAAGATGCGCCGGGCGGTCCGCTGCGTAGTCAATGAGATCGCCCGGGCTACCGGGGCGGCCGGGCAATGCCAAATGTGCGGTGTTCAGTCTCTGACGGCTGGACGGCGAGTAGGGGCTGAACGCGTCCGGATCGGTCGGGAAGCCCGCATGGATCGGGTTGATGCCGACGAAATCGGCACCTGTGCCTCCGAGTCCGGTCACTGCGGCGGAAAGGTCGGCGTAGTCACCGAAGCCCCCTTCCGCAGCGGTGCGCAGCCCGTAAAGCGGCAGCGTCACGCCCCAGCCGCGGGCGGGGGCCGGCAGGGTGGGCGGCGCGGCGATCACGAGTAGCGCGCGACCGTCCAGCAACAGCCGGTGATAGCCCGCGGATAGTGCGGGCAAGGACACGCGGCCCGCCGCGTCGCCGCCCGCTTCGGTGCCGTCCTCGGCCAGCAGGTGCCAAGGACCCTGTCCTTCGATCTGCGCTGGCGCGCCTGATGTCACCACGTGCCAGCCGTCATAGCCGCCTTCCGCAGGCGGCGCGCGCAGCATGTCGAGCGCGTCCAGCGCCTCTGGCTCGGTTCCGGCGGGAAGTCCCATTGCGGCCAGCAGGGCGCGGGCGGCATCTGCGCCGGTTTCGCGCAGCGCGCCGGTCACATCGCGGTAGCGCGGCACGATCCCGGCCGCCGTCGCCAGCCGGTCGAGAGCGGAGCCGGGAACGATCATGCCCCCGTGTCCAGCCGGAAGACCGTCACGCAATTGGCCGACAGCTTGATCCGCTCGCCGGTGCGTTCGTCACGCACCGGGGGCGTGCGCGCAGTGTCCACGCAGCGCAACCAGCGTTGCCCGGCGGCAAGTCTGGGCAGGCGCACCTCCAGTCGGTCGCCGCAATTGAAGACCACGAACAGCGCCTCTTCCAGCACGTCGTAGGCCGGGGTGCCGCTGGCGGTGCGCATTTCGACAGCGACGAAGGACAGCGCCGGGTCTTCCCAATCCGCCGGTGTCATCGGCTGCCCGTCTGCCCGCCACCAGAACAGGTCAGGCTTGCCGTCGCTGGCGCGTTCCTCGGCATGGAGAAACAGCTTCTGGCGCAGGATCGGATGCGCCTTGCGGAAGGCGATCATCGCGCGGGTAAACTCCAGCATCTGGGTGTCCGCGTTGTCCCAGTCGATCCAGCCGATCTCGTTGTCCTGGCAGTAGGCGTTGTTGTTGCCGCCCTGGCTGTTGCCAAGCTCGTCTCCCGCCAGAATCATCGGGGTGCCTTGGCTCAGTAGAAGCGTGGCCATCATGTTTCGCCGCCGCCGCCCGCGCGCGGCCACGATCCGCCGGGTGCCCGTTGGTCCCTCGACCCCCATGTTGTCAGAAAAATTCTCGCCGTGCCCGTCGCGGTTGTCCTCGCCGTTGGCGGCGTTGTGCTTCTGGTTGTAGCTGACAACGTCCATCAGCGTGAACCCGTCATGCGCCGTCAGCAGGTTCACCGATGCGGTGGCAGGGCGGCCCGAATGGTCGAACTGCAGCGCCGACCCGGTAAGCCTTTCGGCCAGTTCCGGCGCCATGCCGGCGTCACCGCGCCAGAACCGCCGGACCCCGTCGCGGAACTTGTCGTTCCATTCCAGGAACGGGGGCGGGAATGCGCCAAGCTGGTACCCGCCGGGGCCGATATCCCATGGCTCGGCGATCAGGCGCACATCGGCCAGAACCGGGTCCTGACGGATCGCATCGAAGAAGGACGCGCCGCGGTCGAATCCGACATCGGTGCGCCCCAGTGTGGAACACAGATCGAAGCGGAACCCGTCCACATGCATCACCTCCACCCAGTAGCGCAGGCTGTCCATCACCATGCGCAGCACCATCGGGTGATCGAGGTTCACGGTGTTCCCGGTGCCGGTATCGTTGATGTAGTAGCGCGGGTCGTCCGCCAGCCGGTAGTAGCTGGCATTGTCGAGACCGCGAAATGCCAACGTAGGACCAAGCTCGTTGCCCTCGCATGTATGATTATACACAACGTCGAGGATGACCTCGATCCCTGCGGTGTGCAATCGCGCGACCATCTGCTGGAATTCGGCGATGTCGCCGTCCAGCAGGTAGCGCGGGTCCGGAGCGAAGAAGCCCAGGGTCTGGTAGCCCCAGTAGTTTGTCAGCCCCTTGTCGACGAGGAAACGGTCGTTCAGAAAAGCCTGCACCGGCAGCAGTTCCAGCGCAGTGATCCCCAGGCTTGTGTAATGGTCCAGCATCGGATCTGATGCCACACCAAGGAAGGTGCCCCGTTCGGGCACGTCGCGGCGGCCGGCCGTCAGCCCCTTCACATGGCCTTCGTAGATGATCGATTCGCGGGTCCGGGTGCCTGGCGCCAAGTCGGAGCCCCATTCGAAGGATGGATCGACGACGACCCCCTTGGGCATGTAGGCGGCGCTGTCGCGGGTGTCGAAGCTCAGATCGTCGCGTGCGGGATCGTAGCCCAGCAGCGCGTCATGCCAGATCGGATGGCCGGTCAGCCGCTTGGCGTATGGATCCAGCAGCAGCTTGTGCGGGTTGAAGCGGTGGCCCGCGACCGGGTCGAAAGGCCCGTGTGCGCGGTAGCCATAAAGCTGCCCCGGCCGCAGCCCCGAGATATAGCCGTGCCACACGTCGCCGTTGCGTTCGGGCATGTCGTGGCGGGCCAGTTCCTGCGTGCCGTCGGACGAGAACAGGCACAGCTCCATTCGGGTCGCGTTCTGCGAGAACACGGCGAAGTTCACGCCGTCCCCGTCGAACGTGGCCCCGACCGGCTTGGACCGCCCGGCGCTCATGGTGGTGTTTTTCGGCATCTAGCTCCTGCCTGCAAGGTCCCGGTAGAGCGCGGCATAGGCCGCGCCGGAGCTGTCCCAGCCCACCGGGTGACGCATGGCATTGCTCTGCATGCGGGTCCAGACCTTGGGCGCGGAAAACAGCGTGCACAGTCGTTCCAGACCGGCAGTCAGCGCCTCGGCGGTCAGCGGATAAACCGTTACGCCGGTCGCTGCACCTGCTTTCAGCCCCGCATCGGAGGCGTCGATCACAGTGTCGGCCAGCCCGCCTGTCAGCGCCACAAGCGGGATTGTGCCGTAGCGCAGGCCGTAAAGCTGGGTCAGCCCGCAGGGTTCGAAGCGGGACGGGATCAGGATCGCATCAGCGCCGGCCATCATGCGATGCGACAGCGCCTCGTCATACCCAAGGTGCACCGACAGGTTCGGGTCGCGCACGGCCGCGTCGCGCCACACGGCTTCCAACTCGCGCTGGCCGCTTCCGAGAAGCGCCAGACGCCCGCCCCGCGACGTCAGTGCAGGCAGCGCTTCGAGCAAAACGTCCAACCCCTTCTGTTCGGTCAGCCGCGAAACGACTATGCAAAGTGGACCCTCGCCGTCCGGCAGGCCGAATTCGGCCTGCAGCGCAGCCCGGTTCTGTGCCTTGCCGCTGGGTGCGGTGTAGGGCGTGATGTCCGGGTCGTTTGCTGGGTTCCACATCTCGAGGTCGATGCCGTTCAGGATGCCAACCAGGTCCGCCCGGCGATCTCGCAGCACGCCCTGCAGGCCCATGCCGAACTCCGGCGTCAGCAATTCGCGTGCGTAGGTCGGACTGACGGTGCTCAGCCGATCGGCGCAGATGAGGCCCGTTTTCAAGGCGCTGACCTGGCCATAATATTCGGCGAGGCCTGGGTGGAAATCCGCCGGTGCCACCCGAAGAGAGCCAAGTCGCCAGGGTGGGGCCAGTCCCTGGAAGGCGATGTTGTGCACGCTCAGCACAGATCTGGTGCCGGGCGCGTGGCGTTGCAGGAAATACGGCATCAAGCCGGCCTGCCAGTCATGGCCATGCACCACGTCCGGCGTCCAGCCGTCCGGCAGCCCGTCGCGCGCCAGCAGCATCGCCGCCCAGCAAAGCGCAGCGAACCGTTCGGGATTGTCCGGCCAGTCCTGCCCGTCGGGGCCAAGATAGGGGCTGCCGTCGCGTGCATAGAGATGCGGAGCGTCCAGCACCAGAAGGTCCAGACCGGCGGCGTGACCCGCAATGATCCGCCCGCTGCCACCGAACAGGTCGGGCAGGCTGGTCAGCACCTCGCCGTCCTCCACCGCCGCCATCACCTTGGGATAACCGGGCAGCAGCGTGCGCAAAGTGCAGCCATGCGGGGCGAGCGCGCCTGGCAGTGCGCCCGCCACGTCGGCAAGCCCGCCGGTCTTGATCAGCGGCGCACATTCCGACGTGACGGACAGAACCTTCATTCGGCGGCGGCCTTCCGGTCCAGCATGTCCTGCGTGATCAGTGTGATCCCGCCTTCGGAGACGCGGAACCACTTGCCGTCCTCGGCCGGGTCTTCGCCTACGACCAGCCCCTGCGGGATTGCGACGCCGCGGTCGATCACCACGTTCTTCAGACGCGCGTGGCGGCCCACATTGACATATGGTAGCGCGACGACGTTCTCGAGCGCGGCAAAGGAATTGGTGTGCACCATCGTGAACAGAACCGAGTTGCGCACGTCGGTGCCCGAGATGATGCACCCGCCAGCCACTAGCGAAGACACCGCTGACCCGCGGCGGTTTTCCTCGTTGTGGATGAACTTGGCTGGCGGCACGCTTTCCGAATAGGTCCAGATCGGCCAGTCCTTGTCCCACAGGTCAAGGTCGGGCGAAAAATCCGTCAGGTCTATATTGGCCTTCCAGAACGCGTCGATCGTGCCGGCATCGCGCCAATAGGCCGGCGCGTCGGACCTGCTTTTCACGCAGCTTTCTGTGAAGCGATGCGCCATCGCCTTGCCGTTCTTCACGATGTCCGGGATCAGGTCGGTTCCGAAATCATGGGTTGAATTGCTATCCTCGGAATCGCGCAGCAGAAGGTCACGCAGGAAGGCCCAGGAAAACACGTAGATCCCCATGGAGGCCAGTGCCAGAGACGGATCCTCGGGTGTGGCGGGCGGGTCCTTGGGCTTTTCGAGAAACTCGGTGATGCGCCCGCTGGCGTCCACGGCCATGACGCCGAAGGCCGACGCCTCGGCGCGCGGGACAGTCAGGCAGCCCACGGTGACATCTGCGCCGCTGTCCACATGCTGGCGGATCATCAACTCGTAGTCCATCTTGTAGATGTGGTCGCCCGCCAGGATCAGCACGTAGTCCACTCCGTAGCTGTCCACGATGTCGATGTTCTGCGCCACGGCGTCTGCAGTGCCGCGATACCACATCTCGTCGATCCGTTGCGAGGCGGGCAGGATGTCAAGGTATTCGTTGCGTTCGGCGCGGAAGAAGTTCCAGCCGCGCTGGCAGTGCCGGATCAGGCTGTGCGCCTTGTACTGCGTTGCGATCGCCATCTTGCGAATGCCAGAGTTCAGCGCGTTCGACAGCGCGAAATCGATGATTCGAACCTTTCCGCCGAAATAGACCGCCGGCTTCGCGCGCCGGTCGGTCAGCTCCTTCATCCGAGAACCGCGCCCGCCGGCCAGCACGAAGGCCATTGTCCGGCTCGATAACCGTGTATGTGAAGTTTCCATCGTCTCGTTCCTCCCTGAAGTCCCTCAGTCGTTGTCCGGTGCCAGGAACACGACCGACAGGGGCGGGATCACGACTGCCGCGGATGCGGGCTGGCCGTGATGCGGACTGTCGATGGCGGTCACTGCGCCCATATTGCCGCGGTCTCCTCCTCCGTAAATCGCGGCATCGGTGTTCAGTATCTCGCACCAGCGCCCGGCATGGGGCAGCCCGACGGTGTAGCCGCTTCTTTCCACAGGGGTGAAGTTGCAAAGCACGACGACAGGGTCGGTGCCTGCGTCGCCCCGGCGCACCCAGGCATAGACCGACGTATCGGCATCGTTCGCCTCGATCCAGGCGAAGCCTTCGGGATCGCAATCGGCCATGTGCAGCGCGGGGCGGGCGCGGTAGGTAGTGTTAAGGTCGCGCACCAGCCGCGCGATCCCGGCATGTTCAGGGCGGGCCGCTGCGTCCCAATTCAGCTGCGCGGCGTGGTTCCACTCCTCGGGCTGGCCGAATTCGCAGCCCATGAACAATAACTTCTTGCCGGGATGGCCCCACATGAAGCCGTAGTAGGCGCGCAGGTTGGCGAACTTCTCCCATTCGGTTCCGGGCATCTTGCCGAGCATCGACCCCTTGCCGTGAACGACTTCGTCGTGACTGATCGGCAGAATGAAGTTCTCCGAGAACGCGTAGTGGATGCCGAACGTCATCTTGTGGTGGTCATAGCGGCGATACAGCGGGTCCTTGGCCATGTAGGAAAGGGTGTCGTTCATCCAGCCCATGTTCCACTTGTAACCGAAGCCCAGCCCGCCGCCGTCCACCGGGCGCGACACGGCCGGAAAGCTGGTGCTTTCTTCTGCCACCGTCATGATGCCCGGCTGCGCGCCGTAGGTGATCGTGTTGGTGCGCTGCAGCATCGAGATCGCTTCGAGGTTCTCGCGCCCGCCATGCACGTTGGGCACCCATTCGCCGTCCTTGCGCGAATAGTCGCGGTACAACATGGATGCCACAGCGTCGACGCGCAGCCCGTCGACATGGTATTCCTCCAGCCAATAAAGCGCGTTTGAGATCAGGAAGTTGGCAACCTCGGTGCGGCCGAAGTTATAGATCAGTGTGTTCCAGTCCTGGTGGAACCCCTCGCGCGGGTCGGCGTGTTCATAAAGCGCAGTTCCGTCGAACCGGCCGAGGCCGTGCGCGTCGGTGGGGAAATGCCCCGGCACCCAGTCGATCAGCACGCCGAGGCCGGCCGCGTGTGCCGCGTCGATCAGGTCGCGGAATTCGTGCGGGGGGCCGTGCCGGATCGTCGGTGCGAACAGGCCCACCGGCTGGTATCCCCAGGAACCGTCGAAGGGATATTCGCTGACCGGCATCAACTCGATATGGGTGAAACCCATGTCGGCGACATAGGCCACAAGCTGCTCGGCCGCCTCCTTGTAGGACAACGCGCGGTTGCCTTCGGAGGCGACGCGCCGCCACGATCCCAGGTGCACCTCGTACACAGAGATCGGCGCGCCGCGGGCGTTGTGGCCCGCGCGCTCGGCCATCCATTCCCCGTCGCGCCAGCCATAGCCGCTTATGTCTCGTACCACCGACGCGTTCTCGGGCGGGTGCTGTGATCCGAATCCGACGGGATCTGCCTTGAGCGGCAGCACGGTGCCGTCGCGAGACAGCAGTTCGTACTTGTATATCTCTCCTTCGCCGAGGCCGGGAATGAAGATTTCCCAAACGCCAGTCGCGCCGCGCAGGCGCATGGGATGGGTGCGCCCGTCCCATTGATTGAATTCGCCCACCACGGACACGCGCTGCGCGTTCGGCGCCCAGACGGCAAAATGCACGCCGCGGCTGCCGTCGTGGTGGCAGGGATGGGCGCCCAGCACCTGCCAGATCCGCTGATGTGTACCTTCGCCCAGAAGGTATTCGTCCATCTCGCCGATCACCGGGCCAAAGGCGTAGGGGTCTTCGAACTCCCAGATGGCGCCGTTGCGGCCGGTGCCGCGTAGCCGGTAAGGTCCATCCGGCACGGGGCCGGTAAAGATGCACCCGACCTCTGGATGGCGCGGCAGGTCGATCTCGTCATCGCCGACGAGGACAGTGATGGCGGCTGCGTCCGGGTGCAGCACGGTCAGGTGCGGCGTGTCCTCGTGCATGTGGCGTCCCAGCACGGAGAACGGGTCCCCGTGGCGGGCGGCGGCAAGCTTGTTAAGGGCATCGAGGGGCGGAAAGGCGGGGGTGTTCGATGTCATGGACATGCTCCTATGCTAACGCCATCCGCACAGGACGCAAATCCCGCGTCTGGAATGCGCCTTTCCGGTCACTCTCCGTCGGCGCCAAGCGCGGGCCCTGTCCGCCAGATATCCGCCAGATAGCCGCGCATCGAGCGGTCAGACGAGAACCAGCCCGAGCGCGCGGTGTTCAGCGCCGCCATGCGCATCCAGCCGCCCTGATCGGCATACGCAGCGTCAACCTCGCGCTGCGCACGCCAGTAGTCGGTGAAATCCGAGCAGACGACAAAGTAATCGTGCCCCGACAGGTTTTCCGCGATCCCGGCATGGCGCCCCGGATCGCCGGGCGCGAAGGTGTCGTCGCGCACGGCGTCGAGGGCGCGGGCCAGCCGCGGGTCCGCCGCGATCGCCTGCGCCGCGTGATCGCCAAGCTCGCGCCGGGCGTCAACCTCGGGGGCGGTCATTCCGAACAAGAAGAAGTTGTCAGTTCCAACGTGCTCGCGGATTTCCACGTTCGCTCCGTCCAGCGTGCCGATGGTCGGCGCGCCGTTCAGCGCGAACTTCATGTTGCCTGTACCGGAGGCTTCCTTGCCCGCGGTCGATATCTGCTCCGACAGGTCCGATGCGGGAATGAGCCGTTCGGCCAGCGTGACGTTGTAGTTCGGCAGGAATACGACCTTGAGGTATTTAGACGTGACTGGATCGGCGTTCAGCACGGCTGCCACGTCATTAATCAGGTGAATGATTTCCTTGGCGAAAACATAGCCTGGCGCCGCTTTTCCGCCGAAGATTTTCACCCTAGGCGTCCAGTCCGCGTTGGGGTTGTCGCGGATCTCCTGCCAAAGCGCGATAGCTTCCAGAATATTCAGGTGCTGGCGTTTGTATTCGTGGATTCGCTTGATCTGCACGTCGAACATCGCGTCGGGATCGAGCGCGATGCCCTGGTTACGCTGGACCCAGTCGACCAAGTCAGTCTTGTTGCCGCGCTTGGCGGCGGCGAAACGGTCGAGGAACCCGGCATCGTCGAGATGCGTCTCCAGCCCGGACAGTTGTTCGAGATCGCCGACCCAGCCGTCGCCGATTGCATCGGTGATCAGCGTGCTCAGACGCGGGTTCGCGCCCAGCACCCAACGGCGCGGCGTGACACCGTTGGTCTGGTTGATGATACGGTCGGGATGAAGGCGGTGAAGTTCTTTGAAAACGGTCTGCTTCATCAGGTCGGTGTGCAGCGCCGAAACGCCGTTGACCTTGTGCCCCATGATGAACGCAAGCTCGCCCATCTTCACTTCGCCGTCCTCCAGCGCGTTGGCGCGCCGATCGGGCTTCTCGGCAGCGTGCGCGGCGTCGATCCGTTCGATGATCTGAAGGTGGCGCGGCAGCAGGCGCCCCATCAGCTCCACCGGCCATCGCTCCAGCGCTTCGGGCAGCAGCGTGTGGTTGGTGTAGGCCAGGCAGCCGCGCGCGGTGGCGATCGCCTCGTCCATTGGTAGGCCGCGCTCGTCGTGCAGCAGGCGCACCAGTTCCGGCCCTGCAATGGCCGGATGCGTATCATTAAGCTGGAATGCCACTTTCTGCGGCAGCAGGTGAAGATCGTCGTATTCCGATTCGAAGCGCCGCAGCGCGTCGCGCAATGACGCCGCGGTGAAGAAGAACTCTTGCTTGAGCCGCAACTCCTTGCCCTGCGGCGTGGTATCGTCGGGGTAAAGCACCCGGCTGATCGTGCGCGCCAGCGTCTCGGGCGCGGAGGCGGCGATGTAGTCGCCGCTGTTGAACCGGTCGAGATCGAAAATCTGCGTCGGCTTGGCAGACCACAGGCGCAGCGTGTTCGCCCAGCGGCCCTTCCAGCCGATCACCGGAGTGTCATAGGCCTGCGCAATAAGCCCGTCCTCGGGTTCCCAGACACTGCGTCCGTCTTTCTGCACAACGCGGCCACCGAAGCCGATGTGGTAGGTGGACTCGGGGCGTTCGAATTCCCAGGCATGTGTCTGTTGCAGCCAGTCCTCCGGCGCCTCGATCTGCCGCCCTTGCACGAAGCTTTGCTTGAACAGGCCGTGTTCGTAGCGGATGCCGTAACCCATAGCGGGCACCGCGAGGCTGGAAAGCGATTCGATGAAACAGGCCGCAAGGCGCCCAAGCCCGCCATTGCCGAGGGCGGCATCCGGTTCATTCGACAGCACGGTGTCGAGTGGCAGGCCGAGATCTGTGAACGCCTCGTGCGCCGTTTCTAGAAGGCCGAGGTTGACGATTGCATCCTGCAGCAGGCGGCCGATCAGGAATTCCATCGACAGGTAGTAGACACGTTTGTTTTGGCCGGCATAGGCGGTGCGCGTGGCGTCGAACCAAGGGTCCGTGATCCGGTCGCGGACGGCAAGGGAAAGCGCCATGCGCCAGTCCTGCGTGACGGCGTGGGCGGCGTCCTTGCCAAGCGAGTACTTCAGATGGTGCAGAATGCTGTCGCGCAAATCCGACGATGTCATGCCTCGATCCTTTCCCGTGCCGCATGGTTGTGCGGCCCTACCGGTTAAACACCCCTTATCACGTGCCCACCACGGCCCGATGGTCAAGACCGGCCCGGGCGCGGCAAAGGACCGCCTTAGGTCCGCGCGTCTGGTTGCGCTAACACATACAGTGTTGCAGGCTTCCCGCAACCCGTCGTCTGCCCGTGACCGGAATGCGCGTGCAGGTGTGGTCAATAGCCCGCGGCGCGGCTAAGACCGCGATGTCACTCCAAGCAAGGATCCCAAATGTCCGCCGCCCGCATCGTGATTGCCTGCGCCGCCCTGTTGCTGGGCGCGTGCACGCAGAACCTGAACACCAATATCGCGCAGGGCGCGGGCCTCGGGGCGGCAAGCGGGCTTGCGGTGGGTGGCCTGCCCGGCGCGCTTGCGGGCACCGCTGTGGGCGCGGCTTTCGGCGTGATCGCGACCCCCGGCACCGCCCCCTAGACCCGCACCCGCCCAGCCCCTAGGCTTGGGTGAAAACGAGGGGACGAGGATGCGGCAGGGCATGATACGGCACGGACATCCGGCGGGGTGCGCGATGCATGGACTCAGCGCACGGATGGGCTGACGAATGGATGCCGTCAGCCGTGTCCACGACGCATTTCGCCACCGGGTCGCAGTCGGCGATCTGCCCGGCGGGGCCGCGCCCACACCCGGCCTCGATGCGCCAGATGCTGCAGCCATGTTCGAGGCGCAGGTCCTGTCGCGCGCGCTCGATATCGTCTCTCGCGAGATGCAGAAGGCCGGGCAGGGGTTCTACACGATAGGATCGTCCGGCCATGAAGGCATGGCGGCGGTCGCGCAGGCGCTCAGGTCCGATGACATCGCCTTCCTGCATTACCGCGACGCGGCGTTTCAGATCGCCCGCGCGGCGCAGGCCGGTCAGGACCGGGACCAGATTACCGGCGACATGCTGCGGTCTTTTGCCTGCGCCGCGGACGATCGGATCTCGGGCGGGCGCCACAAGGTGCTGGGATCGCGCGCGCTGATGATCCCGCCGCAGACCTCGACCATCGCCAGCCACCTTCCCAAGGCGCTTGGTACCGCTTTCGGGATCGGCGCGGCGCGTCGGGCCAGACCGGAGGGCGCGATCCTGCCGCGCGACGCCATCGCGCTGGCCAGTTTCGGGGATGCCTCGCTGAACCACTCCACCGCGCAGGGCGCGATCAACGCCGGGGGCTGGGCCGTCGCGCGCGGGGCCGATCTGCCGCTGCTTTTGGTCTGCGAGGACAATGGCATCGGGATCTCGGTCCGCACCCCGCGGGACTGGGTGGCCCGCAGCCTGCGCTCCCGTCCGGGCCTGCGCTATTTTGCGGCCGACGGGTGCGACCTCTATGCCGCCTTCGCGGCGGCGCGCGAGGCGGCGGCGCATGTAAGGCGGGCCCGGCAGCCGGCCGTGCTGCACCTGTCCATGGTGCGCCTCTATGGCCATGCCGGTGCGGATGTCGCCGAAACCTACCTCTCCGCGGACGAGATTGCGGAAGCAGAAGCGCGCGACCCGCTGCTGACCGGCGTGCGTCTTCTCCGAGATGCCGGTGCGCTGGCGCCCGCCGCCGCGCTGGAGCTTTACGACGCCGTGCTGGAGCGCACCCGGGCCGCCGCGCAGGCCGCGCCGAACTGGCGGCGGCTGGCCGACGCGGAAGAGGTCATGGCCCCGATCGTGCCGCCGCTGCGCATGGCACTCCCAACGGCGACGCTGACGGATGGAGCGGGCGCGCCGCCGCAGCCGATGGTCCGCCATATCGCGGACACGCTGGGCAAGCTGATGGAGGCCCATCCCGAGATCGTTTTGATGGGCGAAGACGTGGGCGCCAAGGGCGGGGTCTACGGTGCGACGCGCGGGTTGCAGGCGCGGTTCGGGCCGGGCCGCGTGATCGACACGCTGCTGGACGAACAGACCATTCTCGGTATGGCGATTGGCATGGCGCACAACGGCTTCATCCCGATCCCCGAGATCCAGTTCCTGGCCTACCTTCACAATGCCGAGGACCAGTTGCGCGGCGAGGCGGCGACACTGCCCTTCTTCTCCAACGGTCAGTTCGCGAACCCGATGGTGGTGCGCATCGCGGGGCTTGGCTACCAGAAAGGCTTCGGCGGGCATTTCCACAACGACAATTCGCTGGCCGTGCTGCGTGACATTCCGGGGCTGATCCTGGCGTGCCCGTCCAGCGGGGCGGAGGCGGGGGCGATGCTGCGCGAATGCGTGCGCCTCGCCCGCGAAGAGAACCGGGTGTCGGTGTTCCTCGAACCCATCGCGCTCTATCCCATGCGCGATCTGCACGCTGAGGGCGACGGCCTGTGGCAGACCGCACCTGCCGATGCGACGGTGCCTCTAGGCTCCGTTGGGGTGCACGGACCGGGCCGGGATATCGCGCTGATCAGCTATGGCAACGGGCATTACCTTTGCCACAAGGCGGCCAAGCGACTGGCCGATACCGGCATCGCCCCGCGCATCGTCAATCTGCGCTGGCTCAGCCCGCTGCCCGAGGCGGCGCTGCTCGATGCGCTGGCGGGCTGTGGCGCGGCGCTGGTGGTGGATGAATGTCGCCGCTCGGGCAATCTTTCCGAGGCTCTGATCTGTCTTCTGGCTGAACGCACGGATCTGCGGGCGGCCCGGCTGACCGCCGAAGACAGCTTCATCGCCACCGGCCCGGCCCATGCCGCGACATTGCCATCGGTAGAGGGCATCGTCGCAGCCGCCCGTGCGTTGCTGGACCGAGCGTGATTTCCCTCTGGCATCCGGCGCAGACGCGCCGCACACTGCGACCAAGCGCCTTGCAAAGCCGCATTGCCCGCAAGAGGCACAAGGGAGGAAGCCGATGTTCACCGCATCCATGACGTTCGATCTCGGAGAGGAGGTTGCTGCGTTGCGCGACACCGTCCATCGTTGGGCTCAGGAGCGTGTTAAGCCGCTGGCCGACCACACAGACCGGCAGAACAGCTTTCCGTCCGAGTTGTGGCGCGAGATGGGCGATCTCGGCCTGCTGGGCATCACGGTGCCCGAAGCGGATGGCGGCGCGGGCATGGGGTATTTGGCCCATACCGTCGCGATCGAGGAGATCGCCCGAGCATCGGCCTCCATCGCGCTCAGCTACGGCGCGCATTCCAACCTTTGCGTCAACCAGATCGCGCTCAACGGCACGCCGGAACAAAAGGCGCGCTACCTGCCCGGCCTGATCACCGGCGCGCATGTCGGCGCGCTGGCGATGTCGGAATCCGGCGCGGGCTCCGACGTCGTTTCGATGTCGCTTCGGGCGGAAAAGCGCAACGATCATTACAGGCTGAACGGGACGAAGTACTGGATCACCAACGGCCCCGACGCCGACACTCTCGTGGTCTATGCCAAGACCGACCCGGAGGCTGGTGCCAAGGGCATCACCGCCTTCCTGATCGAGAAGGCGATGACCGGCTTTTCCAGCAGCCCGCATTTCGACAAGCTGGGCATGCGCGGCTCCAACACGGCCGAGCTTGTCTTTGACGATGTGGAGGTTCCCTTCGACAACGTGCTTGGCGAGGAAGGGCGCGGCGTCGCAGTTCTGATGTCGGGGCTGGACTACGAACGCGTGGTGCTTTCGGGTATTGGCACCGGCATCATGGCCGCCTGCCTTGACGAGATCATGCCCTACCTGCGCGACCGCAAGCAGTTCGGCCAGAGCATCGGGAATTTCCAGCTGATGCAGGGCAAGATCGCCGACATCTACACCAAGATGAACAGCGCGCGGGCCTATGTCTACGAGGTGGCGCGCGCCTGCGACCGGGGCGCGGTGACCCGGCACGACGCGGCGGCCTGCGTCCTTTATGCCAGCGAAGAGGCGATGGTCGTCGCACATCAGGCGGTGCAGGCGATGGGCGGCGCGGGCTTCATGAACGACAGCACCGTTTCGCGCCTGTTCCGGGACGCCAAGTTGATGGAGATCGGGGCGGGCACCTCCGAGATCCGCCGCATGCTGATAGGACGGGAACTGATGGGGGCGATGGCGTGACATGACTGCTCTTGCGCATCACTTTGGTGCGCCGCTTGCCCTTCTTCTCGCGGCGGCTGTGCCAGCAGGGCTTTCCGCGCAGGACCTTGCGTTCGACCCTCGTCCGACCGCCGATTGCGTTGTTGTTGGACAAGCGACGTCCTGCGCCGGGCGTGCCGCCAATGCCTGCCAGGACCAGCCCGGCGGATACACCACCTATGGGATGATCTTTTGCCTGTCCGAGGAAGCCGGATGGTGGGATGCACGCCTGAACGAGGTCTACACGAACCTCAGAACGCGTGATGCAGTCCTTGACCGGGAAGCGGCGGAATGGGAACCCGACGCCCCTTCGCGGGCAGAAGCGCTGCGCGACATGCAGCGGGCCTGGATCGACTTTCGTGACGCTGCCTGCGCCTATGAAGCGTCGCAATGGGGCTCCGGAACGGGCCGTGGTCCGGCGGCGAGCGCTTGCATGCTGCAGTTGACGGCGGCGCAGGTCGCCACGCTCGAGACCTATCTGGAGGGGGCGCCATGAGTGTCCTGCGCTCCGCCGTACTTCCCGGCTCGGACATGTTCCGCGCCAATGCCCAAGCCCATGCGAACGCCCTGGCCGAGGTACAAACCGCCGCCGATCTGGCGCTGGCCGGCGGCGGGCCGGAGGCGCAGGCGCGCCATGCCGCGCGCGGCAAGCTGGCCCCCCGCGACCGGATCGCCCGGCTGCTTGACTCCGGATCGCCGTTCCTCGAGGTTGGCCTCTTCGCCGCGCACGGGATGTATGGCGGGGCCGCGCCCTGCGCCGGGGCCATCGCCGGGATCGGCCGCGTGATGGGCCGCGACGTAATGATCGTGTGCAACGACGCCACCGTGAAGGGCGGCACCTATTACCCGATGACCGTCAAGAAGCACCTTCGCGCGCAGGAGATCGCGCAGGAGAACCGGCTGCCCTGCATCTATCTTGTCGACAGCGGCGGCGCGAACCTTCCCAATCAGGATGAGGTATTCCCCGACCGCGACCATTTCGGTCGCATCTTCTTCAACCAGGCGCGCATGTCGGCGCAGGGCATCGCGCAGATCGCAGTCGTCATGGGGTCATGCACGGCGGGCGGAGCCTACGTCCCCGCCATGTCGGATGTGACCATCATCGTGAAAGGGCAGGGCACGATCTTCCTTGCAGGTCCGCCGCTGGTGCAGGCCGCCACGGGCGAGATCGTCAGCGCCGAGGATCTTGGCGGCGGCGACGTGCACACCCGCCTGTCGGGTGTGGCGGACCAACTGGCCGAGAATGACGCCCACGCCCTCGCGCTGGCGCGGCAGGCGGTGGCAAGCCTCAACCTGCCGCCCCCGCCTGGCCCGGATCAGCCGCCTGAGCCGCCGCTTTACGACCCGGCTGAACTGCCGGGCGTCGTGCCTGCCGACCTGCGAACCCCCTATGACATCCGCGAGGTGATCGCGCGGCTGGTGGACGGGTCGCGCTTCGACGAATTCAAGCCGCGCTATGGCGAAACGCTGGTCTGCGGTTTCGCGCATGTGGGCGGCATGGCAGTGGGGGTCCTTGCCAACAACGGGGTGTTGTTTTCCGAAAGCGCGCTGAAGGGGGCGCATTTCGTGCAGCTGTGCTGCCAGCGGCGCATCCCGCTGGTGTTCCTGCAGAACGTCACCGGTTTCATGGTCGGGCGTGCCTACGAGGCGGGCGGGATCGCCAAGGACGGCGCCAAGCTGGTCACGGCGGTGGCGACCGCGGCGGTGCCCAAGGTGACGATGCTGGTGGGCGGCTCCTTCGGAGCGGGCAATTACGGCATGTGCGGGCGGGCCTATTCGCCGCGCTTCCTGTGGACCTGGCCCAACAGCCGGATCAGCGTGATGGGCGGTGAACAGGCCGCGGGCGTGCTGGCGACGGTCAAGCGCGCGGCGGTCGAAAAGCGCGGCGGCGCGTGGTCCGAGGCCGAGGATGCAGCCGTGCGCGCCCCCGTTCGGGCGCAATTCGCCCGGCAGGCGCACCCGCTCTACGCCTCCGCCAGGCTTTGGGATGACGGGATCATCGACCCGCGTGACAGCCGGTCGGTGCTGGCGCTGTCACTGGCCGCTGCGCGCAACGCGCCGGTGCCGGACACTCGCTTCGGCCTTTTCAGGATGTGACCGCCATGCAGACCATCCTGATCGCGAACCGGGGCGAGATAGCGGCCCGCGTTATCGCCACCGCCCGGCGCATGGGCCTGCGCACCGTTGCCGTGCATTCCGATGCCGATGCGGAGGCGGTTCATGTGCGCGCCGCCGACGTCGCGGTGCGGATCGGCCCCGCGCCTGCTGCGGAAAGCTATCTTGATGTCGGCGCGATCCTGGCCGCCGCGCGTATGACGGGCGCGCATCTCATCCACCCCGGCTACGGCTTCCTGTCCGAGAACGCCGCCTTCGCGCAGGCGGTGGCCGAGGCCGGGATGATCTTCGTCGGCCCTCCGCCGGACGCGATCCGTGCGATGGGCCTGAAACACGCCGCCAAGGCGCGCATGGAAGCGGCGGGCGTGCCCGTCGTGCCCGGCCATCACGGCGCAGACCCGACGCCCGAAGTGCTGGCGCGGGAGGCCGCGCGCATCGGTTACCCGGTGCTGATCAAGGCCTGCGCGGGCGGCGGCGGCAAGGGGATGCGCCGTGTCGACGATCCGGCCGGATTCACAGAAGCGCTGGAAGGCGCGCAGCGTGAGGGGCAGGCGAGCTTCGGCGACCCGTCGGTGCTGGTGGAGAAATACATCTCCACGCCCCGGCATGTTGAAGTGCAGGTCCTCGCCGACGCGCATGGGCGTGTGGTGCACCTGTTTGAACGGGACTGCTCGCTCCAGCGCCGCCACCAGAAGGTGATCGAGGAAGCCCCGGCGCCGGGCATGACGGATGCGGTGCGCCGCGCGATGGGTGACGCGGCCGTTGAGGCCGCGCGCGCCATCGGGTACGTCGGTGCGGGCACCGTGGAATTCATCGCAGATGGGTCCGACGGGCTGCGCCCGGATGGGTTCTGGTTCATGGAAATGAACACGCGCCTGCAGGTGGAACATCCGGTGACCGAGGCAATCACCGGGATCGACCTCGTTGAATGGCAGATCCGGGTCGCGCTTGGCGCGCCGCTGCCCTTCGCGCAGGACGATCTGCGCATCGACGGTCACGCGATCGAAGCGCGGATCTATGCCGAGGACGCGTCGGCCGACTTCCTGCCCGCGCCGGGGCGCATCGCGGCGCTGCACTGGCCCGAAGCCGCCCGGTTCGAACCGGGTGTGCTGCGGCTTGATGCCGGGGTGGCGGCAGGTGATACGGTTACGCCGCATTACGACCCGATGATCGCCAAGTTGATCGCCCACGGGCCGGACCGGGCGACTGCTCTCGCGCGTCTGCGGCGCGGTCTGGATTCTTGCCGCATCGCGGGGACGGTCACCAACCTTTCTTTCCTGTCGGCGCTTCTGAGCGACGACGCTGTAGCGCGCGGCGTGGTGGATACCGGGCTGATCGCGCGCCGTGCCGAGGACCTGTGCGCCGAGCCCGACCCGCCGCCCGAGGTGGTCGCGCTGGCTGTGCTGGCGGCGGCGCGCCTGCTGAAGGAGGAAGGCGCGGAACATATGGCGCTGAGAGGTTTCCGCGCTTGGGGCCCGGCGCGCTGCTTTTCCGACATGTCCTTTGGCGGACGTAGCTTCGTCGCCGAGGTGACGCTGCTGGGTGGCACGCGCCATGCGGTCGTGGCGGGCGGCCCGCCATTGGAATTCGATGTCCCGCACGGCGCTGCGGCGGACGGGTTCGTGACCCTTTCCGTCGGCGGCCAGGCGCATCGCCTGCATCTGCACCGCGCACCGGGCCGGATCACAGTCTTCGCGGGCAACCGCCCCTTCGTGTTCGATCTGCCGGACCCGCTGGAGGCGCGCGGTGCCGCCGAGGCGGCGGGCGACGCGGTGATTGCGCCGATGCCGGGGCTGGTGCGCGCCATGCCTGTCGCTGCGGGCGATCGGGTGAGGTCCGGCGAGCCGCTCGCGGTGCTTGAGGCCATGAAGATGGAACATACCCTGACCGCGCCGCGCGACGGCATCATCGCCGCCATCTGGGCGCAGCCCGGCGACACGGTCGCGCAGGGCGCCGTTCTGGTGGCGCTGGAGCCCGCCGATGTGCCCTGACCGTGTGGAACTGTTCGAGGTCGGCCCGCGCGACGGTTTGCAGAACGAGGCGGCGCTGATTCCCGCAGCGCGCAAGATCGCGCTGGTCGATGCACTGTCGGCCTGTGGCTTCCGGCGGATCGAAGTGACGAGCTTCGTGAGCCCGAAGGCGATCCCGCAACTTGCCGACGCAGCGGAGGTGATGGCCGGAATCGACAGGGCCGCGGGCGTGGCCTATGTCGCGCTTACCCCGAACCTGCGCGGGTTCGAGGCGGCGCATGCGGCGCGGGCCGACGCCGTCGCGGTCTTCGCCTCTGCCTCGGAAGGGTTCAGTCGCGCGAACCTGAACTGCACCGTAGCCGAAAGCCTTGCGCGGTTCGAGCCGGTGGTGACGGCGGCGGGCGCGGCGGGCCTGCCGGTGCGGGGCTACATTTCCTGTGTGACGGACTGCCCGTTCGACGGCCCCGTGCCGCCCGAGCAGGTGGTGCGCCTTGCCGCACGGCTGCTGGCGATGGGCTGCACCGAGATTTCGCTTGGCGACACGATCGGTCGGGCGCGCCCTCCAAAGGTGCGCGCGCTGTTGGATGCCGTCCTGCCCGAAGTGCCGCCCGGCCTGCTGGCGGGGCATTTCCACGACACGGGCGGGCAGGCGATCGGCAACATCGCCGTTTGCCTCGATGCCGGGCTGCGGGTGTTCGACACGGCGATTGGCGGGCTGGGCGGTTGCCCCTATGCGCCGGGCGCACCGGGCAACGTGTCCACCGGTGCCGTGGCAGACTGGCTGACGGCGCGGGGGGTGGCGACCGGGCTCGATGCGGCGGCGCTGCGGCGGGCGGAGGCGTTGGCGCGGGACCTGCGCGAGGCGGATCCGGCATGAGTTGGCCGACGCTGGACATGGTGTGCGACGCGGACGGTATCGCGCGGCTGACGCTGAACCGCCCGGATGCGCGGAACGCACTTGATGCGCGGATGATCGACGATCTGACCGATGCCGCTCGCCGCCTCGGTGACGACAGTGCCGTGCGGGCGGTGATCCTGTCCGGCGCGGGCCCCGTGTTCTGCGCGGGGGGGGACCTGCGCTGGATGCAGGCGCAGATGCGCGCCGACCGCGCGACTCGCATGGCAGAGGCGCGCAAGCTGGCCGAAATGCTGCTGGCCCTGAACGAAATGCCGGTTCCGCTGATTGGCGCGATCCACGGCGGCGCGTTCGGTGGCGGGGTCGGGCTGGCCTGCGTGTGTGATGTGGCGCTGGCCGCGGACAATTGCCGCTTCGGGCTGACGGAGACGCTCCTGGGCCTCATTCCGGCGACGATCGCGCCGTACGTTCTGGCCCGGATAGGCGAAGGCGGGGCGCGGCAGGTTTTCATGTCGGCGCGTGTCTTCGGCGCGCCCGAGGCGGCGCGCCTCGGCGTCGTGGCGCGCGTGGTGCCACCGGAGGCGCTGGAGGCCGCGGCGGCGGCGGAAGCCGCGCCCTACCTGCAGACCTCTCGGGCGGCGGTCGGGGCGGCCAAGGGGCTTGCCCGCGCGCTGGGGCCGCGCATTGATGCCAAGGTGATCGAGGACACGGTCACGCGTCTTGCCGACATCTGGGAGACGCCGGACGCCGCCGCCGGGATCGCGGCGTTCCTCGCGCGCCGCGCGCCGGACGGAGGCTAGCCCCCTTTCGCGCCGTCGGACATGCCGCCTGAGCTGTCGGTGCCCGGGTCCGGTCCGGCCCAGTCGGCCAGCGCCGCCAGTGTGTCCATCTCGTCGCGGCCGAGGCCAGCGCGTGCCGCGCGGGCCAGCGCGTCGCGGGCGATGCGCGCGCCTGGTCCGGCGAACATTTCGGGGGCTGTCCGGTTCAGCGAGGCAAGCGCCTTTTGAAGCCGCATCTGCACCTCGATCGTCCCTGCCCCGTCCCGCGCGATGGGGCGCAGCGCGTCGGTCAGCAGGTCCTGCGCGTCGATCTGCGGCACGTGCAGGCGGGCGAAGCGGATGTCCGGTGCGCCACGGTCCGGCCATTCCGACAACAGCCGGACGATCCGGCCGATCACGCTGATCGCCGTGCCGGGGTCGTTAACAGCGGGCGACAGCGCGCGTGAGGCGATCTCGGACAGCACGATCAGCCCGAAGCGCGGATCTTCCTCGAACACGCGGTCGGTTCCAATGGTCACGGCGTCGCGGATGCCCTGCCGGCTGGCGCTGTCCGGCGGAGTGCCCTGCACCGTCGCCAGCGGCTGGCCGGCGGCAACGAAGCCCCCCGGACGCAGGGCAAGATGGATCTGCAAATCCGCCTTCTCGGCCAGCGCGTTCAGCGACGGCATGTCGAGGTGCTGCACATAGCCGGACCGGCGTGCGGTCACGTCGGTGCCGCCGCCGGGCGCCGCGCCGTTGGCCGGGTGCCCGCCCAGATGCGGTGCGCGACGCCAGGCCGCCAGTGCCCGCGCCGCCGCTGTTTCCACCCGGTCGAGCGTGTTGCCCATGCGCCCGAAGCTCATCAGGTGGCCGATCCAGCGCATCAGCGCCAGGATCACGAAGCCGGTGACGACGATTGTGACGAAGAACAGAACGACCCGTCCGGCGGTGTCATAAAGCTCGGCCCCGAGCGCGATCAGCCCCAGCAGGCTGAACAGGAACGCGCCGAGGAAGGTTGCCAGCACGTTCTGCGTGATCGGGTCCTGCTGCAGCAGCGCTATGGCGCGGGGAGTGGCGTTCTGCGCGGCGGCGGCGAAGGCCGATACGGCGATCGACAGCGAGAAGGTGGTCACCGCCAGCATGGAGGACGCCATCAGGTTCAGGATCCGGTCCACCGACGCGGCGCCCGTGCGCGTCGCCGCCCAGTCGGGAAGGAGCGGTGACAGAAGTTGTGCCAGTACGACAGATGCAACCGCCAGCACGGCGAATGCCACGACACGGACCCAGATCTTCCGCAGCGCGTTGCGCAGGTTCCAGATATGGCGGGATATCATGCGGGGGCCTTTCCGGGTGGCGTTGGGTTGCTCGGCTGGGCCGGGCGAAAGTCGCCAAGTCAGCATCGCAGATCGCGGCCGGGCGGCAAGCCCGCACCGCGCCGGATGCCGATCAGTCGGCGTCCTGCTGCACCTCGTCCAGCCGCGCGGCCAGCGCGACCCCGGCGGCGGCCAGAACGGCGAAGCCCAGAAGGACCGGCCCCGCGCCCACGGCGTCGGCGGCCCAGCCCGCCGCGCCGCCGAGCAGCAGCGCGAGCCCGACCAGAGTGTTCGACAGCGCGGTATAACGCGCGCGCAGCGCGTCCTCGGCCATGTCGGTCAGGTGCAGCTTTCGCCCCGCGCGCACACCTTCATAGGCGATCTGCACCGTGAACATCGCCGCCGCTGCGGCAATCTGTCCGGCCGTGCCGCTGCCGAAGCCATCCGCCATTGTGCCCGCCGCACCGATCACAACAAAGGACAGGCAGGCCAGAATGCCCGCGGCCATAAGCGTGCGGCGGCTCGACCGGTCCGACAGACGGCCCCAGATATAGGCGGCCAGCACCGACCCCGCCGTTGCGGCCATCACAAGCGGTCCGAGTTGGTCCAGCGCGCTGCGTTCGGTGCCCTGCGCCAGCAGTACGATGAAGGGCGGGGCCAGCGCGGTGACGGCCAGCGCTGCGCGCGCGGCGATGAAAAGGCGCAGTTGGCCGTCTTCGGCCAGTGGCTGCACGAGCGCGTCGAGCGGCGTGCCCTCCGGGTCCTGCGGCTCGCGCGGCGTCTCGCGCAACAGGCTGAACACGGCGCCTGCCACGATCAGCGCGCCGCCCGCCAGCGCGACCGCCCCCGCCAAAGTGGGCACCGCCAAGGGAAACACACCAAGCGCCATCAGGCCTCCGAAGCTAAAGCCAAGCACTGCGGCGACGCTGCCCGCAAAGCCGGTGATCGCGCCGCGGCGGCCCTTGGGGACGGTGCGGGCCAGCGCATCCTTCTGGCTGACCGACGCGCCCGCGCGGGCCAGCGCCAGCATCGCCAGCAGCGCAAGAATCGCCGCGCCCGCCGCCGCGCCCTCCAGCAATATCGCGCTGGCGGCTATGCCGAGCGCGGCCACACCCTGCAGGAGTGAGGCGACCGCCCAGACCAGCTTGCGGCGGCGCGTGCCCTCGACCAGCCGCGCCAGCGCCAGTTGTGGAAGCAGTGCTCCGGCCTCTCGCAGCGGAACCAGCGCTCCAACCATCGCGCCAGGCGCCCCCAGCGCGGACAGCAGCCAGGACAGTACCAGTTTTGGATCGAGCAGGCTGTCGGCGGTCTTGCTCAGGCTCAGCGCGGCGATGTGGATCAGCCCGTTGCGGGCCTCGCCGTCCGGCAGGTCTTGAGGCGCGGCGCCGGTCAGACGGGCAAAGAGCGGGCGGGCGGTCATGGCGGGTCCTTTGGTATGCAGTTGCACCATGGGTCACCTAGCGGGTCTGCGCGGCGCGGCCAGATGCGCGTCGGGATTGCACCTTGCACGTCGCCTGTGCAAGCTTCCCCAAAAGGGAGGAAGACATGGTGCGGTCGCAAGACCGTTTCCGGGAGGTACCGCAGCGGGCTACTCTGCGCGGTGCGCGCCGACGGGACGGAAACGTCATACATCCCGCAGTGTTAGCGCTGAAGGTCATTGCGGCGAAACTGACGCACCCTGTGGGCGGTCAACGGGTCCGGTTCCGCGCCTTTATCTGGTCAGCGCGAAATTCCCGTTGCGATTCGAGACTTTACGCTGGGTCGGGCAGTGCGCGGGCCGGTGTGTCTGCGTCGTTGGTATGCGCGACCGTAGGGTCAGCTATGCGTCCCGGCGGGGTGGCAAAGCCCGAATCTTTCGGTAAACGGATATCAGCGAAGGCTAGACACTTGATAATCAAGGGAAAAACGACGTTTGCATCGCAACATTGTTTCGTTTGCCCCGGTAAGCGCGGACATAATGTTCCGCGCGGAAATGTAGATCCAAGGGAGGTCGCTACATGAGCGGATACGAAGATCTCGATCCCGTCGAAAGCCAGGAATGGCAGGACGCGGTTCAGGATGTGATCGAACGGGACGGCGCGGATCGCGCGCATTTCCTGCTCGACAGGGCAGTCCAGCAGGCGCGCGCCGCGGGAGCGATGCTGCCTTTCTCGGCCACCACGCCGTACCAAAATACAATTCCGACCGACGACCAGGTGGAGTTCCCGGGCGATCTCGAGATCGAGGGACGCATCCGGGCGATCAACCGCTGGAACGCGATGGCCACGGTTGTGCGTCGCAACAAGGAAAGCAGCGAATACGGCGGGCATATCGCATCCTTCGCTTCCTCGGCTGCGATGTATGACGTCGGCCTGAACCATTTCTGGCGCTCGCGGTCGGCGATGCATGGCGGCGACCTTGTGTTCTTCCAAGGGCATGTCGTGCCGGGCATCTACGCGCGGTCTTTCATGGAAGGCCGCATCAGCGCCGAGCAGCTTGAGAATTTCCGGTCGGAGGTCGATGGCTCTGGTCTGTCATCCTATCCGCACCCCTGGCTGATGCCGGACTACTGGCAGTTCCCGACAGTGAGCATGGGGCTTGGCCCGCTCATGGCGATCTACCAGGCGCGGTTCATGAAATACCTTCACTCTCGCGGCTTTATCGACATGGCCGACCGCAAGGTGTGGTGCTTCCTTGGCGATGGCGAAATGGACGAACCCGAAAGCCTGGGCGCGATCAGCCTTGCGGCGCGCGAGGGGCTCGACAACCTGATCTTCGTGGTGAACTGCAACCTGCAGCGTCTCGACGGGCCGGTGCGCGGCAACGGCAAGATCGTGCAGGAACTCGAAGGCGAGTTCCGCGGCGCGGGCTGGGAAGTCATCAAGCTCTTGTGGGGCCGCGGTTGGGACGAACTTCTGGAGAAGGACGTCACCGGGCGGCTGCGCCAGTTGATGGACGAAACCGTGGACGGCGACTACCAGACCTTCAAGTCGAAGGACGGCGCTTATATCCGCAAGCACTTCTTCGGCAAGTATCCCGAGACCGCGGCGATGGTCGAGGACATGACCGATGACGAGATCTGGAACTTGCGCCGCGGCGGGCACGACACCCAGAAGGTCTATACCGCGTTCAAGCGGGCAACCGAGGTGAAGGGCCAGCCCACCTGCCTTCTGGTCAAGACCGTGAAGGGTTACGGGATGGGCACCGCTGGCGAAGGGCAGAACACCACGCACCAGCAAAAGAAGCTGGCCGAGGATCAGCTCCGCGCCATGCGCGACCGCTTCAAGATACCGGTGTCCGACGAGGATCTGCCGAAAGCGCCCTTCGTACAGCTGAACAACGCACAGAAGGCGTATCTGGCCGACCGTCGCAAGGCGCTTGGCGGGGCATTCCCGGTGCGGCACTGGCGCGATACCCCCAAACTGGAGATCCCCGCGCTCGACAAGTTCGAGAAGGAACTGAAATCCAGCGGCGACCGCGAGATTTCGACCACAATGGCTTTCGTGCGCATCCTGACAACGCTTCTGCGCGACAAGAAGATCGGCCGCCGGGTCGTTCCGATCGTGCCGGACGAGTCGCGCACCTTCGGGATGGAAGGACTGTTCCGGTCGGTCGGGATCTGGAACCCGCTTGGCCAGACCTACACCCCGCAGGACCGGGACCAGATGTCCTACTATAAGGAAAGCGCGGACGGTCAGGTGCTTCAGGAAGGTATCAACGAAGCGGGCGCTATGGCGGACTGGATCGCGGCTGCGACCAGCTACAGCGTGCACGGCGAACCGATGATCCCGTTCTACATCTACTACTCGATGTTCGGGTTCCAGCGGATCGGCGACCTCGCCTGGGCAGCGGGAGACAGCCGCGCGCGCGGCTTCATGCTGGGCGGCACGGCGGGGCGCACGACGCTGAATGGCGAGGGGCTGCAGCACGAGGACGGGCACAGCCACATCCTCGCCGGCACGATCCCGAACTGCATCACCTATGACCCGACCTTCCAGTTCGAGGTAGCTGTGATCGTGCAGCACGGGCTTCAGCGTATGTTCGTCGACCAGGAGGACGTGTATTTCTACCTCACGCTGATGAACGAGAACTACCAGCATCCCGACATGCCGATGGGCGTGGAGCAGGACATCATCAAGGGTCTCTACCGCCTAGAGGAGGTCAAGAAGCCCACCAAGAAGCATGTCACGCTGATGGGATCGGGCACGATCCTGATCCAGGCCATGAAGGCCGCCGCGATGCTGAAGGAAGACTTCGGCGTGAGCGCGGAAATCTGGTCGGCACCGTCGCTGAACGAGCTGGCACGCGACGGCCAGGACGCGCTCCGGCACAATCGCCTGAACCCGCTGGCCGAACCGAAAGTGCCGTTCGTGACCGAACAGCTTGAGCGTTCGAGCGGGCCAATCATCGCCGCCACCGACTACATGAAGAACTATGCCGAACAGGTCCGGGGCTTCATTCCGGAGGGCCGCAGCTTCACCGTGCTCGGCACCGACGGCTTCGGCCGGTCCGACAGCCGCGTGAACCTGCGTCGCTTCTTCGAGGTGGACGCAGCTCATATCGCAGCGGCCGCGATGGTGGATCTCTACAAGGCGGGGGCGGTCAGCAAGACCGACCTGACCAAGGCGCTGAGCAAATACGACATCGACGGCAACAAGCCGAACCCGCGGCTGGCATGAGCCCGCAGGGACGAGGGAGACTTTGACTATGACGACTGACGTACATGTGCCCGATATCGGGGATTTCACCGACGTTCCGGTGGTGAGCGTTCTGGTTTCGGTCGGCGACACGGTCGCCGCCGAGGATCCGCTGATCGAATTGGAAAGCGACAAGGCGACGATGGAAGTGCCGAGCCCCGCCGCCGGCAAGGTCAAGGAGATCAAGGTCTCCGAAGGGGACAAGGTGAGCGAGGGCACGCTGATCATCGTGCTCGAAGGCGAGGGCTCGGGCGATGCGCCCAAGGCCGAAGCCCCGAAGACGGAGGCGCCGAAACCGGCTGCTCCGGCGCAGGCCGCTGCGCCCGCAGCGGCGCCGGCTCCGGTCACGGACAGTGGCTTCGGCAAGGCGCATGCCTCACCTTCGGTACGGGCCTTCGCCCGGTCGCTCGACATCGACCTGACCAAGGTCAACGGCACCGGCCGCAAGGGACGCATCCTGCGCGAGGACGTGGCGAAGTTCTACAAGCAGGCGGCCGCCCCGGTCGCGTCGGGCGGTGGCGCTGCGGCGCAGGGCGGCATGGGCATTCCGCCGATCCCGCCGGTGGACTTCTCGAAGTTCGGCAAGGTCGAGGACGTGGAAATGTCCCGGATCAAGAAGATCTCGGGGCCCGCGCTGCACAGGTCCTGGCTGAACATCCCGCATGTCACACATAACGACGAGGCTGACATCACCGAGCTGGACAAGTACCGCAAGGAGATGGACACGATGGCCAAGGACGACGGCTATCGGGTGACGCTGCTGTCCTTCGTCATCAAGGCGAGTGTGTCGGCGCTGAAGGAGCACTGGGAATTCAATTCCTCGATCCATCCCGACGGCGACAAGCTGATCCGCAAGCATTACTACAACATCGGCTTTGCCGCGGACACTCCGAACGGGCTGATGGTGCCGGTGATCAAGGATGCCGATCGCAAGGGACTCGTGGAGATTTCCAAGGACCTGATGGAGCTGTCCGGCAAGGCCCGAAAGGGTGAACTGAAGGGACCGGACATGCAGGGCGCGACCTTCACCATCTCCAGCCTCGGCGGGATCGGCGGCACCAGCTTCACGCCCATCGTGAACGCGCCGGAAGTGGCGATCCTCGGTCTGACGCGCTCGAAGATGGCGCCGGTCTGGAACGGATCCGAATTCGTGCCGCGCCTGATGCAGCCGCTTTCGCTGAGCTATGACCACCGGGCCGTCGACGGCGCGCTGGCGGCACGGTTCTGCGTGACGCTGAAGACGCTGCTTGGCGACATGCGCAAGTTGATGTGGTAAGGAGATCAGACACATGGATGTGAAAGTACCCGATATCGGCGATTTCTCCGATGTGCCGGTGGTCTCGGTGCTGGTTTCGGTCGGCGACACGGTCGCCGCCGAAGACCCGCTGATCGAACTGGAAAGCGACAAGGCCACGATGGAAGTGCCCAGCCCCGCCGCGGGCAAGGTCACGAAGATCGTCGTGGCCGAGGGCGACAAGGTGTCCGAAGGCACCGTCATTATGGAACTGGAGGCGGAGGGGACCGCGGAGAACGGCGCCATCGAGACCCCGTCCTCCGCCGCGCCCGCGCCGGCGGCGCCCGCCGCCGCCGCACCCGCGACGGGCACGGCGACCGGGAGGGGCGACCAGCACGCCGAGGTGGTGGTTCTCGGCTCTGGTCCCGGCGGCTATACCGCCGCCTTCCGCGCTGCCGACCTCGGCAAGTCCGTGATTCTGATCGAACGTTATCCCACGCTCGGGGGCGTTTGCCTGAACGTCGGCTGCATCCCGTCCAAGGCGCTGCTGCACGTCGCCAAGGTCATTACCGAGGCAGAGGAAATGGGCGATCACGGCGTCAGCTTCGCCAAGCCGAAGATCGACCTCGACGAGTTGCGCAAGTTCAAGGACGGCGTGATCGGTCAGCTGACGGGCGGGCTGGGCGGGCTTGCCAAGGCCCGAAAGGTCACGACAGTGCAGGGTGTTGGCACCTTTACCGGCCCGAACATGATCGAGGTCGCGGGCGACGCGGGCACCTCGACGGTCAGTTTCGACCAGTGCATCATCGCCGCCGGGTCCGAACCCGTGAAGCTGCCTTTCGTGCCGCATGACGATCCGCGCGTGATCGACAGCACCGGCGCGCTGGAACTTGCCGACATCCCCAAGAAGATGCTGGTGCTTGGCGGCGGGATCATCGGTCTGGAGATGGCCTGCGTCTACGATGCGCTTGGATCCAAGGTCACTGTCGTCGAGTTGATGGACCAGATCATCCCAGGCGCCGACAAGGACATCGTCAAGCCGCTCATGACCCGGATCAAGGGCCGCTACGAGGATATCCTGCTCAAGACCAAGGTCACAGATGTAAAGGCTCAGAAGAACGGGCTGAAGGTCACCTTCGAGGACGAAAAGGGCGAAAGTTCGTCCGCGATCTTCGACAAGGTGCTGGTCGCGGTCGGCCGCCGCCCCAATGGCGGCAAGATCGAGGCAGGCGCGGCCGGCGTCGCCGTGGACGAGCGCGGGTTCATCGCCGTGGACAACCAGCAGCGCACCAATGTGCCGCACATCTTCGCCATCGGTGATCTCGTCGGCCAGCCGATGCTGGCGCACAAGGCCGTGCATGAAGGCAAGGTCGCGGCCGAGGTCGCCGCCGGGCACAAGCGCGCCTTCGATGCCCGCGTGATCCCGTCGGTTGCCTATACCGACCCCGAAGTTGCTTGGGCCGGCCTGACCGAGACCGAGGCGAAGGCGAAGGGCATCAAGTACGAGAAGGGCGTTTTCCCCTGGGCCGCGTCGGGCCGTGCGCTGTCGAACGCGCGCTCCGAAGGAATGACCAAGCTGCTTTTCGATCCCGAGGACGACCGGGTGATCGGTTGCGCCATCGTCGGCACCAATGCCGGCGACCTGATCTCGGAGGCCGCTTTGGCGATCGAGATGGGCGCGGACGCGGTGGACCTTGGTCACACGATCCACCCGCACCCGACGTTGTCCGAGACGGTGAACTTCGCGGCCGAGATGTTCGAGGGCACGATCACCGACCTGATGCCGCCGAAGAAGAAAAAAGCCTGATCCGGCCCCCGCCGCCTTTGCGGCGGGGATCGGCCGAAAGACTGCAACGGCGCTGGACCAATCCGGCGCCGTTTGCGTTTATGCACAGGGATGCAGCGAAGGGACGCGCGATGGCTTCGGGACTTCTGGCACTTCTGGACGACGTGGCTGCGATCGCCAAGGTGGCGGCGGCGTCGGTGGACGACGTTGGCGGGTTGGCGATGAAGGCCGGCGCAAAATCCGCGGGCGTGGTGATCGACGACGCCGCGGTCACGCCGCGCTACGTGGTCGGGTTCAGCGCACAGCGCGAATTGCCGATCATCTGGTCCATCGCCAAGGGATCGCTGCGCAACAAGCTGCTGTTCTTGCTGCCTGGCGCGCTGGTGCTGAGTTTCCTTGCGCCGTGGGCGATCACGCCGCTGCTGATGTTCGGCGGGCTGTTCCTGTGCTTCGAGGGTGCCGAAAAGGTCGCCGAAACTCTGATGCCGGGCTGGGCGCACGGCACAGGACATGACGGCGGGCAAGACGCCGCTGCGCAGAACGGCGCGAAAGGTGGGGAGTTGCCAGGCACCCCGCAGGCGCTGGAGGAGAAGCGCATCGCCTCGGCGATAAAGACCGATTTCATCCTCTCGGCCGAGATCATGGCACTTACACTTTCTACAGTCCCAGAGGCCGGTCTTGCGCAGCAGGCGGCGGTGCTGGCCCTGGTCGGGATCGGCATCACGGCGCTGGTTTATGGTGCTGTGGCGCTGATCGTGAAGGCCGATGACGTGGGCGTGTCGCTGGCGGGGCGATCCGGTCGCCTGATCCCCGCGCTGGGACGCGGGATCGTGCGGGTCATGCCAGGACTGCTCAACGCGCTGACGGTGATCGGGATGATTGCGATGCTGATGGTCGGCGGCGGCATCCTGCTGCACGGGCTGGAGGTCCTGGGTCTGTCCGCGCCGCAGCACGTGGTACACGCCGCAGCGCATCTCGTGGGCTGGGTGCCGGGCGTCGGCGGGGCGCTGGAATGGACACTGGGCGCTGTGCTGACCGTCGCGGTCGGCTTTGCTGTGGGCGTGGCGCTGATCCCGGTCGTCACGCGCGCGGTCTTGCCGCTGGCTGGGCTGGCTGCCCGGCTACGCAACGGGGACGGAGGCGGGACGGCCTAGCCCGCGAGCTCGAGAACACGGCCGAACGGGGGGGGCGCAGCAGGCAGTGCGGTCACCGCCCAGAGCACAGGCGCCGCAGGCCGAAGGGCGCCGAATCCGCCGTCGAGATCGGTCAGCACCACGATCAGTGCGGGCGAAAGCCGATCCGCTTGTGCCAGCATTTCGCCAAAGGCGGTGCCGCCTCCACGGCGCGCGGGCAGGCGGGGCAGTCCGCCGGACCAGTCGCCGGGCCCGAGGCACCGCTGCAGGTGCACAGTTTCGTCGAAGGCCAGTAGGTGGGTTTCGGCGCCGGTGCGGCCTGCGATGCCCGCCAGTTCCGCGCCAAAGCGAGCCAGCACGTCGTCTGGGATTGATCCCGAAGTGTCCAGCCCCACCGCAATGCGCGCGCGAAGTCCGCCGCGCAGAGCGCCGGGTTCGAACACCGGCGCGGGTCCGCCCGCCGAGTGCGCGTGTGCATCCATCGCCAGCCAGCGCCGCGCGGGGCGTGCATGGCTGCGGCGGGGCGTGTCTGTCAGCGCACGCGCCAGCAGGCCCCGCAGCAGCCGTTCCCATGGGGTACGCGCGGCGGGCGCGTCGCCGATCCGCCCGGCCAGCAGCCCCAGCCCGCGACCCGCGGCGCGGCCCGCTGCCAGTGCCTGTGCAAGTCGCCCCTGCCAGTCCGGCGCGCCGCTGTCCATTGCATCGCCCGTGCCATCCGGCGAAAGGTCGCGCGCCGTGCCCTGCGCATCCGCATGGGCTCTTGCCGCCGCCGCCCCGTCCCGCAGCAGCGCGAGATAGAGCCGGTCCAATTCCCACGCTGCCAGCGCGTCGGGGCCCGCTGCCTGCGGGCCGAGCGTGGCACGAAGCAGGTCCGTCAGACGCAGAGCCGGGCGCGGCAGGGCATGGCCTGCCTGCAGCAACGCCTCGTTCACCAGCGCGTCTGCCGCGATGTTGTAAATGTCGGGGGTGAAGGCATCGCCTTGCCGTGCAGCCATCGCGCCCATGCGCCGCCCATGGCGCAGCGCCACATGCAGAACGTGATGCCCGGCCAGCCCGACCTGTTCCGGCAGGCTGAGCGCGGCGAAGTCCGGCCCGTACAGAACCGTGTCGCCGCGCGTGCAGGTGGGCCCGTCGCCGTCCCGATGCGTGCACCACAGCGCCAGCGCAGCCAGCGCCGGGTCCGCATCGGGCAGGTGGGCGAGGGCGCGGCGCGCGCGGCTGCTGTGACCCTGCACGCCGCTGCCTCAGTCCAGTCCGGTGGCGCGCCGCTCGGCTGCGTAGGCGGCATAACTTTCGGACTGCAGGAAGGCGTCTTGCAGACCGGTCTTCAGCCCGCGGTCGATCAGCATCTCGAAGCCGAAGGCGCACAATTCGGCCAGCGGCAGCGCGTCGAAGCCTTCGCCGGGCCGGACACGGTCGAGTGTGCGGATACCCGCCATCGTGTCGATCACGGCGTCGATGCGGGTTGCGTCGGCGGCGCCCACTAGAGCGAAGGCAAGCGCGTTGAGCCCGTTCAGTGTGTCAGGATAGAGCGCGGCGCGTTTGCCCGGCGCTGCGGCCAGAAGCGCATCGAGTTGCAGGCTGGCAGCGATGTCGTCGGCCACCACCGCGTACTCGGCCGCCGCCGCCGCGCCGACGGTGCCGGCGACCATGGCGTTGCGCAACGTACGGTCCGGCACGGCCGCGGTGATCGCACTGACCCGTTCCCAGGACCGCGGCGTGCAAGCGATGGTCTGTCCGCGGCGCAGCGCGTCCTCGGTCGTGTCCAAAAGATCTGGCCGCGCACGGATGAAAGCGGTGACCGCCGGGTGCACCCCCGCCCGAACTGCGAAGCCGGCCAGCCAGTCGGCGGGATCGCTGCGCACCACGAGGTGGATCAGTCGGTCCGACAACGCTGTGCCCATATCATGAGCCACCGCGCCGTCGCCCACATCGTTGCCCGCGGCGATGACCATGACGCTGTCCGGCAAGCGGTGGCGCCCGACGCGGCGTTCCTGCAACAGCCCGTATACGGTGGGCTGCAGGTAGGGCGATGCGGCGGTCAGTTCGTCGAGGAACAGGATCGCGGGGCTGTCCGGGTCGTCCGGCAAGTCTTCGGGCCGATACCATACCGTCTTGCGCGTGTCGTGGTCGTAGTAGGGCAGTCCGCGCAGGTCCTGCGGTTCAATGGTGGTCAGACGCAGGTCGAACAGTTGTGCGCCGATCCGGGCGGCCAGTTGGGTCACGATCTGCGTCTTGCCGACACCGGGACGACCATGCAGCATCCAGCTTGCCGTCAGCGCGCCGGTCGCCTGCGCTTGCCAGCCGGCCAGCAGGATGTCGTACGCGCGCCCCGCGGCCAGTTCCGACGCGTTCACGGTCATGCCGGGGCCGCGTCCATCAGTGCCGCAAGCCGGGAATGGGCCGACACGGTCTGCGCCTCGAAGGCGATGTCGCGCAGGAACAGGTCGGCGCGCTGGTTGGCGAGGTGCAGGTCACGCTCGGTCAGCGTGTCGTCGAAAAGGCCCGCCAGCCATGCGCGTTCTTCGGGATCGGGGGTCAGCACTGCTGCCTGCGGTGCGCCGACTCCCGGCTCCGCCTGGAGAGAGACCAGTGTAAGCGGCGCGATTCGCGCCAGTTCCGACTGTTCCACCACGAGGTGCATCGCCCCTCGATCAAGGCCGCGCCGCGCCGCGATCCGGCCCAGCACGCGGCGAGCGCGAAAGCGCAGCGTGTCGAGTGTCCGGTCCGCAGTGGCGGCATCCACCACCTCGTCGCGCCGGTCCCGCGGCACACGCAGCAGCTTCATCTCGACCACGCCGATCACCAGCAGCATCGCCAGCGGAGCCTGGCTGATCGGAAGGGCGCTCTCGGGCCAGATGAACATCGCCGCCACAAAGGGCGACAGCGCGAGGCTGAAACGCAGGAACTGCCCTTCCACAACCAGCCGCGCCCAGATCCGAACGGGCAGGCGCTGGCGCGGCAGGATGGCGACCCTGCCCAGCAGCTTGCGGGGCACGCGGCGGGTTTCCAGCGCGCGGGGGTTCCACACGGTATTGGGCGCGATCAAGATCATGCAGGTCAATCTAGGGCGCGCTGGCGTCGTGCGCCAGCACCGAGCGCGGACCCGGGTTGTGCGCTGCGCCCGCGTTGCCCTATCTCAATGACATGCGCGGCGCACGGATCACGGCGGCATGGCGGATCGGGCTCGGCCTTCTGGCGGCGGGCCTTGTCGTGCTGTCGCTGTGGCAACTGCGGACGGCGCATGGTGGGACAGTTCAGGCGAAGGTGACGCTGGCGGGCAGCCCGGCGACGGTCTATCGCCCACCGGACGCGAAACGGGAGGCGCCGCTGGTGGTGGTCGCGCACGGCTTCGCGGGCTCGCGCCGGATGATGCAGTCACTGTCGCTGACGCTGGCGCGGTCTGGTTTCCTTGTGGTCGCCTTCGATTTCATCGGCCACGGCCGCGACGACCGGCTGCTTTCGCCGGACGTCGCGCGGATCGAGGGCACCACGGCGCAGCTTGTCCGTCAGACGCAGGCGGTGATCGAGGCCGCGCGCGGGCTGGATGGCGCCGCCGCCGGGCCGGTCGCCCTGCTGGGCCACTCGATGGCAACGGATGTGGTGATCCGCGCGGCGCGCGGCGTGCCAGACACGGCGGCCATTGTGGCGATCTCGATGTACTCCGACGCTGTCACCGCCCGGTTTCCGGAACGTCTGTTGATCGTGTCCGGCGCTTGGGAGGGCCGTCTGCGCAAAGTCGGATTGCGGCTGCTGCACCAGGTCGATCCCGCGCTGGGAGAGGGCGAGACTGCCCGCGCGGAAGGCGTGCTGCGCCGCGCAATCGCGGCCCCGCGCACCGAACATGTCGGGGTGCTTTACAGCCCCGTCACGCTGGCCGCCGCGCGTGACTGGATCGCGCAGGCGATGGGCCGCGCGCCGGGCGGACCGGTCGCTGCAATCGGCTGGCCGGTGCTGGGGCTGCTGGCGGGGCTGGTCCTGGCCTTTCCCGCGCTGCTGCATGCCGTGCCGGGCGCTGCGGCGCCCCCGGCGCCTGGCCCGGTGCCGCCGCGTGGGCGATTCCTTGCCGCTCTGGCGCTGCCGGTGCTGCCGGCCGCCACGGCAATGCTGGCGCTGGCCGGACAGGGGCCGGTGGCGGGGATGGTGCCGCTTGCCGCGTTTCTTGGGGTCTGGGGCGCGGTGCAACTGGCCGTGTTGCGCGGCGCGGGCTGGCGGCCGGGACGGGCGCACTGGCCCGCGCTGGGGCTGCTGCTGGTTTGGGGCCTGGTCTTCGCGCTCGCGCTGGACCGCGCCGGATCCGCTTTCGTGCCCGCCGGGATCCGCGGCCCGCTGATGCTGCTGCTGCTGATCGGCGCGCTGCCCTTCGCGCTGGCGGACACCGCGCTGGCACAGGGGGCGCCACTGTGGCGCCGCGTCGTATCGCGGCTCGCGGTGCTCGGGGCATTGGGCGGCACGATAATGGCGGCGCCCGGCACGCTGGGCCTGATCTTTACGGTGCTGCCCGTGCTGGTCCTGTTCTGGCTGGTCTATGGCAGCTTCGGGCGTTGGACTGCCATGCGCGCTGGGGCGACCACTGCAGGGCTGGGCAGCGCGGTGGCGCTGGCTTGGGCGCTGGCAGCCAGCACGCCGCTCTTCGCGTTGCCCTGAGCGGCAGTTTCAACGCGGCTCGTCCTCGGGCGGCGGGGCGACGATCTGCGGGATCGCGCGGCCGCGCGCCACTGCCGCCGCCGCCAGCTTTTCCAGCAACTGTGGCCTGCGCACCGGCTTGGACAGGAAATCGTCCATCCCGGCGGCAAGGCACTTGTCGCGATCGGCATCGAAGGCGTTTGCGGTCAGCGCGACGATCACCGGCTGCGCGATCGGCGCGGCGCGGATCGCGCGGGTTGCGTCCAGCCCGTCGAGCCGCGGCATCGACATATCCATGAACACGACGTCCGGCGTACGGGCGAGCGTAACCTCAACCGCTTCCTGCCCGTCCTCGGCGAACAGCGCCGAGATCTGAAGGGTCTCCAGCACCTTTTCGAGCAGCATCCGGTTGATCGCGTTGTCATCGGCCACCAGCACGCAAAGCGGCGTCGTTGCCTCGGTTTCCGACGTAGCGGGCGGCACCCCGGACGGCGCGGGAACTACGGGTTGGTCTGGTGCGGCGGCCTCGGCGCTGGCGCGGCCAAGCCGCACCGTTGCCGTGAAGACCGACCCGCTGCCCGCGACTGAACTTGCGACGATATCGCCGCCCATCAGCCGCGCCAGCATTCGCGAGATCGTCAGCCCGAGGCCCGAGCCACCGAAGCTTCGGGTTGTCGTCGTCTCTGCCTGCGTGAAGCGGTCGAACACCTGGTCCAGCATCTGCGGCGCGATGCCGATGCCGGTATCGGCCACAGCGACGCGCAGTACATGCCCATTCGGGCCGTCCTCGCAGCCGACACTGACGGTGATGGTGCCGTCTGCGGTGAACTTGACCGCATTGCCGATCAGGTTCAGCAGGATCTGGCGCAGGCGCCCTGCATCGCCCATCGCCAGCGGCGGGACTCCAGGATCGGGCGCAAAGTCCAGCGTCAGGCCCTTCGCGGTCGCTTCTGGACGGAAAAGACGAACGACATCCTCCACGCAGGCGGCTGGGTCGAAGGTCTGTGCCACGATGTCGAGCTTGCCGGCCTCCAGCTTGGACAGGTCGAGGATGTCGTTGAGGATGCTCAGCAGCGCTTCGGCTGACCCGCGTATGGTCTGGGCATAGACGTGCGACTGGGTATCGAGTTGTGCCTCGCACAGCAATTCGGCCATGCCGATCACGCCGTTCATCGGTGTGCGGATCTCGTGGCTCATGGTGGCGAGGAAATCGGACTTGGCCTGCGCGGCGGCCTCGGCGGCCAGCTTGGCCTTGGCCAATTCGCGGGCGTGGTCCTTGGCGGCGGTGATTTCGCGTTCCACCGACACGATCATCTCGACCTGGCCATCGGGTCCGATCACTGGCACCATGTTGACCTCAACCCACATCTCGCGGCCGGTTGCCGAATAGTTCACGATCTCTTCGCGGTGAGCGCGGGCTTCGGCCACGGCAAGATCGATCCGCGCGATCGCGTCTGCGCTGGTGCGCGGGCCATGCAGCAACTCGCCCGGGCGCCTGCCCCGCGCCTGGTCCAGCGTGAAACCGGTCTGTCGTATGAAGGCGTCGTTGACCCAGTTGATGCGCCAGTCCGGCCCGGCGATCAGGATACTGTCGTTGGCATGGCGTGCGACCAGCGCCAGCTTTCGTGTCTCGCGCTGCTGCGCGCGCAACTGCGCGGCGTAGTCGGCCAGCGCGACCTGCCGCTCCAGCAGGTCGCGGTTGGTGTCCGCGGACCGCGCATAACCCTGCGAGACGTACTTGATGAAGACATATACGACGTAGCCCATGATCGCCGCGCCCAGCAGATCGTAGCCCAGACCGGCGGTTTTACCGACGGCGACGTCATGCCCGAACACCACCAGCGGTGTTGCCGCGTAGACCGCCAGCCGCGCCAGCGCCGCGCCTCGGTGGAACGCTACCACCAAACCCGCGTTCATCGCTGCCCCGGTCAGGAATGCCAGCGCGAAGAAGGTCGCGGCGCCGGCCGTGGCGGTCACCCAGGCCAGCACCACGCAGCTTGCGATGCTCAGCGCCTGCAGGCCCGCGGCGATCGCTGCGGCCCGGCGCAACGGGGCATCGGGCGCTCCGGCGTCCAGACGCCGCAGCACATGGGACAGCACGAGCCAATCCACCGCCTCGCCCAGCAGCGCGAGGCCTGCCGCCAGTGCCCCGACCCACGGCGCGCTGAGTAAGGCAAGCGAGATCGCACCGGTCGCGGTCAGAACCTGCCGGCGGCCGAAATTCGCAATCCGGCCCCTGGCATAGCGTTGCAGCAAGCCGCGTGGCCCGTGGCGCGCATCGAAAGCCGCCAGCGTCTCGGCCGCGTGCCGGATCTCATCGGTCGTCTCTGTCGTCATGCGGTCCTTTTCCTGCGAAGCTATCGTCAACCTGAGCGAGTGGCGGGCTTCGGGCAAGTCCTTCCGCCGCGCGTCGCGCCCGGTTGGCAGCGGAAGGCGTAGAATGTATGGCCCCTTTGCCGCAGTCATGCCGTTTGCACGAAGGGACCGAGATGACCGATACACCGCCGCGTTCGCCCGCCAGCCCGACCCGGGCCACCAACGCCGCCCGGCTGGAGATCCGCACCGCGCGCCCGTCGGACGTGCCAGGCATCGTCCGGCTGTCTTGCAAGGTCTATGCCGACCAGGGCCCCTATACCGCCGGGCAGATCATGGGGCAGATCAACGCTTTCGCCGCAGGCACCTTTGTGGCGCTATATGATGGCGAGGTCGCGGGCTACGCCGCGACGCTGCGGGTGCTGGAGGCGCGGGTGATGGCGCCGCACAGCTGGGACGAGATCACCGGCGCGGGCTATGCCAGCCAGTTCAACGCGCGCGGCGACTGGTTATACGGGATCGAGGTTATGGTCGATCCGGCGTTCCGGCGGCTTCGGCTCGGAAAGCGGCTCTATCAGGCGCGCGAACGGCTGTGCACCGATCTGGGCCTGCGCGGCATCGCCTTCGGCGGGCGCTTGCCGGGGTTCCGGCGCCACCGCAAGACCCATCCCGACCCGCACGGCTACGTGGCGGCGGTGCGCGCGGGCGATCTGCGCGACCCGGTAATGAGCTTCCAGATGAAGGCAGGGTTCGAACCCGTGCATGCGCTGCCGAACTACGCGCCCGACGATGCGGCCTCGGGCGGGCACGCGGTGCTGATGGTCTGGCGCAATCCCTATGTGTCGGACGCGGATGCGGCCCAGCCGGTCACCCGGACCGATCCCGACACGGTGCGCGTGGCGGCGGTGCAGCTTCAGGCGCGCACGTTGAAGAGCACAGGCGAGTTCTATGCCAACGTGGACTACTTCGTGAACATCGCGTCGGAGTACGGCGCCGATTTCGTCGTGTTCCCGGAACATTTCACGCTCCAGCTTCTGTCGTGCGAGGACAGCGAACTGCCTCCGGACGAAGCGATCCAACGCACCAGCGAGCACACGGCCGAATTCGTCGAGAAGCTGCAGGCCATGGCCATCGGTCGAGCGATCAACATCGTCGGGGGCAGCCATGCGACGGTGACCGATGACGGCGACATCCAGAATGTCGGCTACGTGTTCCTGCGCGACGGCACCGTGCACACGCAGGAAAAGCTGCACCCGACGCCGGACGAGCGGTCGAGCTGGCACATCAAGGGCGGTGACAGTGTTGACGTGATCGACACCGATTGCGGGCCGGTCGGCGTGCTTATCTGCTATGACAGCGAGTTTCCCGAAGCGGCGCGGCGGCTTGCCGACCAGGGCGCGCGGATCGTGTTCGTGCCCTACAACACCGATACGCGACACGGACATCTGAGGGTGCGCTACTGTTGTCAGGCGCGCGCGGTGGAAAACCAGTGCTACGTGGTTACCGCGGGGATGGTCGGCAATCTGGACAACGTTTCCAACATCGACATCCAGTATGCCCAGTCGGCGATCCTGACGCCGTGCGACTTTCCATTCGCGCGGGACGGCATCGCGGCCGAGGCGTCCGAGAATGTCGAGATGATCATCGTCGCCGACCTGAACCTGTCGATGGTCCAATGGGCCCGCGCGCAAGGATCTGTGCGCAACCTGCGGGACCGTCGCTTTGATCTTTACCGCACGCGCTGGTCCGATGGCGGCTGAGTGAAACCAATTGGCCCCGCGCTGCGTGTCTGCTGGCAGACACAGCCGATAGGGGGCTTGCCATGACGGGACACGCTGACAGCGCGGCGGAGCCGCCGAGCATAGAGGAGTTGCTGAAGGACAGCGACTGGGACGCGCGGCTTCAGGAAGCGCGGGCGCGGCGAAAAGCCGTTCTGGCCGCGAGGGAGGCGCAGGGCGGGGGGGGCTTGCCTTCCGGCGTCCCGCCCCAAGCGCCGGCTCAAGCCTTGTCGCCAGCGTATGCGCTGCCAGAGCGCGGTCGGGCAGCTCCGCTGGCGGAGGACACCGTCGGGGCGGAGCCGGACAAGGCCGATGCGCAGCAGGCGCCGCCGCCGCCCGTTTCCGCAGTGTCCCCCGCCCCGGAGCAGGTTGGTGCCGGGGCAGGCGCAGGCAGGGCGGCCCGCGACCTTCCCCTTGGTGCAATGGCGGTCGGACTGGCCTGCGGCATCGCGATCGGCCTTGCAAGCGGGGTCGGCGTAGTCGTGGGCGCGCGTTTCGGTTCAGACCAGGTGGCAGGTGTGCCGCAGGAGCGGATCGACGGCGCTGCGCCGGGTATGGCGGCAGCACCTGCCCCTATCCCCGCCGCGTTGCCCGAGGCCCGGCTGACACCGCCGCCCGTGCGAACGGCGCCGATGCAAGCCGCACCGGCCGTCCCGGTTGCTCGGGCCGTGCCGCAAGCCTTGGCACTGCTGCCGGAGCCAGCGGCGCGGCTCGCCCCACCACAGCGCTCCTCCGGACCGGCGCGGCCAGTTCAGCCGCCCGCCATCCAGCCCGTCCCGCGCGGGATCACCGCGGCGGTAAATCCGGCTGCTGCCGTGCTGCGCGTCTACCGCGCAGGTTCCGGCGATGCTGCCGCCGACTTCGCCGCGCAGTCCGCCGCGCTGCGCGCTGCCGGGTTTGCGGTGCCCGCGCCGCGTGCCGTGCCCGCACTGGCCGGACCCGCAGAGGTGCGGTTCTTCCATACATCCGATGGGGACGCGGCCCGCGTGGCGGGCTTCCTCGCGGGTCTGCCTGTGCAGGATTTCACAAGTTATCGTCCCGCGCCCCCGCCCGGAACGCTGGAGATCTGGACGCCGCCGGGCTGAGCAGCCCCGTTTAGTTCGGCCCGCCGACGATATCCACGCTGATCTCGCCGGGGGCCGACGCAGCTGTGTCGAAGGGCGCGGGCAGAGCGGACAGGCCATCTGGTCCCGGCAGGCTCGCGGCAATGCGGCGGGCCAGGGGCGCCGCGGTCGCGTCCGCAAAGTGCACCTGCGTGCGCTTCGTGGCGTTCTGAGCCGCAGCCTGCCGCACGTCCACCCACGCCCCTTCTTCGGCCAGCGCATCGGCGAGCCGCCCGGCAAGGCGGATTGCGCCGGCGTCTCCGGGCGCATGGCGCAGCGTGACGCGCGCAGTGGGCTGCGCCAGTGCCGTCGGTGCGGCCGCCGCCGGGCCGAGGTCGAGCGCCTGCCAAGCGCTCGCGGCGTCCGAGCCGGTGCGGCGGTTGGTGCGGCGCACCCGCCACGCGAGGTCGTTCGGACCCGCCAGCGGCACGGTGATGGCGGTGGCGGGCGTGTCGATGCGCGCCACGTCGCGGCTGCGCGGATGCGCAGCGGTGGGGCGGGTGACGATCTCCAGCACGAAGCGCTCGCCCGGCGCGCCGGGCGCGGCGGCCCAGCTGAACAGCCCCAGTCGCGCATCGGCCGGACCTACGACAAGAACGCTGGCAAGTTCGGGTGCTGCGGCCGGATCGGCGCCCGCATCGGCTGGCGGTTGCAGACGTGCGGCCCGTTCAGCGGCGGCGGGCAGCAACTGCGCCGCCCTGTTCAGCCAAAGTCTTGCCAGCCGGGTGTTGCGCGGAACACCGTCACCCGCCGCAAGGAGCAGCCCGAGGTTATACTGCGCGCGCGTGTGCCCCTGTGCCGCCGCGCGGGCGTACCACGTTGCCGCGGCGCGGGGTTCTCTCGTCCGTCCCGCGCCGGCATCCAGCATCACCGCGACGTTGAACTGTGCGTCCACGTTGCCCGCGCCGGCGGCGGCGAGATACCAGCGAAATGCCGCCGCCGCGTCCTGTGCGGCGCCCAGCCCGAGGTCGGCCATCGTGCCGAGGTGCAGCATCGCCTGCGCCGATCCCGCCGCGGCTTCGCGGCGGAGTAGGGGCGCGGCCCGAATGAAATCCCGCGCGGCGAAGGCGGCCTCCCCCGGCGGGGTCTGGGCGGCGAGGGGCGACGCGACAATAGCGGCGGCCAGCGCGATAGACAGCGCCGCACTTGCCCTTTCGCGTATCCCGGCCTGCCGCATCTCAGCGCCAGGTGATCTCGACAACTCGGTTCTCGGGTTCAGGCACTCCCTGCGGCGTCTCTACCGGCAATTCGCTTATCCCGCGCCCGACGACCTGCAGGCGGTCGGCGGGGATCCCCCGCGCGGCCAGACCGTTGGCCACCGCCGCCGCGCGCTGCACGGACAGTTGCAGGTTCACGCCCGGTGCGCCGACCCGGTCGGCGGTGCCCGCCACGATCATGACGAACGGGTTGCCTTCGCGGAACAGACGCGCGGCGCGGTCCAGTGCCTCCTGCTGAGAGGTGGCCACGCTGGCGCTGCCGGTGTCGAAATACACCCGGATGCTGTCGGGTGCGGTTTGGGCCGCCAGAGTGGCGGGTTGGGCAAGGGTCACGGCCATCGCCATGCAGAGGGCGCGGGCGCGGATCTGGTAAGCTGACATCGGTTCTTCCCTGTTTTTGTGCGGGCCCGACAAGAGGCCCGTTAACCATATACGCCGCGTGCTTGCGGAAAGTTTCGCCGGTGTCCGCGTTTTATTCATCCGCACGGGCGGCCTCTTGACCTTCCAGTTGTGGGAACCCCTATCTGGAACTAAGAGCGAAAGGGAATCTGATGACCCAGAACGACGCCGATCTCCGCAGCGACCAGAGCACACGCCCCGGACCCAACACAGGGGATGCTGGTCTGACCGTCACTGTCGCGATCGAGGGGATGAGTTGCGCGGGCTGTGCCGGGCGGGCGCAGCGGGCGCTTGCTGCCGTACCTGGTGTCACCGCGGCCGAGGTGAACCTTGCGGCAGAAACGGCACGGCTGGGGGTCGCCGACGCGGGTGTGTTGCCCCGCGCGGCGGAGGCGCTTTCGCAGGTCGGCTATCCCCCGCGCCGGGAAACACTTCGCCTGAGCGTGGCGAACATGTCCTGCGCGTCCTGCGTGGCCCGGGTGGAGCGCGCGCTGGCCGCCGTACCCGGCGTGCTGGACGTGTCGGTGAACCTTGCCGCCGAGGAGGCGCAGGTCAGCTTCCTTGCCGGTGCGACCGATGCCGGGCGTATCGCGCAGGCTGCAGGTGCAGCGGGCTATCCGGCCACCCCGCGTGACGCAACGCAACCCGAGATGCCCGGCGCACGCAAGCTGGCCGAGGCGCAGCTGCAACGGCGCCGTGCGCTGGGGGCAGGTCTGATCGCCGCGCCCGTTGTGGTGCTGGAAATGGGCGGCCACCTGCTGCCCGGTTTCCATCACTGGATAGGCGGCACGATCGGGCACCAGGCGAGTTGGCTGATCCAGTGCGCTCTGGCCAGCCTCGTACTCGCCGGGCCGGGCCGTCAGTTCTTTTCCAGCGGCATTCCGGCGTTGCTGCGCGGCGCGCCGGATATGAACAGCCTTGTCGCGGTCGGCACCGGGGCCGCCTATTCCTATTCGCTGGTGGCGACCTTCGCGCCGGGCCTGCTGCCGGAAACCGCGCGCGCGGTCTATTTCGAGGCTGCGGTGGTGATCGTCGTACTGATTCTCGTCGGACGCTGGCTGGAGGCGCGCGCAAAAGGCCGCACCGGCGCCGCGATCCGGCGGCTGGTGGGGCTGCAGCCACGCACGGCGCGCGTCTTGCGCGGTGGGCCCGACAACGCGGCGGGCGAGGATGTGCCGCTGGAGCGTATCGCGGTCGGAGACCTGCTGCTTGTGCGGCCCGGAGAGCGGATCGCGGTCGATGGCGAGGTGACGGAGGGCCGCGCGCAGGTCGATGAAAGTATGATGACCGGTGAACCGCTGCCGGTGCCGAAGGGGCCGGGCGATCCGGTGACGGGCGGCACGGTTGTTGGAGGCGGCGCGCTGACACTGCGCGCGACGCGGGTGGGCGGCGATACGGCGCTGGCCCAGATCGTCCGCATGGTGGAGGACGCGCAGGGCGCACGTCTGCCGATCCAGGCGCTGGTCGACAGGGTGACGCTGTGGTTCGTCCCGGCAATCCTCGCGCTCGCGGCGCTGACCGTACTCGTCTGGCTGCTGGTCGGGCCGGACCCGCGGCTGAGCCACGCGTTGGTGGCCGGCGTGTCGGTGCTGATAATCGCCTGCCCCTGCGCGATGGGGCTTGCGACTCCGACCTCGATCATGGTGGGCACAGGGCGCGCCGCCGAATTGGGCGTTTTGTTTCGCCGGGGTGACGCGCTGCAGGCGCTGCAGGGTGTAGATGTCGTTGCCTTCGACAAGACGGGCACGCTGACGCAGGGCCGACCGGAGCTGACAGACCTGCACCTGGCCCCCGGCGCGGACCGGGCGGAGGTGCTGGCCGCCGTTGCTGCGCTGGAAACCCGGTCGGAGCACCCGGTCGCGCAGGCGATCCTTTCGGCAGCGCGGGCCGAGGGAGCTGCGCCCGCCGAGGTGACGGAATTCGAGCCGCATCCCGGGTTTGGCGTGTCCGGGTCCGTACGGGGGCGGCGTGTGCTGGTCGGCGCGGCGCGGCTCATGGCGCGCGAAGGGATCGACCCCGGCGCACTGGCGGCGCGAGCGGACGATCTTGCCGTGCGGGGCCGAACGCCGATTTTCGCGGCGCTCGACGGGCGCATCGTGGCGGTGCTGGCGGTGGCCGACCCGATCAAGCCCGAGGCCGCGCAGGCGATCGCGGCGCTGCATCGGCTCGGCCTGCGCGCGGCGATGGTCACGGGCGATACGTGGGGCACGGCGCGCGCGGTCGCCGCGCAGGTCGGCATCGACGATGTCGTCGCCGAGGTGCTTCCGGACGGCAAGGTCGCCGCGCTGGACGATCTGCGGCGTGGCGGCAGGCGCGTGGCGTTCGTCGGGGACGGGATCAACGATGCGCCCGCGCTTGCGGCGGCCGATGTGGGCATCGCCATCGGTACCGGCACCGACGTCGCCGTCGAGGCGGCCGACGTGGTGCTGATGTCGGGCGACCTGCGTGGCGCCGTCGCCGCCTTCGACATGTCGGGCCGCACGCTGCGCAACATCCGTCAGAACCTGTTCTGGGCATTCGGCTACAACGCCGCGCTGGTGCCTGTCGCCGCCGGGGCGCTTTATCCGTTATTCGGCGTGCTGCTTTCTCCGATGCTGGCAGCCAGCGCAATGGCGCTGTCGAGCGTTTTCGTCGTCAGCAACGCGCTGCGGCTGCGCCGCGCCCGCCCGCCGCGACTGCCCGATGCGGGCGGAGCCCCGGGCGGCGCGCTGCGCGGGCAACCGGCCGAATGACGGGGGCCGCCATGAACATCGGGGATGTGGCCCGCCGTGCGGGACTTCCGGCCAAGACCATCCGCTACTACGAGGAGATTGGCCTCGTGCGACCGCCGCGCGGCGAGAACGGCTATCGACATTTCCGGGAAAGCGACCTGCACAAGTTGATTTTTCTGGGGCGCGCCCGGTCGCTCGGGTTCAGCATCGAGGACTGCCGGGGGCTGATGGCGCTCTATGAGGACAGGGCTCGCGCCAGCGCCGATGTGAAGCGCATTGCCGAGGATCATCTGGGGCGGATCGACCGCAAGCTGCAAGAGTTGACGGCAATGCGTTTGGCGCTGGCGGAGCTTGTCGGATCCTGTGCCGGGGACGGCCGCCCGGACTGCCCGATCCTGCAAGGGCTTGCCAGCGGCGACGGCCCGCTTGGCGCCGACTGACGCGCCAGCTTCACCGGACGGTGGGGCGTGCCGGGGATGTGCCGCGCGCGCCGCCCCTGCCGGATGCCGGGGGGCAAATGAACAAGACCCCTCGACAGCGCGGCGACGCAGGCGTATGGCCCGCGCTTCGGGTCTGTCCGGCATGGGAGCGGGTGAGACCTTTCGGGGCCAAGGCGCAAGGGGCGCGGCCCGGCTTGATACGAAAGATATCGCACCATGATCGAGACATTGCAGCAGGCGCTGGCCGAACGCGGCTACGAGACGCTGACCGACGTGCAGACCGCCGTCACTGATCCCGCGCTCAGCGGGTCCGACCTTCTGGTCTCGGCGCAGACCGGGTCAGGCAAGACGGTGGGCTTCGGGCTCGCCATCGCGCCCACGATCCTGCCGCAGAACGGCCGGTTCGGCCGTGCCGAAGCGCCGCTGGCGCTGGTGATCGCGCCGACACGGGAGTTGGCCTTCCAGGTCATGCGCGAGTTGTCCTGGCTTTATGCAAAGGCGGGCGCGGTGGTCACGACCTGTGTCGGCGGGATGGACATGCGCGACGAACGCCGCGCGCTCGATCGCGGGGCGCATGTCGTCGTGGCCACGCCGGGCCGACTGCGCGACCACATCCAGCGCGGGTCTGTCGATCTGTCGGGGCTGCGCGCCGTGGTGCTGGACGAGGCGGACGAGATGCTGGACCTCGGGTTTTCCGAAGATCTGGAATTCATCCTCGCCGCCGCGCCAGCGGATCGGCGTACGCTGATGTTCTCGGCCACCGTTCCGCCCGCGATCGTTTCGCTGGCCACCAAGTATCAGAACGATGCCGAGCGCGTGCAGGTCACGGGCGGCAAGGGGCAGCACGCCGATATCGCCTATCAGGCGCTGGCGGTGGCGCAGGCGGATGCCGAGAACGCGATCATCAACGTGCTGCGGTTCCACGATGCCGACAATGCCATCGTGTTCGCCAACACGCGCGCGATGGTGTCACGGCTGGCGGCGCGCTTCGCCAACCGCGGCTTTGCAACAGTCGCGCTGTCGGGCGAGTTGAGCCAGGCCGAGCGGACCCACGCGCTGCAGGCGATGCGCGACGGGCGCGCGCGCGTTTGCGTGGCGACCGACGTGGCCGCGCGCGGGATCGATCTGCCGGGGCTGGATCTTGTCGTTCATGCCGAACTGCCGTCCAATCCCGAAACTTTGCTGCATCGGTCGGGCCGCACGGGCCGCGCCGGGCGCAAGGGGATCAGTGCGCTGATCGTGCCGCCGAAGTCCCGCAAGAAGGCCGAACGCATCCTGAAATTTGCCCGCCTGACGGCCGAATGGACCGTCGCGCCCTCGGCTGAGGACATCCTGCAGCGCGACGAGGAACGGCTGCTGAACGACCCGTCCTGGTCCGACAGCCCGACCGAGGCGGAAACCGCTTTCGCGGACCGGCTGCTGGAGCGGTACAGCGCGTCCCAGATCGCCGCTGCCTACCTGCGGCTGTTTCGCAAGGGTGTGTCCGCGCCCGAGGATCTTGGGGCGCCCGACCAGGCCGCGGCGCCGCGCGCGCCGCGCGAGTTCGGGCCGGGCGTCTGGGTGTCGGTACCCGTGGGCCGCGCTCAGCGGGCTGAGCCGCGCTGGCTGCTGCCGCTCCTGTGCCGCGCCGGTAACATCGACAAGACCGCCATCGGAGCGATCCGCGTGCAAGAGACGGAGAGCTTTGTCGAACTGGCGGAGGCCGCGATGCCGGGCTTTCTTGCCGCGCTTGGCCCGGAGCGGACGCTAGAAGAGGGGATGGTGCTGACGGTGCTGGAAGGAAAGCCGGATATGGGGCCGCCGGCTGCGCGGGCACCGCGTCCCGACCGTGGTCCGCGTCCCGACCGTGCGCCGCGTTCCGACCGTGCCCCGCGTCCTGACCGCGCGCCGGACCCCGAACGGGCGGGCGAACGGGCGGTTGATCCTGCCTCCGCCCGGGCCTCGCGCGACGCCGACGCGCCTTTGCGCGAGTCCCCGCGCGCCGAAGGTTGGAACCCCGACGGACAGGCACAGGCCGCACGTCCGGACCGGACCGAACGTCCTGACAGGGCAGAGCGCGCCGCGCGTCCCCGACCGGCCGCGCCGGACGCTGCGGCAGCGGAGCGCAAGCCGCGCCACAAGTCCGGTGACACGCCCGGGCCGCGCCGCGCGGATGCCGATCCCTCAGCCAAGCGGGCAGGCCCGCCATCGGGCAAGCGCCCCGATGCGCGCGGCATGCCGGGCCGTGACGGGCGCGGCTCGGCGCCGTTTGGTAAGGGCGGCAAGCCCGGTTTACGTAACGGCAAGCCGCGCCGCGCTCCCGAAGGCGACGCGCGCGCGCCAGCCCCGCGCGCCAGCGACACCTCTCAGCGCTTCGTCCCGCCGGGCAGCAAGCCGGGTGGTAAGCCGACCGGAAAGTTTGCCGGGAAACCCGGTGGAAAACCCGTCGGCAAGCCGCGCGGCGCACCCCACGGCAAGGGCGGCGTCCCCCGGGGCGGCAACGCTTTTCCCAAGCGCGGCAAGCCCTGATCGGCACGCGCACTGCGCCTTTCCGCGACGGAGCAGGGTGCGGCGCATATGTCGCATCCACCATCCGCCTTTCGCCCTATCTGTCTTTTCAGAAATAACTGAAATCACGGAAGGGGCCGATGGCGCTCTCGCATCTTCGTCAGGAATTCATCCTCCATTTCGGTGAAATGGGCTCGCGCTGGGGCATCAACCGCACGGTCGGGCAAATCTACGCGCTGCTTTACCTGTCCGAACGTCCACTTTGCGCCGACGATATCGTCGCAGCGCTAGGCGTTTCGCGATCAAACGTCTCGATGGGCCTGAAGGAGCTTCAGGGCTGGAACCTGGTTCTGCTGCGGCACATTCCCGGCGACCGGCGTGACCATTTTACCACCCTAGACGACTTGTGGCAGATGCTGCGCACGCTGGTGGCCGAACGCCGCAAGCGCGAGATCGACCCGACCTTGACCAAATTGCGCGACCTCGAACTTCTGGCCGACACGGCCCCTGAGGACGCGGTCGCGCGCGCCCGCATCACCGAGATGCGCGAACTGATCGAGCTTCTGACCGGTTGGCATGACGATATGGCCCGGCTGGAAACCGAACGTCTGGTCGCGCTGTTGAAGATGGGCGCGAGGCTGCAGAAATTCATCAGCGGACCGGCGGATGTGCTCTCGCTGGGCCGCGTACGGCAAAAAGGAGACACCGATGGACGTGCTTGACCCGCTTGTCCTGTCGCGGATCCAGTTCGCGGCAAACATTTCGTTCCACATCCTGTTTCCCACCATCACAATCGCGCTTGGCTGGGTGCTGGTGTTCTTCAAGTTTCGCTTCGCCGCCACCGGCGACGCGGCGTGGATGCGGGCCTATTTTTTCTGGGTGAAGGTGTTTGCGCTCTCCTTTGCCATGGGCGTCGTGTCCGGGATCACCATGTCGTTCCAGTTCGGCACCAACTGGCCGGGTTTCATGAACACGGTAGGCAACATCGCCGGTCCGCTGCTGGCCTACGAGGTGCTGACCGCCTTCTTTCTTGAAGCGGCCTTTGTCGGCATCATGCTGTTCGGCTACAGCCGCGTGCCGGGCTGGGCGCATACCGGCGCGACCGTCATCGTGGCGCTGGGAACGACCGTATCGGCGTTCTGGATCATCGCGCTGAACAGTTGGATGCACACGCCCCAAGGGTTCGAAATGCGCGACGGCGTTGCCCATGCGACCGACTGGGCGGCAATCGTGTTCAACCCTTCGATGCCTTACCGGCTGGCGCACATGCTGCTGGCATCGGGCCTGACCGTGGCCTTCCTTCTGCTGGGCCTCTCAGCGCTCCGGCGCCTGTGGGGCGACCGATCGGACGAAGTGCGGCGCACGCTGGTCACCGGCGCTGTGCTTGGCGCGTCGCTGATCCCGGTGCAGATCTTCATGGGTGACATGCACGGGCTGAACACGCTCGAACACCAACCTGCCAAGGTGGCCGCGATGGAAGGCAACTGGGAGACCGGACCGAACACGCCGTTGCTGCTGTTCGCGTTACCGGACGAGGCGGCCCGCGAGAACCGGCTTGAACTTGCCATCCCGAACCTCGCCAGCATTATCCTGACGCACCATGCGGACGGCGTCGTGCCGGGCCTGAACGATTTCGTTGCCGAGGATGGAACGGTGCTGCATCCGCCTGTGGGCAAGGTGTTCTGGTCGTTCCGCGTGATGGTCGGCACGGGACTTGGGATGCTGGCGCTGTCCTGGGCAACGGTACTGCTGCTGCGCCGCCGCGGCGTGGACGGATTGCCCACCCCGGTGCTGCTGGCGGCGGTGCCGATGGCCCTGTCGGGCTGGGTTGCGACGCTTGCGGGCTGGTACACTACCGAGATCGGCCGACAGCCATGGCTGGTGCAGGGCGTGCTGACCACCGAGGCGGCGGTGGGAGACGTGGCGGGCGGTATGGTCGCCGGGACGCTGATCGCCTATCTCGCGGTCTATGCGGCGCTGATGCTGGCTTATGTTGGCGCGGTCCTGCACCTTGCGCGCAAGGCGTCGGCGCAGGGCGGCCCGTCCGCGCCGCAAGGCCCGCTGCCCCTTCCTGCGGAGTGATGCCATGAACATGTTCGGTGATCCCGCCATCTGGCTGCCGCTCGCCTTTGCTGGCCTGATGGGTCTTTCCATCCTGATCTACGTGGTCCTCGACGGGTTCGACCTGGGCGTCGGGCTGCTGTTTCCCTTCGCCACCGAGGCCGAGAAGGATCGCATGGTCGGCTCGATCGGCCCGTTCTGGGACGCCAACGAAACCTGGCTGGTCCTGGCGGTGGGCCTGCTGCTGGTGGCCTTCCCGCAGGCGCATGGCGCGATCCTCGGCACGCTCTACCTGCCCGTGGCGGTCATGCTGATCGGCCTGATCCTGCGCGGTGTTGCATTTGAGTTCCGTGCCAAGGCGCCCGCGCCGCGCAAGGTGATGTGGAACCACGCATTCTTTGCCGGATCGTTCCTGACAGCGTTTTCGCAGGGGGTGATGCTTGGCCTTTATATCATGGGGCTGCAGATCACCGCTGCGACTCTGGCCTTTTCGGTGCTGACCGGGGTGTTTCTCACCGTCGCCTACAGTTTTATCGCCGCGGTCTGGCTGATCGGAAAGGCCGAGGGCGACCTGCAGCGCAAGGCGGTAGGCTGGGCGCGCGGCGGACTATGGGGCGCGGGGCTGGGCATGGCCGCCGTCTCGGCCGCCTCGCCGATGGTCAGCGCGCGGATCTGGGACAAATGGTTCAATTGGCCCGAAGTGATCCTTCTTGCGCCGTTGCCTCTGGGGTCGGTCGCGCTGGTTATCGGGCTGTGGCGGCTGCTGGGCCGGTTGCCCGCGCCGCAGGACCGTTGGTGCTGGTTGCCCTTCACCGGCGCCGTTGGCCTGTTCGTGCTGGCCTTCGGCGGGCTGGCCTATTCGTTCTACCCCTACGTGGTGCCCGAACGCCTTACGGTGTTCGAGGCAGCCGCCGCGCCGGAAAGCCTGTTCATCATACTGATCGGTGCGCTGGTCGTGCTGCCGGTGATCATCGCCTATTCGGTACTCGCCTACACCGTGTTCCGTGGCAAGGCGACCGACCTGCGCTATGACTGACCCGTGTTGCCATTCCCGTCGCCGCATCCCACCATGAGCGCACCAGCAGACGGAGGATGACGATGGCACGGAAGGTGGATCTCAACGCTGACATGGGCGAAAGCTTCGGGCCCTGGGTGATGGGGCGCGATGCTGATCTCCTGCGCATCGTGACATCTGCCAATATCGCCTGCGGGTTCCACGCGGGCGATCCGGACGTTATGGCGCGCACGATGCGCCTTGCGGTCGAAAACGGTGTTGGGATCGGTGCGCATCCGGGCTTCGCCGATCTGCAGGGTTTCGGACGGCGGCGCATGTCTCTGCCCGCGTCGCAACTGCGCAACCTCGTGCAATACCAGCTTGGCGCGGCGCAGGCGATCGCGCGCGCGGCGGGCGGTCGCGTGGCACATCTCAAGTTGCACGGCGCGCTGGCCAACATGGCGGCGGATGATGCGGCGATGGCCACCGCCTGTTACGAGGCCGCGCTGGAAATCGACCCCGACCTGATCGTCATGGTGCTGGTGGGCACCGCGCAGGAACGCGCGGCCGAGGCACTGGGATGCCGAATTGCGGGCGAGATCTTCGCCGACCGCGCATACAACGATGATGCGACGCTGGTCGACCGGTCCCTGCCGGGGGCTGTGATTCACGACCCGCAGGTGGCCGCGCGGCGCATCGCAGGAATGGTCGCGGCGGGTGCCATCCTGACCGAAGGCGGGCTGAGCCTGCCGGCACGGATCGACACGATCTGCCTGCATGGCGACACACCCGAGGCGGTGGCGATCGCGGCTGCCGTGCGCGGCGCGCTGGAGGCGGACGGCGTCACGTTGGCGCGGCTGGCGGGGTGAGGATTTCCGCCAATCTGGGCCTACTTTGGACGCATCTCGACCTGCCGGACGCGATCGCGGCAGCCGCCGCCGCGGGCTTCGACGCGGTGGAGTGTCACTGGCCCTACGCCATCCCCGCCGCGGATCTGCGCGCGGTTCTGGACCGCGCCGGGATGGAATTGCTAAGTCTGAACACGGCGCCTGGCGGGGCGGGCGAATTCGGTCTGACCGCGCTGCCGGGCCGCGAGCACGAAGCGCGTGCGGCTTTCGACACGGCACTGGCCTACGCGGTGCAGGCGCGGGTGCCCATGATCCACGTGATGGCCGGGATCAGCACCGCGCCCGAGGCGCTGGACGTGTTTGCCAATACGTTGGAGTGTTGTTGCCGGGCCGCGGCGGCGCACGGGGTCACGCTGCTGATAGAACCCATCAACCGCCATGACGTACCCGGCTATGCGCTGTCTGATCCCGATGTCGCGGTGCGGCTGATCACCGGGCTTGGTGCGCCGAACCTGCGGATCATGGCCGACTGCTACCACCTTGCCCGCATGGGACACGACGTGCCGGCGATGCTGGCGCGGTTGGGCAAGCTGATCGGGCACGTGCAGATCGCCGGCGTTCCGGCCCGGAACGAACCGGATCGCGGCACGCTCGATCCCGCCGCGGTGCTGGCGGCGCTGGCGCGGGTGGGCTATCGCGGGGCGATCGGGGCGGAATACCGGCCGTCGGATCCGCAGGAGCCGGACCTGCGCTGGCTCGGCGCGCTGCGCCGCGCGGACTGACGTGCGAAAATCACGATCCGGGTCTTTCGCGCGGCATGAAAGCGCGCCAAGGTCCGGGCAGTAAGCCCGATCTTCCGGAGGATTTTCTTTATGTCTCGTTACCCTCGTGATTTTTGTGGTCATGGGCCTTTGGTTCCGGATCCTTGCTGGCCTGGGGGTGCGCGGATCGCGGTTCAGATCGTTTTGAACTACGAGGAGGGGGGCGAGAACTGCGTTCTGCACGGGGACGCGGCGTCGGAGGCGTTTCTGTCGGAGATCGTGGGCGCGGCGGCCTGGCCGGGCCAGCGGCACTGGAACATGGAATCGATCTACGAATACGGCGCGCGGGCCGGGTTCTGGCGGCTGCACCGGATGATGGCGGACCTTCCGGTCACGGTGTTCGGCGTGGCCACGGCGCTGGCGCGCGGCCCCGAACAGGTTGCGGCGATGCAGGCGGCGGGCTGGGAGATCGCCAGCCACGGGCTGAAATGGATCGAGTACAAGGACATGGACCCGGCGCAGGAGGCCGCCGACATGGCCGAGGCGATCCGCCTGCACACCGAGGTCACGGGCGCAGCCCCGCGCGGCTGGTACACCGGGCGCTGTTCGATGCAGACGGTGGAGCTGGCCGCGCAGACGGGCGGCTTCGCCTATGTCGCGGACAGCTACGCCGACGATCTGCCCTACTGGATCGAGGCGGGCGGGCGCGCGCAGCTGGTCGTGCCCTACACGCTGGACGCGAACGACATGCGCTTCGCCACGCCGCAGGGCTTCAATTCGGGCGAGCAGTTCTTCACCTACCTGCGCGACAGTTTCGATTGTCTTTACGCCGAAGGGGTGGCGGGCGCGCCGAAGATGATGTCGGTGGGGCTGCACTGCCGTCTTGCCGGGCGTCCGGGGCGGGCGGTTGCGCTGCGCCGGTTCCTCGATCACGTGCGCGGCCATGACGGGGTGTGGTTCGCCACGCGCGAGCAGATCGCGGATCACTGGGCGGCGACCCATCCGCCCGCGGCGGCCGGAACGCGCCCGTCGCGGATGGACCGGGCCGGGTTCGTGGCGGCCTTCGGCGGCGTGTTCGAACATTCGCCCTGGGTGGCGGAGCGGGCCTTCGCGCTGGAACTCGGCCCGGCGCATGACACGGCGACGGGGCTGTCCTCGGCGCTGGTGCGGGCGTTCCGCGGCGGATCGGAGGCGGAGCGGCTGGAGGTGCTGCGCGCGCATCCCGACCTCGCGGGCAAGCTGGCGGCGGCGCGGCGGCTGACGGCGGACAGCGCGGCGGAACAGGCGGGGGCGGGGCTGGATGCGCTGACCGACACGGAGCGGGCGTCGTTCACGCGGCTGAACGCGGCCTACACGGACCGGTTCGGCTTTCCGTTCATCATCGCGGTGCGCGACCACGACAAGGCGGGGATCCTGCGCGCGTTCGAGCGGCGGCTGGGCAACGCGCCGGAGGCCGAGTTCGCCGAGGCCTGCCGCCAGGTGGAACGGATCGCGGCGCTGCGGGTGCGGGACCTGCTGGCGCGATGAGCCGGACGATCGCCGCACAGCCGCTGACGCAGGCCGGGTTCGCGCCCTTCGGCGAGGTGCTGGAGGCGGCGGGGGCGCCGGACCGGATCATCAATCGCGGGCTGTGCGGGCGGTTCCACGACCGGGCGGGGCTGGATTTCGGCGACGGGCGGGCGGGGATCAGCCTGTTCCAGGCCGTGCCGCGCACGCTGCCGCTGGAACTCGACCTGCTGGAGCGGCACCCGGAGGGCAGCCAGGCCTTCGTGCCGATGGGGCCCGAGCCGTTCCTTGTGGTGGTCGCGCCCGACGACGGCGGGGTGCCGGGCCGCCCGCTGGCCTTCGTGACGGCCCCCGGCCAGGGCATCAACCTGCGCCGCGGCACCTGGCACGGCGTGCTGACCCCGCTGCACCCCCCGGGCCTGTTCGCCGTCATCGACCGCATCGGCCCCGGAGCGAACCTGCAAGAACACGACATCAACCCCCCCTACACCATCACACAAACC
>NZ_QGKU01000026.1 GCF_003172915.1 Meridianimarinicoccus roseus
AGCGCAGCGCGCGGCCGGCGGTGACGCTGGCGGCCATCGCCGGTCTTCGGAGAAGGTTCGGGTTGCGAAACCTGGAACCGAACCGGAGACGACGATGACCGACGATAGAATGACCCTGATGGAGCTGGTGGAGAAGTCCGCCGACGAGGATCTCGTCCGCGACATGCTCGCCTATGCCGCCGAGCGGCTGATGGAGATGGAGGTCGAGGCTGCGACGGGCGCGCCAAAAGGAACGCGCACACCGGCGCGCACCACGCAGCGCAATGGATACCGCGAGAGAGGCTGGGAGACCCGCGCCGGCCGGATCGACCTGGCGATCCCGAAGCTGCGCAAGGGCAGCTACTTCCCGAGCTTTCTCGAACCGCGCAGGACGGCGGAGAAGGCCCTCGTGGCCGTCATCCAGGAAGCCTATGTGCACGGCGTCTCGACGCGCGCCGTGGACGATCTGGTGCGTGCCATGGGCGGGAGTGGCGTGTCTAAGAGCCAGGTGAGTCGGCTCTGCGCCGAGATCGACGAGCGCGTGCTGGCATTCCTCACCCGGCCTCTCGAGGGCGCCTGGCCCTATCTCTGGCTCGATGCAACCTACATCCGGGTGCGCGAGAACGGCCGGATCATCAGCCGTGCCGTAATAATCGCGGTGGCGGTCAACGGGGACGGCCGACGCGAGGTGCTCGGCGTCGCCACCGGCCCCTCCGAGGCGGAGACGTTCTGGACTGGCTTCCTGCGCTCTCTCGCCGATCGCGGCCTGCGCGGCGTGAAGCTCGTCGTGGCCGACGATCACAAGGGGCTCAGGGCCGCAGCCCGCCGAGTGTTCGATGCGACCCACCAACGGTGTCGCGTGCACTGGCTCAGAAACGCGCTCGCCCATGCCCCGGCCAAGAGCCGCACCGCCGTGGCCGCAATGCTCAAGACGATCTTCGCCCAGGAGACCAAGGCCGAGGCGGAGACCCAGTGGGACGCCATCGCCGACGCCCTCCGTGAGAAGAATGACCGGCTCGGCGCCATGATGGACGCCTCCCGCGACGACGTGCTCGCCTACATGGACTTCCCCAGGGAGCACTGGGCGCAGATCAGCTCGACCAACCCGCTTGAGCGCGTCAACAAGGAGATCAAGCGCCGTTCCAATGTCGTCGGGATCTTTCCGAACGACGCGGCCATCATCCGTCTGGTCGGCGCGCTGATGATCGAAACCAACGACGAGTGGGCCGTCGCGCGCCGTTACATGGGGCTGGAGTCGCTGGCCCGCATCACCGATACTCACAACGTCAGACTGCCCGCCGTGGCGACCTGACCAACTCGAGCCTCTCCGAAGGCCGGCCCTCTTACACCACGCCGCGGGGCACTACCGGTGCGGGGAAAAGTTACCGGAACGGCGGGACGGGCGGTTGTGACGCTTGCGGTGCGGCTTCACTGCGGCATGTCAGACCAACGCCGTGCGACAGCGATTGACAGCAGGTTGTCACGGATGGCGCGTGGAGACACCGGTGAAACGGCGGCTCCGAATGAATGTGATCAGAAAACCTTGGCTCAGCGTAGTTAGCGAACGCCGGGCAACCTGAGGGGACGGTTCACGATGCGTCGTGTTTCAGACAGAAATGATACGAGTCCGGCAGGCCGATTTTTGCCCGGATGCCGGTCAGCGCGTTCCTTGCACGCCTCTCATCACTCCGCCGGGTGGCTGGATCGCTTGCGCGCATCGATACGGGCGGCTTCGCGTCTGAGAAGCCAGACGCCGGTTGCAGCCACGGCAAGAGCGATCAGGGGAATGGCGACTTCAAAAGCGGTCATGTGTTGTCCTCCGTGCGGAGCATGACCAAGATATAGTGCGAAATGGCGTGCAGGAAAAGACCCGCGACGCCCCAGAGCACGGTCAGGCCGGACACCTCGTCGAGATTCACTGTCAACGGGCGCAGTACGGCGAAGCCGATCAGCCCCAGCCCGATCGCGTTCACGAAACCCGAGAACAGCTTGACCCGTTCGTTGTGGATCGCAACGTCGCGGCGCAGACTGGCCACGGGCCTACAGGCCCAGCTTGGCCGCCACGAGGTCGTTCACAGCCTTGGGGTTCGCCTTGCCGCCGGTTGCCTTCATCACCTGGCCCACGAACCAGCCTGCGAGTTTTGGGTTTGCCTTGGCCTTTTCCACCTGCGCGGGGTTCTCGGCGATCACCTTGTCCACCGCGGCCTCGATCGCGCCGGTGTCGGTGACCTGTTTCATGCCGCGGTCTTCCACGATCTGCGCCGGATCGCCGCCTTCGGTATAGACCATCTCGAACAGATCCTTGGCGATCTTGCCGGAAATGTCGCCCTTTTCGATCAGGCCGATGATGCCGCCCAGTTGCGCGGGGCTGACCGGGCTTTCGGTAATGGCGCGATCACCGTCCTTCTTCAGTCGACCGAACAGTTCGTTGATGACCCAGTTCGCGGCCATCTTGCCGTCACGCCCTTCAGCCACGGCTTCGAAATAGGCGGCCGATTCTACCTCGGCCGTCAGCACGGAGGCGTCGTATTCGCTCAGCCCAAAGGCGGTGACGAAGCGCGCGCGTTTCTCGTCGGGCAGTTCGGGCAGGGATGCGGCAATGTCGTCCACCCAAGCCTGCTCGATCTCCAGCGGCAGCAGGTCGGGGCAGGGGAAGTAGCGGTAGTCATGCGCCTCTTCCTTGGACCGCATGGAGCGCGTCTCGCCCTTGTCGGGATCGTAGAGCCGGGTTTCCTGCACGACCGTCCCGCCGTCTTCCAGAATGGCGATCTGGCGGCGGGCCTCAAACTCGATCGCCTGCTGGATGAAACGCATGGAGTTCATGTTCTTGATCTCGCAGCGGGTGCCGAGATGGCTGAAATCCTGTGTTTCCTGATAGCGCTCGTAGTCGCCGGGTCGGCAGACCGACACGTTGACGTCGGCACGCAGGTTGCCGTTCTGCATGTTGCCGTCGCAGGTGCCGAGGTAGCGCAGGATCTGGCGCAGCTTGCCGACATAGGCCGCGGCTTCTTCCGGGCCGCGGATGTCGGGGCGCGAGACGATCTCCATCAGTGCGACGCCCGTGCGGTTCAGGTCCACGAAGGACATGTGCGGGTCCATGTCGTGGATCGACTTGCCGGCGTCTTGTTCGAGGTGGATGCGTTCGATGCGCACCAGCCGCGCGATGCCGGGGGCCATGTCCACCAGCACCTCGCCCTCGCCGACGATGGGGTGATACAACTGGCTGATCTGGTAGCCCTGCGGCAGGTCGGGGTAGAAATAGTTCTTCCGGTCGAAGGCCGAGGTCAGGTTGATCTGCGCCTTCAGACCCAGCCCGGTCTTGACGGCGAGCGCGACGCAGCCTTCGTTGATCACCGGAAGCATCCCCGGCATTCCGGCGTCCACGAAGGCGACGTTACTGTTAGGTTCCGCGCCGAATTGCGTTGAGGCGCCCGAGAACAGCTTGGCGTTGGAGGCCACCTGCGCGTGCACTTCAAGCCCGATCACCAGTTCCCAATCGTGCTTCGCCCCGGCGATGACCTTGGGGGCGGGGGCTTCGTAGGTCAGATCGAGCATGGCGCGGTGTCCTTTCGGCGGTGTCCCCGTGCCTTCTAGTGCCGCGTGCGCGCCGGCTCAAGCCGCCATTGCGCGGGTGGATCGGGAGGGCTGCATGCGGCATGAGGTTTCGCGTGGCACGTCATGCGCTTGAGATGCAGGGCGAAACACGGGCCATCAACTTGTCGGGAAGCCGGGCTGCCGGCGCGTGCATGTCCGGCTAGGGTGACTACGCATCGCAAGGGAGCCTCGCATGATCCGAAACACCTGCCTCGCCGCTGCCTTCGGGCTGATGACCGCCGTGTCTGCCCTCGCCGGGCCGCAATATGTCGACGGGACGGGATTCGCCGTCTCGGGATATGACGTGGTGTCGTACTTCGCGCTGGAGCAGGCGCCGGTGGGCAAGGCCCAGCCGGAACCCGCGCTGGGCCGCGCCGACCTGACGGCCAATTACAACGGCGCGACCTTCGCCTTCGCCACCGCGGCGAACCGTGATGCGTTCCTTGCAGATCCGGCACGGTACGCGCCCCACTACGATGGGCATTGTGCCTTTGGCGTGGCGGGCGGGTACAAGGTACCTGCGAACCCGAAGCTGTGGCGCATCGTCGAGGACCGCCTTTACCTGAATATCAACGCGGGCGTCGCGCGGAAATGGGAGCGCGATATTCCCGGTTACGAGCAGAGCGCGCAATCGGCATGGCCGGATCTCGAACCGCAGCCCGCCTCGACCGATCGCGTGCCGCGCTTTCGCGCTACCGGCCCGGTGACGAACTGACCGCGCCGGGTTCGCACATGTGCCGTACACTACTGACCGGCCTGCTGCTGTCGCTTGTGGCCGGGACGGCCCCAGCGCAGCAGGACTGCGCGCGCGGCGAGGTGGCCTGCCGGGTGGCGGATGGCAGCTATCACGTCCGTCTGCCGGACAGTGCGGCGGCGCAGCCACCCGCGGTCATGTTTCTGCACGGCTACGGCGCCGACGCGCTGGCGATGATCCGCAATCCGCGTGTGACCGACGCGCTTCTTGCGCGTGGGTTCGCGGTGATCGCGCCGAACGGGCGCGGCCGTGACGGGGCCGACGGCGGCGGCTGGTCGTTCATGCCCGGCCGCCCGCAGCGGCGCGACGAAGCCGCCTTCCTACAGTCCGTGCGCGATGACGCGGTGGCGCGGTTCGGGCTGGACTCTGCGCGTATTTTCCTCGGCGGCTATTCCATCGGCGGGTCGATGACGAGCTACATAGCCTGTGCCGCACCGGACAGTTTTGCCGCCTATGTGCCGGTGGCGGGCAGCTTCTGGCGCCCGCACCCGGACCGCTGCGCAGGGCCCGTGCGGCTGCTGCATACCCACGGCTGGACCGACGGCACCGTGCCGCTGGAGGGGCGACCGCTGCGCGGCGGGCAGATCATGCAGGGCGATGTCTTCGCGGCGTTTCAGGTCTGGCGCGCGGCGAACGGGTGCGACGGGCTGCGTGCCACGCGGTTCGACACCTCGGGGCCGTTCTGGCGGCGCGCCTGGACCGACTGTGCGCCAGGCAGCGCGCTGGAACTGGCACTGCATCCGGGCGGGCATCTCGTGCCGGACGGCTGGGCGGATATGGCCGCAGACTGGCTGGCGACCCTGCCGCCGCGCTGAACGCATTCGCCCGGACCCGCGGCCCTTCGCCTGCCGCGCTTCCGCAAGGCGAGGGGGCGGGCATGAAAAAAGGGCCGCAGCATGTGCTGCGGCCCCATAAGTCCGGTCGGGCGTGGCGCGCTCAGCGCTCTTCGACATCCGGCTGCGGGGTGCTGTCGCCGCTTTCGTCGTCGTCCATCGCGGCGCTGCCGATATCGTCGAACAGTTCCGCGATCTCGAAATCGGCTGCCGCTTCTTCTTCGGCCGCCAGTTCCTGGATCGACTTGCCCGATGCCTGCAGTTCCGCCTCTTCGGGGGAGCGCGCAACATTGAGCGAGATCGTCACCTCGACCTCCGGGTGCAGCGTGACGATCACGTCGTGCAGACCCAGTTCCTTGATCGGGCGGCTCAGGTGCACCTGCTTGCGGTCCACCGTGAAGCCCGCCTCGGTTGCCGCGTCGGCGGCGTCCCGGGTGCTGACCGATCCGTAGAGCGCGCCCGAATCGGATGCCGAGCGGATCACGACGAAGGACTTGCCGTCCAGCTGCGCGCCAAGTGCCTCGGCCTCCTTGCGGGTTTCGAGGTTCTGCGCCTCGAGTTGCGCCTTCTGCTCTTCGAAGCGGGCGAGGTTGGCGGGGTTCACGCGCAGCGCCTTGCCTTGGGGCAGCAGGAAATTGCGGGCGTAGCCTTCCTTGACGGAGACGACTTCGCCCATCTGGCCGAGTTTGGCCACGCGTTCGAGAAGAATGATATCCATCTGGTGCGTTCCTTACTTCACGGCGTAGGGCAGCAGGGCGAGGAAGCGCGCGCGTTTGATCGCACGGGCCAGTTCACGCTGCTTCTTGGACGACACGGCGGTGATCCGCGACGGCACGATCTTGCCGCGTTCGGAGATGTAACGCTGCAGCAGGCGCGTGTCCTTGTAGTCGATCTTGGGCGCGTTGTCGCCGGAGAAGGGGCAGACCTTGCGGCGGCGGAAAAACGGTTTGGTGGCCATGTGTTAGGTTCCTTTCCCTGTCTGGATCAACGGCGACGGTCGCCGCGGTCACCGCGGTCGCCGCGGTCCCCACGTTCGTCGCGCTTCTGCATCTGGATCGACGGACCTTCGGCGTGCTCATCCACCTTGATGGTCAGAACGCGCATCACGTCGTCATGCAGGCGCATCAGGCGTTCCATTTCCTGGACGGCGGACGCGGGCGCGTCGGTCTTCAGGAAGGCATAGTGGCCCTTGCGGTTCTTGTTGATCTTGTAGGCCATCGTCTTGACGCCCCAGTACTCGTTTTCAACGACCTTTCCGCCGTTGTCCGCGAGGACGGTGGTGAAGTGTTCGACAAGGCCCTCGGCCTGTGCGTTCGACAGGTCCTGACGGGAAATGAAGACATGCTCGTAAAGCGGCATATCAAGTCCTTTTCTTGAGGCGCATTTCATAGGGCGGGCCAAGGCTTCCGCGCCCGTCCACGAGAGACTGCGCCGAGTTGCGGATTGCGGAAGATGCGGCCTTATACAGACCTGCACGGCCATTGCAAGCTGCGTGGTCCGGTGGCCGTCCGGCAGGGCGTCTCCGCCTGTTCGCTGGTGAACGCAAGTTGTGGGTTTTCGCAGGATTGTCTTGTCGGCCGGCCACACGACATTTCCCACAAGCGCGGCATCCGCCGCGTTCCGCCACAATCGCAAGGAGCAACCCCATGAAATCCACTCTCGTCGCCGCCGCGCTTGGTCTCGGCCTCGCCACCACCGCCGTCGCTGAGCCCGTCGAATACACGCTCGACAGCAGCCACAGCCAAGTCGTGTTCAACTATGACCACCTCGGCTTTTCGACCACGTATGGAATGTTCTCGGGCTTTTCGGGCACAATCCAGTTCGACGAAGCCGATCCCGCCGCATCATCGGTCAACGTGTCGATGCCGGTGACCAGCATGTTCACGGGCTGGGAAGCGCGCGACGAGCATTTCATGGGCGCCGACTTCTTCGATGCAGCGGGAACGGACGAGCAGGTGACCTTCGTATCCACCGGCATCGAGGTGACCGGCGAGAATACCGCCCTGATCACCGGCGATCTGACACTGAACGGCGTGACCAAGCAGGTCGTTCTCGACACGGTGCTGAACAAGGCCGACACGCACCCGATGGCCAACACGCCGTGGCTTGGCTTCAACGCCACGACGACGCTGCTGCGCAGCGATTATGGCGTGGACATGTTCGCGCCCTACGTGTCGGACGAGGTTGAAGTGTTCATCTCGATCGAGGCGCAGCAGGCTGCTGAGAAATCGTAAGGCGGCATCGCGCCAACGCCGTGCAAGACGCCGGGCCGCCCTTCGAGGGGCGGCCCTTCGCATTCAGAGCATCGGCAGGACCGATCCAACCAACAGCACCGCCATGGCGATGTTGAACCCCCGAAGTCGTCCCGGAAGCGTGAGCCAGCCGCGCAGCCGCAGCCCCATAACCACCCAGACCAGCACCGAGGGCAGGTTCACCAGTCCGAACACCGCCGCGACCACAGCGACGGCCGCGAGCGTGTGGTCGGGCGCGTAGGCGGTGATCGCAGTCAGCGCCATCGCCCAGGCCTTGGGATTGACCCACTGGAACGCGGCCGCCTGCAGGAAAGTCATCGGCGCGGGCGGGCGGCGGGCGTCGGCAATGCCACTCGCGCGCAGCAGCTTCCACGCCATCCAAAGGATGTAGCCAAGGCAGGCCACACGCAGCGCCGGTTCCAGCAGAGGCAGCGCGTCGAAGGCGCGTGCTACCCCGGCACCGACCAGCACCACCATCCCAGTGAACCCGAGCGCCACGCCCAGAAGGTGCGGCACCGTGCGGCGCAGGCCGAAATTCACGCCCGAGGCCATCAGCATAAGATTGTTAGGCCCCGGCGTGATGGAACTGACCAGTGCGAAGCCTGTAAGAGCAAGAAGAACATCATGGGTCATCGGAGTGCCGTTCGTGCCGTGGTTTCGCGCGGATATTTCTTAAGGAGCGATCGTCCTCCCGCACGCCATAGGCCGCCAGCGTCGCATCGCGGCGTTCTGCGGGGGTTCTGTCCGGAAAGAGCCGCCAGGAAGGCGCGATGATCGGGCTGACGCGGAGCGGTTTCAGGACGAACACGTCGCGTATCGGAAAACCGGGCCCTGCCATCTCGGCGAGTGGTTTGACAAGGCACTCGAACTCGGGCGCACTCGCGGAGACAACGTGCGCGTGCGCGGTGATCTTGAACCCGCGCTGCTCGAACACGTCCACGGCCGAGAGGCACACGTTCGGGTTGGCCGTGATGTTCGCGCGGCTTCGCGGCGACGCGATGTTGGCTATGCGTATCTCGCTTGGCGAAGCGGCGCAGAACACCTCCTTCGGCGACACGTTGGGGCGGCCTTCGGCATCGGCAGTGGCGAGCCAGCACAACACCGAACGGCCAAGGCAGTTCAGCGCGCCGGTGTCCAGTCCTACGGATGTCATGGCCGATCCTCCTGAGTCGCGGCTTGTGTTTTGACCCTTGGCATGATTGGCATGTATCCGGCGCAATGGGCTGCTAAATGTGGCGTAGGAAGCGATAAAGTTCGAAGCAATGGCGAAGAGAGACCAGATAAACGAGAGGATATTGCAGGAGCTTTCGGCCGATGGCCGGATCAGCAATACCGAACTTGCCGCGCGGGTGGGGCTGTCGGCTTCGGCCTGTCTGCGGCGGGTTCAGGACCTTGAACGGGCGGGCGTGATTTCCGGTTACCGCGCCGTGCTCGATCCGGCGGCGATGGGCCGGGGTTTCGTTGCCTATATAGGGGTTGGCCTGTCGGATCATTCCAAGGCGTCCCAGGCCGTGTTCGAGAAGGCGATGGCGACCGCGCCGGAAGTGGTGGAATGTCACAACATCACCGGCGTGATCGAATACCTTCTGCGCGTGGAAGTGGCCGATCTTGGGGCCTACAAGGCGTTTCACACCGATGTTCTGGGCACCGTGCCCAATGTCAGCGCGATTACCACCTGGGTGGTAATGGGATCTCCGAAAGATGGGCGCAAATAGCCGCCAGCGTATCCCGGGGTGTTAACCCTTTCGTAACTTACTGCATGAGTTTGGTCCGGTATCGACGTATGGATAGGTAATCCCCGTACTGTTGCGGGATCTTGAGTGTGTCAGGAGTAGGCCAGATGAAAACCAAAGCGTTGATCGCGGGAGCATTGCTTGCGAGCGCAACCATCGTGTCGGGAGCGAGCGCCGCGACCCTCTACGCAACCAACATCAGTTGGACGAACAACGGCACCGTCGGCAGTTCGAACGACCGGGACAACCCGCTCAATGCGCTTGGTGCGCCGGACGGGAAATTCATGTCGCTGGGCCTTGGCGGCTTCGCCGATTTCACCTTCGGCCAGCTGTTCACCGGACCGGGTGTGTCCTATGAGATCACTTTCGGCAACCGGGCCGGATATCTCGAAACCGCCGACGTCTTCGCCGGGTTCAACGGATCGTTCACCAAGGTCGGGTCTGTGGACAACGCCTCGGCAAATGGGTTCATCTTCAATTTTAACGGTGTGTTCGACACGCTGCGCTTGAGCGACACCACGCCCGGCCTGCCAAGCACTGACGGATATGACGTGGACGCCGTGGGCGTCACGGCAAGCGTAAATCCGGCCCCCGGCCCGTCGCCGGTTCCGCTGCCGGCCCCGGCGCTGCTGCTGGGCGCGGGTCTGGTCGGGCTTGGCGGTCTGCGCCGCCTGCGCCGCAAGGGCTGAGCCCGCTTCGGGCCTGTCACGTTCAGGCTGAACATGTGAAACGGGGCGCGGGTGACCGCGCCCTTTTCTCGTTGCGGATGGGTCCCTTTTTTTCGTTCCGAGTGGATCCCTTGGCGGAGGCAGGGCATCGGTGCGAGCGGGGACCGGTACGCGCTATTGCGTGGTGCGGGTCGCGGTCAGGCTGACGTCCACGGTTACGTCATAGGCGACAGTGGATTCGTCGTTGTAGCTGGCTGTGCCAATCCCGAAATCGCGCCGGTCGATCACCGTGCTGCCCTGCATCTGCGCTGTGTCGCCGTCGATTTGCAGCGTGAAGGGCAGCTGCAGCGGCATTTGCGTTCCTTTCAACGTCAATGTTCCGTCAGCCAGGTAGGCGGCGTCGCCCTCGGCCTCGGTAATCTCGGCGGTGAAGGTCGCCGTGGGATGCTCCTCGGCGGCGAAGAACTCGGGCTTCAATGCCTCGCTGGTCACGGAGCCCAGCGTCACGCTGGGAACGGAGATTTGCACCGTCACGTCGCCCTTGACCGGGCCGGGGGCGTCGGGGGCGAAATTGATGCTGGCGGTCCAGTCCGCGAAATGCCCCTGCACCTCTGACCCGAACTGAACGGCGGTGATGCCGAGGCGACCGTCCTGCACTGCCCAGCCCGACGGCGCGGCTTCAAGCTGCGGCACGGCGGCATCTGTATCGGCAGACCCGGCAAGGCCCAGCACCGACCCGCCCGCAAGCAACGCTGCCCACAGCCCGATCGCGGCGGTCATAGGTGCGCGCGGATGGGCCGCGCCCGGATCGCCTGCCAGCGTGACGCCCGGCAGCATCCGGGACAGCGTTGCATCGCGGTCGATGATGTGGTGCTTCAGCGCGCCTGCGATGTGCAGCAGCAGTGCGCCGATCAGCACCTTCGTGAACAGCCAGTGCCATGCACCGAAGAAATGCGCGACCGTGTCGTTCACCGGCACGAAGGGCAGACTTTGCCCGAAAGGCCACCAGATCGGCGCGAAGCCCGATGTGGCGGCGTGGTGCAGCCAGCCCGACAGCGGCACGATGACGAGTGCGGCATAGAGCATCCAGTGCACGGTTTCCGCAGCGAAGCTTTCCAGCCTGCGATCCGGGTGCAGCAGCGCGGGCTTGGGCTGCACCGCGGCCCAGCAGATGCGCAACACCGCCACGGTGAACGCCGCGAGCCCGACCGTCTTGTGCAGCGAGAACAGCCAGCCCTTGCGCGCCAGCTGCTCGGATGTGTCATAGGCCATGTCGTTGGCGATCACGCCCAACGGAATGGCGGTCAGGATCAGCAAGGCTGTAAGCCAGTGGAAGGTCTTGGCGATGGAACCGTAGCTTTGGGGTGAATTGCCAAGCGTAGCGTCGGCGGTGGACATGATCTGCTCCGTTGAAAAGAGTTTCGGGAGAGGTAACGCGGATTGATCGCGCCGCAAACACATGCGCGTGCACAGGTGTCGTGCGGCGCCGCGCGGGGCTGGCCGTGATTGCACGTGCCGCCATGCTGGGCTAGACCCGCCCGGACATCGGGCTTGGGACAGACCGGTCACACACAGGCGGCGATGCCCGGCCGATCGGGTGAGGAGGACGACATGACCCGCGCATTTGTATTCCCCGGGCAGGGGGCGCAGACCATCGGGATGGGCAAGGCCCTCGCCGAAGCGTATCCGGCCGCCCGGGCCGTTTTCGACGAGGTGAACGAGGCGTTGGGCGAAGACCTGTCCGCGCTGATCTGGGACGGCGATATCGAGACGCTGACCCTGACGGCCAATGCGCAGCCAGCGCTGATGGCGTGTTCGCTTGCCGCCGTGCGCGCGCTTGAGTCCGAAGGTGTCGCAGTGTCGGACGGCGTCTTCGTCGCCGGTCATTCGCTGGGCGAGTACTCCGCGCTGGCCGCAGCCGGAGCGCTGAGCGTGCCCGACACCGCCCGCCTGCTGCGCCTCCGCGGCGAGGCGATGCAGGGTGCGGTGCCGGTGGGCGTGGGCGCGATGGCGGCGATTCTCGGGCTCGACCTTGCGGCGGTCACCGCGATCGCGGCCGAGGCAGCCCAGGGCCAGGTCTGCCAGGCCGCGAACGACAACGATCCGGCGCAGGTGGTTGTTTCCGGTCATTTGGAGGCGGTGGAACGCGCCGCCGCGCTGGCGCGCGAACGCGGCGCTAAGCGTGCGCTAATGCTCCCGGTGTCTGCGCCGTTTCATTGCGCGCTGATGCAGCCCGCCGCCGATGCGATGGGGGACGCGCTGGCGGATGTTGCCATCGCCGCGCCTTCCGTGCCGCTGGTGGCCAACGTCACCGCCGAAGCGGTCAGCGACCCCGACACGATCCGGGCGCTGCTCGTGCGGCAGATCACCGGGGCGGTGCGCTGGCGCGAAAGCGTGCAGTACATGGCGGCGCAAGGCACGGCCGAGATCTGGGAACTCGGCGCGGGCAAGGCGCTGACCGGCATGGTGCGTCGCATCGACCGGGGTATCGCCTGCACCAACATCGCAACCCCCGCGGACATTGCGGCGGCGCTGGCCGCGGCGGCACAGGAGTAGGACCATGTTCGATCTGACTGGAAAGACGGCGCTGATTACCGGCGCATCGGGCGGCATCGGCGCGCAGATCGCGCGCACGTTGCACGGCGCGGGGGCGACGGTGGGCCTGTCGGGCACGCGCGTTGAGCCGCTGGAGGCGCTGGCGGCCGAGCTTGGCGCGCGCGCCCATGTGCTGCCCTGCAACCTGTCCGACGCCGAGGCCGTGACCGCGTTGCCGAAGCAGGCGATCGAGGCGATGGGCGGCGTGGACATCCTGGTGAACAATGCCGGCATCACTCGCGACAACCTGTTCATGCGCATGTCGGACGACGAATGGTCCAACGTGATCGAGGTGAACCTGACCGCCGCGATGCGCCTGTCGCGCGGCGTTCTGCGCGGCATGATGAAGGCGCGCTGGGGGCGGATCGTCAACATCAGCTCGGTCGTAGGGGCCACCGGAAACCCGGGTCAGGGTAACTACGCCGCCGCCAAGGCGGGACTGGTCGGCATGTCGAAGTCTCTGGCCTATGAAGTGGCGAGCCGCGGGATCACCGTGAACGCGGTGGCGCCGGGATTCATCACTACCGCGATGACCGACAAGCTGACCGAAGATCAGAAGGCCGGGATCCTCGGCAACGTTCCCGCAGGGCGCATGGGCGAGCCGGAAGAGATCGCGGCGGCGGTGCTTTACCTCGCCAGCGCCGAGGCGGGATACACCACTGGGACCGTTCTGCACGTCAACGGCGGACTGGCGATGATCTGACGCGCGGCACCGGGAAACCGGTTCTGCGAAAGCGTTTGCCTTCACTTGACCATATGCTATAGGCCACGCAGATTGCCGGGGGCAGGGTTCGGCCCCGCTTGAGAGGCAGGCATCAAGGCTTCTAGCCGCAACGGGCCGCAAGGCCACAACCAAAGCGGGCAAGACCCCGAAGACTGATAGAGGAATGAAAATGAGCGACATCGCAGATCGCGTGAAGAAGATCGTTGTCGAACATCTCGGCGTCGAAGAATCCAAGATCACCGAAAGCGCGTCTTTCATTGACGATCTGGGCGCCGACAGCCTGGACACCGTGGAACTGGTGATGGCGTTCGAAGAAGAATTCGGCATCGAGATTCCCGATGACGCGGCCGAGACGATCCAGACTTTCGGCGACGCGGTCAAGTTCATCTCGGAAGCATCCTGATCCGGCTTAAAGCCGATTTCGTACGGTTTTGGCGCGGCGTCCTTCGGGGCGCCGCGTTTGCGTTCGGGGCTGTGCTGCGCCGCTTGGGGGCGCTAGGCTGACCTGAAGACCGCAGCAGGAGACCTAACATGACGCCCATCGCCACGACCGAACGGCTGGACGAGCTTTATGGTGCCCCGGTGCCCGCATCGCTGGACAAGGTGGTGCGACGCATCACGCCGACCTACCGCGCGTGGATCGGCGCCGCGCGTTTCGTCGTGCTGGGTACGGTCGGCCCTGAAGGGACCGACACCAGCCCGCGCGGCGATGACGGCCCTGTCGTCCACATAGCAGACGACACGACGCTGCTGCTGCCTGACTGGATGGGCAACAACAGGCTGGACAGCCTGCGCAACATCGTGCGCGACGGCCGTGTGAGCCTGATGTTCATGGTGCCGGGCTGCACCAACGTTGTGCGGGTCAACGGCACCGCCATAGTGACCGAGGACGCCGCCGCGCGCGCTCGTTTCGACAAGTCCGGTCGCCAGCCGCGCAGCGTGATCGCCGTGACCGTGGCCGAGATGTACTTCCAGTGCGCCAAGGCGTTGATGCGCGCGGGTCTTTGGACGGCAGGGGATGAAAGCGCCACGGTTCCTAGCGCCGGGCAGTTCCTGCAGGAAGCCCGCAGCGTCCCGGACGCGCAAGCCTATGATGCGGCCTACCCGGCCTATGCGGCCCCGCGCTTGTGGTAGTGCACCGAGCGGTCAGTTGGCACGGAAATGCTTGGACAGTTTCAGCCCCTGGCCTTGGTAGTTTGACGCGAAATCCGCGCCGTAGAGCCGTGTGGGCCGCTCTGTCATGCGTTCATAGACCAACCGGCCGACGCGCTGGCCATGTTCCAGCAGGAATGGCGCCTCGTGGCAGCGCACCTCCAGCACCCCACGGGAGCCTTGCCCGCCCGCCTGCGCATGGCCGAAGCCGGGATCGAAGAAGCCGGCATAATGAACGCGGAATTCGCCCACCAGCGCCATGTAGGGGGCCATCTCGGCCGCGTGGTCGGGCGGGATATGCACCGCCTCGCGGCTGACAAGGATGTAGAACGCACCGGGGTCTAGGATGATGCCGCCGCCGTCGCTGCGCACCGTGTCCCAGAAATCGCCGATGGCATAGGCGCCGATCCGGTCGAGGTCGATCACGCCGGCATGGGGTTTGGCGCGATAGCCGACGATGCCATCGCGGCGCGGTTCCAGGTCGACGGAAAACCCCAGCCCGGCGTCGATATGCGCGGGTCCGTCCACCAAGGACTGCGCCCGGTGAAGAGCGTCCAGCGCGGCGTCGTCCAGCGTGGTGTCGGCGGTGCGGAACCGGATCTGGTTCAAGCGCATCCCCTGACGCACCAGCACTGAGAAGCTGCGCGGGCAGATCTCGGCCCAGAGCGGACCGTGATAACCCGGCGCGATGCGGTCAAATTCGGTGCCGCGATCGGTGATCGTGCGGGTCAGCAGATCAAGCCGCCCGGTGGAGCTTTTTGCGTTGGCCACGGCCCGCACCCCGTCCGGCAACGCCAGCCCTTCCATCAGCGGCACGAGGTAGACGCAGCCCTTTTCAAGCACCGCTCCGCCGGTCAGGTCCATGCGGTGCATCGCGAAAGTATCAAGCCGGTCGGCGACCCGCGCTCCGTGCCCGGCAAGGAAGGACGCGCGCACCCGGTATGCGACGGGACCGAGCCGCAGGTCCAGCGAGGCGGGCTGGTACTGGGCTTCGGTCACCGGCGTTGTGGCGGTGATCTGACCGTGTGCGACCATCGCCTGCAACGACTGGATCGGCAGCACGCCGAGGGCGTCGGAAAGAGGGGCGGGCCGGGTCATCGCGTGTGTATCCTCGCAGGCTGAGTGGGGGCTGTTTTGACCCAGCGACAACGGGGGCGCAAGAGCGCGCGGCGGGATAGGCCGGAAACGCAAAACCCGCCGCGCGGGGCGGCGGGTGTTTTGATGGTCGGGCTAGCGAGATTCGAACTCACGACCTTCCGTCCCCCAGACGGACGCGCTACCAAGCTGCGCTATAGCCCGACACCGGCGGTGTTTAGCAGGTTTGCGGGGCAGGGCAAGGCGATTGCTGCAAAAAATAGCGACGGCCCCGATATGCAGGAAGGCGCCCCCGTGCCGCGCGGTTTACAGCTGCCCGCGGGCCATGCTTCCAAGACGACCTGCAAGGGTTGCGAGGCGCGCACGCTGCGCCGCCGAAAGGTCTTCGGGCAGGATAGCGCGCAGGCGGGCCGCTATCGGCAGGGGCGGCGCCAGGCCAGGCGTGTCATCGTCGGGGTCGGTTGGCGCTGCGGGCGCGCGCGAAGCCTGCGCGGCCTCGGAAGGCGCATGCTGCGGCCCGGACGTTGCGATTGGAGCGATCGCTGGTTCCGGTTCGGACAGCGGGCTGAAGGTGCCGCTCTGGGCTTCGGCGGGTGCGGCATCGTCGCTGTCGTCGAAAAAGAAGCCGATGGGCGGCGCATCGTCATCGGGGCTTTCCGAAGATAGGGCTTCCGGCTGTGGCGCGGGGTCGGGCGATGTGGCGGGCTCGGGGTCGGCGGCAGCCGGGGAGGGCATGGGTGCGGCAGCGGTGCGGGCGCTAGCAAAGGACGGGGTCGCGCCGCCGCCATCCACCGAAGCGGCGGCCGGAACCTGCGCGGGCGGTTCACGACGGAGCGGCGCCGGACCGGCGGCCAGGGTTTCGACCTCCATCGGGGCGCGAGCCTCCTGCACCTGCGCCTCCGCACCGGCGGGCGGGGCGGTCAGTGGTGGGCTGAAAGCAGCGACAGCGCTTGGCCCGTCCGACTTGATGCGGTCCTGAACAGACTTGATGGTGTGCCCTTCGGTGTGCAGCAGGTGCTTGATGCCGCCCAGAAGCTGCATATCCTCGGGCCTGTAATAGCGACGCCCGCCCGCGCGCTTGACCGGCTTGAGATCGTCGAACCTGCTTTCCCAAAAGCGCAACACATGGGCGGGCGTGTCCAGCCAGGCAGCGACTTCGCTGATCGTGCGAAAGGCGTCGGGCGATTTAGTCATGCGTCATCCGCCGCGCCGCCTCAGCGCTTGTTGCCCTGTGCCACGCGTTCTTTCATCAGGTGGGAGGGGCGGAAGGTCAGCACCCGGCGCGGATGGATCGGCACTTCTTCGCCGGTCTTCGGATTACGCCCGACACGCGCCGCCTTGTCGCGCACGTTGAACGTGCCGAAGGACGATATCTTCACCGACTCGCCGGACGCCAGAGCATCGCTGAGATGGGCAAGGACGCTTTCAACAAGCTGCGCGGATTCGTTGCGCGACAGACCGACTTCCCGGAACACGGCCTCGCTAAGGTCCATGCGCGTCAGTGTCTTGCCACTCATTCAATTAACTCCCCGTTTTGTGGCCACGATAGAGACAGACAGAAAATGCTGTCAATGGCGGGGTTTGGACGATGGCAAGTTTCATGCCGACCGCGTCACCAGCGAAACACGACCGATCCCCACGCCAGTCCGCCGCCAATCGCTTCGACCACGACGATCTGCCCGGGCTGGATCTGGCCTCGCGCCTTGCCGACGGACAGCGCCAGAGGAATTGACGCTGCCGAAGTGTTGCCATGGTCCTGCACGGTCACGACGACGCGGTCCATGCCAAGGCCCATCTTTTGCGCGGTCGCCTTGATGATCCGCAGATTGGCCTGGTGCGGGACAATCCAGTCCACATCGTTGGGCCCGAGTCCCGCCTTTTCGAGCGCGCGGTGCGCCGTCTGGGCCAGCTTCTCGACCGCGTGACGGAACACTTCCTTGCCCTGCATCCGCAAATGGCCGGTGGTTTGGGTGGACACGCCCCCGTCGACATAAAGGATATCGCGGAAGCGGCCGTCGGAATTGAGGTCGCTGGCCAGAATACCCCGGTCCTGCACCGTCCCTGTGCCATCGCCACGTTCGAGTATCAGCGCGCCGGCACCGTCCCCGAACAGCACGCAGGTGCCCCTGTCGGTCCAGTCGAGAATGCGGCTGAACGTCTCCGCTCCGATGACCAGCACGCGGTTGGCCTGCCCGGACAGGATCATGCCGTTGGCATTTGCCAGCGCGAACACGAAGCCCGCGCAGACCGCCTGCACGTCAAAGGCGAAACCGCCGGTCATGCCCAGTTCGGCCTGCACCATCGTGGCGGCGGACGGAAAGGTCAGATCCGCGGTAGAAGTGGCGACGATCACGGCATCGATGTCGTCGGGCGCAAGGCCCGCATCGGTCAGCGCAGCGCGCGCTGCGCGGGCGGCAAGGTCCGCCGTGCCCTGACCCTCGGCCGCGAAGTGGCGCCGTTCGATCCCCGAACGGGAGCGGATCCACTCGTCACTGGTGTCCAGCGTTTCGGCGAATTCCGCGTTCTCGAAGACCCGATCGGGAAGGTAGTGACCGACTCCTCGAATCACCGCGCGTGTTGTCATTTGGGCGTACCGTAAACCTGTCCGCTGTCAGTCTCAGCACCTTGGACCGGTGCGGAAAGGGATGCAACCCGCGCCGCGACGCGGGCCGGGAAATCCACCTGCCCCAATTCGAAAGCCAGTTTGATCGCGGCGGACACGCCGGTCGCGTCCGCCGATCCGTGAGACTTGATCACCAATCCGTTCAATCCCAGGAACACGCCGCCATTCACGCGGCGCGGGTCGATCCGCTTGCGCAGACGCTGGAGCGAGGTCACTGCCAGAAGCGCGGCGATGCGTGACAGGGGGGAGTAGTTAAAGGCCTGCTTGAGCAGTTCCCGGATCAGCTTTGCGGTGCCTTCGCCGGTCTTGAGCGCGACATTTCCGGTGAACCCGTCGGTGACGATCACGTCCACCCGGTCCGACGGAAGGTCGCCGCCTTCGACGTATCCGATGAAGTCGAAAGGCGCGTGCTGAGAGGCCGCCTCGATCATGTCATGGGCAAGCTTGAGTTCGGCCCGGCCCTTGTGTTCTTCGGTTCCGACATTCAACAGCCCGATGCGCGGTCGCTCGAGGCCCAGCCCGACACGGGCATAGGACGACCCCATCAAGGCGTATTGCAGAAGGTCCTCGGCATCCGCGCGGATGTCCGCCCCTGCGTCCAGCATGACGTTGAAGCCGCCCGGGTTGCGCGACGGCCAGAGGCAAGCGATGGCCGGACGGTTGATGCCGGGGATCTTGCGCAGCCGGACCATCGACATGGCCATCAGTGCGCCGGTATTGCCGCAGGACACGCAGACCTGCGCGTCGCCCGCGCGCACCGCATCGATCGCCTCCCACATGGAGGTTCCCTTGCCGTGCCGCATCGCGTGGCTGGGCTTGCTGTCCATGGTGACGACGCCGTCGGCGTGGCGAACCTCGCAGCGCCCGGCCAGCGCCTTGCGTTTGTCGACAAGCTTTTCGAGCTGCGCGCCGTTCCCGAAAACCAGAAACCGGATGTCAGGGTTCTTCTGTGCGGACCACGCCATGCCCGCCACAATCGGCGCGGGACCGGCATCGCCGCCCATCGCATCAACCGAAACCGTCACGGGCCTTGACGTGGCACGATCAGCGCCGTTCTGGGACCGCCGTGCCATCATGGGTATAGTGCGTCTTGACCGTCTCAGGCCGCGTCTTCGTCGAGATCCACGTCGTCAACCGTGGCAACGACCTCGCGGTCGGCGTAGTGACCGCAGGACGGGCACACGTGATGCGGCCGCTTGAGTTCACCGCAATTGGTGCATTCGTTGGGGTTACCGGCCACCAGCGCGTCGTGCGAGCGGCGCTTGTTCCGGCGCGACCGGGTAACTTTGTTCTGCTGGACAGCCATGTCTCAACCCTTGTTCGTCTGTATGTGCGTGGAGCGCGGGTCAGGGCACGCAACATCCGGGCCCTTCGCGGTCAGTCGAAGCCGGACTTCTAATCGTTTTGCGCTGTGGTGCAAGCGCTTTTTTGGTCAGTCGTCGTCCGTGTCGCCGGGTCCGCCACCCTGCAGCCTGTCCTTCAGCCCTGCCAGCCCGGCGAAGGGGCGCGCGTCCTCGTCGGTCATCGGTGCCTTGCCAGGTTCGGTGAACACGGTCTGATCCGGCGCGGCGTCGGCGGCGCGCGGATAGGGCGGCAGCGCGAGGGTCAGCGCCTCGGCCAGAACGGCCTCCAGATCGATCGCCTCTGGAAGCGGCTCAAGGGTGTCATCCTCTGGCATCTCGATCTCGCCCGTGGTGTCGTCGTCCGGCAGGCGGGTGCGGAACCGGCGCTGCACATCCTCGTCGATCCGTGTGGTGACCGGAGCCAGCGTGCTCACGCAGGGCTGCACGACCGTGGCCCCAAGGCTAGCGTCGAGGTCCCAGTCTTCGCGCCCCGTCGGGCTGAGTGTGCCTTCGAAGCGCAGCTTGCGAAGCCCCAGCAGCTCCAGTTCCTCGGCCAGCGCCGCGCAATGCGCCGCGTCTGGTTTCAGCGCGAAGGAGAGGGGCTTGCGGCGCGGCAGTTCGGCGGGCCGGAAGCGCGTCGGAAGGTCCGGGGTGGCGGGCGTGTCGCCGGGGCGTGAGGCGGCCATGGCGGTATCCATTCTTGAACAGGTCGGCAGGGTCAGGGTATCGGGGTGCCAGAAGCAGGCACAACAGGCAAGGCGGAACATGGCGACATCAAATAGGGCAACATCGCGCGGCGCTCGTGGCGCGTGGCTGCCGATGGCGCTTTTGTGCGCCGTGCTGACCGCCTGTTCCCCGATCGTGCGCAGCCACGGCTACGTGCCGGCCGACGATCAGCTTGCAGAGATCACGGTCGGCGAGGACACGCGCGATACCGTTGCCGAAAAGATCGGCGCGCCGATGACGCTCGGCTTCGAAAGCGATCGGTCATGGTATTACGTCGCCTCGGAAAGGCGCACCCTTGGGCTGCGCGCGCCGCAAACCACCCGGCGCGACATCGTCGCCGTCCGCTTCGGCGACGCCGGCACTGTGCAGAACGTCGAACGCTTCGACGAACAGGACGGCCGCGTCGTGGTGCTGACAGCGCGCGTCACGGACCCGTCGGTGTCCGAACTGGGCATCCTTCGGCGCATTTTTGGCAATGTCGGCACGCCGACAGCGGGCGATTTCCTGGGCGAAGGCAACTGACCGGAAAATGTCAGCTGTCCGGCTCGAAGGTCAGCGCGACGCCGTTGATGCAGTAGCGTAGCCCGGTCGGTGCCGGTCCGTCTGGGAAGACGTGCCCCAGATGGGCGTCGCAGCGGTTGCAGTGCACTTCGGTACGGCGCATGAACAGCGAGTTGTCGGCCTTTTCGCCCACCATCTCGGGGTCGAGAGGCTGGTAAAAGCTGGGCCAGCCGGTGCCGCTTTCGAACTTGGCATCCTGTTCGAACAGCGGTGCGCCGCAGCACACGCAGGCATAGACGCCGGGATCCTTCGGGAAATCCTCGTGCGTGCCCGCGCGCTCGGTCCCGTGCTTGCGCGTCACCTTGTAGGCAAGCGGCGACAGTTGTTCGCGCCATTCGGCGTCTGATTTCACGATCTTGTCCATCGGGTGGGTCTCCTGACTCGGGCTTGTGTCGCCTTGCCGTCACGATCCGCGTGATACGGCTTGTGGAAGATGTAGGGTTGCGGCGCCGCGGCGCCAAGTCGGTGGAAGGTTCGGGGCATGGCACGGCAGGCAGGGTCACGATACGGGGTGCGGTTCGCGCGCACGGCGGCAGATCTGAAGGCGGCGCAGCGGTTGCGCGGGCTCACGTTCCGCGGCGATGCCGATGCCCCTGATGGCGACGCGCTGGATGCGCGCTGCGGTCATGTTCTGGTGGAACGGCTTGAAGACGGCGCGCTGGTCGCCTGCTTCCGGCTGCTGCCGCTGGCCAGCGGGGCCGAGATCGCGGGCAGCTACGCGGCGCGCCACTACGACCTGCGGGGCCTTGCCGGTCACGCGGGCCCGCTGCTGGAAATGGGGCGCTTCTGTATCCATCCGGATTGCCGCGACCCCGACGTGCTGCGTCTGGCGTGGGCCGGGCTTGGCGCGGTGGTCAGTGCGCAGGGCACGCAGCTTATGTTCGGCTGCACCTCGTTCAAGGGCACCGACAGCGCCCCCTACACAGATGCCTTCGCGATGCTGGCCGCCGGGCATCTTGCGCCGCGCCGCTGGCTGCCGCGAGTCAAGGCGTCGTCGGTCTTCCGTTTCGCACGCGTCCTGCGCGGCACCCGTCCCGACCGGGCCGCGGCGCTGCGAGCGATGCCGCCGCTTCTGCGCAGCTATCTGTCGTTGGGCGGCTGGGTGTCGGACCATGCGGTGCTGGACCGCGATCTCGACACGCTGCACGTCTTTACCGGGCTGGACATCGCGAGCATCCCTCCCGTGCGCGCCCGCGCGCTCCGCACGATGGGGGCGGAGCTGTTGGACGGTCTGTCGGCGCCGACCCTGTCCGCGCCCGCTTGACCGCCCGGTGCTGCGCGGCTATCCGCGCGGCATGGCGCAACCTCCCCTTCTCCAGGTCTCCGACATCTCTCTTACCTTTGGGGGGGAGCCGGTCTTTTCCGATCTCGGCCTCGTCGTGCAGCCGCGCGACCGTGTCGCGCTGGTCGGGCGCAACGGGTCCGGCAAGTCCACACTGATGAAAGTGATGGCGGGGTTGGTGGAACCCGACCGGGGGGCGGTCACGCTCGCGCCAGGCCAGTCGGTTGGCTACATGCACCAGGAACCCACACTCGACGGGTTCGCCACGCTGGGCGACTTTGCGGCCAGCGAACTGCCGCCGGGAGAAGCCTACCGGGTGGAGATGGTGTCCGAGGGGCTGAAGCTGAACCCGGACACGGCCGTCAGCGCGGCGTCGGGCGGCGAAAGGCGGCGCGCTGCGCTGGCCAAGCTGCTGGCCGAAGACCCGGACCTGATGCTGCTGGACGAGCCGACCAACCATCTCGACGTGCAGGCGATCGCCTGGCTGGAGGAGCGGCTGAAAAGCACGCGTGCGGCCTTCGTGCTGATCAGCCACGACCGCGCCTTCCTGACCGCGCTGACCCGCGCGACGCTGTGGATCGACCGCGGCGCGGTGCGGCGGCAGGAGCAGGGCTTTGCCGAGTTCGAGGCCTGGCGCGACAAGACCTGGGCCGAAGAGGACGAGGCGCGCCACAAGCTGGACCGCAAGATCAAGGCCGAAGCCCGCTGGGCGGTCGAGGGCATCAGCGCACGGCGCAAGCGCAACCAGGGTCGGGTGCGGGCGCTTCAGGCACTCCGCGCGGAACGCGCATCGCAGATCAGCCGGGCCGGGGCCGCCGATCTGGCGCTGGCTTCCGGCCAGAAGTCCGGCAAGCGGGTGATCGAGGCAAAGGGCATTGCCAAGCGGTTCGGCGACCGGACAATCCTCGCGCCGTTCGACCTGCGGGTGCTGCGCGGTGACCGGATCGCCTTCGTCGGGCCGAACGGGGCTGGCAAGTCCACGCTATTGAAGATGCTGACTGGCGAGATCGCGCCGGACGAGGGCAGCGTGCAGCTTGGCTCCAACCTGTCGCTGGCGGTGTTCGATCAGAACCGCGCGCAACTCGACCCAGAGGCGACGCTGTGGGACAGTCTGACCGGCGATCCGTCGATGCGGGTGTCGGGCCGCGCCGACCAGGTGATGGTGCGCGGCACGCCGAAGCATGTCGTCGCCTACCTGAAGGATTTCCTGTTCGACGAACGCCAGGCCCGGGCGCCGGTCAAGTCGCTTTCCGGCGGCGAGAAGGCGCGTCTGCTGCTGGCGCGGATCATGGCGCGTGACAGCAACCTGCTGGTGCTGGACGAACCGACCAACGATCTGGATATCGAGACGCTGGACCTGCTTCAGGACGTGCTGGGAGAGTATGACGGCACCGTGCTGCTTGTCAGCCATGACCGCGACTTCCTTGACCGTGTGGCCAGCGCCACCGTGGCCATGGAAGGCGACGGGCGCGCGACGGTCTATCCCGGCGGCTGGTCCGACTACCGCGCACAGCGTGGCGGGCCGCTGTTCGGCGCCGATCCCGGTGCGTCGGTCGCCACGGCGGGGCAGGGCAGCGGCAAGGGCGCGGCGAAGGGCCAAGGCGCGAAAGCGCAGGGCGCAAGCTCAGCCGAGGCGTCCGGCGCGGCTGCGCTGAGCTTCACGGAAAAGCACAGACTCGAGGAACTGCCCGACGTGATCGCGCGGCTCGAGGCAGAGATCGCCAAGCTGGAAGACTTCCTTGCGGCGGACCCCGACATGTTCACCAGTGCGCCGATCAAGTTCCAGAAGGCCACGGATGCGCTTGTGGAGCGGCACGGCGCATTGTCGGATGCCGAAGAGGAATGGATGGCGCTGGCCGAGCGGGCCGAGGCGGACGCCCGGCGCGCCTGACATCGCAGGACCGAGCCCGCCGGTCTGACCACGCGCTCCTGACGTCGCGGACACTCGCGGGGCGCGTGTGCAGTGGCTTGCCTATCTAGACAACTTTGCAGATTCGCGTCTGCCCCCAGCCTACGGCTTCGGCGCGGATCCGGGCTGCGCCGGGCGTTTTCCGGCCGATGGGGGCCTCGGCGCGGCCTTGCTTACTTAACGTCGTCTAGCGCTGTCGAAGAAACCGGAATCGCGTGGTGTTGTCTGATTTAATTAATTAAAATCATATGGTTGTGCTAGTCGGTCCGATTGTTGCAGGTGGGGGCGCCACGGCTGTGCGCCATGCAGCCAGGTTTCTTCACTGGCCAGTCATAAAAGTATTACAATTCTGTTACATCTAGTCTCTAGGGCACCGAGGCAGCCACACTCGCGTGGCGCATACAATCCGCACGGAGATCCGAATGAAACTCATCAAACTGTCCGCCTCCGCGCTGGCGATCGCTGCCATCTCGGCCACAGCCGCCGCCGCGCGTGACCAGGTACAGGTTGCCGGTTCGTCCACCGTTCTGCCTTATGCCAACATCGTTGCCGAGCTTTTCGGCGAAAACTTCGATTTCCCGACCCCGGTGATCGAATCCGGCGGCTCCTCGGCAGGCCTGAAGCGGTTCTGCGAAGGCGTCGGCGAAAACACCGTCGACATTGCCAACGCATCGCGCTCCATCCGTGAAAGCGAAATCCAGACCTGCGCCGACAACGGCGTGACCGATATCATCGAGGTTCGCATCGGCTATGACGGCATCGTCTTCGCCAGCGACATCAACGGTCCTGCCTACACCGCCTTCACCGAAGCGCAGTGGTACAACGCCCTCGCGCAGGAAATCGTGGTGGACGGCGCGCTTGTCGCCAACCCGAACGCCACCTGGGCCGATGTCGACGCATCGCTGCCCGCAGAAGAAATCCAGGCGTTCATCCCGGGCACCAAGCACGGCACCCGCGAAGTGTTCGAGGAGAAGGTCCTGCTGAGCGGCTGCGAAACGAGCGGCGCGTTCGAAGTCATGACCGGCGAGTTGGGCATGTCTGAGGACGATGCAGAAACCGCCTGCATGTCGGTCCGCACCGATGGCCGTTCTGTGGACATCGACGGCGACTACACCGAAACCCTGGCGCGCATCGAAAGCAATCCGTCGGGCGTCGGCGTGTTCGGTCTGTCGTTCTACGAGAACAACACCGCCAAGCTGAAGGTCGCCACCATGGGCGGCGTCGCTCCGTCGACCGAAACCATCGCGACCGGTGAATACCCGGTGTCGCGCCCGCTGTTCTTCTACGTCAAGAAGGCGCATATCGGCGTGATCCCCGGCCTTAAGGAATACGCGTCGTTCTTCGTGTCCGACGCGGTTGCAGGCCCGGGCGGCCCGCTTTCCGAATACGGCCTGACGCCCGATCCGGAACTGGGCCAGACCCAGTCGATGATCGAAAACGAAGAAACCATGGCATCCGGCTCCTGAGCCGAATGACTTCAGAAGCGGCCCCGTGTGGGCCGCTTCCACCCCTTTCCGAAAAAACGAAAAGACACAGCAGGTGGGACCATGCCTGGCATATTGCTGATTCTGATCCTGTGCGCGATCGCCGCGGCGGGATACGTCATGGGCCGCCGCAAAGCCGCGACGATCTCGGGTGACGACAATCGCGTACTTCATTCAAACAAACCGTTTCACGGCGCCAACGTGGCGCTGGCCGCGTTTCTTTCGGGGGTCGTGGCACTGGTGGCCAGCGGGGTGATCCGCGGTGTGACCGGCATCGCCGACAGCGCCAACATCATGACGACCGTGCTGACGCTCGGGGCCGCTGCCGCGGCCTTCTATGTCACCCTCGGACGCATTACGCTCGACTACCGCGCGCGAAACGTGACCGAACAGTTGGTCAAGGGCATCCTGATCGCCGCAGCGTCAGTCGCCATCCTGACGACGATCGGGATCGTGCTGTCGATGGTGTTCGAGACGATAAACTTCTTCAACCAGTACCCCATGCTGGACTTCTTCTTCGGCACCAACTGGACGCCGCGCTTCCAGGGCGACAGCGATCTGGGGATGCTGCCGCTTCTGTGGGGCACACTCTATGTCAGCTTCATCGCGCTGATGGTGGCCGTGCCGATCGGGCTCTTCGCCGCGATCTACCTGGCGGAGTACGCCGGACCGCGCGTGCGCGGCATCGCCAAGCCCCTGCTGGAGGTGTTGGCGGGCATTCCAACCATCGTCTACGGCCTGTTCGCGCTGATCACCGTCGGCCCGATCCTGCGCGACTACTTCGCCCAGCCGATGGGGCTGGGGGACAGCGGGTCTTCGGTGATGACCGCCGGTCTTGTCATGGGTGTTATGCTCATTCCCTTCGTGTCCTCGCTGTCGGACGACATCATCAACGCGGTGCCGCAGGCGATGCGCGACGGCTCTTACGGGATCGGCGCGACCAAATCTGAAACCGTCAAGCAGGTGGTGCTGCCGGCCGCGCTGCCGGGCATCGTCGGCGCGATCCTGCTGGCCGCGTCGCGCGCCATCGGCGAGACGATGATCGTGGTGCTGGGGGCCGGGGCTGCGGCGCGGCTGTCGCTCAACCCGTTCGAGGCGATGACCACCGTGACCGTGAAGATCGTCAGCCAGCTGACCGGCGACACGGACTTCGCCTCTCCCGAGACGCTCGTCGCCTTCGCGCTGGGGATCACCCTCTTCGTCATCACGCTGGGGCTGAATGTCCTCGCGCTCTACATCGTCCGCAAGTACCGGGAGCAGTACGAATGACCGACGCAACCGCACCTTCCGCGCCGGTTTCCGGCGACGCGGAGCCAAGCTCGCTGTTCACGCAGACCAACCGCACCAAGCGCCGCAACGCCGCCGAAAAGCGGTTCAAGGCCTACGGCCTTGGCGCGATTGGCATCGGCATCCTGTCGCTGGTCGTGCTGCTTGTGTCGATCCTGGGCAACGGTCTGCCGGCGTTCAAGCAGACCTATGTCGTCATGGACGTCACGCTGGACGAAAGCGTTCTGGACCCGAACGGCAACCGCAACCCCGAGGACATCGCCAAGGTCCTGACCTTCGGCTACACACCGATCATCCGCGGCGCGGCGCAGAATCTGGTGCGCGAGATGGGTGGTGAGGTCGAGGGCCTGACAGACGGCATGATCGGCGACATGATCTCGAAAGAGGCAGCCGGCCAGTTGCGCCGTTTCGTGCTGGCAAACCCTGACCTGATCGGCACCACACAAGAGTTCAAGTTCCTCGCCAACGGCCGGATCGACGGGTTCTTCAAGGGTCGTGTGACGATGGAAAGCGCGCAGATCGACAGCAACGTGTCGCCCGAGCAGCTTGTCGCCGCCGAACGGCTGGCCGAGGCAGGGCACCTGACGACGTCCTTCAACCTTGGCTTCCTGACCGCGCCCGACGCGTCGGACCAGCGGCCCGAAGCCGCCGGGCTTGGCGTTGCGATCATCGGTTCGGTCTACATGATGCTGGTGGTGCTGGCTCTGGCGCTGCCCATCGGCGTGGCGGCCTCGATCTATCTGGAGGAGTTCGCGCCGAAGAACTGGATCACCGACATCATCGAGGTGAACATCTCCAACCTCGCGGCGGTTCCGTCCATTGTGTTCGGTATCCTGGGGCTTGCGATCTTCATCAACTACGCGCACCTGCCGCAATCGGCGCCCATCGTCGGCGGCCTCGTGCTGACCCTGATGACGCTGCCCACCATCATCATCTCGACCCGCGCTTCGCTGAAATCGGTACCGCCCTCCATCAAGGATGCGGCGCTGGGGGTTGGCGCGTCGAAGATGCAGACGGTGTTCCACCACGTGCTGCCGCTGGCGATGCCCGGCATCCTCACGGGCGCGATCATCGGCCTGGCGCAGGCGCTTGGCGAAACCGCGCCACTGCTGCTGATCGGCATGGTCGCCTTCGTGCGCGATTATCCCGGCGCGCCGCCCGAAGGCCTGTTCGACCCGTCCACGGCGCTCCCGGTGCAGGTCTACAACTGGACCCAGCGGTCCGACCCCGCCTTTTTCGAACGTGCCTCGGGTGCGATCATCGTGCTGCTGGTTTTACTCGTCCTGATGAACCTCGTGGCCATCATCCTTCGCCGCCGGTTTGAGCGTCGCTGGTAAACGGAGTAGGTCATATGAATGACATGAGAATTTTGGAGCGTGACGTGGACACCAACACGATCAAGTTTGCCGGGCGGGACGTGCACGTCTATTACGGTGAAACCGAGGCGATCAAGGGCATCGATGTCGACATCGAGGACAAGACCGTCACCGCCTTCATCGGTCCGTCGGGCTGCGGCAAGTCCACCTTCCTGCGCTGCCTGAACCGCATGAACGACACCATCGACGTGTGCCGCGTGACCGGGAAGATCACGCTCGACGGTGAAGACATTTACGACAGGAAGGTCGATCCGGTGCAGCTTCGCGCCAAGGTCGGCATGGTGTTCCAGAAGCCCAACCCGTTCCCCAAGTCGATCTACGACAACATCGCATATGGCCCGCGGATCCACGGGCTGGCAAAGACAAAGGCCGATCTCGACGACATCGTGGAACAGTCCCTGCGCCGCGGCGCCATCTGGGACGAGGTGAAAGACCGGCTCGATGCGCCAGGCACCGGTCTGTCGGGTGGCCAGCAACAACGGCTGTGCATCGCGCGTGCCATCGCCACGGCACCCGAAGTGCTGCTGATGGACGAACCCTGTTCGGCGCTGGACCCGATCGCGACGGCGCAGGTCGAGGAATTGATCGACGAGTTGCGGACCAACTACTCGGTCGTGATCGTCACCCATTCCATGCAGCAGGCTGCTCGTGTCAGCCAGAAAACGGCATTCTTCCACCTCGGCGATCTTGTGGAGTTCGGGCCAACCAACGAGATATTCACCAACCCCAAAGATCCGCGCACCGAAAGCTACATCACAGGCCGCATCGGCTGAACCGAAGGAATTTCACCTTGCCGAACGACAAGCATATCGCATCCGTTTTCGATCGTGACCTGGAAGCGGTCCAGGCGCATATCATGAAAATGGGCGGTCTCGTGGAAAGCGCGATCCTTGACGCTGCGCGGTCGCTGGAACAGCGCGACGAGGAACTGGCGACTACGGTACGCAACCGTGACCTTGCCGTGGACGAACTGGAGCTTCTGATCAACGAGGAGGCGGCAAAGCTGATCGCACTGCGCTCCCCCGCGGCCGGCGACCTGCGCACCGTGCTGACCGTTCTGAAGATCAGCGGCAACCTTGAACGTATCGGGGACTACGCCAAGAACATGGCGAAGCGGAACTCGGTTCTGGTCCAGATGAACCCGATCGAAGGCGCCCCGTCCGATATCCGCCGCATGGCCCAGGCGGTCGAGTTGATGCTGAAGGACGCACTGGACGCCTATATCAAGCGCGACGTCGACCTGGCGCAGGATGTGCGCGTGCGCGACGGCGACGTGGACCAGATGTACAACGCAATGTTCCGGCAGTTCCTGACCTACATGATGGAAGACCCGCGCAACATCACCGGCTGCATGCACCTGCATTTCATTGCCAAGAACGTGGAACGGATGGGGGACCACGTCACCTCGATCGCCGATCAGGTGATCTACCTCGTGACCGGCGAGATCCCGACCGACGCCCGCCCCAAGCACGACCGCACGTCGCTGATGGCCGGTCCGAAGGAAGCGTGACATGGCGCCCCCCGCATCTCAGCCCGTCGTGCTGATCGTCGAGGACGAGGCCTCGCAGCGCGAGGTGCTGGCCTACAACCTCGAAGCCGAGGGGTTTGGCGTGGCCAAGGCCGTGAACGGCGAAGAGGCGCTGATGCTGGTGCAGGAGTCGGCGCCGGATCTCATCGTTCTCGACTGGATGCTGCCGAACGTGTCCGGCATCGAGGTCTGCCGCCAGCTCAAGACCCGGTCGGAAACGCGCAACGTGCCGATCATCATGCTCTCCGCCCGGTCGGAAGAGGTGGACCGCGTGCGCGGCCTTGAAACCGGCGCGGACGACTATGTCATCAAGCCCTACTCAGTGGTGGAACTGATGGCGCGCGTCCGCTCGCAACTGCGCCGCACCCGGCCAGCGACGGTCGGCGAGGTGTTGGAATTCGACGGCATCACGCTGGATGCGGAGAGCCACAAGGTGTTCCGCGATGGCAACCCGTTGAAGCTGGGCCCGACGGAGTTCCGGCTTCTGTCCACCTTCATGGAAAAGCCCGGCCGTGTCTGGAGCCGCGAGCAGCTTCTGGACCGGGTCTGGGGGCGTGACATCTATGTCGATACCCGCACGGTCGACGTGCATATCGGGCGGCTGCGCAAGGCGTTGTGTCAACATGGCGGCGATGACCCCGTGCGTACGGTGCGCGGCGCGGGCTACGCGCTTGGCTGACATGTGACAGGCAGCGGGGGCCGGGCGGCCCCCGCCGCGCTTCTCAGACCGTAAGGACGGTTGCGCCGGTGGTCTTGCGGGCTTCCAGTGCCCGGTGCGCTTCGGCGACATCGGCAAGTGCGAAGCGCTGGTCGATGCGGATCCTGACTGCGCCGCTCAGGACCTTTGCGAACAGCTCCTGCGCCATAGTCTGGCAGGTCTGGTGTTCCGCGATATGGGTGAACAGGGTCGGGCGCGTCAGCTTGAGCGACCCCTTTGCCGCCAGTGTGCCCAGATCAACCGGGGGCACCTTGCCCGATGCGTTCCCGAACGAGATCATCATCCCAAGCGGTTTCAGGCAATCGAGCGAGCCGTCGAACGTATCGGCGCCGACGCTGTCCATGACGACGTCCACGCCCTTGCCGCCGGTCAGTTCCTTTACTCGGACCGGAAAATCCTCTGTCCGGTAGTTGATCATGTGGCTTGCGCCGTGTTCCAGCGCCAGCGCGCATTTCTCGTCGCTGCCGGCCGTTCCGATCAGGGTGATACCCTCGTCCCGCGCCCACTGGCAGGCGATCAGCCCTACGCCGCCCGCCGCTGCGTGAAACAGCACCGTGTCGCCACGTGTGATCGGGACCGTGCGCCGGAACAGGTAGTGCACCGTCAGCCCCTTCAGCATCATTGCCGCGCCCTCGTCGAAGGACACGCCTTCAGGCAGAGGGCAGACCTGCGCCGCGTCCATCACGCGCGCCGCGCAATAGGCACCGGACTGGCCGCTGGCATAGGCGGCACGGTCGCCTGCGCGCAGGTGGGTGACGCCTTCGCCCACAGCCTCCACCACGCCTGCCGCCTCGCGGCCCAGCGCGGCGGGCAGTTGCATCGGGTAAAGGCCGGTGCGCTGGTACACGTCGATGAAGTTCAGCCCGCAGGCTTCGTGCCGGATGCGGATCTCGCCCGGTCCGGGCTCGCCCACCGGGCGGTCCTCCAGCCTCAGGACCTCGGGGCCGCCGAAGGCGTCGATCACGACGGTCGGTGCGGTGGTGGTGTGCATGTCTGTAAATCTCCCTGGCGGTCTCGCGCCGCGTGTCCTGCGGTTTAAGCGCGCTTGGGAAGACTTGTCGAGACCCCGGTCAGAACGCCTTGAAGGTCAGCGTCGTCAAGGTTCGTTCGATCCCTGCGATGTCCAGCAGGTTGTCGTTGATGAATTTGCCGACATCATCGCCCTGCGGGATATAGAGTTTCAGCAACAGATCGTAGTCACCGCTGGTGGAATACAGTTCGGAATGAATCTCGCGCAGGGTGATCTCGTCGGCGACGCGATAGGCGGTGCCGGGCTTGCAGCGGATTTGCACGAAGACGCAATTCATTCGGGGCCTCACGGGGTGGAACCTCCCAGCCATAGCGCAGGGCGCGCGCGCGGTCCATCGGTCCTTGTCGCGCCCCTCGGGCGGCGGTAGATCACCGGCAAGGCATCGCTGAAAGGCTTTCCCATGACGCGTATCACGAACCATCTGCCGACGGCGGAACTGCAGGCGCTGGACGCCGCGCATCACATGCACCCCTTCACCCATGCCGCAGGGCTGGCGCAGAAGGGCGCGCGCGTGATCCTGCGCGGCGAGGGGTGCTGGCTGACCGATAGCGAGGGACACCGCATCCTCGACGGCATGGCGGGGCTGTGGTGCGTGAACGCGGGTTACGGGCGCGAGGAACTGGCGCAGGCCGCCGCCGCGCAGATGCGTGAGCTTCCGTTCTACAACACCTTCTTCCAGACGACCCACGTGCCCGCCATCGCGCTGGCCGCGAAGCTGGCCGAACTCGCACCGGGCAATCTGAACCATGTCTTCTTCGCGGGCTCCGGCTCCGAGGCGAACGATACCAACATCCGCCTCGTGCGTCAGTTCTGGGCCGCTCAGGGCAAGCCGGACAAGCAGGTAATCATCTCGCGGCGCAACGCCTATCATGGCTCGACCATGGGCGGTGCCAGCCTTGGCGGCATGGCAGCGATGCACGCGCAGGGCGGGCTTCCAATCCCGGGCATCGTGCATGTCGGCCAGCCGCACTGGTGGGCCGAGGGCGGCGAAATGACGCCAGAGGCGTTCGGCATCGCCCGCGCGCGTGAACTGGAAGCCGCAATCGCCGATCTGGGTGAGGACCGGGTGGCCGCCTTCATCGCCGAACCCGTGCAGGGCGCGGGCGGGGTGATCGTTCCTCCCGCCAGCTACTGGCCCGAGGTCCAGCGGATCTGCGACGCGCACGATATCCTGCTGATCGCCGACGAGGTGATCACCGGGTTCGGACGGACCGGCAACTGGTTCGGCAGCCAGACCATGGGCCTGCGTCCCGACATCATGACCATCGCAAAGGGCCTGTCGTCAGGGTATCAGCCGATCGGCGGGTCGATCCTGTCGGACCGCGTAGCCGAGGTGATCGGCGGGATCGAGTTCAACCACGGCTACACCTATTCCGGTCATCCGGTCGCCGCCGCCGTGGCGCTGGCCAACTTGCGCATCCTCGAGGACGAGGACCTTCCGGGCCGCGTCGGTCGCATCACCGGGCCCTATCTTGCGCGTGCGTGGGCGGGGCTGGCGGACCATCCTCTCGTCGGGGCGGCGGAAACCTGTGGCCTGATGGGCGCGCTGCAACTGACGCCGGACAAGGCCGCGCGGGCCCGCTTCGCCGCACCCGAGGGCACAGCCGGGCTGCGTGCGCGCGAGCGGTGCTTCGCCAACGACCTGGTCATGCGGCATGTGGGCGACAGGATGATCATCGCGCCGCCGCTGGTGATCTCGGAAGACGAGGTCGACATGCTGGTCGCCCGCGCGCGAACGGCGCTGGACGAAACGCTTGCGGGCCTGCGCGCCGACGGGCTTATGGTGGCGGCGGTTTGAACCGCTGCGCCACGGTACGGCCCCAGCGCGCGGTCAGATCGGGCGCGGATGCTCGTGCGGCAGGCGCTTCATCAGCACAAGCGCCAGCGCGCCGTAAAGCAGCACCCCCGCGGCCACCGGCATCGGGGTGCCGTCGAAGGCCAGCCCGACCGGTGCCGCCAGCACCGCCGCGCCGATCGACCCCAGCGCGCTGACAACCGACGCCGCCGTGCCCGCGATATGGCCCATCGGTTCCAGCGCCAGCGCGTTGATGTTGCCCAGCGTCAGGCCGGCGGTTGCGAAGACGCTGCCTGTCCACGCAAGGAACGCCCAGAACAGCACGTCGCCCGACAACAGTCCCAGCGCCGCGCCGCCGACGAACAGCGCCGAAATCAGTACCTGCCCGGCCAGCGCTCCTTCGATCACCCAGCGCATCCCGCGCCGCATCACCAGTCGCGCGTTCAGGAACCCGCCGCCCGCGCCGATCACGGCGATCAGCCCGAACCACAGGTGGAAGCTGTCGGCCAGCCCGAAGGTCTGGTCGAACACCATCTGCACCGAAGACAGGTTGGCGAACAGCATCGCGAAGGCGAGGATCTGCACCATGATCGTGCCGCGCACGACGGGGTGGCGCAACACCTCCACGGTGGCGTGCCAGACCGGTGCCAGCCGCGCCGGTCGGCGCTTGGCGGGCGGCAGGGTTTCGGGCTGGCGGAACGCCAGCCACGCCAGCCCGGTGACCGCGAAGACGATGAAGGACGGGAAGATGCCCCGCCAGCTTCCGGTCAGCGCCATGACGGCGGCGCCGAAGGTCGGCGCGATGGCCGGAACCAGCGTGAACACGATAATCACGAAGGACACCATCTGCGCCATCGCCCGCCCGGAATAAAGATCGCGGATGATCGCCAGCGCTACGACGCGCGGCCCGGCGGCGCCGAAGCCTTGCAGCAGCCGGGCGACCAGCAGCCATTCCAGCGTCTGGGCCTGCCAGGCCATCGCGGCGCCGGCGCAATAGGTCACTGCGCCCGCCGCGATCACCGGCTTGCGTCCGAAACTGTCCGACATAGGCCCAGCGAAAATCGTGCCCACACCCATGCCCAAAACGAAGAAGGACACGATCAGCTGCGCGCGGTTGGCTGCCTCCGGCGTGAGTTCCGCCGCGATGCGCGGCAGCGCGGGCAGCATCGCATCGAGCGAGAAGGCAATGGTGGCCATCAGCATGGCCATCAATGCGACGAATTCAGGACGCGACAACGGAGTCTTGGGATTGAAGTTCATGGCTATCGGCTAGTGCATTCCCAACCGCGCGGAAACGCCGAATCGCGGCCGTGGCCGCACAGATATCCCTGCGCCAACGCGCGGAACCCGGGCTCCGTTCAGGCGTTCTGATCCGCGCTGGTCAATTCGTCGATCACCTTCAGCCACAACTCGGTGGGTTGCGCGCCGGGCACGGCGTGCTGCCCGGCCACGATGAAGGTCGGCACGCTGGTCAGCCCCATGGCGCGGGCGGTGGCGTCGCGATCCACGATTTCCTGCAGGTCGCTGTCGCCCGACAGCAGCCGACGCACCACCGCCGCGTCCAGCCCGCTCATGTCGGCCACATCGGCCAGAACATCCAGATCGCCGATGTCACGCCCATCCATGAAATAGGCGGTGAACAACGCGTCCACCACGGCGCCTTGCATGCCCTCCATTTCGGCCCACAGGATCAGCCGGTGTGCATTGCGGGTGTTCGGCGTGCGCTTGATCCCTTCAAGGTTCAGGTCAAGCCCCACCGCACGGGCGGCTGCATCGATCTGGGAATAGACCTGAACCGCCTTGTCGCGTCCGCCGAACTTGGTTTCAAGATAGTCTCGCCGGTCCATGCCTTCTGCAGGCATGTCGGGGTTCAGCTGGAACGGGTGCCAGACGATTGTGAACGGGTGATCGGGACGCTGGGCCAGCGCGCGGTCCAACTGTGTCTTGCCGATCAGGCACCATGGGCAGATCGGATCTGAAAAGATGTCAAGTTTGACCATCGGTTTCCTCGAACTCTTGGCGCAACTGACGACGCAGGATCTTTCCATTGCCGCCGCGCGGAAGGGCGGCGCGGTGCAGGAACAGTCTGGGGCACTTGTAGCGGGCCAGCCGGTCGGCTGCAAACGCCTGCAGGGCGGCATCGGGCAGCGGGGCCGGGCCGGTATAGGCCAGTGCGATGACGCTCCGGCCGCCGCCCAGCGGAGCCTCGAAGGCGGCGGCTTCGGCGATGTCGGGATGCGCGCCGACAGCGGCCTCCACCTCCAGCGGCGAGACCCGGAAGCCGCCTGCATTCATCATGTCGTCTTCGCGCCCGAGATAGCGGATCGCGCCGTCCGCGCCCATCTCGGCCCGGTCGCCGGTCAGAAACCAGGCGCCATCGGGGGTAAAACGGGCGGCGGTCTCGTCCGGGGCGCCGGGATAGCCCACCATCAGGCCCGGATCTTCCCTGCCGACGGCGATGGTGCCGGGCATTCCGAGCGGGACCGGGGCGCCATCGTCGCCCAGCAGCGCCACGCGGCGGCCCGGCTGCACGAAGCCCAGCGTGTCGGTTGGCGCGGGCCGGTCCGGGCTGCCGGAGATGAAGGTCGAACATTCGGACATGCCGAACGCCTCGTGCACCTGGCGGCCCGTCGCGGCGGCGACCGCGTCGTGCAGGGCGGGTGACATCTTTTCGCCCGCAGAAAGGCCGTGCCGCAAGGCGGGCAGCGGCGGGACATGGCCGCGCAGCATCTGCCGGTAGACCCCGGGCGCAGCGGCGAAGATCGTGGCACGGTGGCGCGCCATGAGGGCGGGCAGATTGGCAGGCGGGGTGCCCGGCGCGGGGATCAGCGCCGTTGCACCCATCGCCCAGGGGTCAAGAAGGCCGCAGCCCAGCGTGTAGGTCCAGTTGAACGCGCCAGCATGCAGCACACGGTCCTCGGCGGTCAGCCCGTACCAGCCCCGTGTCATCATCTTGCGCGCCCAGACCGCGCGATGTGCGTGCAGCACCGGGCGCGGCAGCCCCGACGTGCCCGAGGTGAAGACCATGTAGGCCGGCCGGTCCGCCCCCGCAGGATGCGGGGCGACGGGTGGATGCCCGGCAAGGTCCGACGGGGCGCAGACCGGGCAGGGGGCCGGATCCGGCAGCGCGACGTCGGGCGCGGCCACCGTCAGAACCGGGGCCACCTGTGCCGCCATCGCGGTGATCTCAGGTACGGTGAGCTGCGCCGAGGTCACGGCAGGCACCAGCCCCGCAGAGATGCAGCCGAGGAAAACCAGCGGGAAGTCCGGACTGTTGCCCAGCCGCAGCAGCACCGTGGCGCCTTCCGGAAGATGCCGGGCGCGCAGCGCGCCCGCGATGGTGCCTACTCGCGCCGCCAGCGCGCCAAAACTCAGGTCCTCGGGTGCGTCCGCGTGAAGGATGGACAGCGCGGTCTTGCCCGGCTGCCGGTCCGCGTGGCGCAGCACATGGGCGGCAAGGTTGAACGCGGCCGGGCATTGCGGTGCCGGGCCGCTGTCCACGCAGGACAGCGCGTTCCTCATGCGGGTCCTCCGGCGCGTTCGGGCGCGCGGCGCGCGGTCAGTCCTCCCACCACCACACGTCGGGCTGGAAGCCGCTCCAGTCGCCGTAGAGCGGCAGTCGATCGGGGAAATGCAACTCTGCCCGGTAGGCAAGCCGGGACGCCGCCGAGTACCACAACGGGATCACGTAGCGCCCCGTGGTCAGCACCCGGTCGAGCGCGCGCACGGCGGCGGTGAACTCTTCGGCCGTGCGGGCGTTCAGCATCGTATCGATCATCGCTTCCGCTGCGGGGCTGTCCATGCCCATCCAGTTGCGGCTGCCGGGTTCGGTGACGCCCTGAGCGCCCCAGTAGAGGATCTGTTCATTGCCGGGGCTGAGTGACAGCGCGCGCCGATAGAACGCCATGTCGAAATCGTAGAGATTTGTCCGCTCGACATATTGTGCGCTGTCGATCGTGGTGATCTCGGGGCGGATGCCCAGCCGTTCCAGCGCCTCGGCGAAGATGTTCACGATGGCCTGTTCCTGGGCCGATCCTTGCCGTAGCAGGATCTCGAAGGTCAGGGGGGTGCCGTTCGCGTCGCTCATAACGCCGTCCTTCGGGGTCCACCCCGCCGCCTCGAGTTGCTGCATTGCGGTGCGGATGCCCTTGCGATTGCGCGCTGTCCCGTCCCCCTCCGGCAGGGCATAGCCGTCCAGCGCGCCGGGAAGCAGGTCGTCCGCGAAAGGTTCCAGAAGGGCGCGCACCCGGCCCTCGGCGGGCCCTTCGCGCATCGCCAGAACGGAGTTGCCGAAGAAGCTGGGGATGCGGGGGTCGGCCCCGCCGGTCTGGGTCTGGGCAATGAAGGTGTAGTTGAAGGCGTGCAGCAGCGCATCGCGCACGCGCCAGTCGGTGAAAACCGGGCTGCGGGTGTTGAATACGAGGCCAGAAATGCCGGTGGGCCGCTCGTGCGGGATCTCGGCCCGGACGATCCGGCCCGAGGTCACCGCATCGAAGTCGTACCCTTCCTCCCAGCGTGCCGCGTCGGTTTCGCGGAAACTGGTGATCTCGCCCGCCTTGAAAGCCTCGAACATCACGCCGCTGTCAGCAAAGTATTCATAGCGGATCTCGTCAAGGTTGTACTGGCCCCGCGCGAAGGGCAGATCGCGGCCCCAATATTCCGGGTTCCGGCGCAGCACGAGGCTGCGGCCCGGTTCGGCCGCGTCGATCACGTAGGGGCCGGTTGCGACCGGTGCGGTCATGGACGAGGCGGCGAAATCGCGTCCGTCCCATTGCGCCTTCTGGAAGATCGGGCGCAGGCCCATGATCAGTGGCAATTCACGGTCCGGCGTGTTGAACGTGATGCGCACGCTGCGCGGGCCGGTCTGTTCGAGGCGGTCGACTTTCTGCCATGCAGCGTGGAATCGCGGATGGCCTTCGGTGCCAAGGATCGTGTGGGACCAGATCACATCCTCGACGGTGACAGGGCTGCCGTCGGAGAATCGGGCTTCGGGGCGCAGGGTGAATTCGACCCATTCGCGATTCGGTCCGGTCTCCACCGTTTCGGCCAGCAACCCGTACAGGGTGAACGGTTCGTCCCAGCTGCGGCCCATCAGCCCTTCGAAGACATGGCTTTGCACGCCCCACGGCGCGTTGCCCTTCAGGATGTGGGGATTGAGCGAATCGAACCCGCCGACCTCGCCGAAAACGATCCGGCCGCCTTTGGGCGCTTGGGGGTTCACGTAGGGCAGGGACACAAAATCAGGTGGAAGGGCCGGTTCGCCATACATAGCTATGCCATGCTGCGGGCCGGTCTGTGCCGTCGCGGCAACGCAGCACAGCGCCAGCGCGGCCACGGGAGCGGCCAACCTGTGAAGGAGAGGGAAGCGGTCTGTCATGTATCCTGCCCGGTTTACCGTGTTTTGGGTCACGCTATCAAAGTTTTGTGCCGGCTCAAACTTTTGGGTTGGAGTGGGTCGGTGAATTCCCTATATTGAAATCACTGCTCGATAGGTTTCTTGCCTGTATGAAACCTGCCTCAATGACTGGCGCCCGCCTTGTGCGGGCGCTTTTTTTGTGCGCGGTTGCAGAATCTCGATGCCAAGCCCGGTGCGCCGGGCGGCGCCCTGACGCGCCGCCGGATCGGGGCTTTCGCCTTCTCGCTGCATGTGCACTATGTGCGCCATGATGCAACCGCAGCAGGAAGGGCAGTCCATGTCGCTCAAAGGGAAAACCGCAGTCGTCACAGGGTCGAACTCCGGGATCGGCCTGGGCGTGGCCGAGGAACTGGCCCGCGCCGGCGCCGATGTCGTGCTGAACTCCTACACAGATTCCGAGGACGATCACGCCCTGGCGGAGCGGATCGGCAAGGAGCATGGCGTCACCGCGCGCTACATCCAGGCGGACCTGTCCAAGGGTGCCGAGGCCCGCGCTCTGATCAAGCAGGCCGGGCGCTGCGATATCCTCGTGAACAACGCAGGCATCCAGCATGTCGCCTCGATCGAGGATTTCCCGGTTGAGAAGTGGGACGCGATCATCGCGATCATGCTGTCCTCGGCCTTCCATACCACGGCGGAGGCGCTTCCGATCATGCGCGAAGCGGGCTGGGGCCGGATCGTAAATATCGCCAGCGCACACGGCTTGCGCGCTTCGCCCTACAAGGGCGCATACGTGGCGGCCAAGCATGGTGTCGTGGGCTTCACCAAGGTGACCGCGCTGGAAACCGCGAAAGAACCGATCACCGCGAACGCGGTCTGCCCCGGCTACGTGCTGACCCCGCTCGTGGAAAGCCAGATCCCCGACACGATGGAGAAGTACGGCATGGACCGGGAGACCGCGCTGAACGATGTGATCCTGACCCGCCAGCCCAGTCGCGAATTCGCCACCACCGAGCAACTGGGCGGTACGGTCGCCTTCCTGTGCTCGGACGCGGCGGCACAGATCACCGGCACGACGATCAGCGTGGACGGCGGCTGGACGGCGATGTGACCGGGGCTCAGTGGCAGGGCGCGCTCGATCTCGATGGGGCGTCTGTGTCGGACTCGCGCTTCGCGCGGGTCCGCTTTGACGGGTCCACCTTCTCCGATTGCTCGCTGGCCGGGGTGCAGATCGAGAATACGAACCTATCCGGCATGCGTGCCGAGAACGCAAACATGGCAAATGCCCACCTGCGCGACGTCCGACTGTCCGGCACAGTCATAGAAAACGCCGACCTGACCAACGTGACGATCCGCGATGCGAATGTTGCGGGAATGACGATCAACGGCATCCTTGTCACGGATCTGCTTGATAGATGGGAAGCACGATGACTGCCAAGCGGATCAATCTTGCCTTGCAGGGCGGGGGCGCGCATGGGGCTTTCACCTGGGGCGCGCTTCGGGTGCTTCTAGGGGATCCCGGCATCGAGATCGCGGCGATCTCGGGGACATCTGCCGGAGCGCTGAACGGCGCGGCGGTGAAGGCGGGGCTTGCCGCTGGCGGTGACGATGGCGGCCGCCAGGCTGCGATCGACAATCTGGATTGGCTGTGGCGGCAGATCGGCGCGGTCAACGACATGCGGTTTACCGCGTGGATGAACGCCGTGTTTCCCGATCCGGCCATCGTATCCAAGGGGCTGGAATACTCGCTCCCCTTCGCGGTGGCGGATGCGGCCAGCCGGATGGTCAGCCCCTATGCCTATGGCCCGTTCTACCGCCACCCGCTGCGCCGTATCGTGGACCGGCTGAACTATGACCGGGTCTGCGGCGAGGCTGGGCCCGCCTTCTTCGTCAACACGACGCGCGTGCGCAACGGCAAGATCCGCGTCTTCCGGCAGGAGGAGGTCAGCACCGACGTCATCCTCGCTTCGGCCTGCCTGCCAACTGTGTTCCAGGCGGTCACGATCCACGACACTGAAACCGGCCGTGACGAGGAGTTCTGGGATGGTGGATATACCGGCAACCCGGCGCTCTTCCCGCTGTTCGACCACCGCTTTCCCGAGGACATCGTGGTGATCAACATCAACCCGCTTGAACGCGAGGAGATGCCGCGCACCCCGACCGAGATCCAGAACCGCATCAACGAGATCAGCTTCAACTCGTCGCTTCTGCGCGAGTTGAGGGCGATCTCCTTCGTAAAGCGGATGATCGCCGACGGGCGGCTGGACGCCGGCACTTTCCGCGACCCGCGCATCCACATGATCGCGGACGACGCGCTGATGAACGATCTTTCGGTCGCCACCAAGCTGGTTCCGGCCCCCTACATCATCGGCAAACTGCGCGACGCGGGCGCCCGGTCTGCCGAGGCGTTTCTTGCCGCGCACCGGGACGATCTGAACCACCGCAGCACGGTCGATCTGGCGGCGATGTTCAACTAGACGCCGCTGCCGGCGCATGGCACCTTGCGCGCATAACGACAAACCATGAGGTCATGGCATGCGGGTGATGATGGGGCTGTGTCTGGCGGCGCTTGTGCTGGCGGGGTGCAACACGGTGCGCGGCGCCGGGCAGGATATCGAACGCGCGGGTCAGGCGGTGCAGAACGCGGCCAACTGACAGGCCCGGTCCAGCCGGGGCCGTCGCGCCGCGCGGGATTTTTCCGGCGCGATGTGGAACCCGCACGTCCCCCAGCCGTTTTCGTGCCACTAGAACGTGGCGGCGTATCGCTGCCGCGAACAGGCAGGAAAGGAATGGGCAAGATGCGTTTCATCGTTGGGCTTTGTGTGGCGGGCTTCGTGCTGGCCGGGTGCAACACGGTCAGTGGGGCCGGTCAGGACATCGAGAACGCGGGAGAGGCCGTGCAGGCCGAGGCTGCGGCAGCGGCCAACTGATGATGGCGGGCGTTCAGCCCAACCCGGCGATCAGCTTGGCGGCGAGCGCCCACATCACCGCGCCGATACCGGCATCCAGCGCGCGCCACGCCGCCGCTGTGCGCAGCAGCGGCGCCAGCCAGCGCGCGCCGTAGCCCAGCCCGAAGAAGAACACGAAGGACGCCGCCACGGCGCCACCGCCAAAGGCCGCCCGCGCGTCCGGCGAAAACTGCGTGGACACCGCGCCTATCAACCCGACCGTGTCGAGATAGACGTGCGGGTTCAGCCAGGTGAAGGCTGCCGCCGTGGCAAGCGTTCGGCGCAGGCTCGGGGCCTGGCCCTCGGCCCGAAGTGTTTCGCCGCCGCGCCAAGCCGCGCGGAACCGCAGCGCCCCGTAGACCAGAAGGAACGCCGCCCCGGCCAGTGCCATGATCTGCGGAAACAGCGGCCATGCGCCGGTAATCGCGCCGAAACCCGCCACTCCCAGCGCGATCAGCGCCGCATCCGACGCCGCGCAGAACAGACACAGCGCGAAGACGTGCTGGCGCAGCAGTCCCTGCCGCAGCACGAACGCATTCTGCGCCCCGATGGCGAGGATCAGCGAGAAGCCGGTGGCGAAGCCGACCGTCAGGGCGGAAAGCATGTGGGCTGTGCGGTCCGGTGCGGGCCGCGTCACGCGGCGGTTGGGCTGTCAGCGCGGCCCGCGCTCAGCGCCAGCTTTCGCGCACCGCCTTCTCTGGGATGCGGACAAGCGGCGTTTCCGGGGCCGTCGCCTCGTCCGGATAGACCAGCCCGGCCGAGATGACCAGCTTCGCCGCGTCCTCCACCGTCATGTCCAGAACCGTGACCTCGCTTTCCTTGAAGAACAGCAGGAACCCGGACGTCGGGTTCGGAGTGGTCGGCACGAACACACTCAGCAGCGGGTCCATACCCCCGGCGACACGGTTGATCTCGCCCTTGGCATTGGTCGAGATGAAGCCGATGGCGAAGATGCCCTTGCGCGGATACTCGACAAGGCAGGCCTTCTCGAAACTTGCGTCCTGTTGGGCAAAGACGGTTTCCGCGATCTGTTTCAGTCCGTTGTAGATCGACCGCACAACCGGCATCTGATCGACAAGCCCTTCGGCCCACTTGATCAGCGACCGCCCGATCAGGCCCTTGGCAACCCAGCCGATCACGATGGTGAACAGGATGAAGAAGATCACCCCGACGCCGCGCAGGTTGATGCCGATATACTGTTCGGGCCGCCAGGGCCCCGGCACCAGCGGCAGCACCACGCTGTCGATCCAGCCCATGATCGTCCACAGCAGGTAGACGGTCAGCCCGATGGGCGCGATCACCACGATGCCGGTTAGAAAGCTGGCGCGCAGTCCGCCCAGCAGGCCGGATTTGCGGCGTTCGGTGTCGTGGTCGGAGGCATTGGGATCAAGCGGATCGAGCATCGGGTCTCAGTTCTGGTTAGGCGCGCCGGAGTAGTATCGCGGCACATGAAGGCACTGCGGCAGAATGTAGAGATTGCCTTGGCGGGCTACAACGGCAGGCGGGCCCGTGTCGGTGCCCATACGCCGATTATTGCGGCGCGCTGCTGAATTCGCGGGCAATGGCTGCCGCAAATCGGGCGTTGTTGAGCACGAGCGCGATGTTGGCCCTCAGCGAGCGTCCCTCGGTCAATTCGAACAGACGGTTGAGCAGAAACGGCGTGACAGCCTTCGCCGTGATGCCCTGCGCGTCGGCCTCGGCCTGCGCCTGTGCGATGGCCGGGCCCAGCGTCTCGGCGGGGATCTCGTCCGCGGTCGGGATCGGCAGCGCGACCAATTGCCCGCCCGGCAGGCCGAGCGCTGCGCGCAGCGCACCGGCGCGCGCGATGGTGGCCGGTTCGTCCATGCGCAGCGGTGCCGGGATCGGGCCGCTGCGCGACCAGAAGGCCGGCAGCACATCCTGCCCGACCGCGATCACCGGCACACCCAACGTTTCCAGCACTTCGAAGGTCTTGGGCAGATCGAGGATCGCCTTGGCCCCGGCGCAGACCACGGTCACTGGCGTCTGTGCCAGTTCCTGCAGGTCGGCGGAGATGTCGAAACTTGTTTCTGCGCCTTTGTGCACACCGCCGATCCCGCCTGTCGCGAAGACCCGGATGTCGGCCAGATGTGCGGAAATCATCGTGGCGGAGACCGTGGTCGCGCCTGTCCCACCGGTCGCAAGGCAGGCGGCCATGTCGGCGCGCGATAGCTTGGCGACATCGCGGGCCTGCGCCAGCGCGGTCAGCGCCGCATCGTCCAGCCCGATCTGAAGATGCCCGTCCTGCACCGCGATGGTCGCGGGGGTGGCGCCTGCATCGCGCACCGCCTGTTCGACGGTCCGGGCCATCTCCAGGTTGTCGGGCCAGGGCATACCGTGGGTGATGATGGTGCTTTCCAGCGCAACGATGGGCGCACCGGCATCGCGCGCTGCGGTGACCTCGGGGCTGAAGGCGAGGGGGGCTTTCATGTGTCGTCTCCCGCAACATAGGTGGCGGCGGCCTGCAAGGCGGCCTCCAGCGCGAAGGGTCGGCTGTGGCCCTGCGCCTCGGCCGCGATATGGGCTGCCATGAAGGTGTCGCCCGCCCCGGTGATGCGGCGCGGCTCCACCATTGGGGGTTGCCCGGTGATGAGCCCATCCGCGGCAGCGTCGGCGGCGGGCTGCGCACCATCGGTGACCAGCACCCGCGCACTGCCGCGCTCGATCAGGAAGCGCGCGGCGTCGGGCGCGGCCAGGAATTCCACACCCGCGAGAAGTGCCGCTTCTTCGAGGTTCAGATAAAGTGTCGCATTCGCGAGGCGGAGGAGCGGCTCCAGCCGCAGCGCCTTGCCGGGCGAGGCGGGCACGATCCGAAGGTCCGCGGCGGCAAGAAAGGGCGAGGTCGCGATTTCCTTCAGCAGTGCCTCGGACAGGTTGCCGTCCAGCACGACCGGCCCATCGAAGGGAGCGTCCGCATCGCCAAGCCGCCCGTCGGTCAGCGGTGCAAGGATGTCCGCCCCGGCCTCTTCGAGGGAGCGGGCGTCGGCGATGGCGGCGATCAGGCCATTCGCACCTTCGATGGCCATGTATCGGTCGGTCGGCAGGTCGCCGCGGCGCAGCGCGAGAGAGGTGTCCACGCCAAGTCCCGTGCAGGCGGCGATCAGCTCCTCGCCTTCCGGATCGGTTCCGATGCAGGTCAGTACCGTCGGTCGCCGCCCGAACCGGACCAGCGTCTGCGCCACGTTCATCGCGACACCGCCGGGCAGGCGGGTGACGGTGCCGGGCCGGTCGTCGCCCCGGCGCATGGTGTGGGGGTGACGCCCGATCAGGTCCCACAGGACGGACCCGATGCAGGGGATAAGGCCTTCGGGGTGGCTCATGCCGCGATCTTCCCACATGCGGAGGCGCGGCTGGAACGGGAGGGGAAAATCGCGATCATCTTCCCTTGGTGGCGCGGACGGCGTGGTTTGACAAGCCGGTTTTGCTGTCTCAGTCGTCGTTGCCGCTCTCGTCGCGCAGGGGGTATCTGTCGGGTTCCGCGAAAACGTCGATCACCACGCTGCCCGCGGTGATGTGCACGCTGTGCGGCACGCCGTCTGGTATATCCCAGGTCTCGCCCGGGCGCTTGACCTGCGTGACCCCGCCAATGGTGAGTGTCACCTGACCCTGCACGAGCGTGCCCCATTGCGGCCCATGGCTGTGCGTGGGCAGTTCCACATCGCTGTGGAAGGTGAAAAACACCACCAGCGCATGGCCCGAGCGGACGGCCCGCGCGCTGACGACATGTTCGGGAAACGGAATGTCGAGTGCGGGAAGACCTTCGATGAATGGCGGCAGCATGGCGCATCTCCTGACGGAATGGCCGAACGGTATGCGGCGGCTCCCCCGCCGGTCAAGCAGTGCTGCACCGGTGGTGGGCAAGGGGCTTGCCTTCCGGGAAGGAACCGTCTAATGGCAGCCACACTTCGCAGGCGGGGTCGGGCCGATGGGGGAGACATCCCCAAAGGTCCACCGGTTGGGCACATGCCCTGCACCCCGCCGAGGCGCAAACCGGAAAAGGAGAACGGACATGACGCCCGATTTCACCATGCGTCAGCTTCTGGAAGCTGGCGTGCACTTTGGTCACCAGACCCAACGCTGGAACCCGCGCATGGCGCCGTACATCTACGGCGACCGCAACGGGATCCACATCGTCGACCTGACGCAGACAGCCCCGATGCTGGACGCCGCGCTTCAAGCCGTGCGCGAGACCGTCGCCAAGGGCGGACGCGTCCTGTTCGTCGGCACCAAGCGTCAGGCGCAGAAGCCGATCGCCGAGGCGGCCGAAAAATGCGCGCAGTACTACATGAACCACCGCTGGCTGGGCGGCACGCTGACCAACTGGAAGACCGTTTCCAACTCGATCAACCGCCTCAAGGCGATCGACGAGCAGATGGAAGGCGGCGCGGCGGGCCTGACCAAGCGCGAGCGGCTGAGCATGGAACGCGAGCAGACCAAACTGCAGGCGTCTCTTGGCGGCATCCGCGAAATGGGCGGCGTGCCGGATCTGCTGTTTGTGATCGACGTCAAGAAAGAGGATCTGGCGATCCTCGAGGCCAAGAAGCTGGGCATCCCGGTAGTGGCCGTGGTCGATACCAACTGCTCGCCCGACGGGGTGGACTACATCATTCCCGGCAACGATGACGCCGCGCGCGCCATCAGCCTCTATTGCGACCTCGTGGCGCGCGCCGCGTTGGCCGGCATGACCGCACAGATGGGCGCGGCCGGCATCGACCTCGGCGAGTTCGAGGAAGGTCTGGAAGAAGAATCGCTGGCCGCCGACGCGCCCGCCGAAAGCTGATCCGGGCGCGGCCCCGGCGCGAACAGCCGGGGCCTGCCGCGTTTTTTGCCTCCGAGCATTACAAATCTGTCACCGGCCGCGGCTACGCCCGGCAGGTCTATGCGAGAACCAAAGGAGCCAGCCATGGCAATTACAGCAGCATTGGTCAAAGAACTGCGCGACATGACCGGCGCGGGCATGATGGACGCCAAGAAAGCCCTGACCGAGACGGGCGGCGACATGGAAGCAGCCGTGGACTGGCTGCGGACCAAGGGTCTGGCCAAAGCCGCCAAGAAATCCGGCCGCACCGCAGCGGAAGGTCTTGTCGCGGTCGCCGTGGACGGCGGCAAGGGGATCGCGGTCGAGGTCAATTCGGAAACCGACTTCGTCGCCAAGAACGCCGAGTTCCAGACCATGGTCAAGGGCATCGCCACTGCGGCGCTCGGCGTGTCGGACATCGACGCGCTGAAGGCCGCCGATCTTGGCGGCAAGTCGGTCGAGGCGACCATCACCGACAAGATCGCCACCATCGGCGAGAACATGTCGGTGCGCCGCATGTCGACCATCGAGGGTGAGACCGTCGTGTCCTACGTGCACAATGCCGCCGCTGACGGCATGGGCAAGATCGGCGTTCTGGTCGCCATGACCGGCGACAACGCCGAGTTCGGTCGCCAGGTCGCGATGCATGTCGCCGCGATCAACCCCGCCTCGCTTGACGAAGGCGACATCGACCCCGAGTTGGTCGAGCGCGAGAAGTCGATCCTGACCGAGCAGGCGCGCGAAAGCGGCAAGCCGGAAGGCGTGATCGAGAAGATGATCGAAGGCCGCATGAAGAAGTTCTTCTCGGAAGTCACGCTTCTGAATCAGTCCTTCGTCGTGAACCCCGATCTGACGGTCGGCGCTGCGGCCAAGGAAGCGGGCGTTACTGTGACCGGCTTCGTGCGTCTTGCCGTCGGCGAAGGCATCGAGAAGGTCGAAGAAGACTTCGCCGCCGAAGTGGCCAAGGCCGCGCAGGGCTGATTGCGGGTCCGCCCGCGCTCAGGTGCCCTGCGCGCCGGAGCGCGGCGGCCTTTCGGCCCGGACCCGGTGTGAACGACAAGAAAATAGGGGCGGTGCGGAGGGATGTCCGCACCGCCCCTTGCGTTCGCGGGTCGCGCGCTTGTGGGGAAGATGCGACCGCGAAGGCTGTCATGGCGGATCGGGTCAAATATCCCGTGCCATGCGGTCCGGTTTCCCGGTACGCCGGAGCCCGGCCGAAATTGCGGCGCGGGTTGGTCCGGCGGTCCCCCGGCCTTGCGGCCGCCAGCATGGGAACACCCCTTTCATGTCCTGTTAACGATATGGACGATAGTCGGGAAAACCTGACCAAAGTCAGCGTCACGGCTCCAGTGTGAAGATCTGGTTCTGGAGCGATGCCTTCATTACCGCCTGCGCCGTCGTTTCGACGTCGAGCGCGTCGCGCGCCAAACGCAGGTGCTTTTCCACCGTCGCAGCGGTCAGGCCCATGATATCGGCGATATCCTGCGTGGTTTTCCCGTCGCCGACCCATTCCAGCACCTCGCGCTGGCGCTTGGTGAGCGCACGTCGCGACCCGGTATGCGGCAGCGACATCAGCTTCAGATGTGCGACGTTGCTCAGGGCCTGGATCTCGCGGCCATGCGCCTGCCAGATCGCATCGACGTCCGCCTGGCTCAGCCCGGCGCGCGCCGTGAGGGCCATCGCACCGCGCGACCTGTGCGAGGAATGCGGGAAACTGATCGTGTAGCCCGCCACGACCCCCATCGACTTGTTGAATTCCAGCACGCGCTTTTCGGCTGCGGTGAAGCTGTCGAAGTTCTCCTGAACCCAGCGCCAGCCGCAGGCGCCGACGTTCTCGGCCGACCATCCGACCATCGGGGCGTGGAAATACATCGCCTCGCCGATGAAGCGGTCGGTATAGGCCGGTGGGTGGTTGGTCAGTACCAGCATGTCCTGTGGGTCGCCGAAGGAGTTGGCGGTCTTGTAGCGGGTCAGCCCATACATCAGCCGGTCGAAGCCGTGCTCGCCCAGTCGGTCCACAAGCACGTCCCACACGGCCTCGACATTGGGCGCGTCGCTGATCGTCTCGATATCGTCAAGAAAGCTCATGTCAGGGTCTCCAGGTGTCCGGCCAGTGCGCGCAGCGCGAGGGCATAGCCAGCCGGGCCGAAACCGCAGATCTGCCCGACGGCGACCGGTGCGATCCAGCTCTTGTGGCGAAAGGGTTCGCGGGCGTGAATGTTCGACAGGTGCAGTTCCACCACCGGCACTTCGGCCGAGGCGATAGCATCCATAAGCGCCACCGAGGTATGGGTATAGGCGCCTGCATTCAGCACGATCCCGTCACGGCTGCCGCGCGCGGCATGGATCGCGTCGATCAGCGCGCCTTCGTGGTTCGACTGCAGGCAGGTGACCGTCATTCCGAGATCGGCGGCTGCCGCGTGGCACAGCGCCTCGATCTCGGCCAGCGTGGTGCGGCCGTAGACTTCGGGTTGGCGCAGCCCGAGCATGTTCAGGTTTGGCCCGTTGAGAACCAGGATGTCGGTCATGTCGCTTCGTTCCCCTGCGGAAAGACTATGCCGACGCAATGGACCCTGTCGAGGGCCGAGACAAGGGGTCAGCCCGCCGCGTGCGCGCCAAGCCGGTCCAGCCACGCAAGGCAGCGGTCCAGTTGGGCGATTTCAATGAATTCGTCCGGTTTATGGGCTTGCGCAATGGCGCCGGGCCCACAGACTACCGCGGAGAGGCCCAGTGCCTGGAACAATCCGGCTTCCGTGCCGAAGGGGACGGTGCCCACATCGGCGCGCCCGGTCAGCGCCACCATCAGGTCGCGCGCCGCGTTGGCCGCGGCAGGTTGTAGCCCGGCCACTTCGCCGATCACTTCGGTCGTGATCTCCGCGCCGCCATGCACAGCCTGCATCGCGGGCAGCAGCACCTCGCGGCAGAAGCTGTCGAGATCGTCATGCACGAAGGCGGCGTCGCCGGGCTGCACCGGGCGCATTTCCCAGTCCACCCGCGCCTTGCCGGCGATCACGTTGTGCCCGACCCCGCCGACCAACGCGCCGATATTGATCGTCGTGTGCGGCGGGTCGAAGGCGGGCGGATGCGGCGCGCGGGCCTTCAGCCTCTCACGCAGGTCCAGCAGGCGCGTTGCATAACGCGCGGCGTATTCCACCGCGTTCACGCCCCCGTCCGGGTTCGAGCCGTGCCCTTCCAGCCCCTCGAAGCGGGTGGTGTATTCGCAGCACCCCTTGTGCCCGTCGATCACCTGCATCTGGGTCGGCTCGCCGATGATCGCCATCGCGGGCCGTGCCGCGCGTTCGGCCAGCACGGCGCAAAGCGCCTGTGCACCAAGGCAGCCGACTTCCTCGTCATGGGTGAAGGCGAAATGGATCGGGCGGCGCAGTGGGCGGGCCGCGAAGTCCGGGGCCATCGTCACCGCGCAGGCGATGAACCCCTTCATGTCGCAGGTGCCGCGACCATAAAGATGCTGCCCGTCGCTGCGCATGATGAAGGGATCGCCCGTCCAGTCCTGATCCGCCACCGGCACCACGTCGCTGTGGCCCGACAGCACGATCCCGCCCGGTGCCTCGGGACCGATCGTGGCGAACAGATTGGCCTTCGCACCGGCCGCGTCGAGCAACACCTCGCAACGCGCACCTGCGTCCTCGAGCAGATGCGCCAACGTTGCGATCATCTCCAGGTTGCTGTCGCTCGATACGGTGGGAAACGCCACCAGCCGGTCCAGCAGGTCGATGGTGTCCCGCAGGCGCGTCATGACTTCACGAACAGTTTCCGGGGCAGGGTACAGAACGCCTCGGCCGGACCGGCCTCGCGGATCAGGATCGATTCCGTGATCTCCAGTCCCCAGTCGTGCATCCAGATGCCGGGCATGAAATGGAAGGTCATGCCGGGTTTCAGCACGCTTTCGTCCTCGCTGCGCAGCGAGATCGTGCGCTCGCCCCAGTCGGGCGGATACGACAGCCCGATCGGGTAGCCGCAGCGCGCGCCCCGGTCGATGCCCGCGCGTTCCATCGCCGCGCCCAGCGCGTTTGCGATGTCGCAGGCGCGGTTGCCGGGGCGGGCCGCTTCGATCCCGGCCTCGAGGCCCTCCAGAAGCGCCTCCTCTGCGCGGCGCAGATGATCGGGTGGTTCGCCAAGGTAAATCGTGCGCGACAGCGGCACGTGGTAACGCCGATAGCAGCCCGCCAGCTCGAAGAACGTCGCCTCGCCGGTCTGCATCACGTCGCCGTTCCATGTCAGATGCGGCGCGGCGGCATCGGTCCCCGACGGCATCAGCGGCACGATCGCCGGGTAGTCGCCCCAGTCCTCGCCGTCGCCGCGCAGGCAGACCGACTGGATCTCGGCCGCGAGGTCGTTCTTGCGAAGCCCCGGCGCGGCGAGATCCAGCGCAGTGGTCTGGACCTTCTCGGCGATGCGGGCGGCCTTGCGCATGAAGGCCAGTTCCTCCGGCGACTTGCAGCCCCGTTCGCGGTTCACAAGCGCCGTGGCATCGACCGGAGTTGCGCCGTGCAGCGTGTCGAACAGAACAGCATGGGCCTTGGCGGAGTAGTAGTAGTTCTCCATCTCGACACCGACGCGGGCATCGCCCAGCCCCATTTCCGACAGAACGCCGGCCAGGTGCTGCATCGGATGCCGTTCGGTCGACTGGACGTAATTGTCGGGGTACGAGGTGACCTCCACCGCCGCAAGGTCCACCGTGCGCACCGCGCCGTTGGCGTCCTGTCCGCGGCCCCACCAGACCGGCTTGCCCTCCATCGGCAGGATCACCGCCTGATGGACGTAGAATGACCAGCCGTCGTAGCCGGTCAGCCAGTTCTGGTTCGACGGATCGGTCGCAATAAGCACGTCGATGCCTGCGGCGGCCATCGCGGCGCGGGTCTGTTTCAGGCGGCGGGCGTATTCGCCGGGGGTGAAGGCGGGACCGAAAGGCATGGGGCGGGAAACCTCGACAACACTGCGTTCCGCGAGCCATGCCTGACGATCCGCTGGCCGTGCGGGGATTGAGCGACCGAAGACGGCCCGAAACCGACCTTTTTGCGCGCCGTTGCGAACTTCGGTGGCGCCTTGCCCGGAAATTGGGCGCCGGTGCGATGCGAAAACGGGCTATCGCCGCAGTGTGGGCTTTCCTATGACTGGGGCATGAGCGACCCGCGTCCGACCCTTGCCGACATCCTGGCCGCCCGCCGCGTGATCGCGGGCCGCGCGGACGGCACGCCGATGATCCCTTCGACGCTTGGGCCGCGGCTGGGGATCGAGCTGTGGCTGAAGCTGGAACAGATGCAGCCCATCGGCGCGTTCAAGCTGCGCGGCGCTCTGAATGCCGTGGCCGCGCTGCCCAAAGACGTGGCGGGCGTGACCTGCTGTTCCACCGGCAACCACGGCCGCGGCGTGGCGCAGGCGGCGCGCGCCCGCGGTCTGCGCGCGGTGATCTGCATGAGCGCGCTGGTTCCGCAGACGAAGATCGACGGCATCCGCGCGCTGGGGGCCGAGGTGCGCATCACCGGCCGGTCGCAGGACGACGCGCTGGCCGAGGCGCGCCGCCTTGTTGCCGAGGAAGGGCTGGCCGAAATCTCGCCCTTCGACGATCCGCGCGTGATCGCCGGGCAGGGCACCATCGGGCTCGAGATGCTCGAAGCCTGCCCGTCGCTGGCCACACTTCTGGTGCCGCTCTCGGGCGGCGGGTTGGCGGCCGGGGTCGCTCTGGCGGCGAAGGCGATCAATCCCGCCATCCGCGTGATCGGGCTGAGCATGGACCGCGGTGCGGCGATGGCGGAAAGCCTCAAGGTTGGCCGCCCGGTGCAGGTGATCGAGTATCCCAGCCTTGCCGACAGCCTTGGCGGCGGGATCGGGATGGACAACCGGCTGACCTTTCCCATGTGCCGCGACCTTCTGGACGACGTGGTGCTGGTGACCGAGCCCGAGATCTATTCCGCCATGCAGGCGCTGTTCCACGCCGACCGTCTGGTCGCCGAAGGGGCCTGCGTTGTCGGGCTTGCGGCGCTGCTGGCCCGGCGGCTGCCGGACCTGCGCGGGCCGGTGGGCACGATCATCACGGGGCGCAACGTGGACATGGACCAGTTCACTCGCGTCGTGACGGGGCAGGACATACGGCTTGGCGACCTTTTGGTGAAGGGGACGGCACATGGCGCATGAAGTGCGGATCGTGACCGAGGCTGAGTTGCGCGCGGCCCTGCCGCTGGATCTTGCGGCCGTGGACGCTGTCGAAGCGGCGTTCTCCGCGCTGGCCGCACCGGGCGCGGTGATGCCGCCGGTCCTGTCGATGCACCTGCCGCAGGTCAATGGCGAGGTGGACGTCAAGACCGCCTGGCTCCCGGGTTTCGACGGGTTCGCAGTCAAGATCAGCCCCGGCTTCTTCGACAACCCGGCGCGGGGCCTGCCCAGCCTGAACGGGCTGATGGTGCTGCTGTCGGCGCGCACCGGCCTGCTGGAGGCGGTGTTTCTCGACAACGGCTACCTGACCGACCTGCGCACGGCGGCGGCGGGCGCGGTCGCGGCGCGGCACCTCGCGCCTTCCAGGGTCGATGTCGCGGGCGTTGTCGGGACCGGCGTGCAGGCCCGGATGCAGATCGCCGCGGCGCATCTCGTGCGGCCTTTTTCCGAAGTGAGGGTATGGGGGCGCGACGGCGCGAAGGCGGCGGCCTGCGCTGCGGACATCGCGGCCAGCCTCGGGGTCGCCGCGCGGGCGGAGCCGGACCTGCCCCGCCTGACGGAGGCGTGCCAGCTGGTCGTCACGACCACGCCCGCTCGCAGCCCGATGATCACCCGTGCCATGCTGCATCCGGGCCTGCATGTGACCGCGATGGGGTCGGACCAGCCCGGCAAGAACGAGATCGCCGTCGACGCGTTGGTGGCAGCCGATCTCTATGTCTGTGATCGGCTGGCGCAGGTCCGCGCCATGGGCGAATTGCGCGCGGCTCTCGAGGCCGGTCTGTGGTCGATGCCCGAGCCGCCCGAACTGGGCCAACTGGTCGCCGGGCAGCGCGCAGGCCGCGCTTCGACCCGCTGCGTGACAATCTGCGACCTGACGGGCACCGGCGCGCAGGATACCGCCATCGCCGCCCACGCGCTGCGCGCGCTGGGGTCCGCGGGCACGCGCATCGAGGTCTGAGCGTCGATGCGGCGCAGCCGGGCCGAAGGGGGGGTGCACGGCGCCGCGTTTGGGCGTAGGTGTAGCGCAAACAGTCACATCAGGGGGACAGGCCATGCTGACCAACGACACGCTCGACCGCTGGGATCGCGAGAACTTCTTCCACCCGTCCACACACCTTGCGCAGCACGCGCGCGGCGAAAGCCCCAGCCGGATCATCACCACCGCCGAAGGCTGCCACATCACCGACCGCGACGGGAACCGCTTTCTTGACGGGTTCGCGGGGCTCTACTGCGTGAACATCGGCTATGGCCGACAGGAAGTGTCCGAGGCGATCGCGGCGCAGGCGCGCGAACTGGCCTATTACCATGCTTATGTCGGCCACGGCACAGAAGCCTCCATCACCTTGTCGAAGATGGTCCTGGACCGAGCGCCGGCGAACATGTCGAAGGTCTATTTCGGGCTGGGCGGGTCGGACGCGAACGAAACGAACATCAAGCTGGTCTGGTACTACAACAACATCCGCGGCCTGCCCGCGAAGAAGAAGATCATCTCGCGCTGGCGCGGCTATCACGGATCGGGCCTTGTCTCCGGCTCGATGACGGGCCTGCACCTGTTTCACCAGAAGTTCGACCTGCCGCTGGACCGCATCCTGCATACCACCGCGCCGTACTTCTTCCGCCGCGAACACGAGGCGATGGACGAAGAGGCCTTCACCGCCCATTGCGCGTCAGAGTTGCAGGCGATGATCGACCGCGAGGGCGCGGACACCATCGCCGCCTTCATAGCCGAACCGGTGCTGGGAACCGGAGGGCTGGTGCCGCCGCCCGCAGGCTACTGGGACGCGATCATGCCTATCCTGAAGGCCAACGACATCCTGCTGATCGCCGACGAGGTCGTCACCGGCTTCGGACGGCTCGGTTCGATGTTCGGGTCCGATCATTTCGGGCTGGAAGCGGATCTGATCACCATCGCCAAGGGACTGACCAGCGCGTATGCGCCGCTGTCGGGGACGATCGTGTCCGACAAGGTCTGGCGCGTGCTGGAACAGGGCACGGACGAGAACGGGCCGCTCGGCCACGGCTGGACCTATTCCGCGCATCCCATCGGCGCGGCGGCGGGAGTGGCAAACCTGCAGGTGCTGGACAAACTGAACCTCGTCGAGAATGCAGGCAGTGTCGGGCCGTACCTGACCGAACAGCTTCGCCTTGCGCTGGCTGATCATCCAAATGTCGGCGAGGTGCGCGGCATCGGGATGCTGTCGGCGGTTGAATTCGTCGCGGACAAGGCGACACGGACCTTCTTCGATCCCTCGGCCAAGATCGGCCCGGCTGTGGCGGGCGCGCTGATGGCCGCAGGCGTGATCGGCCGGGCGATGCCACAGGGCGACATCCTTGGCTTTGCACCGCCGCTGTGCCTGACCCGCGAAGAAGCTGACGTGATCGTTGCAAAAACCGCGGCCGCCCTTGCCAAGGTTTTCGCCTGACAGCCCCAAGGAGAGCGACATGGACCGTCTCACCGTCACCACCCGCCCCATCGAGGGGCAGAAACCCGGCACGTCGGGGCTGCGCAAGAAGACCCGTGTCTTCATGGAACCGCATTACCTCGAAAACTTCGTTCAGTCCGTCTGGTCGGCGATCGGCGGCGTTGCGGGCAAGACGCTCGTGCTGGGCGGCGACGGGCGCTATTTCAACGACCGGGCGGCGCAGGTGATCCTGCGCATGGCTGCGGCGGGAGGCGCCGCGCGCGTCATCGTCGGGCAGGGCGCGCTGCTGTCCACCCCGGCGGCGTCCAACCTGATCCGCCAGCGGGGCGCGGATGGCGGGCTGATCATGTCGGCCAGCCACAATCCCGGCGGCATCGACGAGGATTTCGGCATCAAGTACAACACCGCCAATGGCGGGCCGGCCCCGGCCGAGGTGACTGACCGGATTTTCGCCGCGACCCGTAGCATCGAAAGCTACGAGATCCTTGAAGCGCAGGATGTCGATCTCGGTGTTGTGGGCGAATCACGCCTGGGCGATATGGTGGTGGAGGTCGTGGACCCGGTGGCGGACTATGCCGCGCTGATGGAAGGGCTGTTCGACTTCGACGCAATCCGCGACCTGTTCGCGCGGGGCTTCACGCTGCGCTTCGATGCGATGCACGCGGTGACCGGCCCCTATGCGACGGCGATCCTGGAAGGTACGCTTGGTGCGGCGCAGGGCAGCGTGGTGAACGCGGTGCCCAGCCCCGATTTCGGCGGCGGGCACCCAGACCCGAACCCGATCTGGGCCAAGCCGCTGATGGATCTGATGATGGGCCCGGATGCGCCCGATTTTGGCGCGGCGTCGGACGGGGACGGGGACCGGAACATGATCGTCGGGCGCGGGCTCTACGTAACGCCCTCGGACAGCCTTGCTGTGCTGGCGGCTAACGCGCATCTCGCGCCGGGCTATGCCCGTGGGCTTGCGGGGGTGGCGCGGTCGATGCCGACCTCCGGCGCGCTCGACCGGGTGGCGGCGGCGCGCGGGCTGGACTGCTACGAGACGCCGACGGGATGGAAGTTCTTCGGAAACCTTCTGGACGCGGGGCGCGCGACGCTGTGCGGCGAGGAAAGCGCTGGAACCGGGTCGGACCATGTGCGCGAGAAGGACGGGCTTTGGGCAGTGCTTCTGTGGCTGAACATCCTGGCGGCGAGCGACAAGTCGGTTGCCGACCTTCTTACCGCGCACTGGGCGGAGTTCGGGCGCAACTACTATTCGCGGCATGACTACGAAGGCGTGGATGCAGCGGCGGCAGAGGCGCTCATGCAGGGGCTGCGCGACCGGTTGGCGACGCTGCCAGGTCAGGCTTTCGCCGGGCTGGCGGTGACGGCGGCGGACGAGTTCGCATATGACGATCCGGTGGACGGCAGCCGCGCCGAGGGCCAGGGCATCCGCGTCTGGTTCGAGGGCGGGGCGCGGGTGGTGTTTCGCCTGTCGGGGACCGGCACCGTCGGCGCGACCCTGCGGGTTTACATGGAAGACCTTGAGACGGACCCCGCGCGGCAGGGCCGGGATGCGCAGGAGGCTCTTGCCGGAGTGATTGCCGCGGCGGATGCCGTCGCCGGGATCGGGCAACACACCGGGCGCACCGCGCCGGATGTAATGACCTGAGCCTCCGCAAAGCGACCCAGCGGCCGCGCCTGCGGCGCGACATCACCATCGGCACCGCGTACTGTGCGGTGCCGGCCGCATGAGGCCAGCCATGGGCTGTTTGCCGAGAGGGCAAGTGAGCGTCGGGCTGGCCCTGTGAAGCCGCCCGACCGCGCTGACGGCCGGACCGGACCCAACGGGATGAAGCTGGGGCGCAGCCGGAACGAAAACGGACGGCAGTCCCGACCCCTTTCGCGGCCGGGCACGGGTCAGGCGGCGCGCAGGCCCTTCAGTGCCGCAAGAAAACCTGGGATCTTTTCCTTGAACCGGAAGAACCCGTGTGTCGCGTGCGGCCAGCATGCGGCGTCATGGGGCCGCAAGACGCGCACAAACGGCACGCCCGCGGCATCAAGCGCCGGGGCCAGTTCCTTCATCGCGTCCGCTGCCGGGCCCACGGGCGCATAGGGCGTCACCAATTGCCCTACGCCGCCATCGCGCGCCCAGTCGACCACCTGTTCGACCCACCCGGTCCGCGCCGCGACGTGCTGCGCCGGGCCTAAGCGCGCCGCGTGCCGATCAAGTGTGTCCTCCAACGCCCCAGCCGCGAAGGCTGTGACGGGTGGTGACGTCTCCAGAGGGCTGCGCCGACCAGTGCAGTTCAGAACGCATACCGGCGCGGGCGGCTCTGCGCCCGGCAGAAACGGGAAGCCCGCAAGCTGATCTTCCTCGGTCAGCAGCCAGCCCGTCCGCCGCTCGGGATCCGGCGTGTCGCCCGTCGGTGCAGGCCCGCGCGCGGGCACGGGCGGGCTGTCCACTGGATCTGCCCGGCCTGCCAGTTGCCCGCGCGGGTCGAACCGCCCCTCGGTGTAACGGGCGATGTTGTCGGCCCGCGCAACGTAGGTCTTGCCTGGCGTCTGGATCCCAGCCACCCATCGCCAGCCCAGCGTGTTGGATGCCGGATCGCCGTCCAGCAACTGGCGCAGGAACAGGTCCGCGCCAAGCTCCCACGGCAGGCGCAGCGTGAAGATCCAGATCGAAGCGAACCACATCCGCGCGTGATTGTGCAGGTAGCCCGTCGCCGTCAGTTCCCGCGCCCAGGCATCGAAGCAGTCGATCCCGGTCTCGCCGCGACAAGCCGCTTCCCAGTCCGCGCGTAGTCCGGCCTCGGTCGCCAGCCGGTCCTGTCCCGAGCGCACACCCTGCCGGTACTGGTCCCACACACCGGGGCGCAGTTCCAGCCAACCCTTCCAGTAGCTGCGCCAGTACACCTCCTGCACGAACTTCTCGGCCGTCGCGGGCGAGAACCGTCCCAGCACTGCCTGAAGCACCTCGGTCTCGCTTAACATCCGGTGGCGTATGTAGGGCGACAGGCGAGACACTCCGGCATGTCCCTGTTGCGGCAGGTCGTAGTTGCGCCGCGCGGCATAATCGCGCCCCGCACGCGGCACGAACTCGGCCAGCCGGTCTAGCGCGGCACGCCGGTCGGGCGGGAAGGTGAGGGGTAGGGCATCGGTCATTGCTGGCGACTTTCCATCTAGGGTTGGCAGCGAGCTAATCCGCCGCCGGGCCGCATCAAGTCCGGCGTCACGCGGCGGCACCCCGGCCGGTTATCCTTCCTTCACAAAGCCGCCCTTGCAGCCCCCCAAGGCCGCGACTAAGACTCTGGGGTCAGACAGCGGTGCAGGGCACCCGAGAGCAAAAGGCAGCAGGACATGACCGACCCGATCGAGACCTACATGAACACGCTGGTCCCCATGGTGGTGGAGCAGACCTCGCGCGGGGAACGTGCCTACGACATCTTCTCGCGGCTGCTGAAGGAGCGGATCATCTTCGTGTCCGGCCCGGTGCATGATGGGATGTCCTCGCTCATCGTGGCGCAGCTTCTGCACCTCGAGGCGGAGAATCCTTCCAAGGAAATCTCCATGTACATTAACAGCCCCGGCGGCGTGGTGACGAGCGGGCTGTCGATCTACGACACCATGCAGTATATCCGCCCCAAAGTGTCGACACTGGTGATCGGCCAGGCGGCGTCGATGGGCTCGCTGCTGCTGGCCGCCGGCGCGCCGGGGATGCGGTACTCCCTGCCCAACAGCCGCGTCATGGTGCACCAGCCCTCGGGCGGCTTCCAAGGGCAGGCGACGGATATCATGATCCACGCCGAGGAGACGCTGAAACTGAAGCGTCGCCTGAACGAGATCTACGTCCACCACACCGGCCAGACGCTGGACGCGGTGGAAGCGGCTCTGGAGCGGGACCGCTTCATGTCGCCCGAGGATGCGAAGGACTGGGGCCTGATCGACGAGATCGTCGCGAACCGCGCCCCGGAGGAGCAGAAAGGCGCCTGACCGCGGTCGGGCCGCGCCCCCTGACCACTGGTCGCGGGGCGGATATTTGACATTGTGGCCGTTCCCGTGCTGACCTAGGTTCATGTGATACATGAAAGACGGTCAGGACGGTCGGTCGGCCCCGGAGGTACGGATGGCAAACAACACGAGCGGTGACGGCAAGAATACGCTTTACTGCAGCTTCTGCGGCAAGAGCCAGCACGAAGTGCGCAAACTCATCGCCGGGCCGACGGTGTTCATCTGCGACGAATGCGTCGAGCTATGCATGGACATCATCCGCGAGGAGACGAAGTCGACCGGGCTGAAATCGTCCGAAGGCGTGCCGACGCCCAAGGAAATCTGCAACGTGCTGGACGACTATGTGATCGGGCAGGCGCACGCCAAGCGGGTACTTTCGGTTGCGGTGCACAATCACTACAAGCGGCTGAACCACGCCGGCAAGACCGAGGTGGAACTGGCGAAGTCGAACATCCTGCTGATCGGCCCGACAGGCTGCGGCAAGACGCTGCTGGCGCAAACGCTGGCGCGTATTCTCGACGTTCCGTTCACGATGGCGGACGCGACCACGCTGACCGAAGCGGGTTATGTTGGCGAGGATGTGGAGAATATCATCCTCAAACTGCTGCAGGCGAGCGAGTACAACGTGGAGCGCGCGCAACGCGGCATCGTATATATCGACGAGGTCGACAAGATCACGCGCAAGTCGGACAACCCGTCCATCACGCGCGACGTGTCCGGCGAAGGGGTCCAGCAGGCGCTGTTGAAGATCATGGAAGGCACCGTCGCATCGGTGCCGCCGCAGGGTGGCCGCAAGCATCCGCAGCAGGAATTCCTTCAGGTCGACACGACGAACATCCTGTTCATCTGCGGCGGCGCCTTCGCGGGGCTGGACAAGATCATCGCGCGGCGCGGCAAGGGGTCGGCCATCGGCTTCGGTGCCGAGGTCAAGGACGACAGCACGCGCGGCATTGGTGAATTGCTGACCGAACTCGAACCCGAGGATCTGCTGAAATTCGGCCTGATCCCGGAATTCGTCGGCCGTTTGCCCGTGATCGCCACGCTTGAGGATCTGGACGAAGACGCGCTCGTCACGATTCTTACGCAGCCGAAGAACGCGCTAGTGAAGCAGTACCAGCGCCTGTTCGACCTTGAGGACACGCAACTGTCCTTCACGGATGACGCACTGCTGGCCATCGCCAAGCGGGCCATTGCGCGCAAGACCGGCGCACGCGGCCTGCGGTCGATCATGGAGGACATCCTGCTCGATACGATGTTCGACCTGCCGACTTCGGAAGGCGTCGAGGAGGTTGTCGTCAACGAAGAGGCCGTGACTTCGGACGCGCAACCGCTTCTGATCTACGCCGATCGCAAGGGGGAGCCTGTCAGCGCAAGCTGACCGGTCCCGCGCGGGCAGGGGCGGCGTGAATACCGCGCGCTGATCCAGGCTTGCTCAGTTCACAGGTGTCCCGATGCTTGCCCCCGGTTTTCACGACGTTCCGGCCGGTATGGTTGCGGCCGTAGTGACCCATCTGGAAATGACGGCACGGCCCGCCCCGCGCCCGGCGCCCCCGTTGGTCGGGGCAGAAGTCGTTCCTGTAGCCAACCCTGAAACGGGCTGGTATCGCGCACTTTTTGACCGGGTGGGCGGGCAGGACTGGCTGTGGTTCTCCCGCCTTGCGATGGACGAAGCCAAGCTGTCCGCGATCCTGACCGATCCCGGCGTCGCGGTTCATGTGCTGCGCCGCAAGGGCCGTGAGGACGGTTTCTTCGAACTGGATTTTCGCCAGCCCGGCCTGTGCGAACTTGCCTTCCTCGGTGTTGCCCCAGGCGCGCTTGGCACTGGCGCGGGACGTCTGATGATGAACACGGCGCTTGCGGCAGCATGGGCGCGCCCCATCACGGCGCTGCGCGTGCACACTTGCACGTTCGACCATCCTGCAGCGCTGGATTTTTACCGCCGCAGCGGGTTTTCCGTCACCCGCCGTGAGGTCGAGATCGCGCCGGACCCTCGCCTGACGGGCGTTCTGCCTCGCACCGCAGCGCCGCACGTGCCCGTGATCGTCTGACGCGCCGCCTGCGGCATTTGGCGAAGCCGGACCGCTGGACCTTTGGGCGCGAATGCGGGATACGGGAGGCAGCAATGATCGGGAGCCTGCGATGAATATGCTTGTCCGCGCCGTGACCTGGTGGAATGGTCAAACCCTCGGGACCCAGTGGTTCACCCGCAAGAACGGTGTGAAGGTGGGCGAAGACGATCAGGGCAACGTGTTTTACGAAACCCGTGACGCCAAGCGCCGCTGGGTGATCTTCAACGGCGAATCCGAAGCGAGCCGGGTCAGCCCAGACTGGCATGGCTGGCTGCACCACACCTGGGACGAGCCGCCGAGCAAGCAACCGATCAAGCACAAGTCCTGGGAAAAGCCGCACCAGGAAAACCTGACCGGCACACCGCTCGCCTATGCACCGCCGGGATCGATCCGGCGCCCGGTGCCGGACACACGGACGGACTACGAGGCGTGGACGCCCGAATAACCGCGCGTCGGGACCGCCTGCCGTCGTCAACACGCAAGGAGCCGTCATGGCCGAAAACCGTGCAGAGCTTGTCGTGGGGGCCGCCGTGCTGGCGGTCGCCGTAGGATTTCTGATCTATGCCACGTCGAGCGTCGGGGCGATGCAGTCAAACGCGGGGTACACCCTGACCGCCAGCTTCCGCTCGGCGCAGGGGATCGGCGTGGGCACCGACGTGCAACTGGCCGGCGTGAAGGTCGGCACGGTCACGGCGATGAACCTGAATTCGGAAACCTTCCGCGCCGATGCCGTTCTGACGATTCGCGACGGTGTCGATCTTCCGGATGACAGCTCCATCGTCATCGCGTCCGAGGGGCTGCTGGGTGGCAACTTCGTTGAGGTGCAGCCCGGTGGCTCGCCCTTCAACTTCGAACCCGGTGACACCGTCAGCAACACCCAGGGATCGGTCAGCCTGATCGAGCTACTGTCGAAATTCGTCGGGAGCGGAAGCGATTGACCAAACGGGCAACGGTGCTGGCCGCTGCGGCGTGGTTCGGTGCCGTGCTCTGCGCAGCTGCGCCCGGTGCGCAGGAAGCGGTCGCACAGGGCAATGGCGCCAAGCTGCGCGCGCTTGACCGGCTGTCGGGCTACCTGACCGATCTGGACGTTCCCGTAGGCGGGACGGCGGACTATGCCAGCCGCCTTTCGATCAGAGTCGTGGAATGCCGCTACCCAGTGGACAACCCCACGGGGGACGCGTTCGCCTATCTAATAATCCGCGACATCGTCGCCGGAACAGACGTGTTCGAGGGTTGGATGGTCGCGTCCTCACCCGCGCTGAATGCGCTGGACCACACCCGCTACGATGTGTGGGTATTGCGCTGCAACAGGGCCTGAACGTCGGGCGTGTCCGGCGCGGTGAAATCCGCCGTGCGGGGCAGGGCGTCGGCAAGCAGACGGTGATAGGCGGCGCGCTGAACCTCCTGCCCGCCGAGGCTGCGAAGGTGCGGCGTGATGAACTGCGTGTCGAACAGAGTGAACCCGCCCTGACGTAGCCGGTCAACCAGGAAGGCCAGCGCGATCTTCGAGGCGTCCGTCTCGCGTGAGAACATGCTTTCGCCGAAGAAGGCCGCGCCCAGCGTCACGCCGTAGACCCCTCCCACCAACCGCCCGTCGCGCCACAGTTCTACCGAATGGGCAATGCCCCGCGTGTGCAGATCGAGATACAGGCCGAAAATCGTGTCGTTGATCCAGGTTTCTGGTCGGTCGGCGCAGCCTTCAACCGTGGCGGCAAAGTCGCGGTCGATGCCGACCTCGAGCCCGCCCTTGCGAATGCGCCGCGCAAGCGAACGGGAAATCCGGAATCCGTCCAGCGGCAGGATGCCCCGGCGGCGCGGGTCCACCCAGAATACGTTCGGATCACCGCGGGATTCGGCCATGGGAAAAACCCCCATGGCATAGGCCTGCAGCAGCAGATCAGGGGTCAGATCGCCACGCTCCATCCCGCGGGCCGCTGTCAGCCGAGCGCCTTTTCCAGCCACTGCTCCAGCCAGTGGATCGTGTAATCGCCGCGCTGGATGTCCGGTTCGGACAGCAGTTCGCGGAACAGCGGCACCGTTGTGTCGATGCCGTCCACGATCAGTTCGCCGAGTGCGCGGTTCAGGCGCGCCAGCGCCTCCGGCCGGTCGCGGCCATGCACGATCAGCTTGCCGATCAGGCTGTCGTAGTAGGGCGGGATCCGGTAACCGTTGTACAGCGCGCTGTCCATCCGCACACCCAGCCCGCCGGGGGCGTGGTAGGCCGTGATCGTGCCGGGGCAGGGGTTGAAGTTCGGCAGCCGTTCGGCATTGATGCGCACCTCGATCGCGTGCCCGTTGATCCGCAGATCGTCTTGCCCGAAGGACAGCGGCTGGCCTGCCGCGACGCGGATCTGTTCGCGCACCAGGTCCACGCCATAGATGGCTTCAGTCACCGGGTGTTCAACCTGCAGTCGGGTGTTCATCTCGATGAAGAAGAATTCGCCGTTCTCGTAGAGAAACTCGATCGTGCCCGCGCCGGCGTAGTTGATGTTTGCGACCGCCTCGGCACAAGTCTTGCCGATCTGCGCCCGCATCTCGGGCGTGATGGCGGGTCCGGGGGCTTCCTCGAACACCTTCTGGTGGCGTCGCTGGAGCGAACAGTCCCGCTCCCCAAGGTGTACGGCATTTCCCTTGCCGTCACCGAAAACCTGAACCTCGATGTGGCGCGGCGTGTCGAGATACTTCTCGATATAGACTTCGTCGTTCCCGAAGGCGGCCTTGGCTTCGGACCGCGCGGTCTGGAACGCCTCGTCCAACTGCTCGGCCGTGCGGGCCAGCTTCATGCCGCGCCCGCCCCCGCCCGCCGTGGCCTTCACGATGACCGGGTAACCGATCTCGCCCGCAATGCGGCGCGCGTCGGCCAGATCCGGAACGCCGCCGTCGGACCCCGGCACGCATGGAACGCCGAGCGCCTTCATCGTGTCCTTGGCGGTAATTTTGTCGCCCATGATGCGGATATGTTCGGCCGTGGGGCCGATGAAGGTGATGCCGTGATCGGCGACCACCTGCACAAAATTCGCGTTCTCGGACAAAAAGCCATAGCCCGGATGTACCGCCTCGGCTCCAGTGATCTCACAGGCCGAAATGATGGCGGGCACCAGCAGGTAGCTTTGCGAGGCGGGCGGCGGCCCGATGCACACGGCCTCGTCTGCCATGCGCACATGCATTGCGTCGGCATCGGCGGTGGAATGGACAGCGACGGTGGAAATGCCCATCTCGCGGCAGGCGCGGATCACCCGCAACGCGATCTCGCCGCGATTGGCGATCAGGATCTTGTTGAACATGGCGTCCGTCACTCGATGATCACAAGGGGGGCGCCGTATTCCACCGGGCTGCCGTCCTCGACCAGAACGCGGGTCACGGTTCCGTCATGGGGCGCCGCAATCTGGTTCATGGTCTTCATCGCCTCGACGATCAGGATGGTCTGGCCCTTGGACACCTTGCTGCCCACGCGCACGAAAGGGTCGGTGCCGGGCTCGGGCTGAAGATATACGGTGCCGACCATCGGCGAGGGGACGACGCCGGGGTGGCTGGACGGATCTTCGGCGGCAGGCGCGGCATCGCCGCCACCGGACGCAGAGGCCGCCTGCGGCGCAGCGGCAGGGGCCACCGCAGGAACGGGGGCGGAGACCGCGGGCGCCTGAACCACCGCCGGAGGCGTCCGCGTCACGCGCACGTTCAGCTTGCTGTCCTCGCCGTAGTCGCGCTTGACCTCAAGCTCCGTCAGGTCGTTGTCCCGCAGCAGCTCCGCCAAAGCGCGAATGAATGCGACATCATCGCCGTGGGAAGTCTGTGTCATCGTGTCCTCGCTCAGCCTCAAGGGTCCGTGCCGGTCTGCCGCAGCACCATTGCAGGCTCTTACACCCTTTGCAAAACGGTGAAAAGCGATGCAGGCCAAGAAACTGCCGCGACGGGCGATCACAAACGCGCATCTTCACGCTTGATTTTTGGCCGATTGCTGGCAACGCTGACCTTTCGGGCGCCGGGTGCGAAAAAAACACGCGGAAACAGGGCGGCGTCCACGACCGGGAGTAAAGACATGTCGAACACACCTTTGACACCGGGCGTCGTTGCCGGGCGGCTGAGCCCCGAGGAATACGACCGCAATTTCGGCGATGCTTATCCGCCGCTCGACGAGCACGAAGCGCTTGTGGCGGCAGACCGCTGCTATTTCTGCCACGACGCACCCTGCATCGCTGCCTGTCCGACGGAAATCGACATTCCGCTTTTCATCCGCCAGATCCAGACCGGGATGCCGCAGGCCGCCGGGCGCACGATCTTCGACCAGAACATCCTGGGCGGGATGTGCGCGCGGGTCTGTCCCACCGAAACGCTGTGCGAAGGGGCCTGTGTGCGCGAAGCCGCCGAAGGCAAGCCGGTCAAGATCGGCCAGCTTCAGCGCTTTGCGACCGACACCGTGATGGCAAAGGACGCGCATCCGTTCCGCAGGGCGCCCGCGACTGGGCGGGTGATCGCCGTGGTCGGGGCGGGGCCGGCCGGTCTGGCCTGCGCGCACCGACTGGCGATGCACGGCCACGATGTCGTGGTGATGGACGGGCGCGACAAACCGGGCGGGCTGAACGAATACGGCATCGCCACCTACAAGACGCCGGGCGGCTTCGCCCAGGCCGAAGTCGAATGGCTTCTGCGCATCGGCGGCATAACGGTCAAGACGGGTGTCCGGCTGGGGCGCGAGCTGGCACTGGCCGAACTGCGCGAGGATCATGACGCGGTGTTTCTCGGGATCGGGCTGGCCGGCGTGAACGCCCTGCGCGCCGAAGGCGAGGCGCATGACCACGTGCACGACGCTGTGGATTTCATCGCCGACCTGCGTCAGGCCACCGACAAGCGCAGGATCGCCGTCGGGCGGCGCGTTGTCGTGATCGGCGGCGGCATGACCGCGGTCGACGCGGCGGTGCAGGCCAAGCTGCTCGGAGCCGAGCATGTGACGATGGTCTACCGGCGCACCCGCGAGCGCATGGGCGCCTCGGCGCATGAACAGCTTCACGCGGTATCCAAGGGCGTGCAGATCATCACCGGGGCCGCCCCAGTGCGCATCCTTGGCGACGGGGCGGTGACCGGCGTCGAATTCGCATATACCGCCGAGGGCAAACAGGGTCTGACCACAGCGGGCGAGAGTTTCGTCGTGCCCGCCGATCAGGTCTTCAAGGCGATCGGCCAGAAGCTTGAAGCCGCGCCCGGCGGGCTGGATCTGGACGGGGCCAAAATCGCCGTGACCGGGCCGGGGCGCACCAGCCTTGCCGGTGTCTGGGCCGGTGGGGACTGCGCCATCGGCGGGGACGATCTGACCGTGACCGCCGTCAAGGAGGGCCGCGACGCGGCCGAGGACATTCACGCCACGCTGATGGGCGCGGCCACCGTCGCTGCGCAATAGAATAGCGCGCATCGCCGCGACAGGGAGTACTGACATGGCAAACCTGGCAACCGATTTCGTCGGGATCAAATCGCCCAACCCGTTCTGGCTGGCGTCCGCGCCGCCGACCGACAAGGAATACAACGTGCGCCGGGCCTTCGAAGCGGGGTGGGGCGGCGTGGTCTGGAAGACGCTGGGACTGGATCCGCACATCGTCAACGTGAACGGGCCGCGGTATGGCGCGGTCTGGGGCGCGGACCGGCGGTTGCTGGGCCTGAACAACATCGAGTTGATCACCGACCGACCGCTGGACGTGAACCTGCGCGAGATCAAGGCGGTCAAACGCGACTACCCCGACCGGGCGATGGTCGTGTCGCTTATGGTCCCTTGCGAGGAGGATGCCTGGAAGACGATCCTGCCGCTGGTGGAGGACACCGGCGCCGACGGGATCGAGCTGAATTTCGGCTGCCCCCACGGCATGAGCGAGCGCGGCATGGGCAGCGCCGTCGGGCAGGTGCCTGAATACATCGAGATGGTCGCGCGCTGGTGCAAGCAGCACACAAGGATGCCCGTGATCGTAAAGCTGACGCCGAACATCACCGACATCCGCTATCCCGCACGGGCGGCCAAGGCGGGCGGGGCCGATGCGGTCAGCCTGATCAACACCGTTTCGTCCATCACCAGCGTCAACCTCGACACCATGAGCCCGGAGCCGATGATCGACGGCAAGGGCAGCCACGGCGGCTATTGCGGGCCGGCGGTGAAACCCATCGCACTGAACATGGTGGCGGAGATCGCACGTGACGCCGAAACGGCGGGTCTGCCGATCAGCGGCATCGGCGGCGTGACCACATGGCGCGACGCGGCCGAGTTCCTGGCGCTGGGTGCGGGAAACGTGCAGGTCTGCACTGCGGCCATGACATACGGTTTCAAGGTCGTGCAGGAGATGATCAGCGGCCTGTCGGAATGGATGGACGAAAAGGGCTATACCTCGGTCGCCGAAGTGTCGGGCCGCGCGGTGCCAAACGTGACCGACTGGCAGTATCTGAACCTGAACTACGTCGCCAAGGCGCGGATCGATCAGGACAGCTGCATAAAGTGCGGACGCTGCTTCGCGGCCTGCGAGGACACCAGCCATCAGGCTATTTCCATGTCGCCCGACCGCGTGTTCGAGGTGATCGACGAAGAGTGCGTAGCCTGCAACTTGTGCGTGAACGTCTGCCCGGTCGAGGGCTGCATCACGATGGAACCGCTTGCGGCGGGCGAGATCGACAAGCGGACGGGTCGGCCCGTCGATCCGAACTATGCCAACTGGACGACACACCCGAACAACCCGGGCGCCGTAAAGGCCGCGGAATAGGCTCAAGATCAATCAGCGCGGTCCGTCGGGCCGCGCGCGCTACTGCGTGCCTGCGGGGTCAGACGGTCTTGTTCAGCGCGCCGTGGTCCTTGGCGTTGGCCATCTCGAACATCTGGCGCATGTGGTCGAAGCCCTTTTCCACCAACGCGATCCGGTCGAACGACCGCACGTTTTCGGACGCGCCGACGACGCGGCTGTCATAGGTCGCGGCCTGCACGCGTGCGGTGGCGTTCGCCTGCACGATAACCTGGGTCTGGATGGAGCCGGGCGCGACAAACGCCTGCGGGGCTTCGGCGGCCTCGGCCCGCGCGGGCACGGAAGGCACCGGCTGGGCCGCTTGAACCGGCTGGGCGCCATACGCCACGCGGGCGCGAGCGACCGCGGCAAAGGCGCTGGCGGTTGCGGCGGGGGCGTTGGCGGCGATGTGCATCGGAAAAACTCCACTCAGTCTTGTATCAACTTTTAGGAGAATAGCGCAGGCCGGGCCGCTTGTGTGGAATTCCGGAAAGGAAGGTTAAAATTGAAGGGGACTTGTCATCGTTCGGGTCGGGCGCCGCCATGCGCGGCATCCCCGTCGCTCGGTCCTGCTTGACTGCCCTTCGGGCGCTGATAGCATCGCGCTGACCCTCAGGAAAACCGCGGTGCCCCATGTCCCTTGACCATCCTTCCACCCCGAACGATCTTTCCGCGTTCTGGATGCCCTTCACCGCCAACCGCCAGTTCAAGGATACGCCGCGCATGCTCGTGGCCGCGGACGGGATGTACTACACCACCGCCGATGGGCGGCAGGTGCTGGACGGCACGGCCGGGCTGTGGTGCTGCAACGCCGGGCATAAGCGCCCCCGCATCGTCGAGGCGATCAAGGCGCAGGCCGACGAGATGGACTATGCGCCGGCCTTCCAGATGGGCCATCCCAAGGCATTCGAACTGGCCGCGCGCCTGCGTGACATGGCGCCCGACGGGATGGAGCACGTTTTCTTCACCAATTCCGGGTCGGAATCGGTGGAAACCGCCCTTAAGATCGCCATCGCTTACCAGCGGGCGAAGGGGCAGGGCACCCGCACCCGCCTGATCGGGCGCGAGCGGGGCTATCATGGCGTGAATTTCGGCGGCATCTCGGTCGGCGGAATCGTCAACAATCGCCGTCATTTCGGCGCGCTGCTGGCTGGTGTCGATCATCTACCGCACACCCACCTGCCCGAGAATGCCTACACGCGCGGACAGCCCGAACACGGCGCGCATCTTGCCGACGATCTGGAACGCATCGTGGCGCTGCACGGGCCGGAAACCATTGCCGCCGTGATCGTGGAACCGGTCGCGGGCTCGACCGGCGTGCTGTTGCCGCCCAAGGGCTATTTGCAGAAGCTGCGCGAGATCACGCGCAAGCACGGTATTCTTCTGATCTTCGACGAGGTGATCACCGGCTTCGGGCGGCTCGGCGCGGCGTTCGGTGCGGATTTCTTCGGCGTGCAGCCCGACCTGATGTGCACCGCGAAGGGCCTGACCAACGGCACGATCCCGATGGGCGCGGTGCTGACGTCTTCCGAGGTGCACGATGCGTTCATGCACGGCCCCGAACACCTGATCGAGCTGTTCCACGGCTACACCTATTCGGGCAACCCGATCGCTGCCGCGACGGGCCTGGCCACGCTGGAAACCTACCGGGAAGAGGGGCTGTTCGAACGCGCGGCCGAGATCGCCCCCTACTGGGAAGAGGGGCTGCACAGCCTGCGCGGGTTGCCACATGTGATCGACATCCGCAATCTCGGACTGATCGGCGCGGTGGAGTTGCAACCGATCGAGGGGCAGCCTACGGCGCGGGCGTTCCAGGCGTTCCTGGATTGCTACGAGAAGGGCGTGATGATCCGCACCACCGGCGACATCATCGCCATGTCGCCCCCGCTGATCATCGAAAGATCCCATATCGATCAGCTGTTCGGCACGCTCGCTGACGTCCTTCGCAAGCTGGCCTGACCGGGACGGGCGCCGGGCAGGGCACGGGCCTGTCGGCGCTGCGCAAGTTGCGGCATGGCGAGGGGCGGGCCCCCGCCATGCGCAGGTATCTCAGCAGTCGTAGCCGAAGCGGACATGACCGCGGTCGATCTGCTCCACACGGACGGCGCAGTCGCCCGCAGACACGGTGCCGCCCGCCGAGACAGTCTGCATGTCCAGCCCATTGACCGCGATGCGCGCGGTGCTGTCGTCCTCGGCCACGCGCGAGACGAACACGCGGGCAGCGCCGTCACCCAGCATCGCCACGCTACCCGCCGTCACACCCTCGGGCGCGGGAAGGTCGTCACCGCAGGCCGCACTTACGCTGGCATGGCCGCGATCCACCCCATCCAGCGTCACCCGGCAATAGCTGTCCGCGTCGCGCACCGCGAGCGAATTGCCCGCGCCCAGAAGCGCCATCGATCCGTTGATTGCAAGGCGTGCCGCGTCCGTCTCCACGCGCGAGACGAAGACGCGGATCGCGCCATCCGCCAGCAGCGCGGTCTCGCCCGGTGTCAGCCCTTCCGGCGGGGTTGCGTCAGCGGCGGCCGTTTCCGCTGCGGGCGCTTCTTCAGCGGCGGGGGCTGCGGCGGTCTCGGCCTCGGGGGCGGCGGCCTCGGGGGCTGAACCGGTCGGTGCGCCAAGATCCGCCAGCGCTGCGCTCAGTGCGGCGATCTGGTTCTCGGCCGTGTCGCTGATCGCCGACTGCATCGCCTGCGCCGTCTCGTCGATGCGGGCCTCCAGCCGTTCAAGCCGCTCCGCCGTTGCCTCGGCCCCCGCGCTGGCCGCGTCGCTGACGCTGGCCTCCAGTCCGGCGACCCGGTCCGACAGGTCCGCCAGCTTCGCATCGAGCGCGCCCAGCGTGTCCGTAAGGCCGGACATCGCCTCGCCCATGCGGCCCGAAGCGTCGTCCATCCGGCTTTCCAGCGCAGAGCCCAAACGGTCCACGTCGCCGCCCTTCGGGGCCACAGCGACCCCGACCAGCAACCCGACGACCAGCGCGAGCCCCCCTGTCACCACCGTCTTTCCATCCATATTCCGGTCCTCCCTGAAATGATCCGTGCCGCCGTTTGCGGCATCGGTGAATGTTGTATTGTATCCGCGCCGGAACCTTACCCCCTGCGGCAGGGCTGTCATGCTTTTTCTCGGCCCGTCCGCCACGCCTCTCTTGAACTTGAACCGATGCGGCGCAACAGTGGCCGGGCGATGCCTGCGCGGTCCCATCCTCGCAGGCTGAGACGGATTTTTGCAAGGAAGATCGGATCATGGCAGCCCCGGGCGAAAACCTGAAAATCGATGCAGCGCGGCTGTGGGACAGCCTGATGGAGATGGCGAAGATCGGCCCCGGCATAGCGGGAGGCAACAACCGCCAGACCCTGACCGACGACGATGCCCGCGGGCGCGCGCTGTTCCAGTCCTGGTGCGAGGCGGCGGGCATGACGATGGGCGTGGACGAGATGGGCACGATGTTCGCCCGGCGCGAGGGTACCGACGCGGATGCGCTGCCGGTCTATGTGGGAAGCCATCTCGACACGCAGCCCACGGGCGGAAAGTACGACGGTGTGCTCGGTGTGCTCGGCGGGCTGGAGATCGTCCGCAGCCTGAACGATCTGGGCATCCGCACGCGGCACCCCATCGTGGTGACCAATTGGACCAATGAGGAGGGCACGCGCTACGCGCCGGCGATGCTTGCATCGGGGGTGTTCGCGGGCGTGCACGCGCAGGACTGGGCCTATGACCGCGTCGACGCGGACGGCAAGCGCTTCGGCGATGAACTGGAGCGGATCGGCTGGAAGGGCGACGAGAAGGTGGGCGCGCGCAAGATGCACGCGTTCTTCGAGTTGCACATCGAACAGGGCCCGATCCTCGAGGCGGAGGACCGGCAGATCGGCGTGGTCACGCATGGGCAGGGCCTGTGGTGGCTGCAGGTGACGCTGACCGGGAAGGAAAGCCACACCGGCTCCACGCCGATGGACATGCGGGTGAACGCGGGGCTTGGGATGGCGCGGATCACCGAATTGGTGCACACCGTCGCGATGGAAAACCAGCCCGGCGCGGTGGGAGCGATCGGGCAGGCGAATGTCTATCCCAACTCGCGCAACGTGATCCCGGGCAAGGCGGTGTTCACCATCGATATCCGATCGCCCGAGCAGGCCAAGCTCGATGCCATGAAGGCGCGGCTGGAGACCGAGGTGCCCAAAATCGCGGCGGATCTCGGGCTTGGCATCGAGATCGAGCCGGTGGGCCATTTCGATCCGGTGACCTTCGATCCCGGCTGCGTCGCCGCGGTGCGTGCGGCGGCCGAACGTCTGGGATATTCGCACATGGACATCATTTCGGGGGCAGGGCACGATGCCTGCTGGATCAACCGGGTTGCCCCCACGGCGATGGTGATGTGCCCCTGCGTGGACGGGCTGAGCCACAACGAGGCCGAAGAGATCAGCCCTGAATGGGCCACCGCCGGGGCGAACGTGCTGTTTCACGCCGTCGTCGAGACGGCGGAGATCGTGGAGTGACGCTTCGCGCGGGCCTTTGTCGGCTGTCAAGTAAGGCGCGCCGGGCGGTTGCAATGGTGCGTGCCGCCCTAATTTTGCAGTCGGATATGGTATTCTGCCCCCACAACCATGAGGGGGTCGAAGATGAGACACATGGTATTTGCAATCGCGGCGGCGCTTGCCGCGGCCGGTCCGGCGGTCGGCAGCGATGCGCCGACCGCAAAAGTTATCTCGACAACGATGCCGACGCACGTGCAGCCGGTTCAGTACGCGCAATGCTGGCATCAGGTCGGGCCGTTTGCGACACAGGATCGCGCCTGGTCCTATTGGCGACAGGCGCGAGGGCAGGGATACGCCGTCAGCAATGGTGTCATACCCTGCTGGAGCGGCGGGGCGCGCGGCTACTGCTTCCGGGTATACGCTGCCTGCTGATCGTGGCCGGGGCGATTGCCGCCCTTGGCCAGTCGGCTACGGCGTCGGAGAACCGGCGCGACGGCGCATATTGGGACTGGCAGCTGACCAATCCTTACGATCTGTCCGTGCGCGTCGAGATGCTCGTCATCGAGCCTACCGGCGTCACCGCGGCCGATGTCGCCGCGCTCAAGGCGCGGGGGGTGCAGCCGTTCTGCTATGTCTCGATCGGCACCTGGGAGCCTTGGCGCGACGATGCCGAAAGCTTTCCCGCCAGCGTGATTGGCGCCACGGTCGGCGACTGGCCGGACGAAAAGTATGTCGACATGGCCGACCGCGCTCATGTCTGGCCGCTGATGAAGGCGCGCATCGACGTCTGCGCCGCGATGGGTTTTGTCGGCGTGGAGCCTGACAACATGGGCGCCCATGACAACGACACAGGCTTTCCTTTCACCAGCGCGGATGCCGTCGTCTATTTCCGCGAGATCGCCGCGCACACCCACGGGCTGGGTCTGAAGATCCTGCAGAAGAACGCGGACGAGCTGGTCCCTCAGCTTGTGGACACGTTCGACGGGATGCTGGTGGAGGAGTGCTTCCACTACGATTTCTGCGAGGAGGTGCTGCCCTATGTCCGCGCGGGCAAGCCGGTCCTTGCCGTCGAGTTCACCGAGAACGGCGGCGACTGGGACGCATATTGCGCGCAGGCCAAGGCCTACGGTTTTCATCTTCTGCTGAAATCCTACGAGGTCACGGCCGGCGGGCGGGCATGCCAATGACCGTATCCCGGCCAATCCACACCCCGGACGGCGGACCCGATTGACAGCCCCGTCCGCGCGGTATGCTATGGCGGAAACAGGAAATTCCACAGGGGGTAGTCATGAGCAAGGTCATCAAGGGCGGCACGATCGTCACCGCAGACCGGCAGTTCGCCGGGGACATTCTGATCGAGGACGGCAAGATCGCGGCCATCGGCTACGACCTGACCGCGGACGAGGTGATCGACGCCGACGGCGCCTATGTCATCCCCGGCGGGATCGACCCGCACACCCACCTGGAAATGCCTTTCATGGGCACCACTGCCGACGAGACCTTCGAGAGCGGTACCTGGGCAGCGGCGACGGGTGGCACCACCATGCTGATCGATTTCTGCCTGCCCGGCCCCGACGGCAGCATCACGAACGCGATCAACGATTGGCACCGCAAGTCCGCACCGCAGATCTGTTCCGACATCGGCTATCACATGGCGATCACCGGCTGGAACGAACAGATCTTCGACGAAATGAAGACCGCCGTGGAGATGGGCGTCAATTCCTTCAAGCATTTCATGGCCTACAAGGGCGCGCTGATGGTCGAGGACGACGAGATGTTCGCGTCCTTCTCGCGCTGCAAGGAACTGGGCGCGCTGCCGATGGTACATGCCGAGAATGGCGATATCATTCAGGAATTGCAGCAGAAATACTTGGCCGAGGGGATCACCGGGCCGGAAGGGCACGCCTTCTCGCGTCCACCCGAGCTTGAGGGCGAGGCCGCCAACCGCGCCATCATGATCGCCGACGCGGTGGGCACGCCGCTCTACATCGTGCATGTCTCCTGCGAGCAGGCGCATGAAGCGATCCGGCGCGCGCGGCAGAAGGGCCACCGAGTCTATGGCGAGCCGCTGATCCAGTTCCTGACGCTGGACGAGAGCGAGTATTTCAACAAGTCTTGGGAGCATGCCGCGCGGCGGGTGATGTCGCCGCCATTCCGTAGCAAGGCGCACCAAGACGGGCTATGGAACGGGCTTTCGGCCGGATCGCTTCAGGTCGTGGCGACGGACCACTGCGCCTTCGGCACCGAGAAGAAGAAGATGGGGATCGACGATTTCACGAAAATCCCGAATGGAACCGGAGGGCTGGAGGATCGTCTGGCGGTTCTCTGGACGACCGGGGTGGAAACCGGGCGGATCACGCCGGAAGAATTCGTCGCCGTGACATCGACCAACATCGCAAAGATCCTGAACATCTATCCCACCAAGGGCGCGCTGGTGCCCGGCGCGGATGCCGATATCGTCGTTTGGGATCCCAAGATCAGCAAAACGATCAGCGCGAACAGCCAGAAATCCATCATCGATTACAACGTCTTCGAAGGCTTCGAGGTAACCGCGCAGGCGCGTCACACGCTCAGCCGGGGGGATGTGATCTGGTCTTGGGGGAAGAACTCCAGCCCGCAGCCCGGTCGCGGGCGCTTCGTGGCGCGCCCGGCCTTCCCGTCGGCGGCCAAGGCGCTGAGCAAGTGGAAAGCGCTGAACACGCCTCGGAAGGTGGAGCGCGACCCGATGAACATTCCCTCGGGGATCTGATGACGGCAGTGAAGCAGCGGTTTCTACAGCATGCGGCGCATGGCGCAGGTGCACGATGCTGAGCGCGGAAGAAATCGATGGGTTTCGCGACGAAGGGGCTAGCCCTGTCACGCCCCCGGACGGGCCGGTCATCGATGCGCGCGGTCTGGAGCTTGTCTTCCAGACCAATGACGGGCCGGTGCACGCCCTGAACGATGTCAACCTGCAGATATCGAAGGGAGATTTCGTCAGTTTCATCGGCCCGTCCGGCTGCGGCAAGACCACGTTGCTGCGGGCCATCGCGGCATTGGAAACGCCGACAGACGGACAACTGATGGTGAACGGGATGACGCCGGACGCCGCGCGGCGGTCGCGCGCCTATGGCTACGTGTTCCAGGCGGCAGGACTTTACCCGTGGCGGACGATCGCGGCCAATGTAAAATTACCGCTGGAAATCATGGGCTTCGACAAGGCGGAGCAGGAGCGGCGCGCGGCGGACGTGCTGCGGCTGGTCGATCTGGAGGGGTTCGAGCGGAAGTACCCCTGGCAATTGTCCGGCGGCATGCAGCAGCGCGCCTCCATCGCGCGGGCGCTGGCCTTTGACGCGGATATCCTGCTGATGGACGAACCGTTCGGCGCGCTGGACGAAATCGTGCGCGACCACCTCAACGAGCAGCTTCTAAAGCTTTGGGAACGGACAGAAAAAACCATCGCCTTCGTGACCCATTCGATTCCTGAGGCGGTCTATCTGTCCACGCGGATCGTGGTGATGAGCCCGCGTCCGGGGCGGATCACCGACGTCATCGACAGCCCGCTGCCGCGCGAAAGGCCGCTCGATATCCGCGACACGCCGGAGTTTCTTGCGGTGGCGCACCGGGTGCGCGAGGGGCTGCGCGCGGGACACGCCTATGACTGACAACGACGCAGAACCACGTGCAGGAGTCCTGTGGGAGTTTAATAGGAGTATTGTAGGAGTCTTTCTCCATGTCTGATGCGGCACAGCGCGAGATCACCCGCCTGAAACGCAGCGTCTGGTTGTTGGGTGCGGCGGGCCTGTTCTTCCTTCTGTCCGCCGTGATCCACATGGCGACGGTCGGCGGCCTGCGCATGATCGACATCGTCGTGCCGCTGTGGGGCCTTCTGTTCGCGAGCTACCTGAAGCGTTTGCGCGCAGCACAGGCGCGGTCGGAGCGGGACGAGGTATGAGGGATCACGTCGGGCCTGTGCTGACCGTGATCGCCGCGATCCTTGCGGTCTGGTACGGCGCGGCGGTTTGGATGAACGCGGCCTGGACGCAGCAGCAGGCCGCGCGGGCAGGAACGACCGTCAGCCTGAGCGAGATCTTGGCTGACACGATGCAGCAGGACCGCCCGCGCCTTCCCGCGCCGCATCAGGTGGCAGTCGAGTTGTGGGAGACGACGGCGGAGAAGAAGGTCACGTCGAAGCGCAGCCTTGTCTATCACGGCTGGATCACCCTGTCGGCGACACTTCTGGGGTTTGCCATCGGCACCGGGCTGGGGATGCTGCTGGCGGTGGGCATCGTGCACAGCCGCGCCATGGACATGAGCGTGATGCCTTGGGCGATTGCCAGCCAGACCATCCCGATCCTCGCCATCGCGCCGATGATCATCGTGGTGCTGAATTCCGTCGGCGTGTCGGGTCTGCTGCCCAAGGCGATCATCAGCGCCTACCTGAGTTTCTTCCCGGTGGTCGTGGGCATGGTCAAGGGCCTGCGCAGCCCGGACGTGGCGCAGCTTGACCTGCTGCGGACCTACAATGCGAGCCGGGCACAGATGTTCTGGCGACTGCGGCTGCCCGCGTCGCTTCCGTACCTGTTCACCTCGCTCAAGGTTGGTATCGCGGCGAGCCTTGTCGGCGCCATCGTGGGCGAGTTGCCAACCGGTGCGGTGGCCGGCTTGGGCGCGCGCCTGCTGGCGGGCAGCTATTACGGGCAGACGGTGCAGATCTGGTCGGCGCTGATCGGCGCCGCCGTGCTGGCCGGCCTGCTGGTCGGTCTGATCGGGTTGGTGCAGCGTGTTACGCTGCGCCGCATGGGGCTGGCGCGATGAGCTGGGTTGCGGGCGCGCTGGGGGTCTGGGCAGTGGCCTGGTGGGCCAACCTGCGCATCGCCGCCAGCCGCCATGCGGACACGCGCGCGGCGCGGCTGGCGGTGCCGGTGATCTTCGGGCTGACCCTGCTGGTCCTTTGGGAGGGGCTGGTGCGGGGTCTGGCGGTGCCCGGCGTTATCCTGCCGCCGCCCAGCGCCATCGCGGCGCGCATCGCCGTTTCGGGGCCGATCCTGTGGGCGGATTTCGTGCAGACCTTCGTGAAGGGCGCGCTGAGCGGCTATGTCATCGGCTGCACGGCGGCTTTCCTGACCGCGCTGGCTGCGGATCGGTTCGATTTCCTGCGCCGTGGCCTTCTGCCGGTGGGCAGTTTCATTGCCGCGCTCCCGATCATCGGAACGGCGCCCATTCTTGTGATGTGGTTCGGCTTCGACTGGCAGAGCAAAGCCGCGGTGGTCGTCGTGATGGTGTTCTTCCCGGTGCTTGTGAACACGGTGCAGGGCCTCGCTGCCGCCGACGCCATGAGCCGTGATCTGATGCGCACCTATGCCGCCACGCCGGGTCAGAGCCTGCGCAAGCTGCGCCTGCCTGCCGCGATGCCGTTCATCTTCAACGGGCTGAAGATTTCGACAACGCTGGCGCTGATCGGGGCGATCGTGGCGGAATTCTTCGGCTCGCCCACTGTGGGGATGGGGTTCCGCATCTCGACCTCGGTCGGGCAGCTTGCGCTGGACATGGTCTGGGCCGAGATCACCGTGGCCGCGCTGGCAGGGTCGTTGTTCTATGGCGCGGTGGCGCTGACCGAACGGGCGGTGACGTTCTGGCACCCGTCGCAACGCGGGGGCCGGTGAGGCGCCGCATCTGCGCCGGAGCAGGGGGCCCGGAGCTGGGTCCGAGTGAAAAAACAGGGTTAACCAACGGGAGACGATCATGACACGACTACTGGCAGGCACGGCAGTTCTGGGGGCGCTGGCCTTTGGCGGCGCGCACGCTGCGGATGAGCTGACCTTGCAACTGAAATGGGTCACACAAGCGCAGTTCGCGGGCTACTATGTGGCACAGGACAAAGGTTTCTACGAGGAGGCCGATCTCGACGTCACGATCAAACCGGGCGGGCCGGACATCGCGCCGACACAGGTGATCGCGGGTGGCGGGGCCGACGTGGTCGTGGAGTGGATGCCCGCCGCATTGGCCGCGCGGGAACGGGGTCTGCCGCTGGTGAACATCGCCCAGCCCTTCGCGCGGTCGGGGATGATGCTGACCTGCCTTGCCGAAAGCGGCGTGACCGGCCCCGAGGATTTTCCGGGGCGGACGTTGGGCGTGTGGTTTTTCGGCAACGAGTATCCGTTCCTGAGCTGGATGAGCCAGCTTGGCATCCCGACAGAGGGCGGGGAGGACGGTGTGACCGTGCTCAAGCAGGGGTTCAACGTGGACCCGCTGCTGCAGAAGCAGGCCGACTGCATTTCGACCATGACCTACAACGAGTACTGGCAGGTGATCGACGCGGGTATCACGCCCGAGCAGTTGGTAACGTTCAACTACACCGACAGGGGTGTCGCCACGCTTGAGGACGGGCTTTACGTTCTGGACGAGACGCTCGAGGATCCGGCGATGGTGGACGCGCTGGAGCGGTTCGTGGCGGCGTCGATGCGGGGGTGGGCCTATGCGGCGGAGAACCCCGAGGAGGCGGCCGAGATCGTGCTGGAAAACGACGCGACCGGCGCGCAGACCTTTGAGCATCAGGTGCGGATGATGGAGGAGGTCGGCAAGCTTCTGGGCGAGGACGGCGTACTGGACCCGGCGGCCTTCGAGACGACGGTGGCTTCGTTGCTGTCGGGCGGGTCGGACCCGGTGATCACTGCGCATCCGGGCGACGCGGCCTGGACCCATGCGATCACGGATGCCGCGCTGAACTGAGCACGCGGTCCGCGGGGCAGGGCGCGCTGCGTCTGCGCCGCGGGTGTGGAGGAGCAAGAGGCGGTCCCTGATGGGACCGCCTTCTTTGTCAGGGGCGATATGGCCCCGGTCGCGCAGGCCATGTCCCAGACCAGGGCTGGAGCACCGGCTCTCTGCCGAAGCGATGATGAGCGCGTCCGCTGAAGCAGGCCGGGCGCGGGCCGTTCGGGATCAGCAGTCGGTGACGCGGACGGTTTCGCCGTCGCCGGTATGGTAGGCACATTCGCCGGTCTGCCGGTTGCGGGCATAGAGGGAGCCCGCGATCGCGCCCGCGCCGGCCGCGACGGCGGTCCAGCCATTGTTGGCGCCGAGCGCGGTGGCTGCGATGGCCGCGATGGCGCCGCCCGCGACCCCGGTGCCGACCTGGTTCGTGGTGCGTTCGTCCGCGCAGGCAGTCAGGGCGAGGGCGGCGGCGAGCGTGGCGGCGGTAAGGTGCGTTCTGGTCATGGCTGTCCCTTGTGTCAGATGGCCAAATACTCGGCCCGCAGGGCCGCATTGTCGAGAACTTCCTTCGCCGAGCCGTCGAAGACGACCTGGCCACCTTCGAGAATCACGGCGCGGTCCGAGATCTTCAGCGCGGCGACGGCGTTCTGTTCCACGATGATCGTCGTGATGCCCTGTTCCTTGATCAGCATCAGGGTCTTTTCGATCTCGCGGACGATGACCGGGGCAAGCCCTTCGTAGGGTTCGTCTAGCAGCAGCACCTTGATGTCGCGCGCGAGCGCGCGGGCGATGGCGAGCATCTGCTGTTCGCCGCCGGAAAGGGTCGTGCCTTCCTGTGCGCGCCGTTCGCCGAGGCGCGGGAACAGCTCGTACAGCCGGTCGAGTGACCAGCCCACGGGTTCGACGATCTGCGCGAGTTTCAGGTTCTCCTCCACCGTGAGGCCGGGGATGATGCGCCGGTCCTCGGGCACCAGCGCGCAACCGGCGATGGCGGCTTCGTGCGATGCCATGGTGTGCAGGTGCTGGTGGTCGAGCCAGATCTCACCGTGGGTGACCTGCGGACTGGCGAGCCGCGCGATGGAGCGCAGGGTGGAGGTCTTGCCCGCGCCGTTGCGGCCCAGCAGCGCGAGGATCTCGCCCTCGTGGACGGTGAAGCTGACGCCCTGCACGATGTAGCTTTCGCCGTAATAGGCGTGCAGGTCCCATACCGAGAAATACGCGGGCGCTGTGGCTGCGTGGTTGGCGTGCTTGGAAAAATCGGGGCGGTCGTTCATGGCTGGCTCCTGTCAAGCGGCCGCGCGCGGCGCGCGCGAAGTCCCTGTCCCCCCACCCCTGCCTGCGCCGGGGCGGGGCCCGCCGCGCGTGGCGGCGTCGGGACAATGGGGGCGGGCGGTGTCATTCGTGGCTCTGGCCGAGATAGGCTTCCTGCACCTTGGGATGCCCCTTGATGTTTTCGGGCGTGTCCTCGACCAGTGGTGTGCCCTGCGCCAGCACGGTGATCCGTTCGGCGAGCGAGAACACGACGTGCATGTCGTGTTCGATGATCGCCATGGTGATCGGCCGGGAGGCCTTGATTTCCTTGAGAAGGTCGATCGTGTTGTTGGTGTCGGCCCGCGCCATCCCGGCGGTCGGTTCGTCCAGCAGCAGCAGCTTGGGCTGCTGCACGAGGCACATCGCCATTTCCAGTCGCCGCTTGTCGCCGCGCGAGAGCGAGCCCGCGTGCACGTCACGCTTTTCGATCATCCGCACGTCGGTCAGCATCGCTTCGGCCATGTCCACGATTTCGGCCTCGTTCATCACCGTCTCGAAGGCGTGCAGCTTGAACGCCCCGTCGCGCCTGGCGAAGCAGGGGATCATCACGTTTTCGAGCACCGTCAGGTCGCCGAAGATCTCGGGCGTCTGGAACACGCGGCTGATGCCCATCTGGTTGATCTCGTGCGGCTTGCGGCCCAGCACCGACTGGCCGTCGAACATCACCGACCCGGTGTCGGGGATCAGCTTGCCGACGAGGCAGTTGAGCAGCGTGGACTTGCCCGCCCCGTTCGGCCCGATGATCGCGTGGACCGTGTTCTCGGCCACCGAGAGGTTCACGTCCCCCAGCGCCTGAAGGCCGCCGAAGCGCTTGTTCACGTTCTTGACTTCAAGCAGTCCCATTGTCTGCCCCCCTCTCATTCGGCCGGTTCGGTGGCGCCGGCGCCGGGCTTGGTGTCGGTCTTGCGGCGGCGGCGGAACAGCCGCCCCAGGCGCTGGCCGCCTTCCACGAGGCCGCCGGGCAGGAAGATCACCACCAGCATGAACATGATTCCCAGCGTCAGGTGCCAGCCCTTGCCGATGAACGGGTAGACCATGAACACCAGTGCGTCCTCCAGCCCGTCGGGCAGGAATGCGAACCACTGATGCAGGATGCTTTCGTTGATCTTGGAGAAGATGTTCTCGAAGTACTTGATGAAGCCCGCGCCGAGGATCGGGCCGATCAGCGTGCCCGCGCCGCCGAGGATTGTCATCAGCACCACCTCGCCCGATGCGGTCCACTGCATCCGTTCGGCGCCTGCCAGCGGGTCCATCGCTACCATCAACCCCCCGGCCAATCCCGCATACATGCCTGAGATCACGAAGGCGGCCAGCGTGTAGGGTTTGGTGTTCAGCCCGGTGTAGTTGAGCCGCTGCTGGTTGGATTTCACCGCGCGCAGCATCATCCCGAAGGGCGAGCGGAAGATGCGGATCGCGACATAGAAAGCGATCAGCATCACCACGGCGCTGAGGTAGTAGCCGACGTTGAAGGTGAACAGCCAGTTGCCCATAGCGAGTTCGGTGCTGTCGCGCATCGACAGGCCGAAGAGGTTGGCGGGCGGGATCGAGCCGTCCACTTCGCTGACCCCGAGGATGCGCGGATCGTTCAGCGACAGTTGCAGCCCGGTTTCGCCGTTCGTGATCGGCGTGAGCACCGAGTAGGCGAGCGAGAACGACATCTGCGCGAAAGCGAGCGTGAGGATCGAGAAGTAGATCCCCGAGCGGCGCAGCGAGATGTAGCCCACCAGCACCGAGAACAGCCCCGCCACCACGACCGAGATCAGGATCGCGGGGATCACGTTCATGGTCAGCAGCTTCATCATCCAGACCCCGGCATAGGAGCCGACCCCTAGGAACGCGGCATGTCCGAAGGACAGGTAGCCGGTGAGCCCGAAGAGGATGTTGAAGCCGATGGCGAAGATCCCGAAGATCACGAAGCGTTGCATCAGGTCGGGATAGCCGGCGTTGAACTGCGCCAGTTCCGAGCCTTCCGGGAACGGGTTGAGCAGGAAGGGGGCGAACATCGTCAGGCAGATGACGACGACGAACAGCAGGCTGTCCTTGCGGTTGAGTCCGAGCATGGATCAGTCCTCCATCACGCCCTTGCGGCCCATCAGGCCGCGCGGGCGGGTCAACAGAATGATGATCGCCACCAGGTAGATGATGATCTGGTTGATGCCGGGCAGGAAGGCGACGACCTCGGCCATGGAGGCGAAGCTTTCCAGGATGCCCAGCACGAAGCCGGCCGCGACGGCGCCGGGCAGCGAGCCCATGCCGCCGACCACCACCACGACGAAGCTGAGCACGAGGAAATCCATGCCCATGTGGTAGTTCGGCGAGTTGATCGGCGCATACATCACGCCTGCCAGTCCCGCGACCACGGCGGCGATTGCGAACATGATGGTGAAGCGGCGGTCGATGTCGATGCCCAGAAGCCCGACCGTCTCCCGGTCCGCCATGCCTGCGCGCACGACCATGCCGAATGTGGTGAACTGCAGGAAGGCGAAGACGCCGCCAATGATCGCCAGCGCGAAGAAGAAATAGACGAGCCGCCAGTAGGGATAGATGATCGAGCCCGCCTGCATGCCCAGCATCGCGCCGAAGTCGAACGAGCCGGCGAAAGCGTCGGGCGCGGGGGTGGGGATCGGGTTCGCGCCGTAGAAATACTTGATGATCTCCTGCAGCACGATGGCGAGGCCGAAGGTCACGAGGATCTGGTCGGCATGGGGCCGCTTGTAGAAATGCTTGATCAGGCCGCGTTCCATGGCGAAGCCGACGAAGATCATCACCGGGACGGCCATCAGCAGCGAGATCGGGACCGCCCAGTCGATGATGCCCCCGCCCACGCTGTCGCCGAACCAGCTTTGCACATAGGGCACGTCCACCTTAAGCGGGTTGCCGAGGAAGTCGGTGCGTGTCTCGTCCACCACTTCGTAGCTGAGCGTGAGGATGCGCTGCATCGTGACGGCGCAGAACGCCCCCAGCATGAACAGCGCGCCGTGGGCGAAATTCACCACGCCGAGCGTGCCGAAGATTAGGGTCAGACCAAGCGCGATCAGCGCATAGGCCGATCCCTTGTCGAGACCGTTGAGAACCTGGAGCAGCAGAGCATCCATCGGGGATCACCTTTGCGAAAACGGGGCCGCGCCCCGGTCGCGGGGTGCGGGCCCCGCGGCCGGGCGCCGCGCGGCGGGCCGGACCGGGTGGCACCGGTGCGCAGGGGCACCGGTGCGGTTGTCGTGGATCGAGTGCCTGGGATCAGACGCCGGGGTTGCAGGACCCAAGCGCGCCGCCCGCGAATTGCGGGTGATCGTGCGGGTACGTCACCTGCGCGACGGGCGTGATCTCGACGATTTCGAGCAGGTCGAATTCCGAGGTCGGGTTCTCCTTGCCGCGCACCACGAGCACGTCCTTGAAGCACTGGTGATCCTCGGCACGATAGAGCGTCGGGCCATTGCCCAGCCCGTCGAATTCGAAGCCTTCCAGGGCCTCGACCACGGCGCAGGGGTTGAACGAACCCGCGCGCTGCACGGCATCGGCATAGAGCAGGGTCTGCACGTAGCAGGTATGCGCGGCCTGGCTGGGCGGGAAGCCGTACTTGGTGCCGAAGGAGCGGGTGAACGCCTTGGAGCCCTCGTCCTGCAACGACCAGTGCCAGTTGGTGGACCCGAAGATGCCCTTCACGTTCTCGCCCGCGCCGCGCGCCATCAGGCGCGAGTAGAGCGGCACGACGATCTCGAACTGCTTGCCGTTCACGATCCGGTCGCGCAGACCGAACTGCACGGCGTTGGTCAGCGAGTTGACCATGTTGCCGCCGTAATGGTTCAGCACCAGCACGTCGGCGTCGGACTGCAGAACGGGCGTGATATAGGCCGAGAAGTCGGTTGCGGCGAGCGGGGTCTTGACCGTTTCGACGGTTTCCCAGCCCATCGCCTCGGTCGCCGAAGTGATCGCTTCTTCGGTGGTGTAGCCCCAGTTGTAGTCGGCCGTCAGGTGATACGCCTTGCGGTCGGTGCCATAGGCATTGGCCAGCACCGGCGCGAGCGCGGCGCCCGACATGTAGCTGTTGAAGAAGTGGCGGAAGCCGTTCGCCTTGCGGTCCTTCCCGGTCGTGTCGTTCGAATGGGTCAGGCCCGCCATGAAGATGATGCCGGCTTCCTGGCACAGGGCCTGCACGGCCACGGCGACGCCCGAGGACGAGCCGCCGGTGATCATGATGGCGCCGTCCTTCTCGATCATCGACTTCGCCGAGGCGCGGGCCGCATCCGACTTCGTCTGCGTGTCGCCGGTGACGTATTCGACCTTCTTGCCCAGGATGCCGGTGCCGTCGAGCGTCTTGGAACTGAAAGTGGACAGCATGCCGCCGTCGCCGCCGCCGTTAAGATGCTCCACCGCCAGCTCATAGGCGCGCAGTTCGTCCGCGCCTTCGTCGGCATAGGGGCCGGTCTGCGGCACGTTGAAGCCCAGCGTCACGCTGCCGCCGGTGGGTTCGTTCACGAACGCCGATGCCGAACGGGCGGTGAAGATGGTAGGGACCGCGAGGCCCGCACCTGCGACTGCACCGGTTTTCATCACGCCGCGGCGTGTGAGATCCGTCTTGGACATGGATATCCTCCCAGATATGAGTTTCGGCCCGCCTCCTCTGCGCGCCGGATGCCTTGTAAAGACCGGTCCAGTATCCGGGGCAGGTGTAAAAGCGCGCAACAAATATTCAGTATCGAAAGATTTTTTCTGTGAAGAATTCGACATCACCGAAGTGGATCTGTAAAATTTTTTTCCCGCAGGCGCAGAAAGCCCTTGATCGCGGTCACAAAATCGCCATCCCATCGAGAAGGGTTCGGCGCTTGCCGCGGCGCGGGTCCGCGGAAAATGCGCGGCCCGGTTGCGAGGGGCGGGACCGGATGTCGTGCATGCTGTCGCATACTGTCGCATGCTGTCGCATACTGTCGCATGCTTTGGTATGCAAGTGGGGGTGGCACCGTGGCTGACAAGCGGTCACCGGGTGCAGCGCCGGACCGACAGGGGGAGGAGGGGCCGACATGCCACGCAGCGCGCTGACCGGAACGCGCATCCGCGAACGCCGCACGATGCTGGGCCTGCGCCAGTCGGAGCTTGCGGCGCGGGTGGAAATCTCGCCCAGCTACCTGAACCTGATCGAACACAACCGCCGCCGCATCGGCGGCAAGCTGCTGACCCGGATCGCGCGTGCGCTCGGGGCGGATGTCGCGTCTCTGACCCAAGGGGCTGAGACCGAGCAGCTCGACCAACTGGGCGAGGCCGCGGCGGCCCATCCCGGCACTGCCGCCGAACTGGACAAGGTCGATGAACTTGTCGGCCGCTTTCCCGGCTGGGCAGCGCTGCTGACCGCCCAGCAGCGCCGCATCGTCGCGCTGGAGAACCGGGTCGCCGGGCTGGTGGATCGGCTGGCGCATGACCCGTTCCTGTCCGCCGCGCTGCACGATCTGCTTTCCAAGGTGTCGTCGATCCAGTCCACCGCATCTATCCTGGTGGAGACCGAGGATCTGGACGAGAACTGGCGCAAGCGCTTCCAGCGCAATCTGCATGCGGACAGCGGCAAGCTGGCCGAGGGCGCGGCGGCACTGGTCGCCTATCTCGATGCCGAGGGCGAAACCGAACTGGGTGTCGTGACCCCGCAGGAGGAACTTGAAACCTTCCTGAACCGGACCGGGTTCCATGTCGCCGGACTGGAAACGCCTGTGCCTGACCTGATCGCGCCGATGATCGCGCATGGGCCGGGGTTGCAATCAGATGCCGGGCGCGCACTGGCCCATGCCTTCCTCGATCGTTACCGTGCCGAGGCGTTGGCGATGCCGCTTGCGCCGTTCGAGGCCGCCGCGCGTGAAACCGGGTTCGACCCTGCGCGCCTGTCGGACCGCTTCGGAGTGCCGATCCCGGCGGTGTTCCGGCGGCTGGCCTCGTTGCCTGGGGCGCGGATCGGGCTTGTGGTCTGCGACGGCGCAGGCGCGCTGACCCTGCGCAAGACGACCGACCTGCTGCCACTGCCGCGCTTCGGGTCCGCCTGCGCGCTGTGGCCGGTCTATCGCGCGCTGACCCGACCGATGGCGCCTGTGCGCGCGGTTCTGGAACACTCGGCCCGCCCCGCAGAGCGGTTCCTGTGCTACGCGATGGCCCATGCCCATTACCCCGACGGTTTCGCCGCCCCGGCGGTCTACGAGGCGAGCATGATCCTCGTGCCGCCCGATCTTGTGGATCTCGGGCCCGCGCCCGGCCCGGTCAGCCGGATCGGCACCACCTGCCGCGTCTGCCCGCTGCCGGACTGCGCCGCGCGGCGCGACCCCTCGATCCTTGGCGATGGGACAGATGGCGCTTTGACAGCCGGGCGGGCTTGACCGCATAGTCGCTGGAAAAATGGCGCGGTGGCAGAACCGGCGCCGATCTGCGCGGGGGGGAGACCGGACGGATGGGGCACCATGTGTTGCTGATCGAAGACGAACCGAACATCATGGAAGCGATCCGCTTCTTTCTGTCGCGTGATGGCTGGAAGGTGTCGTGCCATTCCGACGGCGCGACCGCCATGGCAGAAATCGCGCGCGTGACACCGGATGTCGTCGTGCTGGACGTGATGTTGCCGAACCGCAGCGGCTTCGACGTGCTGCGCGAGTTGCGCTCTGATCCGGGTCTCGGGGCGGTGCCTGTTCTGATGCTGACCGCCAAGGGGCAGGCCAAGGACCGCAGCCGCGCCGAGGATCTGGGTGCGAGCGATTTTATGACCAAGCCATTCTCCAATGCCGAGGTGCGCGACAAGCTGCGCGCGCTGGTCGGCCCGGCCTGACCGGCGGGTGCCCGTGCCCGAGCGCGACAAGCCCCTGTTCCTTGCGCGGCAGTCCTATCGCCGCCGTCGCGTGATCGATGCCGCGCGGCTGCTGCCGGTGTTCGGCACGGTGCTGTTCCTGGTGCCGATCCTTTGGGATCTGGCGGGCCCGCAGGCGGTGGACCCCGCCGCGCCGCCGCGACTGGCGGAACGCGGGCTGTATCTGTTCGCGGTCTGGGGCGCGCTGGTGCTGGGCGCGGCGATCCTTGCGCGCCGGTTGAAGCCCGAAAGCGCACCGCCCGCAGACCTGCCGCAGCGCGCGGGTCCGGCCGTGCAGGCGCCCGCGTTGCCGCGTCCGGGCCGGGCGCGGGACGGAGCGGACATCGGCGCAAGGCCGCTTGAGGCCGGGCAAGACGCAGCGCCCGACACCGTGCCGCGCGCCGCACCTGCCACCCCCGGCGGCCCTGCGGGGGGCTGAGCATGTTCGCCTTCAACATCCTGCTGGAAGCCTGCATCGCCTATGTCGTCGTGCTGTTCGCCGTAGCGTTCTGGGCCGAACGGCGGGCGAAGTCCGGCCGGGTCGGATGGCTGCGCTCTCCGCTCGTCTACACGCTGTCACTGTCGGTCTACTGCACCGGCTGGACCTTCTACGGCGCGGTCGGCTACGCGGCGCGGTCCGGGCTGGAATACCTGTGCATCTACCTTGGCCCGACGCTCGTTATGACCGGCTGGTGGCTGATCCTGCGCAAGCTCGTGCGCATCGCGCGCACCCAGCGCATAACCTCGGTCGCCGACCTGATCTCGTCCCGCTACGGCAAGTCGGCGACGCTGGGGGGACTGGTGACGCTGCTCGCGGTGGTCGGCACCACGCCCTACATCGCGCTTCAGTTGCAATCGGTCACGCTGTCCTTCGGCGTCTTCAGCCCGCCGGGCGATACCGACTGGACCGCGCCGAACCAGGGCCCGACCGCGATCTGGCTGGCGGTCGGGCTGGCGGCCTTCACGATCCTGTTCGGTACCCGCAACCTCGATGCCAACGAACGGCATCACGGTGTCGTCACCGCCATCGCGCTGGAGGCACTGGTGAAGCTGGCCGCGCTGCTCGCGGTGGGGTCCTTCGTCGTCTGGTCGGTGGCGGGCGGCCTGCCCGACATGGTCGCACGCATCAACGCCTCGCCCATCGCCGAGGTGCGCACCGACGGCAGCCGCTGGCTGGCGCTGACCTTCCTGTCGGGCGCGGCGCTGCTGTGCCTGCCGCGCATGTTCCAGGTGCTGGTGGTCGAGAACGACGATGAACGCCACCTCGCCACCGCGTCCTGGGCCTTCCCACTCTATCTCGCGCTGATGAGCCTTTTTGTTGTGCCGATCGCCGTCATGGGGCTGGAGGTGATGCCCGAAGGGTCGAACCCGGATCTGTTCGTTCTGACCCTGCCGCTGGCGCTGGACCAGAACTGGCTGGCGCTGCTGGCCTTCCTCGGGGGCTTCTCGTCGGCCACGTCGATGGTGATCGTGGCGGCCATCGCGCTGTCCACGATGGTGTCGAACCACGTGGTGATGCCGGTCTGGCTTCACCTGCGCTCGGGCGGGGCGACCGTGTCGGGCGACGTGCGCGAGGTGGTGCTGTTGTCGCGGCGGCTGTCCATCGCCGCGGTGCTGGGGCTGGGGCTGATGTACTACCGCTTTTCCGGCGGCGGTGAGGCTCTTGCGGCGATCGGGCTGATCAGCTTCGTCGGCGTGGTGCAGGTTCTGCCGGCCATGCTGGGCGGCATCTTCTGGCGCGGCGCGACGCGGGTCGGTGCGGCCGCCGGGGTGACGGTGGGCTTCGTGCTGTGGCTCTATACGCTGTTCCTGCCCAGTTTCGGGCCTGGTGTGGTGCTGTCCACCGCCACGCTGGACTACGGCCCCTGGGGGCTGTCATGGCTGCGTCCCGAGGGGCTGTTCGGGCTGGGCGCGCTCGATCCGGTTGTCCATGCCGTGCTCTGGAGCATGGTACTGAACACCGCCGCCTTCGTCATAGGCTCGCTGCTGAGCTTTCCGCGTCCGCTGGAACGGCTGCAGGGCGCGCAGATCGTCAACGTGTTCGACTACAGCGCCAGCCGCCGCGGCTGGAGCCAGGGCAGCGTTGAGGCTGAGGATCTGCTGATCATGGCGCAGCGCATCGTCGGCTCGGGCGAGGCGCAGGCGCTGTTCCAGACCGAGGCGCTCGCCCAGGGCAAGGAAGGCTACCTTCCCGAGATCACGCCCGATTTCATCGACCATTTCGAACGGCGGCTTGCCGGGTCCGTGGGCGCGGCCACGGCGCACGCGATGATCGGGCAGATGATCTCGGGCACGTCCGTTTCGGTACAGGACCTGATGGCGGTGGCGGACGAGACGGCGCAGATCATGGAGTATTCCAGCCAGCTCGAACAGCAGTCGCGCGAACTGGCGCGCACCGCCCGACAGTTGCGCGACGCGAACGAGAAGCTGACCGCGCTGTCGGTGCAGAAGGACGCATTCCTGTCTCAGATCAGCCATGAGCTGCGCACGCCGATGACCTCGATCCGCGCATTCAGCGAGATCCTGATGTCGGCAGAGGATCTGGGTCCGGACGAAAAGGCGCGCTATTCGCGGATCATCCATGACGAGGCGATCCGCCTGACACGGCTTCTGGATGCGCTGCTGGATCTGAACGTGCTCGAACATGGCAAGGTCACTATCGCGCCGGAACGCGCGGTGCTGCGCGACGTGATCGACCGATCGATCCTGGCGACAAGCGCGCTCAGCGACGGCGGGCGCTTTACCATCGACCGCATCGAATCGGCCGAGGAGGTGACGATCTTCACCGATCTCGACCGGCTCGCGCAGGTGTTCATCAACTTGATCGCCAACGCTCGCAAGTATTGTGACAGCGATCGCCCGCGCCTGCGCATCCGCGTGTCGCGGGTGAACGGTCAGCTTGCAGTGGATTTCCTGGACAACGGGCGGGGCATTCCGGCCGAAAGCCAGTCCCTGATCTTTGAGAAGTTCTCGCGCCTGTCGGACCAGTCCGCCGCGGGGGGCGCCGGCCTCGGTCTTGCGATCTGCCGCGAGATCATGGCCAAGCTGGGCGGGTCGGTGGCCTACCTGCCGGGGCAGGGCGGGGCCGGTTTCCGGGTGCTGCTGCCCGCGACGGCGGCGGCGCAGGCGGCCTGACCACGGAACCGTGCGGCGGTGCCGCGCATTTTCAGCATTTGGTAACCGCTGACGGGGCAGGGTGTCCGGGCAAGCCGCAAGAGTGCCCCGTTTTATGTCAGACCCCGTTCCCTCCATCCTCAAGCGGATGGCCGGCGCCGGCCGGCAGCCGCCCGACCACGGTGTCGTCTCGCCCTATGGCGCGATGCGGCTGGCGTTGTCGCGCGCCGCGCAGGACGTGGTGCGCGCGCCGCTGGTGGGTGGGCATGTCACTGACCTGCGGATCACGCTGCGCACGATGGGCGACATGCTGCCCGTCGATGGGCTTTGGGTGCTGCTGCAGGGCCGCGGCCGCGCGCGCGGGCTGATCTGCGCCGATGCCAGCCTGCTGGCGGCGCTGGTGCAGGCACTGACCACCGGGCGTATCAGCGGCGCCGAGGTCGCGGAACGCCGCCCGACCCAGACCGACGCGCTGCTGGTTCGCCGTGTGCTGACCTGCGTGCTGGAAACCCTCGCGCTGCGGCTTGGCGGCCATCCCGCCGAGGACTGGGCCCGCGGTTACCAGCCGCGCGACAGGGTCACCGATCCTGCCCGGCTGCCGCACCTGCTGCAAGATGTGGTCTATCGCGGCCTGTCGATGGAAGTCGATATCGGTGACGGGTTGCGCGCAGGGCAACTCCTGTTGATCCTGCCGCAAACGGAAAACGCTTCAGAGGCGGCGCTGTCCGACAGCGCGCGGCGGGAGTCGGAAGGGCGTTCCGCCGCGCGCTCGCTGCTCGCCGCCCCGACGGAGATGGAGGCTGTCCTGTGCCGCCTGCGGATGCCGCTGGCCGAAATCGGCGCGCTGCAACCGGGCGCGCTACTGACGATCCCGCGCCGCGCGTTGAACGAGGTTACGCTGCAAGGGCTGGACGGCACGCCGCTGGCCCGCGCGCGGCTGGGCCAGTCGCGCGGCTTTCGCGCGGTTCGGCTGCTGGAGGGGGCGTCGGATCCGCCTCGCGCGGGCGCGACCGATGCGCCGGGCCAGGGCGCCGCGGCCGCGGCGGAGTCGGCGGCACGTGCGCCGCAGCCCACGCCGGTCCCTGTGCCGGTGGCGCGGGTCGCTGGCGCGGGCGGCGCGGGCTGACACGCCTCGGCATCATACCCGGACGACAGGCCGCTTTCAGGCGGATTGGGCCCACAGCGGCGCACGGCGCGTCCTGATCGCGTGCTGACACGCCGCGCGTATACCGCGCGAAGCGGCATGCAGCACTTGCAGCGCGCCGATGACAGGCGGGTGGTGCGCGGTCGCACTGCGGGTTTTCCGGTGGACGGAACCAAGTGTTGCGCACTGCCGCAAAGAAAGTCGGGTCGCAAAAGCGGGCTGACATTTGGTCGCTGGAGCGGAGGTTACAGCGCACCACGCGGGCGAGAGTTGCCGGGCGAGCGCAGCCGCCGCAAGGCGCCTATTGGGCGCAGACATTCTCCATGCCGCGAAGAACGCTGCTCCAGACAGGTGCGCGGGCCGGTTCCGACCTCGTGGCGGGCGGGCTCAGCCCTTCGCCATCGCCTCGAACTGCGGGCGGAAGGGGCTGTGATCGTATCCCGCCGCGCGGGTCGCCGACAACACACCGTCGACGCCGATCTCGGGCGCCTTGATCAGCGACCACACGATCGCCGACCGGTTGCCCGAAGCGCAATAGGCCAGCACCGGGCCGGTCGCCGCCGTCATCGCCTCTGCCTGCGCGTTCAGGGTGTCCGGGCCCATGCCGCCGGGCACCACCGGATTGACCACGAAGGTCAGACCCGCCGCTTCGATCGCGGCGCGCATCGCCTCCGCGTGCAGTTGCGGCGGGATCTCGCCGTCCGGGCGGTTGCAGATCACCGTGGTGAAGCCCGCTGCCGCGATCTCGTCCGCGTCAGCGGGGTCTATCTGCGGCGAGACGGCGTAGGCGGGGGAAAGCGGTCGAATGTCCATGTCCGGCTGTTTACGCCGCGCTGGCCATCACGTCCAGACGTGTCCGCACGCCCGGTGCCAGCAGCATCCCGCCCAGCATCGCAAGCGTGAAGATCCAAACCGACGGCCCGCCATAGCTGAGCGAGGCCATCGCCGGGCCCGGGCACAGCCCGACCAGCCCCCAGCCCATGCCGAAAAGGACGGAGCCGACCACCAGGTTGTGGCCGAGCCGCGGGTCCGGCGCGGCGGGAAAGCTGCCGCCCAGAAGTGGGCTGCGGTCGCGCGTCAGCGCCCAGGCGACCGCCATCGGGAGGATCGCACCGCCCATAACGAAGGCCAGCGTCGGGTCCCAGTTGCCGAACACGTCCAGCCAGCCCTGCACCTTGCGGGTGTCGGTCATGCCCGACAGCATCAGGCCGGTTCCGAACAGGCCCCCCGAAATCGCGGCGAACAGCGTGCGCATCAGATCACTCCCAAGACATGGCGGAACAGAACGACGGTCAACCCGCCTGCCGCGATATAGAAACAGGTGGCCACGATGCCGCGCAGGGACAGGCGCGAAATACCGCAAACGCCGTGGCCGGAGGTGCAGCCATTGGCAAGCCGCGTGCCGACGCCGACGAGCAGTCCGGCCGCGCCCAGCAGCAGCGGGTTCGCTGTCACCGCGCCGTCCGGCACGAAGCCCATCAACAGGGCGATCACCATCGGCACACCGACCAGCCCACCGAGAAAGGCCAGCCGTTCGGCGGCGTTGCTGCGTCCGGTGCCGTCCACCAGTCCGCCGATGATGCCGCTTGCCCCCATGATGCGGCCATTGGCCAGCAGAAAGACTGCCGCGGCGAGGCCGATCAGCAGCCCTCCCGCCAGTCCGTAAATCCAGTCCATCGGCATGTCGCGTCCCCGTTCTTCGTACCGCTTTCATGGCCTGCCCAAAAAGGTGGCCTCCTGCTTTTCTCATATGCAATAAATAAGATGTTATGCAAGGGCGGGCTGCGCCAGACACGCGAAGAATTGATCGGCATCAAGGTTTCCTTAACCCTGTGTGCTAAGGTTGTAGACGATGCTGCGATGGTCGCCGCACGGCCGTCCGCTTCGTCGGCAAAAAGACGCCCGTCAGGGGTGCCCATGTCACGCGGCGCGAGGCCCTAACTTGGGAGAGAATGCCATGCCGACCCGTGAACTGACAGCCCGGATGGACGATATTCGCGCCCGCCTTGCCCAGCCGCATGGCGACGTCGAAGACCTGCATGACAGCGTTCAGGACCTGATCGACGACCTGCACCGCCATCGCGACGTGGTGCCTGCCGATCTGCGCAGGGCGGTGGACGATCTTGAGGCGGAAGTCCTCGAAGCGTTCCACGACAACTTGCCGGTCTGACCGCGCGTGCGGACCTGTCCGGCGCGGTCCGGACCGGTCCGCGCCGCGCTACGGGTCAGCCCAGCATGATCCCGACCACGACGCACATCAGCCCGATGGCCGACACCATCAGTGCGGCAAGATTGTAGGTGACCATCTGCTTGAGCCGCGCGCGCAGCGCCGCGTCGTCAAGCCCGGCGCCGCGCGCGCGGGCCGTCATGACGATGCAGGCGATGATGCCCGCCAGTCCCGCGAGCGAGATCGCGGCCCCGATCCAGATGAGTATGTCCATGCGCATTTCCCCTTTGCGGGGCAGGTAGACCGGGGCGCGGCGGGGCGCAAGCCCGCTGTCCCCTTGCGGGGGCGTGCGGGCGGGGCTAGACCGCGCGGACCGAAGTCAGGGGGTTCTTCATGAGCATGACCGAAACCGACGCGACCAGCGCCTACAACGTCACCGCCGACGAGCTGCGCAGCTTCATCGAACGCTTCGAGCGGCTCGAGGCGGAAAAGCAGGAAATCGCCGACCAGCAGAAGGAAGTCATGGCCGAGGCGAAGGGCCGCGGCTACGATACCAAGGTGATGCGCAAGGTCATCGCGCTGCGCAAGCGAGACAAGGACGACATCGCCGAGGAAGAGGCGGTTCTGGAAATGTACAAGGAAGCGCTTGGCATGGCGTGACTTCGGCCCGGGGCGCGCAGGCAGCGTGCGCAGGCAGGGTGACGGCTCCAGCCCCGCCGTGCTTCGCCCGATGATCTAGCCGCTTCCGCGCCATCCTTGCGGCAGACATGAAAAAGCGCGCAAGGGCACCGCCCTGCGCGCTTTTCTTCATGGCTCAAGCAGTGTTGTTGCGGCGTGTCAGCCCGCGGCGCGGGACTGACGCTTGCGCTCGTGCGGGTCGAGGAACCGCTTGCGCAGCCGGATCGCGTTTGGCGTCACTTCGACCAACTCGTCGTCGTCGATATAGGCGATCGCCTGCTCCAGCGTCATCTCGATATGAGGGGTCAGTCGCACCGCCTCGTCCGTGCCGCTGGCGCGCACGTTTGTCAGCTTCTTGCCCTTCAGCGGGTTCACCTCGAGGTCGTTCTCGCGGCTGTGCTCGCCGATGATCATGCCCTCGTAGACCGGCGCCTGCGCCCCGATGAACATCTTGCCCCGGTCCTCCAGGTTGAACAGCGCGTAGGGCACTGCCGTTCCGTTCTCCATTGAGATCAGGACCCCCGCGCGGCGGCCCGGAATCGGCCCGCAATGCGGCTTCCATTCATGGAACACCCGGTTCAGCACGCCGGTGCCGCGCGTGTCGGTCAGGAACTCGCCGTGATAGCCGATAAGGCCGCGCGACGGGACATGCGCGATGATCCGCGTCTTGCCCGCGCCGGACTGCTTCATCTCCACCAACTCGCCCTTGCGGGTGCCGGTCAGTTTCTCGATTACCGCGCCGGAATATTCGTCATCCACGTCAATGGTCACTTCCTCGACAGGTTCGACTTGCTGGCCGTTCTCCTCGCGGAACAGAACCTGCGGGCGCGAGATGCTCAGCTCGAACCCCTCGCGGCGCATGTTCTCGATCAGAACGCCCATCTGCAGCTCGCCCCGGCCGGCGACCTCGAAGGCCTCGCCACCCGGCGTGTCGGTGACCTTGATCGCCACGTTGCTTTCGGCCTCCTTCATCAGCCGGTCGCGGATCACGCGGGACTGCACCTTCTTGCCGTCGCGGCCTGCCAGCGGGCTGTCGTTGATCCCGAAGGTCACGGTGATGGTGGGTGGGTCGATCGGTTGCGCGGGCAGCGGCGTGTCGATCGCGGGGTCCACCAGCGTGTCGGCCACGGTGGCCTTCGCCATTCCGGCGATGCTGACGATGTCACCTGCCTCGGCCAGGTCGATCGGCTGCTGACTCAGGCCCCGGAAGGCAAGGATCTTGCTCACGCGGAACTGTTCGATCCGCTTGCCGTCGCGCGCCAGCGCGTTGACCGTAGTGCCGGCCTTCAACGTGCCGCTTTCCACCCGGCCGGTCAGGATGCGCCCGAGGAACGGATCCGCGCTCAGCGTCGTGGCAAGCATCTGAAACGGCTTTTCGCGATTCGCCTGCACTTTCGGCGCGGGCACATGTTCGACGATCAGGCTGTAGAGCGCCTTGAGGTCCGCGCGCGGGCCGTCGAGTTCCGCATCGGCCCAGCCAGACCGGCCCGAGGCATAGAGCACCGGGAAATCCAGCTGGTCGTCGTCCGCGTCGAGCGAGGCAAACAGGTCGAACACCTCGTCCAGCGCGCGGTCGGGCTCCGCATCGGGCTTGTCCACCTTGTTCAGCACGACGATGGGCCGCAGGCCCAGCTTCAGCGCCTTGGAGGTGACGAACTTGGTCTGCGGCATCGGCCCTTCGGCGGCATCCACCAGCAGGACGACACCGTCCACCATGCTCAGGATGCGCTCCACCTCGCCGCCGAAATCGGCGTGGCCGGGCGTATCCACGATGTTGATGCGCGTGCCGTTCCATTCGAGGCTCGTGGCCTTCGCGAGAATGGTAATGCCGCGTTCGCGTTCGAGATCGTTGCTGTCCATCGCGCGTTCGGCCACGGCCTGATTCTCGCGGAACGCACCCGACTGCTTGAGAAGTTCGTCCACCAGCGTGGTCTTGCCGTGGTCAACGTGCGCAATGATTGCGATATTTCGCAGGTCCATGTCGTGCTGCCTTGAAAGGGAGAGTTGGACGCGACCTAATGCCCCTCAGCCGACTTGGCTAGGGGAAATCGCGTCGCATCCCGCAACCGTGGCCGATTTGCGCCGCACTGCGGCAGCGGGTCAGTGGCCGGTCGTCGATGACAGCAGATTAATCACCAGAACGCCGGCGATGATCAAGCCCATTCCGGCAATCGCCGCCAGATCCAGGCGTTGCCCATAAATCACTACGCCGAGGACCGCGACGGCGACGATGCCTAGGCCGGCCCAGATCGCATAGACGATGCCCACCGGCATCACCTTTACCGTCAGCGACAGGAAGAAGAAGGCGGTCGCGTAGCCGACGACCACCAGAATGCTGGGCCAGAGCTGCGTGAACTGGCGCGACGCCGGAAGCGCCGTCGTTGCCGCGACTTCGGCCAGAATCGCGATCACGAGGTAGATGTAATGCATCGGCATTGGGTCGGCCCTCCGCGCTGCTCCCCTGTGCGATGTGGCCGATCCCGGCCGTGCTGTCCAGTCGCGCGTGATAGGCCGGGTCAGGGTGCGATGTAGCGGTCGCGCCGGTGGTTGAACGCGATCACCCCGTTCAACACCACCGCGCCGATCAGCGAAAAGATCACCACCCGTGGCGGGAACAGCGCGAAGGCCACCGCGAAGATGCACGCGTCCACCGCCAGTTGCACGTATCCAGCGCGGAACCCGGTCCGGTCCTGCACCATCAGCGCCACCACTCCGATCCCGCCAAGGCTGCCCTTGTGCCGGAAGATCGCCAGCAGACCCAGCCCCGTCACCGCCCCGAACAGCACCACCCCGAGCAGCGGATCGAGCGCTTCGAGCCGCAGCCCTCGCGGCATCAGTTCCGTGGCCACCGACAGCCCCGTCACGCAGCCCAGAGATTTCAGGGTGAACTCCCAGCCCAGCCGCTTCTGCGCCAGCCAGTAGAACGGGATGTTGATCGCGAAGAATACCCAGCCGAACGAGATCCCCGTAACGTAGGACAGGATCAGGGCGATCCCGGCAGTCTGCCCGGTCATGAACCCCAGATAGCTCAGCAGCGTGATCCCAAGTCCGCACAGCAGCACGCCCATGCCGAGCCCCTGCGCATCCTCCAGCGGGCTATGCGCAACGGCCTGCGGGTCTTGGGGGGGCATATGTCCGGGCATGGGTCTGTTCCGTCTTGGGGTCAGGTCTGTCCATGCACCGGCGGACCGGCGAAAGCGATCCCTGACGCTGCGCGCGGCGCGCGCAGCGGTGCGATGTGCCGCAGGTTTTGGCACCTGCCAAGCGCTTGGGCAGCTTGCGCGCGGCGTCAAGATCAAAGCGGTCCGCGCGCTGCGGCGGGTCAGACTGCCCGCCGCGCCCGTATCGCCACCGCCGCCGTGCCCGTCTGCGTGACCCGGAAACGGGCAGCTTAGGAGGTGCCCGTTCAAGCGCCGGGGGGCAGTGCCGCGGGACCGACAGGACCCCTGAAAGACTCCTACAGACCCGCATAGAGATTGGCGGCACTTCCGGGGCGCGGGCGATGCGGGCATGGGTTGGACGGCACGCGGGAAACGAGCCTCCGCGATGCCGCAACGGCTCAGCCCGCCAAGGCGCGGTTGAGGTTCTCGTCCACCTTTTCGAGGAACCCCATCGTGGTCAGCCATTTCTGCTCGGGCCCGACTAGCAGCGCGAGGTCCTTGGTCATGAAGCCGCTTTCCACCGTGTCCACGATCACCTTTTCCAGCGTGGTGGCAAAGGTTTGAAGGGCGCCGTTGCCGTCCAGCTTGGCGCGGTGCTTCAGCGCGCCGGTCCAGGCATAGATGGACGCGATGGAGTTGGTGGAGGTTTCCTTGCCCGCCTGGTGCTGACGGTAGTGACGTGTGACGGTGCCATGCGCCGCCTCTGCCTCCACAACCTGCCCGTCGGGCGTCATCAGCACCGAGGTCATCAGCCCGAGGCTGCCGAAGCCCTGCGCCACCGTGTCCGACTGCACGTCTCCGTCATAGTTCTTGCAAGCCCAGACATATCCGCCCGACCACTTCATCGCGCAGGCCACCATGTCGTCGATCAGCCGGTGTTCGTAGGTGATACCCGCGGCCTTGAACTTGTCCTCGAATTCAGCGGCAAAGACCTCGGCAAAGAGATCCTTGAAGCGCCCGTCATAGGCTTTCAGGATGGTGTTCTTGGTCGACAGGTAGACCGGCCAGCCAAGGCTGAGCCCATAGTTCATGGAGGCGCGGGCGAAGTCCCGGATCGACTCGTCAAGGTTGTACATGCCCATCGCGACGCCGGCGGCGGGCGCGTCGAACACCTCGCGTTCGATCACCTCGCCGTCTTCGCCCACGAATTTCATCGTCAGCTTGCCGGGCCCGGGAAAGCGGAAATCGGTCGCGCGATACTGGTCCCCGAAGGCATGTCGACCGACCACGACGGGGCGGGTCCAGCCGGGCACGAGGCGCGGCACGTTGCGGCAGATGATCGGCTGGCGGAAGATCACGCCGCCAAGGATGTTCCGGATCGTGCCGTTGGGCGAACGGTACATTCGCTTGAGGCCGAATTCCTTCACCCGGTCCTCGTCCGGCGTGATGGTCGCGCATTTGACACCCACGCCGTAGCGCTTGATCGCCTCGGCGGCATCGACCGTGATCTGGTCGTCGGTCTCGTCCCGCGCCATGATGCCGAGGTCATAATATTTCAGGTCGATATCCAGATAGGGTAGGATCAGCTTGTCCTTGATGAACTGCCAGATGATCCGGGTCATTTCATCGCCATCCAGTTCGACGACGGGGTTGTCCACCTTGATCTTGGTCACGGGCGCGTCTCCATGTGCACGACTCGCGGTCAGCGCGGTCCCCTGCCTGATAGCGGAAGATGCTGCGCCTGCAAAGCTTGGTATGCCGTAGTATACAAAAAATTGCGTTGTTGTCCGCGCACTGCCCGGGCGGGTAGCGCAATGCCCGGAAAACAGACCCGGCAGCAAAAAGGCCCGCCGTGAAGGCGGGCCTTGGCGCATCCCCGAGGGACGGGATGCACACGGGGTGGCTGTTATCAGGCGGGATCAGAACCGGTAGGACACGCGCGCCGATACGGTGGTCAGCGACACATCGGTATCGGAGTTGTCGAACTCGCCGAAGTCATTGTAAAGCGCCTCGGCACCCACCGACACGTTGTCGGTCAGCAGGTATTCGGCGCCAATGCCGCCGACCCAGCCCCAATCGTTGTACCCTGACCCGGCGATGTCCGCGTCGGCATAGGCCGCGCCTGCGGTCGCGTAGACCAGAGTGTTGCCAAGGTCGTAGCCGCCTTTCAGCTTGAGACGGCCGATGCCGTTGACCTCCCCGGCATTGCGGTCGAACTGGATGTCCGAGAAGTCGTAGTCGGCTTCACCGCCATAGACGAAGTTGCCCGAGTTCAGAAGGTAGCCCGCGTGCACACCGCCGGTGGCGCCGTCGCCGTCTTCGCCGATGTTGCGCAGCGTGTTGAGCGTGTTGCTGGGCAGGTTCTCGGCCGTGTCGAGAATGCCGTTGTTGTTCACGTCGCCGTCCTGCGTCGTGTCGGTGTCAGCATAACCGTAGCCGATCTGTGCACCGGCATACCCGCCACTCCAGCGGCTGAGCGGCGCCGTGGTGACGACCGGGGCCGGGGCCACTTCGGGTTGCGGTTGGTCAAGGCTGCCTGCGAACGCTGCAGTGGTGCCGCCAGCTGCCACGAGGGCGGTGCCGAAGGCGAGGGAAGCGAGGCGAAGCTGTTGGCTGCTCATTTCTTAGTCTCCTGTGTTCTGCGAGGCGGACCGGATCGGCCCGTCCACGAGGGGGCAACTAAGTGCGACGTGGTGGCGAAAAAGGCCGGACACGCGACTGTGAGCGATCGAGTCGGAATTTTCTTTTTCTTACGTGAGGTTATCAGCGGTTCTTCGCGCAAACCGGCGGGATCTGGCGCATCTTGGCCGATAACGGGCGGCATTTGGGGTTCCTACTTGACCGGCCGTGCGCCCAACGGGCTGCGCGGCGGTCAGTCGGCGGTGAAAAAGGGCAGGATGCGCGCACGCACACGTTGCCAAAGCACCGGCGCGCCGCGCGCGGCGGGTTTGCCGACCCGCGCGTCGATATGGTCCAGAGTGACGGCATAGTCGGTCCAGCTGCCCCCGCCGGAGGCCATGTTCAGCAAGGGCGGCTGGCACCGGTCCAGCGCCTTGGCGAAGCGGGCATCGGCGGTTTCCGCGGCTTCGAACTCTTCCCAAAGCGCCCGCAGGTGCGCTGCCTGGTCGTCCGGCAGAAGGCCGAACAGACGGTCGGCGGCGCGCGCCTCCGCCTCGGCCTGATCGGTGCTGCCCGCGCCCGCCCCATGGATCGGTGTGTCGCCCGCGTCGATTTCCACGATGTCGTGGATCAGCAGCATCCGGATGACCCGGTCGATGGACACGCCCGGTTCGGCCTGGTCGGCCAGCACAAGCGCGAACATCGCAAGGTGCCAGGAATGTTCGCCCGAGTTCTCCTTGCGCGTCCCGTCGGCGATGGGCGAAGCGCGGGTGATCGTCTTGAGCTTGTCGATCTCCACAAGGAAATCGAGTTGCCGGTCGAGACGGTCGGGGAGCCCGGTCATCAGCGTGTCGATTCGGTGAGCCGTTGCTTCACATATCCCGATACGCTGTCGATCATCGTGTCCATGTGCGGTTCTTCGAAGAAATGTCCCGCGCCGTCAATTTCCTGATGCGTGATCGTGATGCCGCGCTGTTCGTGCAGCTTGCCGACCAGCGTACGAGTGTCCGCAGGCGGCGCGACCCGGTCGGAGGTGCCGTTGATGATCAGCCCAGAGGACGGGCACGGAGCGAGGAACGAGAAGTCGTACATGTTGGCGGGCGGCGCGACGGAGATGAATCCGGTGATCTCCGGGCGCCGCATTAGAAGCTGCATCCCGATCCAAGCGCCGAAGGAGAAGCCCGCGACCCAGCAATGCTTGGAATTCTGGTTCATCGATTGCAGGTAATCCAGAGCCGAGGCCGCGTCGGACAACTCTCCGATGCCCTGGTCGTATTCGCCCTGGCTGCGCCCCACGCCGCGGAAATTGAACCGCATCACCGTGAAACCCATGTTGAAAAAGGCATAGTGCAAGTTGTACACGACGCGATTGTTCATCGTGCCGCCGAATTGCGGGTGTGGATGCAGCACGATCGCGATCGGCGCGTCCTTGGTTTTCTGCGGATGGTATCGGCCTTCAAGTCGGCCCTCGGGGCCGGGAAAGATAACCTCGGGCATGGGTGCGCGGACTTCCTTGGCGGGGTGCCGACCACGGTTGACGGGGGCGTGGGGGCACTTTAGAACTGTTCTAATCTTTTTCGTCGGACTCGATTTGGCGAGGATATCGACCTAACCATCTGCCGTGAATTGGTCAATGGCACCTGCGAGGACGGGACGATGAAACTCAGCACGAAGGGCCGCTATGCGATGGTCGCGTTGACGGATCTGGCTTTGCAGCCTGCCGACGCGCTGGTCACCCTGAACGAGATTTCGCGTCGGCAGTCGATTTCGCTGGCCTATCTGGAACAGCTTTTCGTCAAGTTGCGGCGTGCCGGGCTGGTGGAATCGGTGCGTGGGCCGGGCGGCGGCTACCGTCTGGCACGGCCTGCGTCCGACATCCGGGTGTCGGACATCCTGGGTGCGGTGGACGAGACGGTCAGTGCCATGCACAAGGGCGCGGCGGTGTCGGGCGGGCTTTCCGGCAGCAAGGCGCAAAGCCTGACCAACCGGCTTTGGGAGGGGTTCAGCGCGCATGTCTACGTGTTCCTGCACCAGACCCGGCTGTCGGACGTGACGGGCAACGCGCTGGCGCCGTGCCCTGCGGTCCCGTCGCTGCTGAACTTCGTGGATGAATGATGGCGCGGTCGCGGGTCTACCTGGACTGGAATGCGACCGCGCCTCTGCGGCCTGAAGCCCGCGCAGCGATGATCGCGGCGATGGACGTGGTCGGCAACCCGTCCAGCGTCCACGCCGAGGGGCGGGCCGCCACGGCGCTGAAGGAACGCGCCCGCGCGCAAGTGGCCGAGGCGTTCGGCGCGCAGGCGGCGGATATCGTGTTCACCTCGGGTGCGACCGAGGCCGCTGCTTTGGGGCTGGCGGGGCGCGGGCTGCACGGGGCGGCGGTGGAACATGACGCTGTGCTGGGCTGGATCGACGCTGATCTGCCCGTTGATGAAGCGGGGCGTGTCGTGGTGCAGGACCCCGCGCAAAGCGTGCTGCAGTCGGCCAACAGCGAAACCGGCGTGGTGCAGGATCTGCCCGAGGGGCTGGCGCTGGTGGATTTCACGCAGAGCTTCGGCAAGCTGCCGGTCGCCTTCGACTGGTCGGGCGCACAGATGGGCCTCGTTTCGGCGCATAAACTGGGCGGGCCCAAGGGCATCGGCGCGCTCGTGCTGCGGCGCGGGCTGGACGTGACGGCGCGGATCACCGGAGGCGGGCAGGAGATGGGTCGCCGGTCGGGGACAGAGAACCTGGTCGGGATCGCGGGTTTCGGGGCTGCCGCCGAAGCCGCCGCGCGCGAGCTTGCCGATGGTGTCTGGGAAAAAGTGGCCGAGATTAGAAATATTCTAAGTTTGGCGTTGGAAGCTGCGTCAAACGAGACTATTTTTGTCGGGAACACCGGGCCGCGTTTGCCCAACACCGTTTGCGTGATCGCGCCCGGCTGGAAGGGCGAAACACAGGTCATGTCGATGGACCTTGCGGGGTTCGCGGTGTCGGCCGGGTCGGCTTGTTCGTCCGGCAAGCTGCGCGAAAGTCGCGTGCTGCGGGCGATGGGGTTCGATCCGGCGCTGTCGGCGTCGGCGCTGCGTGTTTCGATCGGCCCGGACACCGGGCGCGAGGACGTTCTGCGCTTCGCCGAGGCCTGGGGCAAGGCATACGCCAAGGCGCGGGCTCGGGCGGCCTAAGGCCGGGCGGAATGGAACAAGCGGCGCGCAGGGGCGGGCCGACAACGACACGTTCGAGGGCGTGCAACAGGAATAGCGCCCGACACGGCGCGGCAGAGAGGGAAGTGCAATGGCTGCTTTGGACAACACCGAAGTCCGCGACGGGGTGGACCGGGAAACCGTGGAAACCGTCCAGGCCATGGGCGGCAAGTACAAGTACGGATGGGAAACCGAGATCGAAATGGATTACGCCCCCAAAGGCGTGAACCCCGATATCGTCAAGCTTATTTCAAGCAAGAACGAAGAACCCGAGTGGATGACCGAATGGCGTCTGGCGGCCTATGAACGGTGGGCGCAACTCGACGAGCCGACCTGGGCGATGGTGCATTACCCGCCGATCGACTACCAGGATCAGTACTATTACGCCCGGCCCAAAAGCATGGACGTCAAGCCCAAGTCACTGGACGAGGTCGATCCCAAGCTGCTGGCGACCTACGAGAAGCTGGGCATACCGCTGAAGGAGCAGATGATCCTCGCCGGCGTCGAGGGCGCCGAGGATGCACCCGCGGAAGGCCGCAAGGTCGCGGTGGATGCCGTGTTCGACAGCGTGTCGGTCGGCACGACCTTCCAGGCCGAACTGAAGAAGGCGGGCGTCATATTCTGTTCCATCTCGGAGGCGATCCGCGAGCATCCGGAGCTTGTGAAGAAGTACCTCGGGTCGGTCGTGCCGGTGTCGGACAACTATTTCGCGACGCTCAACTCTGCCGTGTTCTCGGACGGTTCGTTCGTTTACGTGCCGCCCGGCGTGCGCTGCCCGATGGAGCTGTCGACCTATTTCCGGATCAACGCCGAGAATACAGGCCAGTTCGAGCGGACGCTCATCATCGCCGACAAGGGCAGCTACGTGAGCTACCTCGAAGGCTGCACGGCGCCCAGCCGCGACACCACACAGCTTCATGCGGCCGTGGTCGAGATCGTGGCACTGGAAGATGCCGAGGTGAAGTATTCGACCGTGCAGAACTGGTTCCCCGGCGATGAGAACGGCAAGGGCGGCATCTTCAACTTCGTGACCAAGCGCGCCGATTGCCGCGGCGACCGGTCCAAGGTGATGTGGACGCAGGTGGAAACCGGCTCCGCCGTGACGTGGAAGTACCCGTCCTGCATCCTGCGCGGGGAGGAAAGCCAGGGCGAGTTCTATTCCATCGCCATCACCAACAACTACCAGCAAGCCGATACCGGCACGAAGATGGTGCATCTGGGCAAGAACACCAAGTCGCGCATCGTGTCCAAGGGGATCAGTGCGGGCAAGGCGCAGAACACCTATCGCGGGCTGGTCTCGATGCATCCCAAGGCGAAGAACAGCCGCAACTACACGCAGTGCGACAGCCTGCTGATCGGGTCCGAATGCGGCGCGCATACGGTTCCCTATATCGAGGTGCGCAACAATTCGTCCCGCGTCGAACACGAGGCGACCACGTCGAAGGTGGATGATGATCAGCTCTTCTATTGCCGCCAGCGCGGCATGGACGAGGAAGAGGCGGTGGCGCTCGTGGTGAATGGCTTCTGCCGCGACGTGCTGCAGGCCCTGCCGATGGAGTTCGCCATGGAAGCGCAGCAGCTTGTGGCGATTTCTTTGGAAGGCTCGGTGGGCTGACGCCGCCGTGTCGCTGCGCGCTGCCCTTGCTGCCGCATCGCTGACGGGCCTGTTTTGCGCGGCCTTCGTCCTGGTGGCGCGTTTCGTGGGGCCGCTTCTTCCGGCCTTGCCGGTGGTGGCATTCAGCTTCGTGTCAGGCTTTCTGGGAAGCCTGTTTGCAAGCTACGTGCTGCGTCGTCGCCCGGCCGAAAGGGGGGCGCAGGACAGCGGCGAAATCGGGAGACGCAAGTCATGATCGTGACCACCACACCGTCGGTCGAAGGGCGCCGGATCACTGTCTATCACGGCATCGTCGTGGGCGAGGCGATCCTTGGTGCCAACGTATTCCGCGACGTTTTCGCCGGGATCACGGACATTCTGGGCGGCCGGTCGGGTGCCTACGAAGAAAGCTTGGGCGAAGCCCGTGCCACCGCCCTGCGCGAAATGGAACAGCATGCGCGCGAGCTTGGCGGCAATGCCGTTGTCGGGGTCGATCTGGACTACGAGGTTATCAACAACATGCTGATGGTGTCTGCCTCGGGCACCGCCGTCACGCTGGACTGAACGCCGCCTGAGGGTGTGCGAATACATTGAACGGGAAAGAAAATGCTGGAAATCAAGAACCTGCACGTGAAGCTGGAAGAAGAAGACAAAGTGATCCTGAAAGGGGTCGACCTGACGGTCGAGGCCGGCAAGGTCCATGCCATCATGGGCCCGAACGGGTCGGGCAAGTCGACCCTGTCCTACGTTTTGTCGGGCCGTGACGGGTACGAGGTGACCGAAGGCTCGGCCACGCTGGGCGGTGAGGATATCCTCGATATGGAACCCGAAGAGCGCGCGGCAGCGGGGCTGTTCCTTGCATTCCAGTATCCGGTCGAAATTCCCGGCGTCGGCAACATGACCTTCCTGCGCACCGCGGTGAATGCGCAGCGCAAGGCCCGCGGCGAGGAAGAACTGTCCGCGGCGGATTTTCTGAAGGTCGTCCGCGAGAAGGCCAAGGCGCTGGAGATCGACGCCAACATGCTCAAGCGGCCGGTCAATGTGGGCTTTTCGGGCGGCGAGAAGAAGCGCAACGAGATCCTTCAGATGGCGATGCTGGAACCGAAGATGTGCATCCTCGACGAGACCGACAGCGGACTTGACGTGGACGCGATGAAACTGGTGGCTGACGGCGTGAACGCGCTGCGCGACGAAGGCCGCGGGTTCCTCGTCATCACGCACTACCAGCGGCTTCTGGATCATATCAAGCCGGACGTGGTGCACATTCTTTCGGACGGGCGCATCATCAAGACAGGTGGCCCGGAACTGGCCCTCGAGGTCGAGAACAACGGCTATGCCGGCCTGAAGGCGGAGGTGGCGTAATGGCGCTGCCGCAACCCAAGACCGACACGCTGGCGGCGCGGCTTTCCGGGCTGGACTTGCCGGGCGACTCTGGCTGCCTGAAGGTGGCGCGCGAGGATGCGCTGGCGCGGCTCCAAGCGACAGGCCTTCCGGCGCGGCGCGACGAGTACTGGAAATACACGCGCCCCGAAACGCTGACAGCGCCCGAGGTCGTGCCTGCCGCGCTTCTGTCGGACCGCGACACGCCGGTCTTCGACGACATCGACCGGGTAAGGGTCGTCTTCGTGGACGGCGTGTTTGACGCCGAAGCGTCGGATGATCTGACGCTTGCGGGCGTGACCATCGAACGGCTGGCCGATGTCGACGCGCGCGACATTCACTGGGCCAAGGATCTCTACGGCGTGCTGGAAACGCGCGGGCAGACGCCCGTCTCGCGTCCGCTGGCTGCATTGAACACCGCCTTCGCGACCGACGGCCTGGTGATCCACGCGACTGGCAAGGCGGCGCGTCCCGTGGCCTTCGAATACCTGCACCGTAACGAAACGTCGGACGCGCACCTGCACCATGTCATAAAGGTGGACAGTGGCGCCGACGTCACTGTGCTGGAAGACGGCCCGGCAGCCGCGCGCTTCAACAAGGTGATGGAAGTCGATGTCGCCTCGGGCGGAACGTTCCACCATGTCCGCGCGCAGGGGCGCGACCACGAACGGCGTGCGGCCACCCATATTTTCGCGCGGCTTGGCGAGGGGTCGGTGTTCAAGACTTTTACCCTGACTATGAACGGCGTTCTGACGCGCAACGACTGCGTCGTTGAACTGACCGGCGACAATGCCGTGGCGCATGTCGCGGGTGCCTGCGTCGGGGATGGTGATTTCCATCACGACGACACGGTTTTCATCACCCACGATGCCGTGGCCTGTGAAAGCCGACAAGTGTTCAAGAAGGTGCTGCGCAACGGCGCCACTGGGGTTTTCCAGGGCAAGATCCTTGTGAAACAGGGCGCGCAGAAGACCGACGGTTACCAGATCAGCCAGTCGCTGCTGCTGGACGACGACAGCCAGTTTCTCGCCAAGCCGGAGCTTGAGATCTACGCCGACGACGTGGCCTGCTCGCACGGGTCCACGTCTGGCGCGATCGACGAGGAGGGGCTGTTCTATCTGCGCTCGCGCGGGGTGCCCGAATCCGAAGCGACCGACCTGATGACGCTGGCCTTCCTCGCCGAGGCGATCGAGGAAATCGAGGATCAGGCGCTGGCCGACGACATCCTTGAACGGCTTCAGGCGTGGATGGCGCGGCGCCGGCGGGACTGATGCCGGTCACAACCGATATCGTGGCCAGCTATCGCGCGCCCGGGCGCGTGCTGCGGCGGCAACTGGCGGGCGGCGTGCGTGAGGACCGGGCCATCGCCTTCGTCATGATCGCCTGTCTGCTGATCTTCGTGGCGCAACTGCCAAGGCTGGCGCGTGAGGCCGCGCTCGATCCGGCGGCGGGGCTGGCCGAACGGGCGACGGGCGATCTGTTCGTGTGGCTTTTCGTGATGCCGCTGGCCTTCTACGGGCTCGCTGCGCTCAGCCATCTTCTGGCAAAGCCTTTCCGCGCGCGTGGGTCGTGGTTCGATGCGCGCATGGCACTGTTCTGGGCACTGCTGGCAGCCGCGCCGCTGTGGTTGCTGCGCGGTTTGACCGCCGGGTTCGTCGGGCCGGGCACCACGCTTGACCTTGTCACGGCGTTTGCGCTTGGCATTTTCCTGTGGCTCTGGTCTTTCGGTCTGCGAGAGGCCGAATGGCCGCAACATCGCGAGACACGACCGCAGGGGGCATGACGCACCGCATGACCGATGACGCACCGCTGGAGTTCACGCCGCGCGCCCTTGTCGCCGCGGCCGTTCAGACAATTCGAAACCCGCGCGAGGGCGCAGTGCGCGTGATCCGCACCGGCTTGCCGGTACCGGTCCTCTGGACGATGCTGGCCGCCGTGGTGTCGGCATCCGTCGTGATGGGGCAGGGCACTCTGATCGTCACCACGCAGGGCGGCGCGCTGGCCAACCCGTATCTCGCGAACCCGCTTGTGATGTGCGCCATCCAGCTTGGTCTGCTGGTGGTGATGGTCTATGCGATCCACACCATCGGTGGATGGATGGGCGGGCAGGGCGCATTCGAGGACAGCCTCGCGCTGGTCGTCTGGCTGCAATTCGTGATGGCATGCCTTCAGGTGGTGCAGACCGCCGCCCTGTTCGTGCTGCCGCCCGTGGCGGACGTTATCGGGCTTGTCGGCTTGGTGCTTTTCCTTTGGCTCCTGACCCATTTCATCGCCGCCGCGCACGGCTTCCGGTCGCTCGGGATGGTCTTCGTGATGATCCTCGTGTCGGCCTTCGGCATCACTTTCGTGATGAGCCTCGTGCTGGCCCTTTTCGGCATCGCCTCCCCCGGAGATTTCAATGTTTGACGTGCAGGCTGTCCGCCGCGATTTTCCCATCCTCGCGCGCGAGGTGAACGGTAAACCGTTGGTCTACCTCGACAACGGCGCTTCGGCGCAGAAACCGCAGGTCGTGATCGACACGGTGACGCGCGCCTATGCGGAGGAATATTCCAACGTCCATCGCGGACTGCATTTCCTGTCGAACCTTTCCACCGAACGCTACGAGGCCGTGCGTGGCACTATCGCGCGCTTCCTGAACGCGGGCGACGAGAAAAGCATCGTGATGAACTCGGGCACGACCGAGGGGATCAACATGGTGGCCTATGGCTGGGCCATGCCCCGTATGGAAGCGGGCGACGAGATCGTGCTGTCGATCATGGAACACCACGCCAATATCGTGCCCTGGCATTTCCTGCGCGAACGCATGGGCGTGGTGCTGAAATGGGTGGACGTGGATGCCAACGGCGATCTCGACCCGCAGAAGGTGATCGACGCCATCGGCGCGCGCACGAAACTGGTGGCCTGCACGCATCTGTCCAACGTGCTTGGCACGGTCGTGGACATCAAGACCATCGTTGAGGGCGCCCATGCCAAGGGCGTGCCGGTTCTGGTCGATGGCAGTCAGGCCGCCGTCCACATGCCGGTGGACCTGCAGGCGCTGGGCTGCGATTTCTACGCGATCACCGGCCACAAGCTCTATGGTCCGTCCGGTTCCGGCGCAATCTATTTGCGGCCCGAACGGATGGCCGAGATGCGCCCATTCATGGGGGGCGGCGACATGATCCGCGAGGTCGGGCGCGATGTCGTGACATACAACGACCCGCCGATGAAGTTCGAGGCCGGCACGCCGGGGATCGTGCAGATGATCGGCCTTGGCGCCGCTCTCGAATACATGATGGCGCTGGGGATGGACAACATCGCCGCCCACGAGGCCAGCCTGCGCGACTATGCCCGCACGCGGCTCGACGGTTTGAACTGGCTGAACGTGCAGGGCCAGTCCGCGGACAAGGCCGCGATCTTCTCGTTCACCCTGGAGGGCGCGGCCCATGCGCATGACATTTCCACCGTGCTCGACAAGAAGGGCGTCGCGGTGCGAGCGGGGCACCATTGCGCCCAGCCGCTGATGGAGCATATGGGCGTGGCCGCGACCTGCCGCGCCTCCTTCGGGCTTTACAACACAACGGCGGAGGTCGACACACTGGTCGATGCGCTGGAGCTCTGTCACGAGTTCTTCGCCTGATCCGGGCGGCGAATTGGGGCCGGGGCGCCAATTCGCCATTGCGGGGCGCGGTCCGCTTGACTATACCGCACCGCATGGAAAGGCGTGACTTGCACGCCGCATCCATACGGTCGCATAGCTCAGCTGGATAGAGTGTCGCCCTCCGAAGGCGAAGGTCGAAGGTTCGAATCCTTCTGCGACCGCCATTTTCCGAAGACCGGACCGAAGATCCCGCATCGGGCCGCGCGGATCAACCCGCCCTTACCGCATCCGTGCGGCACAGTATCTCGCCGCCGCGCAGATCGTACGGGACGGCGCGCCCCGTGGCGCGATAGGCGGCAAGGCCAATCCATTCCTTCACGCCGCGATTGAGATCTTCAAGGTTGACGGCAAGGTTCCAGCCCCAGTTTCCGTCGAAGCCCGCGGTGCGGTGATCCACGGGCCAGCCGATCAGGTCGGCCCATCCCGCTGCGCAGAATACGCCCGCCGATCGTGGCATGTGGAAGGCCGAAGTCACCAGAAGCACAGGACCATCGGGCAGGTCCCGCACCAGATCGCGGGTCATCACCGCGTTCTGCCAGGTGGTCCGCGACTTGTCTTCGAGGATCAGGCGGTCCGGGTCGATCCCGGCTTCGGTGAAGATACGCCGCGCAACTTCCGCTCCCGATATCTCGCCCGCGACGAACCAGCCGGTGCCGCCCGTGAACACCAGTGCCGCCTGCGGATATCGCAGGGCAAGGGCGATCGCTGCGAGGAACCGTTCGGCCCCCTCGCCGGTGGCGGGCAGCCCGTGCCGCGCGGTCTGTGCCGCCTGTTCGGCACCGCCCAGCACCAGGATCGCTGCGGGCGGGTCGGGAAGGTCTGGGGCGGGGGGGAAGCGCTCCTCAAGCGGGCGCAGAACCACGTCGCCCAGCGGCCAGATCGCCAGCGCGCAGAGCGCCGCGACCAGCAGGCCCAGCAGACCTAGCCCGACCCGGCGCCAGCCCCGCCAGACCGCCGCCATCGCGGCCAGCAGCCCCAGCACGATCCACGTCTCGGGTTTGACGATCGTCCAGACCGTCTTGGAGAGGATCAGGAACAGGTCGGCCACGGCGCGTGCTCCGGCTGTCTGGGTGGGGTCAGGCTTCGCGCAGCGTGTTGACCATCAGCGCGACGTTCTCGGGGTCCGCGTCGGGCGTGATCCCATGCCCGAGATTGAAGATGTGCGGGCCGCCGCTGAACGCCGTGCGGATGCGGCGTACTTCGTCGACCAGCGCGTCGCCCCCGGTGACCATATGGCCCGGCGCCATGTTGCCCTGCACGCAGCCGTCCTTCTGGACATGTTCGGCCGCCCATTCCGGCGCGACCGAATTGTCCAGCGCGACGCAATCCGCGCCGGTCGCCTTTGCGAAGCCGATGTAGTTTTCGCCCGCCTCGCGGGGGAAGGCGATGACCGGGATGCCCGGATGCCGTTCCTTCAGTGCCGCGATGATCTGGCGCGCGGGTTCCAGCGCGTAGTCGCGGAAATCGTCGCCCTTGAGCGATCCGGCCCAGCTGTCGAAGATTTTCACCACCTCCGCGCCCGCGTCGATCTGCGCGGACAGATATTCGATCGTGGCATTCGTCAGCCGCCCGATCAGCGCGTTGAACAGCGGCCGGTTTTCCGCCTTCAGCGCGTGCGCGGGCCCCTGGTCCGGCGTGCCTTGCCCGGCTATCATGTAGGTGGCCACGGTCCAGGGCGCGCCTGCGAAGCCGATCAGCGTAGTCCGCTCGGGCAACTCGCGGCGCAGGATGCGCAGCGTTTCGTAGACCGGGGCGAGGTGGTCGTGCACGTCGGCCGCATGCTTGAGCTTGCCGAAATCGCTGTCGCTGGTGACCGTGGACAGGCGCGGCCCCTCGCCGGTGACGAACCAAAGGTCCGCTCCAAGCGCGTCAGGGATCAGCAGGATGTCGGCGAACAGGATCGCCGCATCGAAATCGTAGCGCCGGATCGGCTGGAGCGTGACCTCGGCCGCAAGCTCGGAATTGTAGCACAGCGACAGGAAATCCCCGGCCTGCGCCCGCGTCGCGCGGTATTCGGGCAGGTAGCGTCCGGCCTGCCGCATCATCCAGATCGGCGGCACGTCGAGTGTTTCGCCGGCCAATGCCCGCAGCAGGGTCTTCTGGGTCTTGGGGTCCGCCATGATGCTCCTCGCGCTGTTTTCCACAGGGTCGTCCCGCAACGGGCGCGCAATGTCAACGCGGCGCACGGTTTCATGTTGTCAATCAAAAATGACAAGGCTACGCAATTGCCATGAAACTCGCTTTGCCCACACCCGCCCAACCGCTTCGTATTGGCACGCGCGGATCGCCGCTCGCGCTGGCCCAGGCGCACGAGACCCGCGACCGCCTGGCCGCCGCCTTCGATCTGCCCGCCGAGGCGTTCGTGATCGAGGTGATCAAGACCACGGGGGACCGGGTGCTCGACCGGCCTCTTAAGGAAATCGGCGGCAAGGGCCTGTTCACCCGCGAGATCGAAGACGCGATGCTGGAAGGGCGCATCGACATCGCGGTGCACTCCATGAAGGATATGCCGACCTTGCAGCCGACCGGGCTGGTGCTGGACTGCTACCTTCCGCGCGAGGATGTGCGCGACGCGTTCGTGTCGCATGACGTGGCTGGGCTTGCGGACCTGCCGCAGGGCGCGGTGGTCGGCTCGTCCAGCCTGCGGCGGCGCGCCCAACTGGCGCATCGCCGCCCCGATCTGACGCTGGTGGAATTTCGCGGCAACGTGCAGACGCGGATGCAGAAGCTGGCTGACGGAGTTGCGGTGGCGACGTTCCTTGCGATGGCCGGTCTGCGGCGGCTGGGCATGACCGACGTCGCGCGCGGCGCGATCGCACCGGAAGACATGCTGCCCGCCGTCGCGCAGGGCGCTATCGGGATCGAGCGGCGGGCGGAGGACACGCGCGCCGGTGCCATGCTGGAGGCGATCCACGACGGGCCGACCGGTCAGCGCCTCGCGGCGGAGCGGGCTTATCTTGCTCGGCTTGATGGGTCGTGCGAGACGCCGATTGCCGGGCTGGCCGAGCTTGACGGAGGGACGCTGCGCCTGCGCGGCGAGATCCTGCGTACCGACGGGTCGGATGCGCTGTCCGACAGCGTGAGCGGCCCGGTCGAGGATGGACCCGAGATGGGCCGCGCGCTTGCGGCGACGCTGCTGGACCGCGCGCCGGAAGGCTTCTTCGACTGGCGCACCGCCTGATACGGTCTTGCGCCGACGCCGGGCGCGCGGCCACGTGGCGATGCGTCATCGCAAAAACGTCACCTGGCCGGGTTAGACCTGAAGCCCGGACAACCGACTGGCAGGGACACGGCAGATGGAACAGGATCAAGGCGACGACGCGCACGCGCGCGATTGGCTGGAAGCGGAACTGGCCGACACGCTGGACGAGGACTACGAGTTGGAGATGTCCGAGCCGGCGCTGTCGCTCGAGATCCGCAAGATCTATCGCAAGGCGCACCCGCCAAGCCTTGAACGGCGCGACTATTTCCGCAAGCTTCTGGAGCTTCAGTCAGAACTGATCAAGCTGCAGGACTGGCTGCAATACAGCGGCGAGAAGGTCGTGGTGATCTTCGAGGGGCGTGACAGTGCAGGCAAGGGAGGGGTGATCAAGCGGATCACCCAGCGGCTGAACCCGCGCGTGGCCCGCGTGGTCGCACTGCCCGCACCGAGCGAGCGGGAAAAGTCGCAATGGTACTTCCAGCGCTACGTGCCGCATCTGCCCGCGGCGGGGGAAATGGTGTTGTTCGACCGGTCCTGGTACAACCGTTCCGGGGTGGAGCGGGTGATGGGCTTTGCCACAGAGGACGAGGTGGAGCAATTCTTCCACGACGTGCCCGAGTTCGAGCGGATGCTGGTGCGGTCGGGCATACGCGTCATAAAGTACTGGTTTTCGATCACCGACGAAGAACAGCAGCTGCGTTTCCTGATGCGGATTCACGATCCCCTCAAGCAGTGGAAACTGTCACCGATGGACCTGCAGAGCCGCGTGCGCTGGGAGCAGTACACCAAGGCCAAGGAAGAGACCTTCGCGCGCACCAATATTCCCGAAGCGCCGTGGTACATCGTGGAAGGCAACGACAAGAAGCGCGCCCGGCTGAATTGCATCGATCACCTGCTGACGCAGATCCCCTACGAGCCGGTTCCGCACGAAGAGGTGCATCTGCCGGAGCGCGTCTATAACAAGGAATACGAACGCGCTGTTCTGCCGCCCGAACTCTACGTGCCGCAGAAATACTGATCCGGTCCGGTCCGACGGACACGCCTGCGGCGTGACGCCATGTCCCCACCCCCGCCTGCGCGGGGGCGGGTCCCGCCGCCTGGCCCGGCCCGGTCACACCGTGAGCAGACCGCGCACTTCGTCATCGACCATTTCGGCGCGCGTGCCCGATTTGACGATCTGGCCGCGGTCCATCACGTGGAAGCTGTCGCACAGATCGCGGGCGAAATCGTAGTACTGTTCCACCAGAACGATGGCCATTTCGCCCTTGTCCCGCAGGTAGGTGATCGCCCGGCCAATATCCTGGATGATCGAGGGCTGGATCCCTTCGGTCGGCTCGTCCAGCACCAGCAGGCGCGGGCGCATCACCATCGCACGGCCGATCGCCAGTTGTTGCTGTTGCCCGCCCGACAGATCGCCGCCACGCCGTCCCAGCATGTCGCGCAGCACCGGGAACAACTCGAACACCTCGTCGGGCACGCTACGCTGCGCGCGGGGCAGAACGGCAAAGCCGGTTTCCAGGTTCTCGCGCACGGTCAGCAGCGGGAAAATCTCGCGCCCCTGCGGCACCGAAGCGATGCCTCCGCGCGCCCGCCCGTCGGAGCGGATGCGCGCGAGGTCCCGTCCTTCCCATTCGATCCTTCCGCCCGAGACCGGGTTGCGCCCGACAATCGCGCGCAGCAGCGTCGTCTTGCCGACGCCGTTGCGACCCAGCACGGTCGTCACCTTGCCGATCTCGGCCTCCAGCGACACCCCGCGCAGCGCTTGCGCGGCCCCGTAATGCACATCGACCTGATCAACCCTGAGCATGCTTGCCCCTTTCGTTCCTCAACGAATGTCCGTGGTGCGCGGCGCGCGCGGCGCAAGTCCGTTCAGCGGCCAAGATACACCTCGATCACCTCGTCATTGGCCGACACGTGGTCGAGCGAGCCTTCGGCCAGCACATGCCCCTGATGCAGGACAGTGACCCGGCAGTTCAGGGCGCGCACGAAATCCATGTCATGTTCGACCACGACGACCGTGTGCTTGCCCGCGATGCCGCGCAGCAGTTCGGCCGTGCGCATTGTTTCGGCGTCGGTCATGCCGGCCGCGGGTTCATCGACAAGCAGCAGTTCCGGATCCTGCGCGAGCAGCATACCGATTTCCAGCCACTGTTTCTGGCCGTGGCTGAGATCGCCCGCCATGTCGGTGCGATGGTCGGTCAGCTTCACGAGTTCCAGCAGATCGGTGATCCGGGCCGTGTCTTCGGTACTGCGGCGATGAAAGAGCGTGGCCCAGACCGAACGGTCGTCCTTGAGCGCGAGCGCGATATTGTCCTCGACCGTCTGGGTTTCGAACACGGTGGGTTTCTGGAACTTGCGTCCGATCCCGAGGCGCGCCGAGCCCGCCTCGTCGATGCGGGTCAGATCGACGGTCTGGTTCCAAAGTACCTCGCCACTGTCGGGCCGGGTCTTGCCGGTGATGATGTCCATCATCGTGGTCTTGCCCGCCCCATTCGGGCCGATCACGGCGCGCAGTTCCCCTTTTTCGACCGTGAGCGACAGGTTGTTGATCGCCTTGAACCCGTCGAAGCTGCGGGTCACTCCGTCAAGCGCAAGCTGGATGCTCATGGTCGTGCCTCCCGTGCGGCTGTCAGATCGCGCGTCGGCGGGCGCCGGCGGAACGTGCCTTCGATCACGCCCAGCACGCCCTGCGGCATGAAGATCGTCACGAAGATGAACAACGCGCCCAGTGCGAAAATCCACAGTTCGGGGAACCAGCCGGTCAAAAGGGTCTGCGCCGCAGCGACGAGGATCGCGCCAAGCGCGGCGCCCACCAGCGTCCCGCGCCCGCCGAGCGCCACCCAGATGACGATCTCGATCGAGTTGGCGGGGCTGAATTCGCCCGGATTGATGATGCCGACCTGCGGCGTGTAAAGCGCGCCCGCGACGCCCGCCATCATCGCCGAGACGGTGAAGACGAACAGCTTGTAGTGCTCGACCCGGTAGCCGATGAACCGCGTGCGGCTTTCGGCGTCGCGCACGGCGATCAGCACCTTGCCTAACTTGGAATTTGTGATCGCCTTGGCGATCAGCAGGCCTGCGGCGAGGGCCAGCGCCGACAGTACGAAGAGCCCGGCGCGCGTGGCGTCCGATTGCAGATCGAAGCCCAGCACATCCTTGAAGTCGGTCAGCCCGTTGTTCCCGCCGAAGCCCATTTCGTTGCGGAAAAACGCGAGCATGAGGGCATAGGTCATCGCCTGCGTGATGATCGAGAGGTACACGCCGGTCACGCGGCTGCGAAAGGCGAACCAGCCGAACACGAAGGCGAGGATTCCGGGCGCGAGCAGGACCATGATGCAGGCGAACCAGAACATGTCGAAGCCGAGCCAGTACCACGGCAGGGCGTCGTAGTTCAGGAAGACCATGAAGTCCGGCAGGTCCGGGTTGGCATAGACCCCCCGGTCGCCGATCTCGCGCATCAAGTGCATCCCCATCGCGTAGCCGCCTAGCGCGAAGAAGGCCCCGTGGCCGAGGCTGAGGATGCCGCAATAGCCCCAGACAAGGTCGAGCGCGACGGCGAGCAGGGCATAGCACAGGTATTTGCCCAGCAGTGAAACGACGTAGGATGGCACGAGGCGGTCTTCTAGGCCGAGATTTCCGACCGGCACGGCGACTGTGAGGATGAAGAGACCCGCAAGGAAGATGCCCATGCGGCGGTCGATGAGGGAGGTCATGGCAGGACTTTCGCGAGGCTAAGGCAGGATCGGATCCGGAGCGCGCCGGGCCAGGACGGGGGGCTCCCGCCCGTCATCATCGGGGCGCTACGCGCCCCGCTTCTTCCCGTTGGGCCGGGCCGCTTCGCGGCTATTGCGCGGGAGGACTGACCGCAGTCTGCCACAGCCGCGCGGCAGCGCGGCCGGGCCCAACCGGAGGCGCTGCGCGCAAGCGCTGCAACGACGGGCGGGAGCCTCCCGTGCCGGGTGTGCCGACGCTCAGCCATCGACTGCGCGCCCTCGCACGGCGAACAGCCCGCGCGGCCGCTTCTGGATGAACAGGATGATGAACACCAGCACGAGGATCTTGGCCAGAACGGCGCCTGACCACGGCTCCAGGAACTTGTTCGCGATCCCGATGCTGAACGCCCCTGCAAGTGTGCCCCAGATGTTGCCGGCACCGCCGAACACGACCACCATGAAGCTGTCCACGATGTAGCTTTGTCCCAGATTGGGCGATACGTTGTCGATCTGGCTCAGCGCGACCCCGGCAAGTCCGGCGATGCCCGCGCCCAGCCCGAAGGTCATCGCATCCACCCAGCCGGTGCGGATGCCCATATTCGCGGCCATCGCGCGGTTCTGCGTCACGGCGCGCATCTGCAGGCCCACCGGGGTGCGCTTCATGACGAACAGCAGGATCGCGAATACCGCGAGCGCGAAGACCAGGATCCACAGCCGGTTGTAGGTAATCGTCATTTGCCCGATCTCGAAGGCGCCCGACATCCACGAAGGGTTGCCGACCTCGCGGTTGTTCGGCCCGAAGATCGAGCGGACGGTTTGCTGCAGGATCAGGCTGACGCCCCATGTCGCGAGCAGCGTTTCCAGCGGGCGGCCGTAGAGGAACCGCACACAGCCCCGTTCGATCGCCACGCCCATCGCACCGGCCACCAGAAAGGCCAGCGGCGCGGCGATCAGCAGCGACCAGTCGAACAGGGCCGGTGCCGCGTTGCGGATGATTTCCTGCACGAAGAAGGTCGTGTAGGCGCCCAGCATCACCAGTTCGCCGTGGGCCATGTTGATCACGCCCATCACGCCGAAGGTAATCGCCAGCCCGATCGCGGCCAGCAACAACACGGATCCAAGCGAGAGGCCGAACCAAACGTTCTGCGCCGCCGACCACATCTGGCGCACCCGTTCGATCCGGTCCACCGCCTCGGATGCGGCGGAGGCAATCTCGGGTGCGTCCGACCCCGTCAGCGGGGTCAGCACCGACAGCGCCACGCCGTCGCCCCGCGCCGCGATCGTCGCGATCGCGTCCAGCTGGGTCGGAACCGGCGCCGTGCCCGCCGTCAATGTCGCCACGGCCACTGCTTCAGCCAGCGCCGTGCGCACATCCGGGTCGGTTTCGGCGTCCAGCGCGGCGGACAGCGCATCGGTCTGGGCCGCGTCGGGCGCGCGGAAGGCGGCCTGCGCCGCCTCCAGCCTGCGGGCCGGATCGGGGTGGCGCAGGGTCAGAGTGCCGACCGCTGCAGCCACCACCCGCCGCAGGGAGTTGTTCACCCGGATCGCGGACGATCCCCGGCGCGGGATTTCGCCGTAGCTTTCGCCGCTCAGCGCGTCGAAGGCATGGTCGTCCCCACCGATTTCGCGCACGATCACGACAGCTTCGTTGGATTTCAGCCGATGCAGGTCGCCTGACGCCAGCGCCTCCAACACGCCCGTGGCCCTCTCATCGCCGGTTTCGGCGATGGCGGAGACCAGTGCCTCGACCTCGTCGAAGTTTCCATCGGGCAGGGCGCGCACCAGACCTTCGAACCCCGGCGCCGCGGCGGTCGGTCCCTCCGCGTCCGTCGCCGGAGCGGTCTGGGGCGACTGGGCGGCTGCAAGAGTGCCGAGGCAAGTCATCAGGAGGGCGGCAAGCCAGAGGCTTTGGCGCGTCATGTCATATCCGATCGTCAGGAAGGAGAGGGCGGCCGCCCGATGCGGCCGCCCCCGGTGGCTGGTGGGAGCGATCAGTTGGTCACGCCGCCGCAGCTTTCGGTTTCGGTGTTGTAGTTCCCGCAGTTGATCGGGTCCGTCCAGTCGGCCATTAGCGGTGCGCTTTCCGGCAGGAAGTCGGACCACGCATCGCCCGGAACCAGGCCTTCGGTTTCCCAGACGACCGAGAACTGACCGTCGTCCTGGATCTCGCCCACCAGCACAGGCTTGGTGATGTGGTGGTTCGGCAGCATTTCCGACATGCCGCCGGTCAGGTTCGGCACGGTTACGCCCACGATGCTGTCAATGACGGCATCCGCATCGGTGGTGCCAGCCTTTTCAACGGCTTCCACCCACATGTTGAAGCCGATGTAATGGGCTTCCATGGGATCGTTGGTCACGCGATTGTCGTCGCCGATGAAATCGAGCCATGTGTTGATGAAAGCGTCGTTCTCGGGCGTGTCCACCGACATGAAGTAGTTCCATGCGGCCAGGTGGCCGACCAGCGGCGCGGTGTCGAGCCCGGCGAGTTCCTCTTCGCCGACCGAGAAGGCGACGACGGGAATGTCCGTCGCGGCGATGCCCTGGTTGCCCAGTTCCTTGTAGAACGGCACGTTGGCGTCGCCGTTGATCGTGCTGACCACGGCCGTCTTCTTGCCGGCCGACCCGAAGGTCTTGATGTCCGACACGATGGTCTGCCAGTCGGAATGCCCGAACGGCGTGTAGTTGATCATGATGTCTTCGGGTGCGACGCCCTTGGACTGCAGGTAGGCTTCGAGGATCTTGTTGGTGGTGCGGGGATAGACATAGTCGGTGCCGGCCAGAACCCAGCGCTCAACGCCTTCCTGTTCCATCAGGTAATCGACCGCCGGGATCGCCTGCTGGTTCGGTGCCGCGCCGGTGTAGAACACGTTGCGCTGGCTTTCCTCGCCCTCGTACTGCACCGGGTAGAACAGGATGGAGTTCAGTTCCTCGAATACCGGCAGGACCGACTTGCGCGACACCGAAGTCCAGCAGCCGAACACAGCGTCCACGCCTTCGCCTTCGATCAACTCGCGCGCCTTTTCGGCGAACAGCGGCCAGTCGGAGGCCGGATCGACCACGACGGCTTCCAGCGGACGACCCAGCAGGCCGCCTTTCTTGTTCTGCTCCTCGATGAGCATCAGCATCGCGTCCTTCAGCGTCGTCTCGGAGATCGCCATCGTGCCGGACAGCGAATGCAGGATGCCGACCTTGATCGGGTCGCCCGATTGCGCAAGCGCAGTGCTGGACAGAAGAGCAGTGGCCAGACCGGCTCCTGCGAGAATTTTCTTGAATGAAGTCATATGCGTTCCCCAGATCGCTGCCGCATTTTCCGCGCCCCGTTCGGTGCGGTTCGGGCATGTCGCCCGCTGCGGTGTCCCAAAATCCCTCCCACGGGGCAGGGCGCACGCGCCCCGTCGTCGCGGGTGTTACGTGACGCCGGGTGATGGCCCGCCGCCTAGGGCAAACTGCGCGGTGGGGTCGCCGCGCGGAACAGGATTTGATGGAAAAGCGGGCATCGAAACGCGCCCGAGCAGATCTGTCCGCAAAAATGGGCGCAAAAATGTCGCAAATGATTATATATTGTGCGAACGGCCAAAATCAGGCTGCTGCTATAGTCGAAAGATCGGTGACGCGGCCGGTCCGGGGGCGACTCTGTAGCAGAAGCGACTTCGCAGGCGGGGCGGCGCAGTCGTACGAAAAACGCCGCCCGCGCGGGGCGGACGGCGTAGTTTCGATCATTTTATCGCGAGGGGGTGTCAGCGTGGTTCAGCGCTCAGCCCCTTGTAGATCGCCCAGCACATGATCAGCAGCACGATCGTGAAAGGCAGGCCCGTCGAAATGACCATCGCCTGCAACGATCCAAGGCCGCCGCCGATCAGCAGCGCGATGGCCACCGCGCCCTCGAAGATGCACCAGAACACCCGCTGGGGCACCGGCGCGTCGATCTTGCCGCCCGCCGTGATCGTGTCGATCACCAGCGACCCGCTGTCAGACGAGGTCACGAAGAACACGATCACCAGTACGATCCCGAGGGTGGAAGTGATGCCCGACAGGGGTAGCCCTTCCAGCATCGCGAAAAGCGACAGTTCGGGAACGTAGTTGTCGATCACGTTCGCCTTCACCATCGAGTCCGCACCGTTTGCGACCATGTCGTTGATCGCGGCGCCGCCGAAGACGGCCATCCAGAAGATGCAGACAAGGCTGGGGATCAGCAGAACGCAGGTAACGAATTCGCGCACGGTGCGGCCGCGGCTGACCCGCGCGATGAACATGCCGACGAAGGGCGACCAGCTGATCCACCACGCCCAGTAGAACGCCGTCCAGCCTTGGCGGTAGCCGTCGTCTTCGCGCCCGAAGGGCATCGACAGCGGCACGACTTCCTGAACGTAAGCGACAAGCCCGCGGCCGAATTCGCTCAGGATGGTCATGGCGCCCGCCGCGAACAGCACGAACAGAAGCAGTGCGAAGGCCAGCCCCATGTTGATTTCGGACAGGACCTTGACGCCTCCGTCGAGGCCGCGCAGCACCGAGACGAGAGCGATGGCCGTGATGCCGGTAATCAGCAGCACCTGGACCGTGACGTTGTTCGGTAGGCCATAGATGTGTTCAAGACCGGCGTTGGCCTGCGTCGCGCCGAAGCCCAGCGATGTGGCAAGGCCGAAGAGAGTGGCGAAAACCGCGATCACGTCGATCACGTGACCCCACCAGCCCCACACGCGTTCACCCAGCAGAGGGTAGAAGGCCGAGCGGATCGAAAGCGGCAGACCCTTGTTGTAGCTGAACAGCGCCAGCGCCAGCGCCACCACGGCGTAGATCGCCCAGGGGTGCAGCGCCCAGTGGAACGACGTTGCGGCCAGCGCCATCCGGCGTGCCTCGTCCACGTTGGCGGCGATCAGGTTGCCGTTTTCATCGAACGGCCGCACAAGACCAAGCGGCTCGTCGCCCCAGGGGGTGCCGAAATAGTATGCCGGTTCGAGAACCCCGAAGAACATCAGCCCGATGCCCATGCCGGCCGCGAACAGCATCGCGAACCAGCCAATGTAGCTGTAATCTGGTGTCGCATCCGTGCCGCCAAGGCGAACCTTGCCGACGGGAAGAACGATCAGCGCCAGGCAGAACAGGACGAACACGTTCGCCGCGCTGAGGAAGAACCAGTCGAATGTGCTGGTCAGCCACGGGCGCAGCGCGCCGAAGATTTCCTCGGCCTGTTCTGGCAATGCCAGCGCGTAGAATACGAAGGCCACCACCGAAAGGCCGGAGATGGCGAAAACCGGGTTGTGGATGTCGAAACCGAATGGGCCCACGGACCCTTCGATGTTGTCCTGACCGATGGAGTAGTCGGTATCGATCAGATCGGACGGCCCTTCCGGTGCTGGTACGCCCGTGTCGTCTGGTAGATCAGTCATGCAATATCCTTTTCGGTTTGGCTCAGCGGACGACGAAGACCGACGCCTTCGCGCGCCGTGCGACCGCGCCGCCATGGGAGGGCCACAGGTGGTCCGCGACGTTCGGGATGTGAGAGGCGATGACGATGCAGTCCGCCTCCAGATCGTCGGCCGCCTTCAGCAGCGTGTCGTTCAGGTCGATCGCCGGATCGTGGCTTGCATAGGCGCGCGCGGCCGTGGTGATGCCATGCTGTTCGCCCTGCTCCTGCGCGAACTGCGCCAGCCGGTCTGCGTATTCGTCCGGATTGTGGCCAAGCCCAGTAGGAGTTTCGGCGGTGACCCCGACATAGGTGACCTTGGCCTGTGCCGCCCGTCCCAGCAGCGCGGCGGTTTCCAGCGCGCGAGGCAGCCGGTCCGCATGGGCAAGGTCGACCGGGACCATGATGTGTGTGTACATTTTACCTCTCTGGTCGCATGTTTTTTCATTGGGGCCAGAGGGCGCATGATGTCGCTTTCTGACCCAGCACCTCTCAAACACTATGTCCAAAACACATGAATTGACAGGCGATTCACGAAGTTTTCTGGTCTGACCGCGACACGGGTGTCGCAAACCGGCCATCTTCGCCGAGGTCGGCGCGGCGCGGCGGACGTCGTTTTCTGCCGCCGGTCCGCGACCTTGCGGCAGGATCGTGGCGGGGTGGCCGGGGCCCTCGACGGGGTCTGTTGAGGTTTGCGCACAGGGTGTGTGCGCGGCGGTGCGCCCGGGTCGGCCGTCGCCAAGACGGGCCAAGGCTGCGCGCAGTCGCAATGCGGGCCAGCGAAGCGCCGCGCGCGAGGGATCAGCGGAAAGGGTAGGGTACAGCGTTGGGCAAGGCGCATGTGGCGGGTCGGTCTTGACCGCGACGCGATCCTTGACTAACCCGATTGCCAGCGCGGGTATGGTGTAATGGTAGCGCCCTAGCCTTCCAAGCTAGTCGTGCGGGTTCGATTCCCGCTACCCGCTCCAATTTCTGATCAGGATCGAACTGTCGCCTATGCCGTCGTCGCCGCGAGCGTCTGTCGACGTTGTGGCACTCTGGGTTAATTCGTCCGTAGGGATAGGGTATCCATACGTTAGGCGATGCGACTTTCCTTGGTGGTAGCATCAGGCATGCGTATGAATACTTGACGAATGCGCCCCGCACCCCCGACTTCCTGCAGGTTGCGCGAAACGGCATGCGGGTCGATTAGGAGGTATGAAGATGACCTCCGCCTTCCCACTGATCTCTCTGCTTCTTGTCACCTGCATCGGTCTGATGTCGGTCGGGCTTTTTCAGTCGGCGTCCGATCTCGGACGCGGACCGCTGGTCGTGGTCGCGCCTCCCTGGCACGGTGGGCCAGCCGCAATCGTGGCGGCCGCCGGAGGGCGGATCGTCGGCCTGGACCAGGCGCCGCTTTCGGTTCTTGCGGACGGTGCGAGCGCCGAGGCGCTGCGTGAGGCGGGCGCGTGGTTCGTGCTCGGGTCATCGGCACTAAACTTTTTCTGCGGCACTGGAGCTGACACATGACCACCGTGAACGATACACTGTCCCGCATCGACGGCCCATACGTGGCGCGCATCGTCACGATGATCTTGTTGCCCGTGCCACCGGTTGCCGCGCTGATCGCCGGCAATGCGGTCTTGCCCTTTCTGGCATCCGGAATTGTCTTTGTCGCCGTCGCCCTGCTGTCCCGGCGCCTCGAACCCGCGTCGCAGCCGTTGGTGCTGTCGCTTGTCCTGATAGGGCAATGCATCGCCTTCACCGCTTCGCTCGCCAACCATCCGTGGCAGATCGATTCGCACATGCTGTTCTTCGGAATGCTCGCGATCATCGCGACGCTGTCGAGCATTCCCGCGCTGCTGGCGGCGGTTGCGTTGACCGCCGTGCATCACCTTTCGCTTGGCCTCTTGCTGCCTGCGTTGGTGTTTCCGGTGGCCGGGATGCTCGATGCAGTCGAGCGCGTGCTGTTTCATGCGGTGATCGTGATCCTCGAGGCCGCTGTCCTGCTGTGGTCGATGGTGCACAGCGCGAGGGCCAAGGCCGAGATCGAGGCCGGACGCGCCCGTCTCGAGGAAACCGCCGCAGAAGCTGCCGAGGCCCGTGCCAGTGCCGAAAAGGCGCGCGAGAAAGCCGTGGCGGCAGCCTCAAACACCCGCATCGAAGGTCGCCGCGCCGCGTCTGCGGTCGAGCAGATCGCGACGTCCGCCCGTGCGACGGCCGAGAACGCCCGCAACGTGCAGGCCACTGTCGCTGAAACGCAAGGCGAGGCCACCCGTTCCAGCGACGTGGTCAAGCGTGCAATCGGGGCGATGACGGAGATCGAGAAATCTTCCGAACAGATCCGCCAGATCATCACCATGATCGACGAGATCGCTCGTCAGACCGACCTTCTGGCGCTCAACGCCGCGGTCGAAGCGGCCCGGGCGGGCGAGGCCGGTCGGGGCTTCGCGGTGGTCGCGACCGAGGTGCGCGAACTTGCCAAACGGTCGGCGGACGCGGCGCAGCAGATCCGGTCGCTTGTGACGACCTCCTCTGGTCAGGTGGTGGAAGGCGTGGACCTTGTCGGCGAGACCGGCGAAGTCCTGAAGCGCATCGTGACCGCCGTGACCGAGATCGACACCCTGATGCGGGGTATCGCGACCTCGGCCGAGGAGCAGTCCGAGGGGCTGAACGACGTGACCTGTGCCATAGCGCGGATCGACAGCATCACCGACGAGGAAGAGACCGCGGACGATGCCGACTTCATCGCCGAGGCCTCGGACAGGACAGGCACATCGCGCAATCGCGCCTTCATGACCGATACCCTCGCGGTGCCCGCAGCGGCGTAACGCCAGCCGAAAGCGGGATAGCGCCCCAGTCGGGCCAAGCGAAGATCAACGAAAACGGGCCGCATCGCGGCCCGTTGTCTTTTTTGGCGGCGGTGACCTGAACTGGAGAATCCGGTTTCACGGCCTCGCCCGCGCAGTTATAGGGGACGCCGGATCAGGATACGGAGAACCGGATGGCCAATGTCGTGGTTGTGGGCGCCCAGTGGGGCGACGAGGGAAAAGGCAAGATCGTCGACTGGCTGAGCGAGCGCGCGGACGTGATCGCCCGGTTCCAGGGCGGGCACAATGCCGGGCACACGCTGGTGATCGACGGCAAAGTCTACAAACTGTCACTGTTGCCGTCGGGTATTTTGCGCAAAGGCAAGCTCAGCGTGATCGGCAACGGCGTCGTGCTCGATCCTTGGGCGCTGGTGTCCGAGATTGCGAAAATCGAGGGGCAGGGCGTATCCGTGTCCACCGAGAACCTTGTGATCGCAGAGAACACGCCGCTGATCCTTCCGGTTCACCAGGATCTCGACAAGATCCGCGAAGAGGCGGCGGGCAAGGCCAAGATCGGCACCACCGGGCGCGGCATCGGCCCGGCCTACGAGGACAAGGTTGGCCGCCGCGCCGTGCGTCTGGCCGATCTCGCCGACGCCGAGACGCTGGAACGCCGTCTCGACCGGCTGCTCGCCCATCACGACCCGCTGCGCCGCGGCCTCGGCGTGCCGACTATCGACCGGGACGATCTGCGCGCGCGCCTGCTGGACATCGCGCCGAAGATCCTGCCCTATGCCGCTCCGGTCTGGAAGCTGCTGTCCGAGAAGCGCAAGTCGGGCAAGCGGATCCTGTTCGAAGGCGCGCAGGGCGCCTTGCTGGACATCGATTTCGGCACCTACCCTTATGTCACCTCGTCCAACACCATGTCGGGCATGGCGGCGACCGGCACCGGTATGGGGCCAGGCTCCATCGACTTCGTGCTGGGCATCGTGAAGGCCTACACCACGCGCGTCGGTGAAGGGCCGTTCCCGACCGAGCTTGGCGACGCCGTCGGGCGGCACCTTGCCGATGTCGGCCGCGAGAAGGGCACCGTAACCGGGCGGGATCGCCGCTGCGGCTGGTTCGACGCCGTGCTGGTGCGGCAGACCTGCACGACTTCCGGGGTGAAGGGCATCGCGCTGACCAAGCTCGACGTGCTCGACGGGCTGGACGAACTGAAGATCTGCACCGGCTACGCGCTGGACGGCAAGGTGCTGGATTATCTGCCCACCGCCGCCGAGGAACAGGCCCGCGTCACCCCGGTCTACGAGACGATGGAGGGCTGGAAGGACAGCACGGCGGGCGCGCGCAGCTGGGCCGACCTGCCCGGGGCCGCGGTGAAATATGTTCGCCGCATCGAGGAACTGATCGAGTGCCCGGTCGCGCTGCTGTCCACGTCGCCCGAACGCGAGGACACCATCCTCGTGACCGATCCTTTCGCCGACTGACTGCTCAGCCCGCCGCGCCCGCGCCGCATTGAAAGCGCGCGGGCGACGGTTAGGTGAAAGGCGGCATGACAAGGAGGCGTCCATGACACTGTCCTACAAGGCCCGGCGGCGCTGGTCGCTCGTGATCCTGCTGATCGGCCTGCCGGTCTACATCGTCGCGTCGGTGAGCATCCTGAACGCGCTCGGTCGTCCGCCACTGGTGGTGGAATTCTTCGTCTACGTGCTTCTGGGGGTGCTTTGGGCGCTGCCGTTCCGCTTCGTGTTCCGGGGGATCGGCAAGCCCGATCTCGACCAAGAGGCGAAGTGACGGCGCCGGTCCTGCAGAAAGGCGCGCCGGTCACGTTGGCCGGAGGAGGGCCGATCCGGCCAGAGGACCTCGAAGCCTGCCTGACGCTGTCGGCCGGGCTGGTTGCGGCTGATGGCGGCGCCGACACGCTGCTGGCGCTGGGGGCCCGGCCGGACGTGGTGATCGGCGACATGGATTCGCTCAGCCCGGAAGGCCGTCGTGACCTTGCCGGGCGACTTCACCCTGTGTCCGAGCAGGACAGCACCGATTTCGAAAAGTGCCTGATCCGTATCGCTGCGCCGCTGGTACTGGCGGTGGGCTTCACCGGTGCGCGGATCGACCACGCGCTTGCGGTGTTCAACGCGCTGGTGCGGCACCGGGCGCGGCGCTGCGTCGTGGTGTCGGACCGCGAGGTCATTTTACTGGCGCCGCCCGCGTTGTCGCTGCCGCTGCTTGCGGGCACACGGGTTTCGCTGTTTCCGTTATGCGCGGTGAGCGGGCGCAGCCGCGGGTTGGACTGGCCGCTGGACGGCATCGACTTCGCGCCTGCGGGCACGATCGGCACGTCGAACCGGGCGACCGGGACGGTCACATTGGGCTTTGATGCGCCGGGGATGCTCCTGATCCTGCCCCGGCGCTGCCTGCCGGAGCTGCTAGCCGGGCTGGACGAGGCGCCGCACTGGCCCTGAGACGCGGCGCGGCGGGCGCGCACACACGCCGCGCACCACCCCGTGAACGCGCGACAGACGGATTTGTGCCGCTTTGCCCTCGCGGCCCGCGCCGCGCCCCCCTATAAGGAGCGCGGATCGACGAAGGAGGCGCACCCATGTCCGACGCACCGACCGGCGCGGAAGCCGGAAAATTCGCAGCCGCGATGCGCGCAGTCGAGCTTGTCGAAGACGGCATGGCCGTCGGGTTGGGCACCGGGTCCACCGCGGCCTGGATGGTGCGCGCACTGGCCGCCCGTGCCGCCGCCGAAGACCTTTCGCTGACCTGCGTTCCGACCTCGACCCGCACCGGGGCACTGGCCGCGCGGCTCGGGCTGAACGTGGTTTCGCTGGACGAGGTGGACGGCTTGGACCTGACCATCGACGGCGCAGACGAATTCGACCCGGATTTCCGCCTGATCAAGGGTGGCGGCGCGGCCCATCTGCAGGAAAAGATCGTCGCCGCCGCCTCACGCAGGCTGGTCGTCATCTCAGATCCCAGCAAGCAGGTGGCGCATCTCGGGGCCTTCCCGCTGCCGGTCGAGGTCACGCCGTTTGGCCACCGTGCAACGCTGCGCCTGCTGCGCCGGGCACTGGAAGGGGCCGATGTGGACGGGCGCGAGATCACGCTGCGCCAGCACGAGGCCGTGCCGCTGATGACCGACGAAGGCAACCTCGTCTACGATCTGCACCTGCGCCGCATCGGCGATCCAGAGGGGCTGATGCGCGATCTGACCTGCCTGCCCGGCGTGGTCGAGACAGGGCTGTTCCTCGGCTTGTGCGACACCGTGATCATCGGCCACCCGGACGGGCGCGCCGAAACCCTGCGCAGGGGCGCCGCGCCCGAGATTGCCGCAGTGGACATGGCCGCCGCCGCCGGACTGCCCGACTGACAGCCGGTGCGCACGCACCGAACACGACCCTGACGAAAGGACGACCTGATGAGCTTCGACTATGATCTTTTCGTGATCGGCGGCGGATCAGGCGGTGTGCGCGCGGCGCGCGTTGCCGCCGCGACGGGCGCAAAGGTCGCGCTGGCCGAGGAAAGCCGTATGGGCGGCACCTGCGTGATCCGCGGCTGCGTGCCCAAGAAACTGATGGTGTTCGCCTCTGGCTACCGCGAGATTTTCAACGACGCGCGCGGCTACGGCTGGGATGTCAAAAACGGGGAACTGGACTGGCCTGCCTTCCGCACCAAGCTGGAGTCGGAACTCGACAGGCTGGAGGGCGTCTATCAAAAGCTGTTGGAGGGCTCGGGCGTAACATGGTTCGGCCAGCGCGCCACGCTGAGCGACCCGCATGAGGTCGAACTGGCCGACGGCACGCGGATCAGCGCCAAGCACATCCTCGTGGCCACGGGCGGTTGGCCCTTCGTCCCGGACATGCCGGGCTGCGAGTCCGTGATCACCTCGAACGATATATTCCACCTGGACCAGTTGCCCGACACGATGCTGATCGTCGGCGGCGGCTATATCGCCAGCGAATTCGCCTGCATCCTGAACGGGCTTGGCGTCAAGGTCACGCAGTTCTACCGCGGTGCGCAGATCCTGCGCGGTTTCGACGACGAAGCGCGCGGGCTGGTGGCCGAAAAGATGCAGGAGAACGGCATCCACCTGCGCACCGGCACCAACGTGATCGAAATGGCCGACCGGGGCGCGGATGGGACATGGGTCAAGGCGACCGACGGTTCGCACGACACGTACGACCGTGTGATGTACGCGACCGGCCGCAAGCCCAATACCGAAGGTCTGGGACTGGAGGCGCTGGGGGTGGAGCTTGGCCGCAACGGCGAAGTCAAGGTGGATGCCTATAGCCAGACGGCGGTGCCGTCGATCTACGCGATCGGTGACGTCACCGACCGGGTGAACCTGACGCCGGTTGCGATCCGCGAGGGCATGGCCTTCGTCGAGACTGTGTTCAAGGGGAACCCGACCGCGCCGGACCACGACCTGATCCCATCTGCGGTCTTTACCCAGCCCGAACTGGGCACCATCGGGCTGACCGAGGAGGCCGCGCGTGACCTTGAACCGATCGAAGTCTACTGCACCTCGTTCAAGGCAATGCAGCAGGCCTTTGCCGGTCGCGACGACCGTGTGCTGATGAAACTGATCGTCAGCCAGGCCACCCGGCGCGTTCTGGGATGCCACATCGTCGCGCCGCAAGCAGGCGAGATGATCCAGCTGGCGGGCATCGCGGTGAAGATGGGCGCGACGAAAGAGGATTTCGACCGGACCGTCGCCGTGCACCCCACCATGGCCGAGGAACTGGTAACCATGAAGTCGCCCCTGCGCACGGGTTGATATTGCGCGCCGGGCAATCATCTAGAAGACATATACGACGAAGTCGGAAAACAGGAAGAAAGCTGACATGGCAGGAAACAACGGAGGCCCCTGGGGCGGCGGTGGCGGAAACCGCCCGACCGGCGGAAACGGGGGCGGGGGTGACAACCGTGGCGGCGGGCGTCGGCCCGGCAATGGCGAGTCGCCCCAGATCCCCGAGATCGACGATCTCGTGCGCAAGGGGCAGGAGCAGCTGAAGGTGCTCATGGGCGGGCGCGGTGGCTTTGGCGGCGGGCGCGGCACCGGCGGCGGCGGGGGTGGCCCCAAGCTGAACCGCGGCACTATCGGCGTCGGGGTGCTGGCGCTGTTCGGGCTCTGGGTGTTCTCGTCTCTCTACACTGTGCGTCCGGAAGAACAGTCGGTCGAACTGTTTCTCGGCAAGTATTCGGCGACCGGCCAGCCGGGCCTGAACTTCGCGCCCTGGCCGCTGGTCAAGGCCGAGGTGATCCCTGTGACGCGCGAACAGTCGGAAACCATCGGCGACGGGCGCGGCGCGCTCGACAGCGGTCTGATGCTGACGACCGACGCGAACATCGTAGACATCGAATTCCAGGTCGTCTGGAACATCAATGATCCGGCGGCCTTCCTGTTCAACCTTGCCGATCCGCAGGCGACCGTGCGGTCCGTGGCTGAATCGGCGATGCGCGAGATCATCGCCCAATCGAACCTGTCGCCGATCCTCAACCGTGATCGTGGCCTGATCGAGGCGAACGCCCAGGACCTGATCCAGTCCACGCTGCAAAGCTACGACAGCGGCATCAACATCATCCGTGTCAACCTCGACCAGGCCGATCCGCCCGAAGAGGTGATCGATGCATTCCGCGAGGTGCAGGCCGCCGAACAGGAACGCGACCGCCTGCAGCGCCAGGCCGATGCCTATGCCAACCGCGTCCTCGCCGGCGCGCGCGGTGAAGCGGCGCAGATCCTCGAGGAGGCCGAAGCCTACCGGGCGGAGACGATCAACGCCGCGCAGGGTGAGGCCTCGCGCTTCACCGCGGTTCTGGGCGAATATCGCCTCGCGCCCGAAGTCACGCGAAAGCGTCTCTACCTTCAGACCATGGAAACGGTGCTGGGCGACATCGACAAGGTGATTCTTGACGACACGTCGGGGGGCAATGGCGGGCAAGGGGTCGTGCCCTATCTGCCGCTGAACGAATTGCGCCGCAACCAGCAGGCACAGGGGAACTGAGGCATGAAAAAGCTAACCTATCTGATACCTGTCGTTGTCGTCCTCGTGGCCGTGTTCCTGTCGTCGATCTTCATTGTTGATGAACGCGAAAAGGCACTCGTGCTGCAGTTCGGCCAGATCAAGCAGGTTCGAGAAGAACCGGGCCTCGCCTTCAAGGTTCCGCTGATCCAGGAAGTCGTGCGCTATGACGACCGTATCCTGTCACTTGACACCTCGCCGCTCGAAGTGACGCCGTCGGATGACCGGCGCCTGATCGTAGACGCCTTCGCGCGCTACCGTATCGCCGACGTGGTCCGGTTCCGTCAGGCCGTAGGTGTGGGCGGGCTGCGCGTCGCCGAGGACCGGCTGGCTGACATTCTGACGACCCAGACCCGTGAGGTTCTGGGCTCGGACGGGGTGACATCCAACACCATCCTGTCGCCGGAGCGGGCGAACCTCATGGTCCGGATCCGTGACCAGGCGCAGCAGCGGGCAGACGCGCTCGGGCTGCAGGTGGTGGACGTGCGACTGAAGCAGACCAACCTGCCGGACCAGAACCTTGAGGCGACCTTCGCCCGGATGCGCGCAGAGCGCGAACGCGAAGCGGCGGACGAGATCGCCCGCGGTAACGAGGCCGCGCAGCGGGTCCGCGCACAGGCCGACCGGACCGTGGTCGAGTTGACCTCCGAAGCGCGCCGCGAATCCGAGATCACCCGAGGCGAAGCTGACGCCGAAGCCAACGGGATCTATGCCGAAGCCTACGGTGCGGATGCGGAATTCTTCGAGTTCTACCGCTCGCTTACGGCCTATGAACGCGCATTGCAGGGCAGAAATTCGTCCATCGTGATGTCGCCCGACAGCGAGTTCTTCAACTACTTGAACGGCAGTTCGGGGCGGCAATGACGCTGTTGCTGGTCGCGCTCGCGGGCGTGCTGGTATTCGAGGGGCTGGTGCTTGCACTGGCCCCTTCGCGTCTTGATGATATCCTGCGCCTGCTTGCGGCCATACCGGCGGACCAGCGCCGGGTGATCGGGCTCGCCGCGCTGGCCTGCGGGGTTATACTGATCTGGATCGCACGGGGAATCAGCGGATGAGTGACGTGGCATGATTTGCAGGCCAGCCCTTGGAACCGGCGTGGCCATTGGCGCGCTTGCCCGATGCACCATTGCCCTTTGCACACTGGCAGGCGTGGCGGCGGCGCAGGCCCCCGGCGGCGGTGAGGCGCCGCGCTGGGTGACGGGTGTGAACGGGCTGGCCGCGCGCCAGCAATCCGCATCCATCGACGGCGGCGGCGACGTTGCGGTGACCCGCTATTTCGGCGGCCTGTCCGTCACGCGGCTTGGCGCATCGGGCGGGTCGGTCGGCGCCAGCATCGGTGCGGGCGGCGCCGATTACAGCTTCGGCGGCGCCGTTGCCGCGCCCTGGGGCGACATCCGCGACCGGCGCGTGTCGTTCAGCCTGCGCGCACCGCTGGGCCAGCGCGGCAGCGTGATCGTCGTGCCCAGCCTGCGCGAAAGCGCCGAGAACGGGGCGGAGCTGTCGGACGGGCGCACCTATGGCGGCTTCGCGGCAGTCTTCTGGCGGCTGTCCGACAGCTTCACAATCGGCCCCGGCATCGGTGTATTCAGCCGGCTGGAACGGGACCGGCAGATCTTTCCCTTCCTCGCCATCGACTGGGACATCACCGACCGGATCAACTTGTCCACCGGGCAGGGCGTGGGTGCAACGCAGGGGCCGGGCCTGTCGCTCAGCTACGCGGTGACGGATGCGCTGCGCGTCGGGGTCGCGGGCCGGATCGAAAGCGCCGAGTTCCGGCTGAACGATACCGGAACCGCGCCGGGCGGGGTGGGCGCGCATGACGCCTTCCCGCTGGTTGCCACGATCGGCTGGCAGCCCAATCCCGGGCTCAGCGCCAGCGCCTTCGCGGGCATGGAATACGGCGGCGAGCTGACGGTGCGCGATGCGCAGGGCGGGCTTGTGTCGCGCCGCGACTACGACTCCGCGCCGGTGTTCGGTGGACAGGTGTCGCTGCGGTTCTGACCGTGACGCCGATCGCGGGGCACGCGCGCGGCGTCACGATGGTGTGACAGTCGGCCCCCGCGCCTTGGATTTCACGGGCGGCTCTGCCCATATCTCCGGCAATGGTCCGCGCATCGCCGCGCCGGACCCTGACAATCGAAAGGATGACTGCAATGCGTTTGAGTGACCGAACCGAGTTGGGACGGATGCGCGCGGCTGTCGTGGCGCTTGGGCTTGGCGTTGCGATGACGCTCGGCCAGGCCGCGCCGGTGTTCGCGCGCGGCGCCCCCGAAAGCTTCGCCGATCTTGCCGAGCAGGTCAGCGACGCGGTGGTGAACATCACCACACAGACATCGGTCGCGGCTGCCGCCGACCGCTCGTTGCCGATGGTGCCCGAAGGGTCCCCGTTCGAGGACTTCTTCCGCGACTTCATGGACCGTAACGGTCCCGGGCAGGGGCCACAGCAGCGCCAGCGGCGTGGTGCCGCGCTCGGGTCGGGTTTCGTGATCTCGGAAGACGGCTACATCGTGACCAACAACCACGTCATCGAGGGCGCGGACGAAATCACGATCGAATTCTTCTCGGGCCGCGAACTGGCGGCGGAGGTGATCGGTACCGACCCCAACACCGACATCGCCCTGCTGAAAGTGGATAGCGACGAACCGCTTCCCTTCGTGCCCTTCGGCGACAGCAACGCCGCGCGCGTTGGCGACTGGGTGATGGCGATGGGCAACCCGCTGGGGCAGGGCTTTTCGGTCTCGGCCGGGATCGTGTCTGCCCGCGGTCGCGCGCTGTCGGGCAGCTATGACGACTACATCCAGACCGATGCGGCGATCAACCGGGGCAACTCGGGCGGGCCGCTGTTCAACATGGATGGCGCCGTGATCGGCGTGAACACGGCTATCCTGTCGCCCAATGGCGGGTCCATCGGGATCGGCTTCGCGATGTCTTCGGCCGTGGTCGTGCCGGTGGTCGAACAGCTTCAGGAGTATGGCGAGACGCGCCGCGGCTGGCTGGGTGTGCGCATCCAGAACGTCACGGACGAGTTGGCGGACGCGCTCGGGCTTGATGCCGCCGAGGGCGCGCTGGTGACCGACGTGCCCGAAGGGCCGGCCGCCGCCGCCGGAATGCGCTCGGGCGACGTGATCCTCAGCTTCGACGGCAACGAGGTCGCCGATACCCGCGAACTGGTACGCAATGTCGGCAACACCTCGGTCGGCAAGACGGTCCCGGTGACGGTGTTCCGCGACGGCTCGATCGAAACGCTGGACGTGACGCTGGGCCGCCGCGAGACGGCCGAAGCCGTGCCGGCCTCCGCTCCCGCGAACGAGCCGGTCCAGAGCGAACTGCTGGGCATGGAGGTCACGGGCCTGTCGGATGAACTTCGCGCGCAGCTTGACCTGCCGGAAGCCGCTTCGGGCCTCGTCGTGACCGATATCGACGAGGAAAGCGCCGCCTTCGACAAGGGCCTGCGCCGCGGTGACCTGATCACCGAAGCCGGGCAGGAAAAGGTGGCTTCGGCGGCCGATCTGTCGGGCGCGGTGGACGCCGCGCGCGAAGGGGGGCGCAAGTCGTTGCTGCTGCTGATCGAACGGGCGGGCGAGCCGCGCTTCGTGGCGCTGCCGATCGACGAATGACCGCGTATCCGTGCCCGCCTTGGGCGGGCCGGGCCCGGACGTGATGACATGATGGTTGGGGCGGCGCCTGCGGGTGCCGCCCTTTCCTTGTGCCGCGCCGCCCACCCGACGTCTGATCGGGCAGGAGCAGGGCGCGCGGTCAGTCGGCGAAATCGGGCGGCGGCGCGCGGCGATCCGGATAGGTGCGCCCCGGCTGGTCGCCCGCGCGGGCCTGCTCGGGGCGCAGCGCGGCGCTCGCTCCGTCCTGCGCGACCAGCCGGTCCAGCATGTACGAGATGTCCTCCACCTGCTCGGCGATGACATGGGTCACCGGCCCCTCGCATTGCAGCCGCCCGGTCACGCGCATCAGCCGCGCTGCGATCACGGCGCGGCGGAACGCCTCATAGACCTGCTTCCAGACGATCACGTTCACCGTGCCGGTCTCGTCCTCCAGCGTGACGAAGACGATGCCCTTCGCCGTGCCGGGCCGCTGTCGCAGCAGCACCAGCCCGGCCACCGCGATCCGTGCGCCGCTGGGCGGGCGATCCAGCCAGGCGGCGGGCAGTGCGGCGGGCGGGCGCGGCCAGGGTCGCCCCGGCGGCTGCGCGGGCGGAATGTCGAAGGTGCGGGGCAGGCGCTGATACATGAGAACAAAAATAGAACATATAACGCGCGACGCAAGCGGCGATCCGTCTCTGGAAAAAACCGGCGCGCTGGCCTATCTCGGGTCGGGACAACCTCTTGCCGCAGCGCACCACAGAAAGGGCAGACATGCCGAAGATCACCTATATCGAGCATAACGGAACCGAGCATGTGGTGGACGTGCCGCTGGGCCTGACCGTGATGGAAGGCGCGCGCGACAACGGCATTCCGGGGATCGAGGCCGATTGCGGCGGCGCCTGCGCCTGTTCGACCTGTCATGTCTACGTGGACCCCGCCTGGGTCGAGAAGCTGCCCCCCGTCGATCCGATGGAAGAGGACATGCTGGATTTCGCCTTCCAGCCCGACCCGAAGCGCTCGCGCCTGACCTGCCAGCTCAAGGTGACCGAGGCGCTGGACGGGCTGAAGGTGCAGATGCCCGAAAAGCAGATCTGACCGGCGTGACCGGGCGCCGCCGTCCGGATGCATCCGGCCCGCGGACGGTCCGGCCTGCGGGCGGGATGCGTCGGCTCGGTCTTGTGCTGGCGCTGGCCGCGACGGCGGCCTGCGCCGACGGGCCGCCCGCCGCGCCGCTGGTCGCCGCCTGGTTCGAGGCGCCGACCGACATATACCCCCATAACGTGCTCGGCGATCTGCGCCCGGCCTTCGTGCTGGCTGCGCGCGACGCGTCGGGCGGCGTGCACCGCATGGACCTGCGCGACATGCCCGGCGGACCCGCGGTGTTCGAGGATATCGCCCCGCGCGTCGCCGATGCCGACGGCGACGGCGCGCCCGACATCGTTGTGGTTGAGGCCGACACGCAACTCGGCGCGCAACTGGCCGTCTATGCCCTGCGCCGCGGCGCGCTGGTCAAGTCGGCGGCCACCCCGCATATCGGCACGCGCTTCCGCTGGCTCGCGCCCGTCGCCATCGCCGACCTGAACAGCGACGGGATCACCGATCTCGCCTATGTGGAAACCCCGCATATCGGCAAGCGCCTGCGCGTCTGGACCTACGCGCCCGGCGGGCTGACCGAGATCGCCGCGCTGGACGGACTGACCAATCACCGCATCGGCGACGAGGCGATCTTCGGCGGCTTGCGCGACTGCGGGACCGGCCCCGAAATGGTGCTGGCCGACGCGGGATGGACCCGTCTGATGGCCGTGCGCCTCGAGGGCAGCACGCTCACCGCCCGCGGGCTTGGCCCCCTGACAGACACTGCCGATTTCGACGCCGCGCTGGCCTGCGCCCGCTGATCCCCCTTGGCGCGGGGCGCGCCGCTGGCTAGGGTGGCGGTCCGTTTCCAGCATCGGTGAGACATGGCCCAGACGACAGACCCCGCAACTGCAAACCGCGTCGCCCGCCGCATCGCCGAGGACATCGCCGCCACGCCGCAACAGGTCGCCGCCGCGGTGGACCTGCTCGATGGCGGCGCGACCGTGCCCTTCGTGGCGCGCTATCGCAAGGAGGCGACGGGTGGGCTCGACGACACCCAGCTGCGGCGGCTCGCCGACAGGCTCGACTACCTGCGCGATCTTGAAGCGCGCCGCGCCGCGATCCTGTCCGGCATAGCCGAGCAGGGCAAGCTGACCCCCGATCTCGAAGCCAAGCTGAAGGCCGCGGACAGCAAGGCGGTGCTGGAAGACCTCTACCTGCCGTTCCGCCCCAAGCGGCGCACCCGCGCCATGATCGCGCGCGAAAACGGGCTGGAGCCTCTGTTGCAGGCGATCCGCGACGATCGGCGCGCCGAGCCTGCGGCGCTGGCCAGGGCCTTCGTGACCGAGGCCGTCCCCGACGCAGACGCCGCCCTTGTCGGCGCGCGCGACATCCTTGCCGAGACGCTGGCCGAGGACGCGGGCCTGCTGGGGCGGCTGCGCGATTACCTCAACCGCGAGGCGGTACTGACCGCCACCGTCGCCAAGGGCCAGGAAGAGGCCGGCGCGAAATACTCCGACTATTTCGCCCATACCGAACCTTACGCAAAGACCCCCGGCCACCGGGCGTTGGCGATGCTGCGCGGCGCACGCGAGAAGATCCTGAGCCTCGACATCGGCCCGGAGCCGGAGGCGGGCCTGCCGCGCGTTCAGGCTATGGTGCGCGCCGCCGTGCCGGTGCAGGGCGACAACGCGCCGGGTGATCGCTGGCTGGCCGCCGCCGCCGACTGGACGTGGCGGGTTAAGCTCTCGACCACGATGACGATGGACCTGCTGGGCGATCTGCGGGCCCGCGCTCAGGACGAGGCGATCGAAGTTTTCGCGCGCAATCTGAAGGCGCTGCTGCTCGCCGCGCCCGCCGGGGCCAAAGCCACGATGGGGCTCGATCCCGGCATCCGCACAGGCGTCAAGGTCGCGGTCGTGGACCCGACCGGCAAGCTGCTGGACACCGCCACAGTTTATCCGTTCCAGCCGCGCAAGGACGTGCAGGGCACGATGGCAGCTCTCTCGCATCTCATCGCGAAACACGGCGTCGCGCTCATCGCCATAGGCAACGGCACCGCCAGCCGCGAGACGGAAAAGCTGACCGCCGACCTGCTGGCCGGTCTGCCGGCCGCGACCCGCCCCGCCAAGGTCGTGGTGTCCGAAGCCGGGGCGTCGGTCTATTCCGCCTCCGAAGCGGCGGCGCGCGAATTTCCCGACCTCGACGTGTCGCTGCGCGGCGCCGTGTCCATCGCGCGACGGCTGCAGGATCCGCTTGCCGAACTGGTCAAGATCGATCCCAAGGCGATCGGTGTCGGCCAGTATCAGCATGACGTGGACCAGCATCGCTTGTCCCGCGCGCTCGACGGCGTGGTGGAGGACGCGGTGAATGCGGTTGGCGTGGACCTGAATACCGCCTCGGCGCCGCTGCTGGCGCATGTCTCCGGGCTTGGCCCCGCGCTGGCCGAAGCGGTGGTGGCGCATCGCGACACGCATGGGGCGTTCGCCAGCCGCCGCGCGCTGAAGGACGTGCCGCGCCTCGGGCCGCGCGCCTATGAACAATGCGCGGGGTTCCTGCGCATCGCGGGCGGGGCCGAACCGCTCGACGCTTCCGCCGTGCACCCCGAAGCGTATGGCCTCGCGCGGCGCATCGTGAAGGCCTGCGGGCGCGATTTACGCAGCGTTATGGGCGATGCGGCGGCGCTGTCCGCGCTCGACCCGGAAGATTTCGTGACCGAGGATTTCGGGCTGCCCACCGTGCGCGACATCCTCGCCGAACTGGCCAAGCCGGGCCGCGACCCGCGCCCCGCCTTCGTGACGGCGAAATTCGCTGACGGTGTGGAAAGCATCACCGACCTCAAGCCGGGAATGCGGCTGGAGGGCACGGTCACGAACGTGGCCGCCTTCGGCGCCTTCGTCGATATCGGTGTGCACCAGGACGGACTTGTCCATGTCAGCCAGTTGGCCGATCGCTTCGTGAAGGACCCGCACGAGATCGTCAAACCCGGTGACGTGGTGTCCGTCCGCGTGACCGAGGTGGATGTCCCACGCAAGCGCATCGGTCTGAGCATGAAGCGCGAGCAGTCCGAGGGCGGGGCGGGCAGGGCGGCCGGCCCCGGTGGCGGCCGTCCGGACCGCGGCGATGGCAGCCGACGCGGCAATGGCGGCGGCAAGCCCGGTGGCAAACCGGGTGGCAAGCCCGGCCCGAAGCAGGACAGCCCCGGCGCACTGGGCGCGGCCCTGCTCGATGCGCTGAAGCCCCGCTAGGTCTTTCCCGCGCGCGCTGCGTGCGGCAAGCCGGGTGACACAGGGGGCTGCTGTGCGGGGCGCAAGGCATTCCGCGCCGTTGGCCCGCGCCCGCCCGGTCCGCATCGATCCGGCCGGGGCCTTCCATCCCGCGCCGCTGCGGAGTAGGCAGGCAGCAACATGCCCGGCGCGGGCCCAGGTCAGGGGAACAGGCGATGTCCTTCTTCAAGAAGCTCAAGTCGAAGATGTTCAAATCCTCCTCGCGGATCGAGGAAGGCATGGACGCGATCATCGACGCAGGCGAGGACGTGGCCGAGGCGCCCGAAGCGCCGCCCGCGCCTGCTCCGCAGCCCGAACCGCGGCCCACCGCGCCGCCCGAAGCGCTGCCCGAACCGACCAGCCCGATGCCGCCGCCCGCCGCGCCCGCCCCGCGTCCCGCCGCGCCCGCGCCGGCACCCTCTGCCGATCCCGCCGCCGCCGGGGCTGCGCCGACCGCAGCCGACGATCCCGCCCCGCGTCGCGGCCTTCTCGCACGCCTTACGGGGCGCGCCGCACCGGGCCCCGCCGCCCCGCGCCGCGCGCTCGACGACGAGATGCTCGAACAGATCGAGGAACTTCTGATCGCCGCCGACATGGGCGTCGACACCGCCATGCGCGTGACCGCCGCGATGGCGCAGGGCCGCATGGGCACGCGCGTCTCGGCGCAGGAATTGCGCGCCCTGATGGCCCGCGAAATCGCGGCGATCATGGAAAATGTCGCCAAACCCCTGCCGATCTACAACAAGCGCCCGCAGGTCGTGCTGGTCGTCGGTGTCAACGGTTCCGGCAAGACCACCACCATCGGCAAGCTCGCCAGCCAGTTCAAGGCGGCGGGCAAGTCCGTCGTCATCGCCGCGGGCGACACCTTCCGCGCCGCCGCCGTCGAACAGCTTCAGGTCTGGGGCGATCGCGCCGGCGTTCCCGTGCTCACCGCGCCGGAAGGCTCCGACCCCGCCAGCCTTGCCTTCGACGCCATGACCAAGGCCGAGGCCGAGGGTGCGGACCTGCTGATGATCGACACCGCGGGACGGCTCCAGAACCGCGCCGACCTGATGGAGGAACTGTCCAAGATCGTCCGCGTCATTCGCAAGAAGGACCCTGAGGCGCCCCACAACACGCTCCTCGTGCTCGACGCCACCACCGGCCAGAACGCCCTGCGCCAGGTCGAGATCTTCCAGAACATCGCCGACGTCTCCGGCCTCGTGATGACCAAGCTCGATGGTACCGCCAAGGGCGGCGTGCTGGTCGCGCTCGCCGACAAGTTCGGCCTTCCGATCCATGCCATCGGCGTTGGCGAACAGATCGACGATCTGCAACCCTTCGACCCCGAGGATTTCGCCGCCGCGCTCACCGGGCTCGACACCGGCGACTGAAGCAAGCTCAGCCCGCCCCTTCCGGCCCCGGCGCGTCCGGCCACCACGGTCTGGCGGGCAAAGGATCGCTCGGGCCGTGGCGCGTGGTTTCGGCAGCCTGCCGCGCTGCGCCGTCCGCCAAGGCAACCGCACGCGACGGACCGGGGCCGGCGCTGCTGCCGCTCTCGGGCGTCGGGCTCGCGGTCCTGCACCGCCGCCGCAACTGACCCGAAGGGGGGGCGACGCGGGCCTTGCACCCGTCTGCGGCGCGGCTATGACTGCGCCGCGAAAGGCGGGCCATGTCGGACTTCTTCCTCTCCCTCGAAGGCACTCCGGAGGCGGAGGGCGTGGCCGCGGCGCTGGCGCTGCTGGCAGCTTTCCTTCATGCCGTGTTCGGCGCGATCCAGAAGGGCCGCCACGATCCCTGGCTGTCCCGCGGCGCGATCGATGCCAGCTATGGGCTGATGGCGGCCCCCGTCGCACTGCTGGTCACCCCCTGGCCCGAGCCGCACATGTGGCCCGTCTTCGCGGGCATGGTGGCGATCCACGCGGGCTACAAACTGCTGCAGGCGCAAGCCTATTCGCGCGGGGCCTTCACCGTGGTCTACCCGGTGGTGCGCGGCACCGGGCCGGTCTTCACCGTGATCGGCGCATGGCTGATCTTCGGAGAGGTCTTCACCCCCCTGCAATGGGCCGGTCTGGCCGTGCTGCTGGCGGGGATCTTCGGGCTTGCCGCCTACAACCTGCGCCATGTCACGCTCGACCGCGACACGCTGGTCGCGGCGCTGGGGCTGGCCGTGGCGACCGGGGGCTTCGTCGCCGCCTACACGACCTATGACGCGTGGGGCATTAGGCAGACGGCGGACCCGTTCACGTTCCTCGCGTGGTTCTTCCTGCTGGACGGGCTGTTGATGCCGGTCATCGCGCTGCGCCGCTGGCGTCGGATGGAGGCCCGCCCGGCCCTCGGCCCGCTCGCCCTGCGCGGAGGGATCGGCGCGGTGGTCGCGGTCTTCTCCTTCGGGTCGATCATGCTGGCCACGCGCGTGGGATCGGTGGGCGAGGCTGCGGTCCTGCGCGAGACCTCCACCGTCTTCGCCGCGCTGATCGGCTGGCTGGCGCTGAAAGAAACGGTCGGCCCCCGCCGCATCGCCCTGATGACACTCATCGCGGCAGGCGCGGTGGTGGTGGAACTGGGGCGCTAGGGGCGCGTACAATCGCCGGGCGTCGCTGCCAAACGATAAGCCGTCTCGGGCCGCCAGCGCGGCCCCCAATTTCGTGCACCAGCCCCTGAAAAACCTTGACCAAACGTTAACATCGGTAGAAATTCTCAGTTAACAGAAGAAACCAGTTTTGCCAGTGAAGGAAATTTCATGATTCGCAGTTCCACATCGGCCGCAGCCCTATGCGCGGCTCTTCTCGCAGCAAATGCTGCCTCCGCGATCACCCTGAGCAATGGAAGCGGCGACGGCAGCGTGATCGCCGAGGTATCCGAGTACGGCCAGATCTTCTCGGCCTCGTTCGACCCCATCGGGCCGGTTGGCTCCGGGTCGACCGTCTACGACTCGTACGTCTCTTCCAGTCTGGGCTCCCTTGTCAGTGACCTTGAATCGCTCGTGAACGACGCCGGGACGTCCGCATCCATCCTATCGCAAAGCGACACGCAGCTGCGTACGCGTTTCTCCGTCAATCAGCTCGAGTTCACGCTGACGCAAACACTGTCCAACGCCTTGTCGAGTAGCAGCGTCGTGACCGGGTCCGTGCTCACTCAGGAATTTGCCATTCGCAACCTGACCAATGTGCCGGTTTCCTTCGACATGTTTCGCTACATGGATGGCGACCTCTATCTGACGGACCAGACGCTCGACGACGGCGGCGGTGTGATCCAGGCGGGCGGTCAGGTGCTGCCGTATCAGACCGATCTTCTCGACGGCCAGACAGCCGAGAACACCTTTCTGGGGATCACGGCAACCGGTGGAAACCCCGTCACCTCTGGACGGTTCAGCGTGAATGATTGCTGCGGACTCGATCTGCCGCTCGACGACATGGTCGAGAACGATTTCGACAACGATGGTGTCATCGACCAAGCTTATGATGTCACGCTCGCCCTGCGCAACACGTTCGTGGTGCCGGTGAATGCGACCCAAACCTACACGACAACAACCATCTGGGGCAGCGGCGAAGTGCCGACACCGGGGTCGTCGGAAAACCTTCCGCTTCTGCCGGACAACACGACGATGGTTGGAAATATCCCCGTCTGGACATTCGAGATCCCGGTGGTCAGTGTGACCGAACCCGTCTGGATCGACCCGATCGTCGCCGTTGGCTACACCTATACGGTGACGGGCAATGCCTTCGCCGCCGTGATCGCGCCAAGCTTGGCAACCATTCCGGATAGCGACGGGACCTATACCATCTCCTTTGACGGGATGACCGTCGATATCCTGGCGGGCGAGACATATTTCTTCGCAACCCCGGTCACATCCTTCACCTTGACCGGTATCGATATCGGCCTCGACATTGATCCGCTTGACCCTCTGGCCTTTCCGACGGGCGTGATCTTCGCCACGCTCGGCACGGCGACCGTGACCCAGACACCCATAACGGTCGAAACAAGCACGCCGCCGATCCCGCTGCCCGCGTCGGTTTTCCTGATGCTCGGCGGCATCGGAGCGTTGCCGATCCTGCGCAAGCTGCGGTCCGCCTGACAATCTGGCAGGTCTCGCAAGCCTTGTTACACCGGAACCCGGATAGTATCCGGGTTTCGATCTTTCTGGGGAACGGTATGCGCAGTGTGACGGTGGTCTTGTGTTTGTTTCTGGCGCCCGGTGTCGGGCACGCAGCGTCGGTCGGCGGCGAATTCAACGTGGACGGCCCTGGCGCACAAAACTGTTCCCTGTTCGTCGAGGCGGTGGACCAGGCCGATGCGGCAAGCCTGACGGCTTTCTCCGCCTGGACAGAGGGTTTCGTGACAGGGGTCAACGTGTTTCGCGATGAAACCTACGACGTGACACCGTGGCAAACCCCGCAATTGATCCTGTCGAAAATGGCTGCGTTCTGCCGCGAGAATCCCGATGTGCCCTATGTCAACGGGCTGGGGAGGCTGATTTCGGTCCTGATGCCAAACCGACAGACGGAACCGTCTCCGATCATTCAGGTCCGCTATGACGGGCAGGCCGTGGCCTTGCCGACCTGGGTGCTGAATGAAGCGCGTCGCGCCCTCGAAGCCGTGACGGACGGGGGGGCGTTGCCGACGGCACCCGATGGGTTCGACGATGCCTTTGCCGAACGTCTCAAGTCCTTTCAGGCGGCAGAAGGCCTGCCACGGACCGGGCTGCCCGATCAGGCCACCCTCAACAGGCTTTTCCCCTGAAACTTGCTTGCGCGCGACCATCGCGGCGGTCCGCCTTCCACAAGGCAGCCGGTCGGCTGACATGCCCTAGGGGCCGGACCTTGGCAGCGTCGTAACTGGCCTTGGGCGGGTCCATACCGTCCGACCGCCATCAACACCAAGCCCACCTCGGCGAAGGCTGCTCGCCCCGCCGACTTTGCGGCGGCGACCGCGATTTCATCCCGACACGCCCGATCCGCGGCTGCCACAACCCGTGCCGGCTCCGTGCGGCCCGCGCCTCTCGCGCTTGCGCCCGACCGCCTGAGTCCTATGGGAGTCATATGCGATTCATATGCGAATCCTACACCGGGGTTCCGGCCCCTCTGGCAGCGCAGCGCCGGATGGGCTAGGTGCTCGGTAACGGCGGCGAGGGGTGACCATGACGGGCAAGACAGACAACGCAGTGCTGAAGCAGGTGCTTGAACTCGGGCCGGTGCTGGCCTTTCTTGCGGGCTATGTTTACCTTCGCGAACAGACGGTTAGCATTGGCGGGCGCGACTATGACGGCTTCATCGTCATCACCGGGCTGTTCATTCCGCTGCTCATCGCCTCCAACGCCGCGCTGTGGAAGCTGACCGGCAAGGTTTCCCGGATCCAGATCCTGACGCTGGTGATGGTCGTGGTGTTCGGCGGCCTGACCGTCTGGCTCAACGACGAACGCTTCTTCAAGATGAAAAGCACCATTGTTTTCAGTATCTTCGCGGCACTTTTGGGCATCGGGCTGGCGCGCGGACAGTCCTGGCTGGAGTTCGTTCTGGACGGTGCGATCCCCATGTCGCACGCCGGATGGATGGCACTGACGCGGCGGCTGACCGCCTTCCTTGTCGCGATGGCCGTCGCCAACGAATTGATCTGGCGCAGTTTTTCGACAGATGTCTATGTCGCGTGGGACACGTTCGGACAGATGGGCGCGATGTTCGCGTTTTTCATCAGCCAGTCCGGCCTGATGAACCGTCATTGGCAGGACGACGACGACAAGACAGCCTAAGTCGCTGGGACGGCTTATTTTTTACGGAACATCGCCGATCCCGCCGCCGCCTTCGCGTCGCCGCTGCGTTTCTCTGACAAAAGCGCCCGCCCACGCTGTACCCCCGGCCGCGCTGCGCAGGCTGCCAGCCACCGCGCCAAGTGCGGCTTGTCGTCCAGCGTTTGCTGCTGGCCTTCCCACAGCGACGCCCAGCCCCAGCAGGCCATGTCCGCGATGCTGAAGAAATTTCCCGCAACCCATTGATGTTCCGCCAACCTCCGCTCAAGCACCCGGTATAGCCGCGCGGTTTCGTTGCGGTAGCGGTCCTTGGCGTAGGGCAGGTCTTGCGGGGGGTCCATTGCAGGCGCGTATTTCAGGAAATGGTGTGCCTGTCCCGCCATCGGGCCCAGCCCGCCCATCTGCCACATAAGCCATTCTTCCACCGCGATCCGTTCCCGCGCCGTGTCGCCCATGAACCGCCCCGTCTTGCGCGCAAGATAAAGCAGGATCGCGCCGCTTTCGAACACCGACACCGGCGCGCCGTCCGGCCCGTCCGGATCGATGATCGCCGGCATCCGGTTGTTCGGCGCGATCTTCAGGAATGCCGGGTCGAACTGGTCACCCTTGCCGATGTCGATCGGCTGAACGGTGTAGGGCAGGCCCATCTCCTCAAGCGCGATGGAGACTTTCCATCCGTTGGGCGTCGGCCAGTAGAACAATTCGATCGGCGGGGTCATGGCAGGCTCCTGTCAATTGGGCCCAGCATCACTGCCCTGCCACCAGGCGCAAGTGGACCTACGTGACTGTGACCGCGCTGCGCGGCGATCGGGCGCGTTCGCTTGACTGTTCACCGGGGCTGGTCTAGCGCGAGGCTGTCCGCAAGACGGGAGAACCCACGCCATGCCCGACGATCAGAAACGGCCCGACCCGCGCCCGGCCCGCGCGACCCGCACGAAACTGGTGCATGACGGCATCCGCCGCAGCCAGTACGGCGAGGTGTCCGAGGCGATGTTCCTGACACAGGGCTTTGTGTATGACACGGCCGAGCAGGCCGAGGCGCGGTTTCTCAAGGCCGGGGAAGACGAATTCATCTATGCCCGCTACGGCAACCCGACCGTGCGCATGTTCGAAGATCGGATCGCGGCGCTGGAAGGGGCGGAAGATGCCTTCGCCACCGCATCGGGCATGGCGGCTGTCAACGGCGCGCTGTGTTCCATGCTTCAGGCGGGCGACCACGTCGTATCGGCGCGGGCACTGTTCGGCTCGTGCCTTTACATCCTCGAAGAGGTGCTGACGCGCTACGGGGTGCAGGTCACCTTCGTGGACGGAACCGACCTGGACCAGTGGCGCGCTGCGGTGCGCGCCGGCACAAAGGCGGTGTTTCTCGAAGCGATTTCCAACCCGACGCTGGAGGTGATCGACATCGCCGCCGTGTCCGAAATCGCCCATGCGCACGGTGCGATGGTACTGGTGGACAATGTATTCGCGACGCCGATCCTGCAACGCTCGCTCGACCTGGGAGCTGATGCGCTGATCTATTCCGCGACCAAGCATATTGACGGGCAGGGGCGGGTGCTGGGGGGCGTGATCCTCGGCACGGTCGAGTTCATCCGCAAGACCGTGGAACCCTACATGAAGCATACCGGCGGTTCCATGAGCCCGTTCAATGCCTGGGTGCTTCTCAAGGGGCTAGAAACGATGGACCTGCGGGTGCGTGCACAGGCCGCCACGGCGCAGCAGCTTGCGGCGGCGCTGGCAGGTCATCCCGCGCTGGAGCGTGTCATCTTCCCCGGCCTGCCGGACCATCCCCAGCACCTGCTGGCGACACGGCAGATGGAAGGCGGCGGCACCGTGCTGTCGATCGATGTCGCGGGCGGGCGCGATGCCGCGTTCCGCGTTCTGAACGCGCTGGAGATTTTTACAATCTCGAACAACCTCGGCGATGCAAAAAGCATTGTCACCCATCCGGCCACGACCACGCACCAGCGCCTTCCTGACGAAACGAAGGCAGCTCTCGGCATCACGCCGGGCCTGATCCGCATTTCCTGCGGGCTGGAGGATCCGAACGATCTTCTGGCCGATCTGCGCGATGCGCTGGATCTGATCTGACGGCGCCTGTCTGGCGTATCTCTTCGGTAACTGGACAAAGAAACCGCGCAGACCATGTATGGATTGTCGCAGTTGAGGAGAGCCGCAAGATGAACATTCATTCGCCCGTTCTGGACCGTGACCTGACGCGCGAGGACGCAGCCCAAGCCCTTGCCGTTCTCCGGCGCTGGGCTGGGCAGGCGACCGAGGCCGAGGTCGAAACGCTGGATCCGGCTGTCAAGCGGCTTGCCGCTGCGCCGGAGCCGGGCAGTTACCCGGACCTTTCGCGCTTCTACCCCGAGGATTTCGCTGTCACCCCCGACTACAAGGCGGCGCTGCCTGATCTTCAGAACGGGCCTGCCAGCCTGATCAAGGGCGCCCGTCAGCAGATTCAGCATGTGGGGATTTCCAATTTCCGCCTGCCGATCCGCTTTCGCACCCGCGACAACGGCGATCTGACGCTCGAGACGAGCGTGACCGGCACCGTGAGCCTGGAGGCCGAGAAAAAGGGCATCAACATGTCCCGCATCATGCGCACATTTTATGGCCATGCCGAGAAGACCTTCAGCTTCGGCGTGATCGAGGCGGCGCTGGACGACTACAAGACTGACCTCGAAAGCTTCGATGCCCGCATTCAGATGCGGTTCTCCTTCCCGGTGAAAGTGCCAAGCTTGCGGTCTGGGCTGGCAGGGTACCAGTATTACGACATTGCGCTGGAGTTGGTGGAAAGCGCGGGAGTGCGCAAGCGGATCGTGCATCTTGACTACGTCTATTCCTCGACTTGCCCCTGTTCGCTGGAACTGTCCGAACATGCCCGCAGCACGCGCGGACAACTGGCCACGCCGCATTCGCAGCGGTCGGTCGCGCGGGTATCGGTGGAACTGGACGAAGCGGCGGGCACGCTTTGGTTCGAGGACCTTATCGAGATGTGCCGCGCCGCCGTGCCGACGGAGACGCAGGTAATGGTGAAGCGCGAGGACGAACAGGCCTTTGCGGAACTTAATGCGGCCAACCCGATCTTCGTGGAAGATGCGGCACGCCTGTTCTGCGCGCAGCTTCTCGGCGACCCGCGCATCGGCGATTTTCGGATCGTCGCAAGCCATCAGGAAAGCCTGCACAGTCACGATGCGGTCAGCGTGCTGACGGAAGGCGCGACCTTCGCATCCGAAAGCCTTGATCCGCGTCTGTTCGGGACGCTGTTTCACATCGGCTAGACGGGTTTGAAAGGATCTGGTTCCTGAAGGGATCGGGCGGAGCTTCGTTCGATCCCTTTTCCAAACTGGAAAAATTCTTGCCAGAAGCCGGTCAGACCCCTTTACTGAGAACGTGGAACAAAAACGCGTCATCTCCGTTCCTCGTGGAAGGTAGATTGTGGGTTTAAAAAAAATGACAGCTAGATCCACACGGCCATTGACCGCGCTTTATCATCTCCAGTGCGATGAGATGAATCGGCAGCCCTTGATCGAGGTGCTGAAAGGTATTGCGTCGAGCTACGACGAATTACCCGCCTTGCGCCATTTCGCGGCTGGAGAGTCGCGTACCAGGCCGGGCTCATTCTTGATGTTCGGCAAGTGGACGAGTGAACAGGCGTTCCTCGATGCGGGCCGCGAGCCGCTGATGACGGGACAACGCGAAGCGCTTATGAACTTGACGACGGTCAAGACGCGCGACCTGCTTTGGCCGCTCGGGCATCTTGAACGCCCTCCAGAGGCACGCGGTGCCCCCCCGCGTGTCATGGTGTCGACGACGATGGTGGCGAAGAAGGACAAGGTGGAATGCCTGCCTGCTTTCCTTGAGAACGCGCGCGGCCAGATTTTCAAATGGCCGGGAAACCGGCTCATTGAAAATGGTCAGAATTTCGCCGGCCCCGATTTCTTTCACGGCTACGGAGAGTGGGACAGTCTGGAGGCGCTGGATGCCTATATGAACAGTCCCGAGATCAACGATTTCTTCGAGCCTCTCAAGGGCAAGCTCGTGTCACAGACGCTCGATGTGCTGGACGTGGTCGCCTTTGCAGAAGACTGAGCGGGGCCAGCCTACCGGCCCGCGTGTATCAAGTCATGGATGAATCCTAGCTTCCGTTCCACAGCATCGGACAACACGAACGGATATAGGTCTGGCTGCCCCATGGAGCGGTTGATCGCATTCATTGCGACTGTCAGCGGCACCCAGTCCTCCAAGGTTTCGGCCAGTGTGCCCCGTCGGTACGGGTCGGTATCCATCTCGACATCGCCGCCGGTGCGGTCGCGGAGCGACATCCCGAAGGCGTGGGCGGTTTCCGAACTGTCCACGATGTGGATGTAGTGCGCCCAGGTCTCGGCAAAATCCTCCCAGGGGTGGGCGGAGGCGTAGCTGCTGATGAAGCTGTCGCGCCAGTCCGGTCGCGGCCCCTGCGCGTAGTGCCGCTTGAGCGCTTCGCCATAATCCTGCCGGTCATCCCCGAACAGGTCGCGGAACGAGTCCAGCCGCCCGGCATCGCGCACGAGCACCTGCCAGTAATAATGGCCGACCTCGTGGCGCATGTGACCGATGAGCGTACGATAGGGTTCACCCATCGCGGTCCGCCGCGCCTCGCGTTCGGCATCGTCGCCTTCGGCGATGTTCAGCGTCACAAGCCCGTCGGCATGGCCGGTCAGCACCGAAGGGGCGTCGGGCGCAGCGCTGTCTGCCAGGAAGTCGAATGCGAGACCGTCCGGCACCTCGTCGCTGCGCAGCGGATGGGGCAGGCCCCAGCGCAGCAGGGAATAGAAGAGATACCGCTTGGCCTGTTCGATGGCCCGCCAGTTCGCCACTTTGCCGGGATCGGATGTGTCGGGAATGGTCCGGTTGTGCATGCAGGCTGGGCAGAACTTCGTACCGTCCCGCGCCAGCCAGTTACAGCCCGCAACGTCCCGGTTGGCACAGGGGCGCGGCGACTGCGTATCGCGCGAAAGCGCGGCGAAGCGGATAGCATCGCTGTCAAAGGCCAGCGCCGCCTCGCAGGACAGGCACACGGAATTGTCGAAATGGACTTCCTTGCGGCACACGGGGCAGGAGAAACGTTTCATCGGACAGCTTTCGCGGGAAAGGACTCGGGTTGTTCCTGCATCGCACAGACGGGCGGGAACGCAAGGGCAGGCCGCGCTTGACACCGCCCCGCGCCGTGCCCATGGCTTTGCCATGATTGATTTCAGGCCCGTGGGATATGTGATCGGTTTTCTCGTCGCAGTGCTGGGCACGACCATGATCGTGCCGGTGATCATCGACCTGCGGCAGGGCAACGGCAACTGGGTCGCGTTCGTGGAAAGTGCGGCGATCAGCATCGGGATCGGCGGCGCGATGGCGATTTCCTGCGCCAACAGCACGCGCGAGAAGCTCTCGCTGCAGCAAATCTTCCTCCTGACCTCGGGTGTGTGGGTGGTGTTGCCAGTGTTCGGCGCGCTGCCCTTCTGGATCGGCGAGACGGATGCGGATTTCGTCGATGCCTTTTTCGAGGCGATGTCCGGGCTGACCACCACCGGGTCCACCGTTCTGAGCGGGCTCGACGGAATGTCGGAGGGCGTGCTGCTGTGGCGCGGGATGCTGCAATGGTTCGGCGGGGTCGGCATCATCGTCGTGGCGATGGTTTTCCTGCCTGAACTGGGCGTCGGCGGCATGCAGATCTTCAAATCCGAAGGGTTCGAGACGGACGGCAAGATCCTGCCACGTGCGCGGGCGATCGCGGCGCAGATATCTGTGATCTACCTTGCGTTGACAGTGGGCTGTGCGATGCTTTACGCGGCGCTGGGGATGGCTGGGTTCGACGCGCTGGTGCATGCGATGACGACCGTGTCCACGGGTGGTTTTTCCAATTACGATGCATCTTTCGGGCGGTTCGACGCTGCGCTGCACTATGTGTGCACGCTGTTCATGGTCCTCGCTGCACTGCCGTTCGTGCGTTACGTGCAGATCGTCGGCGGCCATACCGGGCCGTTGCTGCGCGACAGGCAGATCCGCACCTTCCTTGTGATCATCGGCATCGTGACGCTGGCGCTGACGCTGTACCTGTGGAAGGCCGACGGCATGAGCGAGCTGTCGTTCCGAGAGGCGTTGTTCAACTCGGTTTCGGTGATTACGGGAACGGGCTATGCCAGCGCCGACTACGGCGGCTGGGGCGCCTTCCCGGTTGCGGTGATCTTTTTCACCGGCCTGATCGGCGGGTGCGCAGGATCGACGGCCTGTTCGATCAAGGTGTTCCGCTATCAGCTTTTGTTCGCATCGCTGCGGGCGCAGATCCGACGCATCCATTCGCCCAACGCGATCTTCGTGCCGCGCTATGACGGCCGGCCGGTGTCGGACGCTGTGCTGTCGTCCGTGATGGTGTTCTTCGTGACCTTCATCCTGCTTCTGGGGCTGTTCTCGGTCGCGTTGGGGCTGACTGGGCTCGACGTGCTGACCTCGGTGTCGGGGGCGGCGACGGCGATCGCCAATATCGGGCCGGGCCTCGGGCCGATCATCGGGCCGACCGGCAATTTTGCCACCCTGAACGATACCGCGAAATGGCTTTTGTGCGCCGCGATGTTGCTGGGGCGGCTGGAATTGCTTGCGGTACTGGTGATCCTGACACCGGATTTCTGGCGCGACTGACCTGTTCTGCAGCCGCTCCCTGGCGGGACTTGGCGTTGCTCCCGGTCAGGCCGGGGGCGGTTGTGCCCGGCAGCGGGCCGGGCCGATTGACCCCGCCCGCGCGCTTGCCTATGCAAGCCGCGACTACCAAGCCGGAGAGCCCGATGCCCGCACCGACCCGCCCCGACAGCTTCCAGGACATCATCCTGCGGCTTCAGACTTACTGGGCGGCGAAGGGCTGCGCGGTGCTGCAACCCTATGACATGGAAGTGGGGGCGGGCACCTTCCATCCCGGCACCACGCTGCGCAGCCTCGGAAGCCGACCCTGGACGGCCGCCTACGTACAACCCTCGCGGCGGCCCACCGACGGACGCTATGGCGAGAACCCGAACCGGCTGCAGCACTACTACCAGTTCCAGGTGCTTATCAAACCCAGTCCGCCCGACCTTCAGGACCTGTATCTCGGCAGTCTCGAAGCCATCGGCATCGACATGGATCTGCATGACATCCGCTTCGTTGAGGACGACTGGGAAAGCCCGACGCTGGGCGCCTGGGGGCTCGGCTGGGAGGTCTGGTGCGATGGCATGGAAGTCTCGCAGTTCACCTACTTCCAGCAGGTCGGCGGGCATGAATGTCGTCCCGTGTCGGGCGAGCTGACCTATGGTCTCGAACGGCTGGCGATGTACGTGCTGGGCATCGATCACGTGATGGACATGCCGTTCAACAGCCCCGCCGCGCCGATCCCGCTCACCTATGGCGACGTGTTCCGGCAGGCCGAAGAGGAATACTCGCGCTACAATTTCGACGTGGCTTGCACCGAGACGCTGCTGGCGCAGTTCAAGGACGCCGAGAAGCAATGCCTTTCCATCCTCGCAGAGCCGCAGGACGACCCCAAGACCGGCAAGCGGATCGTGATGGCGCAGCCCGCCTATGATCAGTGCATCAAGGCGTCGCACCTGTTCAACCTTCTGGACGCGCGGGGCGTGATCTCGGTCACGGAACGGCAGGCCTATATCGGGCGCGTGCGCGCGTTGGCCAAGGCCTGCGCCGACGCCTTCGTGCAGACCGGCGCGGCCGGGGCCGCGGCCTGATGGGCAAGATCCTTGCGGCCTTCATCGTTGTGACCGCTTTGGTTGCCGGGGCGGGCATGTACTACCTGCAGGTCTACGCGTTCTACGAGGACGTCAGCGCACGCGAGGCAGTGATCCGCCTGACGCCGCGCGCGGCCGGTGCGCCTGAAGCGATCGGCGCGCGCGACATCAGCGCCATCGATGCGGACAGCAGCCCGATCCGCTTCCGGGCCTGCTTTCGCAGCGATGTCCCGCCCGAAGTGCTGGCCGAAAACTTCCGCGCCTATCCCGACGCCGAACCGCTGACCGCGCCGGGCTGGTTCGATTGCTTCGATGCCGAGGAGATCGGCACCGCCCTGGAAAGCGGCGCCGCGCTTGCATTCCTCGGCACGTCCGACATCACCTATGGCATCGACCGCGTCATCGCCGTGCTGCCGGATGGGCGCGGCTTTGCCTGGCACCAGATCAACAGCTGCGGCGAGGTGGTCTTCGACGGCCAGCCCGTCCCCGATGGCTGTCCCCCACCACCCGAAAGCGACTGACCCCATGCCCGACCTTCTGATCGAACTCTTTTCCGAGGAAATTCCCGCGCGGATGCAGGCGCGGGCGGCGGCGGACCTGCAAAGGCTGGTGACCGACGGCGTGGTCGAGGCCGGTCTGACATATGCCGGCGCGCGCGCCTTCGCCACGCCGCGCAGGCTAGCACTGACGGTGCAGGGGCTGACCGCGCAAAGCCCAACCACCCGTGAGGAACGCAAGGGGCCGCGGGTCGATGCCCCGGACAAGGCGATCGAGGGGTTCTGCAAGTCGGTGGGCGTTTCGCGCGGCGACCTGGAGGTGCGGGACGACAAGAAGGGGCAGGTTTATTTCGCTATACTGACGCGCGAGGGACGGCCCGCCGCGCAGATCGTCGCCGAGGTGCTGGAGGCCGCGATCCGCAACTTCCCTTGGCCGAAATCCATGCGCTGGGGCGCGGGGGATCTGCGCTGGGTGCGCCCGCTGCATTCGATCCTGTGCATCCTAAGCGACGAGGCCGGGGCCGAGGTGGTCCCGCTCGAGGTCGGGGGAATCGTCGCAGGAGCAGTCACCCGCGGCCATCGATTCATGGCGCCGGAGCCGTTTTCCGTCGCCTCTTTCGAGGACTACGCGGCGAAGTTGAAGCGTGCCAATGTGTTGCTCGACCCGGAGGAGCGCGCCGGGCAGATCTGGCACGATGCGGGCAACGCGGCCTTTGCGCAGGGGCTGGAACTGGTCGAGGACCAAGGCCTGCTGGCTGAGGTCGCTGGTCTGGTGGAATGGCCCGTGGTGCTGATGGGAGAGATCGACGCTGCGTTCCGGGGGCTGCCCCCGGAAGTGCTCAAGACCTCCATGAAGGAGCACCAGAAGTTCTTCTCGGTGCGCAATGCGGCCGAGGGTGGGCAGATCACGCATTTCGTGACCGTCGCGAACCGCGAGACGGCGGATGACGGCGCGACGATCCTTGCGGGCAACCGCAAGGTCCTGTCGGCGCGGCTGTCGGATGCGCGGTTCTTCTGGGAGAACGACCGCCGCATCGCGGAGTCCGGGATGGGCGCGTGGCTGGAGACGCTCGAGAACGTGACGTTCCACGCCAAGCTGGGATCGCAGGCGGACCGGATCGCACGCATCGCGGCATTGGCGCGGGAGCTTGCGCCGGTGGTCGGTGCCGATGCGGACGCGGCCGAGCAGGCGGCGAAGCTGGCCAAGGCTGATCTGGCGTCCGAGATGGTCTATGAGTTCCCTGAACTTCAGGGCGTGATGGGTCGGTATTACGCTGCGATGGCTGGCGCGTCGGCCGAGGATGTGGCGGCGGCGGCGCAGGAGCATTACGCGCCGCTGGGCCCGTCCGATGCGGTGCCGACCGCGCCTGTGTCGGTCGCCGTGGCGCTGGCCGACAAGATCGACATGCTGACCGGGTTCTGGGCGATCGACGAGAAGCCGACCGGGAGCAAGGACCCCTTCGCCCTCCGCCGCGCCGCGCTGGGGGTGATCCGGCTGGTGCTGGATAATGGAGTGCGAATTAGCCTCAAGGATGTGACAGGAAAGCAATCTGATTTCGTTGTCCTAGATATTGTTTCGAACAAGCACAAAGCAGATGAGCAAGCTGATGCTTTGAACGCGGCGCGAAAATACCTTGCCAAGGCACGCGCTACCACAAACCGAAATATGACTGCTATTTCGGCCGCCGAGAGCGCAGTAAGAGAGCTAGAAATAGACGCCCGCAATACTGTTAATGAAGTAACCAGCGCTCTTCAGAACCTTAAGACTCTTCCGGTCGAACTCATCTCGTTTCTCCATGACCGTTTAAAGATTTTCTTGCGCGACAAGGGCGTTCCCCATGACGTGATTGACGCCTGCCTTGCCATGCCGGGCGCCGACGACCTCACGCTGCTGGTCAAGCGGGCCGAGGCGCTGGCGGCATTCCTGAAGACCGAGGCCGGTGAAAACCTGATCCAGGGGTTCAAGCGTGCCAACAACATCCTGACGCAGGCCGAAGAGGCGGACGGGGTGGAGTATTCCTTCGGTCCCGACGCCAAGCTTGCGGAAACCGACGAGGAACGCGCGCTCTTCGCCGCGCTCGAGCGCGAGGGCGCCGCGATCTCCTCGGCCATCGAGGCCGAGGATTTCGCGTCGGCCATGCGGGGCATGGCCTCCCTCCGCCAGCCCATAGACGGGTTCTTCGAGGCGGTGCAGGTCAACGCGCAGAGCCAGATCGTGCGGCGCAACCGGCTGAACCTGCTGCACCTGATCCGCGCCACCTGTCTGCAGGTCGCCGACCTGACCCGGCTAGCGGGCTGAACGGACGCGAAGCGCCCTTTTCAGCTTGCCCCTGGCCGGTTAACGTCGCGCCATGCAGAAGCTCGTCACCTTCAAGGAATACACGGCGGTCACGCCCACCGCGCCGATCAGCCGGAACCAGCACGGGTTCCGGGCCAAGTGCCTGCAACGGCTGATCCGAATGGGCCTTCCGGTGCCGCGCACCGTCGCACTGTCCTTCGAGACGGTGCAGGCGATCGCGGGCGGGCGGATGCCCGATGTTGCGCGCCTTCTGGCTGGCTTCGGCGCCGCCCCGCTGGTTTCGGTGCGTTCCAGCAGCCAGGACCCGGCCTGGGGCGGGCCGAATGCGGTACTGAACATCGGCATGAACGATGCGCGCTATGCGGAGTTCTGCGAGACGCTCGGCGAGACGGCGGCGAGCGCGCTTTACCTCAGGTTCATCCAGACCTACGCGGTGCGCGCGGCTCACCTTGATGCGGCGCTGTTCGATCCCGGTGAGGAGGAGGGCCATGCCGCCGTCGCCGCCGCGCTGCGCGCCTACGAGGCCGAGACAGAGAGCCATTTTCCGCAAGACCCGGAAGAGCAGCTTGCAGGCGTTTTGCGGTCGATGGCGCGCGCCTGGCAAAGCACGTCCACTCGCCTTCTGCGCCAGGCCCGCGGCGCGCCCGCCGATGCGGGGCTTGGGCTTGTGGTGCAGGAAATGGCCCTTGGCGTTGGCGCGGTCGAAAGTGGAGCGGGCATCATCCAGTTCATCGACCCGGTGAGCGGCAAGCCGCAGATCACCGGGCGTTACATGAGCCAGAGCCAGGGGCGCGACGCGGTCACCCAGCGCGAGCGCGCGCTCTTTCTGACGCGCGACAGCCGTGGCGCATCGCTGGAGGAGTTGTGCCCGGACCTGTTCGATGAGTTGATCGCGCATGGCGAGGCGTGCCGCAGCCGTCTGCGCGACGAGATGCAGCTGGAATTCACCATTGCGGCGGGACGCCTTGCCATCATTGATGCCGTGATCGTGCCGCGCAGTGCGCGCGCGTCGGTTCAGGTGGTGGTGGCGCTGGCACAGGACGACGTGATCACCCGGTCCGAAGCGCTGTTGCGTGTGCCTCCGCGTGCGCTGAACGAGGTGCTGCACCCGCAGATCGACCCGGCCACCCCGCGCACCCGCATTGTACGCGGCATCGCGGCCAGCCCCGGTGCGGCGGCGGGCAAGCTGGTATTTTCGTCCACCGTGGCGCAGGCGATGGCCGCGCAGGACGAACCCTGCATCCTCGTGAAACGCGAAACCAGCCCCGAGGACGTGCGCGGGATGCATGCCGCCCGTGGAGTGCTGACCGAACGCGGGGGGATCACGAGCCATGCCGCGGTGATCGCGCGCGGTCTTGGCGTGCCCTGCGTGGTCGGTGCTTCCGAGTTGTCCATCGACAAGAAAGCCCGCGTGATGCGCACGGCGTCTGGCCAGGTTCTGCGCGAGGGCGATCTCGTGACGATCGACGGCACGTCTGGAGAGATCCTGGCGGGGGTGGTGCCGATGCTGGAACCCGCGCTGGACGAGGCGTTCGAGACGTTCCTTGGCTGGGCGGACGAGGTGCGCGACATCGGCATTCGCGTCAACGCTGACACGCCAGAGGACGCGCAGCTTGCCAGCCGGTTTGCCGCCGAGGGGATCGGCCTTTGCCGGACAGAGCACATGTTCTTCGCCGAGGACCGTCTGACCGCCATGCGCGAGCTGATCTTCGCTGACCTGCCCGAGGATCGCGCCGATGCGCTGGCGCAGCTTCTTCCGATGCAGCGCGCAGATTTCACGCAGATCTTCCGCATCATGGCCGGCAAGCCGGTCTGCATCCGCCTTTTCGATCCGCCGCTGCACGAGTTCCTACCCCATGACAGGCAGGGCACGCTCGACCTTGCCGAGGCGCTGAACCGGCCGTTCAGCGACGTGCAGCGACGCATCGACAGCCTTCGCGAATACAATCCGATGCTGGGCATGCGCGGGGTCCGGCTTGGCCTGACGGTGCCCGAGATCTACGACATGCAGGCGCGCGCGATCTTCGAGGCGGCGCTGGATGCGTCTGCCGGGGGCGACAAGCCCGTTGTGCCGGAAATCATGATCCCGCTGGTATCCGCCTGCCGCGAGGTCGAGATCGTGACCACCCGGATCGAGGCGGTGGCCCATGCCGTGCAGGCCGAGCGGGGCGAGACGCTTACCTACCGGATCGGCGTGATGGTGGAAACACCGCGCGCCGCGCTGCGCGCCGCCGACATCGTGCGTTTCTGTCACTTCCTGAGCTTCGGAACCAATGATCTGACGCAGATGACCTATGGCCTGTCGCGCGACGACGCGGGCCGGTTCATGGCCAGCTACGTGCGTCAGGGCGTGTTCCCCGAGGATCCGTTCCACACGCTCGACCGCGAGGGCGTGGGTGAACTTCTGGTGCTGGGCGCCGAGCGTGGCCGCAAGGTGCGGCCGGACGTGGTGCTGTCGATCTGCGGTGAACATGGCGGCAACAGCGAATCCATCGCCTTCTGCCGCGATGCCGGCTTCGACTACGTGTCGTGCTCGCCCTACCGCGTGCCACTGGCGCGGCTTGCGGCGGCGCAGATTGCGCTGAATTCCGCCGATCCAACTTGATCGACCAAGCCCCTGTTGCGAAAAGGATTTGGTTCAAATCTTCACCATGATTTCGCGTCAGGTTAACGCTCAGGCGACCCTGCGGCAGGCGTGAATTTGCCAAGTGGCTTTGCACACGGGTAAGACCCGAACGGAACAAGAGCTACTTTGGTGAACGACGTGTCCCTACATTCTGTCATGCGAGTGGCATACTTTTGCATATGTGCGGTCGCGCTGTCTGCCGGAGCCGCGACGGCGGGCGCGACGGTCAGCTCCTCGAACGACCCCAGCGCCGGGCTTGGCAGCCAGTTGAGCGCGCTGTTCGGTCAGGAAAAGACGGCGATCTCGGGTATCGACCGGGACCAGCTTCGCAGCTTCGTTGCGCCGTCGGTCGCACCCGGCGAAATCGCCCAGGTCACCTTCTCGCGCCAGTGGCTCGCCGGGTTGAACCTGCCCGGCAAGATCAAGGACGAGAGCCTTCAGTGCCTGGCCGAGGCTCTGTATTTCGAAGCGCGCGGTGAAAGCGTGAAAGGCCAGTTCGCCGTGGCCGAAGTGATTCTGAACCGGGTGGCGTCGTCGTCCTATCCCGACACGGTCTGCGACGTGATCAACCAGGGAACAGGGCGCAAGTACCAGTGCCAGTTCACATATACTTGCGACGGGCATCCCGAAACGATCCGCGAGGCAGCGGCGTTCGAACAGGTTCGCAAGGTGGCCTATGTCAGCCTGCAGGGCGTCGCGGAGCCGCTGACCGATGGTGCGACGCATTATCATACGACCAATGTCAGTCCGTCCTGGGCCCGCAAGTTCCCGCGCACGGCCACGATCGGCGTACATCGGTTCTATCGCCAGCCCACGCAGGTGGTGCAGCGCTGAAAACTGGTTTAGGTCTGCCCGAAACGTCCCGACCCGTGACACCGGAGCTGACCTGCCTTGACCAGACCGACCGCCCTGACGGCGCAGCACGCCCTGCCTGACACCGACGACCGGCAGGTCACCCCCGACCGGATCTTTCTGCGCGACCACGTGGTCGAAGCTGAAATCGGCGCCTTCCAGGCCGAACGCGGCATCACGCAGCGCATTGCCTTCACGCTTGTGGCTGATCTGTTGCCTGCACAGCGCCAGCCAGTGTCGCCTCACGGGCCGCGCGACGACGTGGATACGATCCTGAGCTACGACGTCCTTCTCGACTCGATTCGGGAGGAAATCGGGGATCGCCGTATTAATCTGCTTGAAACCTTGGCTGAAGGCATCGCCGCGCGGGTGTTGGCCCATGTCGGCGTGACGCGGCTGCGTATCGTGATCGAGAAGCTTGACCGGGTGCCGGGAGCGCTGGGGGTGGACATCACCCGCGAACGCCCGCGCGCTGCGGTGATCGATCCTGCGCCCGCCGCGCTTCCGGACACCGCGCGCATCGCACTGATCGCACGGGACAGGCTTGCCGCGTCCGATCTCGCGGACTGGGTGCTGGCGCTTGCTGCGGACGGGCCGCTTATCCTGTGCGTCGATGCGCCGGGTGCGCGGGCGGGGGTGGATCTTCCCGCGCCGGTGCAGCGCCGGGTGGACCTTCTTGCCTTCGAACAGGCGGCGTGGCGGCTTGCAGCGCGCGATCCGCGCTTCGTGGTGGTGGACAGCCGGACCGAACTGGATTGGGGGCTGCGTAATGGTCAGGTGTCAGTCTGGGCGCCGTGCAAGATGGTCGTCGATGCACGCGACGAAGCGCCGACCGGACCAGTCTGCATGACGTCGCTGGTGCCGTGGCTGGCGCGCAGACTTGGCATCAGGCGCATCGACACACTGGGCGCCGTCACGCCCGCAGACAGCACCGATCTGAGCCTGCGCGCCCATGACTGAGGATCGCATCGCCGCGCCGGTGCGCCCGCTGCGTCCGCAGGTGCGTACCGGGCCGCGCCCGGCAGATGCCCTGCCGCTTGCGGGCGGCTGGGCATGGTTCCGCAGAGTCGATCTGCTGCGCCGCGGTGCCGCTCCGGAAACCCTATCGCCGGATTCGCTCAGCCCGGCGGAACGGGACGCGTTGTGTCGGCCGCGCGCGCCGCTGCCGGGTCTGCCCGGCGACCGGCCCGCCTTGATGGGCATCGTCAATGTCACGCCGGACAGCTTTTCCGATGGCGGGCAGTTTTTCGATCCGGCGACAGCCTGCGCCCATGCCCGCGCGCTGCATCTGGCTGGGGCTGACATTCTTGACATAGGGGGCGAGTCGACGCGCCCCGGTTCGGACGCGGTGCCCGCCGCGGAAGAAATCAATCGCACCGTTCCCGTCATCGCGGCCTTGCATGCGGCGGGCATCGGCCCGGTGTCGATCGACACGCGCAAGGCGGATGTGGCGCAAGCGGCTTTGGCCGCCGGGGCGGCGATGGTCAACGACGTGGCCGCGCTGGGGTACGATCCGCAGCTTGCCTTGCTGGTGGCAGCCTCCGGCGCGCCGGTCTGCTTGATGCATGCTCAGGGCGATCCCAAGACCATGCAGGACGCGCCGCGCTATGACGACGTGACGCTGGACGTGTTTGACTGGCTGTCCGGGCGGGTCGCGGCGGCCGAGGCGCAGGGCATCGCGCGCGACAGGATCGTCCTCGACCCCGGTATCGGTTTCGGCAAGACGGTGGGCCACAACTTGCAGTTGTTGCGCGACATTGCCGTGTTTCATGCGCTTGGTTGCCAGATCCTGCTTGGCGTGTCGCGCAAACGTTTCATTGGCGTGATCGGCGGCGGCGAAACCCCGCCCGAGCGGATGCCGGGGTCGATTGCCGTGGGCCTGCATGCTGTGGCACAAGGGGTACAAGTGCTGCGTGTGCATGACGTGGCCGAAACAAGACAGGCGCTTGGCCTGCAGATGGCTTTGGCCGCGCCAGGCGCGGCCCCGTGATTGGCGCGGGCGCGTTTCTCCGCAAGCGTGGTCGGGCCCGGTGCACGGGCAACTGCGTGGGCGGAACAGACAGGCATTGGGGCGAAATGACATGACCAAGCGAACCCTTTTCGGCACCGACGGCGTGCGCGGCCAGGCAAACAGCTACCCGATGACCGCCGAGATGGCGCTGAAGCTCGGTGCGGCGGCGGGGCGGTATTTCCGGCGTGACGGGGCCAACGGGCACCGGGTGGTGATCGGCAAGGACACCCGCCAGTCCGGCTACATGATCGAGAACGCGCTGACCGCGGGGCTGACCAGCACCGGCATGAACGTGCTTCTTCTGGGGCCGGTTCCGACACCGGCGGTCGGTTTCCTGACGACCTCCATGCGTGCCGATCTGGGGATCATGATTTCGGCCAGCCACAATCCAAGCACCGACAACGGGATCAAGTTCTTCGGCCCTGACGGGTTCAAGCTGTCCGATGATGCCGAGACAGAGATCGAAGCGCTCGCTCTTGGCGGTGTGGAAGCGACTCGTCCCGAGAATATCGGTCGGGCCCGCCGCGTGGACGAGGGGCGGATGCGATATGTCGAATACGCCAAGACGACCTTTCCCCGATCCGTTCGCCTGTCGGGCCTTAAGATCGTGGTGGACTGCGCCCACGGTGCGGCCTATCGGGCGGCGCCGGAGATCCTGTGGGAACTTGGGGCTGAGGTCATCCCGCTGGGCGTCGATCCGAACGGGCGCAACATCAACGACGGGGTCGGATCGACCGCACCGCAGGCCGCTGCCGCGGCGGTCGTGGCGCAGGGCGCCGATCTGGGGATCTGCCTTGATGGCGATGCGGACCGGGTGATCCTGATCGACGAAAAGGGGCGCATCACCGACGGTGACCAACTGATGGGCCTTCTGGCCGCCCGATGGGCCGCACAGGGCCGTCTGGTCGGTGGCACGCTGGTTGCGACGGTCATGTCCAATCTGGGGCTGGAGCGGTTCCTTGAAGGACAGGGGCTTGTGCTTCTGCGCAGCAAGGTGGGTGACCGTTACGTGGTGGAGGACATGCGCCGGGGCGGGTTCAACCTTGGCGGCGAACAGTCCGGCCACATCGTGATGACCGACTACGCCACCACCGGCGACGGGATCATGGCGGCGTTGCAGTTCCTCGCTGCCATGGTGACGGTGGACCAGCCCGCCTCGAGCCTGCTTCAGGTTTTTGATCCGTGCCCGCAGCTTCTGCGCAACGTGCGCTATGCGGCCGGGTCCAACCCGCTTGCCGCGCCCGCCGTCATGGCCGCCATCGCCGAAGCGGAAGCGGCGTTGCAAGGGCAGGGGCGCCTTCTGATCCGCAAGTCCGGCACCGAACCGCTGATCCGTGTGATGGCCGAAGCCGAGGACGAGGGCCTGATGGACCGTGTCGTGCAGGACGTGGTGCGCGCTGTCGAGGCGTCGGTTCCTCAGTCGGCCGAATAACGGTCCCGCAATGGCAAGGCCGGGCGCATCGCTGCACCCGGCCTCCTGTTTCTATGCCCCCGCTTTTCGGGGGCACGACGTATATGAGGGCGACCCTCTGCTCAGTTCTTCGCCTTGTCGACCATCTTGCCGGCCGAAATCCATGGCATCATGCCGCGCAGCTTTTCGCCGACCTGTTCGATCTGGTGTTCGTCATTCAGACGACGCGTCGCCTTGAACATCGGCTGACCGACGGCGTTTTCCTGCATGAAGTCACGCACGAACTTGCCGGTCTGGATGTCGGTCAGAACGTCTTTCATACGCTTCTTGGTCTCGTCATAGGGCAGGATGCGCGGGCCGCTGACGTATTCGCCATACTCTGCCGTGTTCGAGATCGAGTAGTTCATGTTCGCGATGCCGCCCTCGTAGATCAGGTCCACGATCAGCTTCACTTCGTGCAGACATTCGAAATAGGCCATCTCGGGCTCGTAGCCCGCCTCGACCAGCGTCTCGAAGCCCATGCGGATCAACTCCACCAGACCGCCGCACAGCACGGCCTGTTCGCCGAAGAGGTCGGTTTCGCATTCTTGGCGGAAGTTTGTTTCGATGATGCCCGAACGTCCACCGCCGATGGCCGAGCAGTAGGACAGGCCGATCTCCAGTGCCTTGCCGGTCGCGTCGTTCTCTACCGCGACGAGGCAGGGCACGCCGCCGCCCTTGGTGTATTCGCCGCGCACGGTGTGGCCGGGGCCTTTCGGCGCCATCATGATCACGTCGACGCCGGGCTTCGGCTCGATCAGGCCGAAATGCACGTTCAATCCGTGGGCGAAGGCGATGGCGGAGCCTTCCTTCAGGTTGTCATGCACGTATTTGCGGTAGGTCTCGGCCTGAAGTTCGTCGGGCATCGTGAACATGATCAGGTCGCACCATGCAGCGGCTTCGGCGATTCCCATGACCTTGAGACCTTCGCCCTCGGCCTTTTTCGCTGACGGGGAACCTTCGCGCAGGGCGACAACAAGGTTCTTGGCGCCGCTGTCGCGCAGGTTCAGCGCGTGGGCATGACCCTGGCTGCCGTAGCCGAGGATGGCAACTTTCTTGTCCTTGATCAGGTTGATGTCGCAATCGCGGTCGTAATAAACGCGCATCGGTCTTCCTTCCGGTGGTATTGTTATGGTTGGCGCAGCATAACGGGCGGTCGGCGCGGATGTGTGAAGAAAACGCCTGTCTTCTTGCGATTAAATGAGATAATCATTCGGTAGATGCTGAAATCAGGAACAATCATGCAAGTAGACGATCAGGATAGGCGCCTGCTGCGACAGTATCAGGCTGATCCATCGCTGTCGGCGGCGGCGCTGGCCGAACGGGCAGGCATGACGCGGGCAAGCGCATGGCGCAGGCTCGAGCGGATGCAGGCGGCGGGCATCATCACGGGCCTGCGCGGAGTGATCGACTGGCGCGCGCTTGGTTACGGTGTGGAGGTGTCCCTGCGCCTTACGTTGGACAAGTCGCAGGCCAGCGCCTTCGACACGGTGATCGCGCGGGCCCGCGACATTCCCGAAGTGATCGAGATTCAGACGTTTCTGGGCAGGGTCGATCTGCGTTTGTCGGTGATTGCGCGGGACATGCACCACTACCAGGAACTCTACAAGACACGGATCCTGACTCTGCCGCACATCGCCGAGATCGAGGCGCTGATGCAGGTCGCCACGATCAAGCAGGACGAAAGCCTGCCGCTTTGATCGATCTCGACGACACCGACCGTGCGCTGCTGCGGGCGCTGGCACAGGACGCCGGGCAAAGCGCCGGTGCGCTGGCACGACGGTTGGGCCTGAGCCAGCCGACCGCCTGGCGGCGCATCAGGCGGCTCGAAGCCGCGGGCGTGCTGGCCGGGCGGCAGCTGGAACTGGACGCGGCGCGGCTTGGTTTCGGGGTCACCGTGTTCCTCGGGATCAAGCTGGCCGCGCGTGGCCGCGTCAGCCTTGAGGATTTCGAGCGCGCGATCACCGCGATCCCCGAAGTGCAGCAGGTGCATCACGTGCTGGGGCGCTATGACTACCGGCTGCGCGTTGTGGCGCGCGACCTGCCCGATTTCGAACGGGTGCTGCGGCGCCGGATCATGACGCTGCCCGCTGTCGGCGAGGTGGAGGCGAACGTGCTTCTCAGCGAAGAACGGCTGCCAGGCCCGATCGGCTGACGCGCCGGTGCGGGCTCAGGACCCGGCGCCAAGACCCAGTTGCATCAGGCTGCGGCGCAGCGGGGCCAGCCCGTGCAACGCCGCGATCCCGCCCCGTCTTGCGTCGCGCAAAGGACGCGGCACAAGCATGGAGGTGCGGTTCAGCAGGTCGATCCCGGCCACGCGCAGCGCGACATCCGGGCGCCGTGCCCGGCCATAGGCCGCAAGCATCGCCCGGTCGCCAGGATCGCCCGCATCGGCGGCCATCCGCGACAGCGCCGCGATGTCGGCCAGCGACATGTTCAGGCCCTGCGCCCCGATGGGCGGGACGACATGAGCGGCCTCCGCCACCAGCGCCACCCGTTCACCGTGGAATCTGTCAGCGAGCTGACTGATGATCGGCCAGATCGTGCGGTGGCCGGTCAGCGTCAAAGGACCATAGATCGCACCCGACCGCGCCGTCGCGGCGGCGCTGAAGGCGGCCGGATCGAGCTTCATCAGGCGCTGCGCCTCGGGTCCGCGTTCCATCCAAACGACGGCGGAACATGGCTGGCCGTCCCTGTCAGGCAGCGGAACCAGCGTGAACGGGCCACCGGTGCGGTGGATCTCGGTCGAGATGTTGCCGTGCGGGGCTTCATGCGTCACCGCGAAGGCCAGCGCCTTCTGGGCATAGCGCGTGGTTCGCACGCCGATGCGTGCCAGCCGACGCACTGTGGAATTGCGCCCGTCCGCCGCCACGACAAGGCGCGTGCGGATGCGGGTGCCGTCGGTCAGTCGCAGGCAGGCTTCGGACTGGCGGGTGAACATGTCGCCGATGCCCACACCGACCGAGTGTGTCACCCGCTCCCGGCCAGCAAGGTCGGCCGAGAATTCGCGGCGCAAAAGCCAGTTAGGCAGGTTCCAGCCGAAAGGCAGCGTGCCAATGTCGTCGGATTTGAAATCGCGAGACAGGCGCGGCGCGGGAGTGGGCCCGCCCGCATCGACAATGCGCATCGTGTCCAGTCCGGTGGCATGGGGCGCCAGGCGATCCCACAGCCCGATCCTGTCGAGAAAGCTGCGCGAGGGTTGTAGCAGCGCGGTGGTTCGCAGGTCCGCATCCGGGTCGGCGTCATCAGTTACCGGCGGCACCGGATCGACGCAAAGCGTGCGCATCCCGGCATGGCCGAAAGCAGCGGCGGCGGCCATGCCGGACAGCCCACCACCGGCGACGACGACGTCGTAATCCGTGTCAGTCATACCATTCCCTCAACAGTCTCACGCCGAGCAACCTAGCGTGCGGCGCGCTCCGGGCGAGGTGGCAAACTGCCCCGCCGCCTAGCCGCGGGAGATGAATATCAGCGCCACGAAGGCGCCCAGGACCAGGATCAGACCAGGCACGATCAGCCCGGCGAAGCCAAAGACCACGATGCTCAGGCCCCAAAGCACCAGCGCACCGAGCGCGAGCGCGAGCGCCAACAGTTCGGACCTATTCCAGCCGAAAAGAACGGGGGCGTCGCTGGGGTCTTCATGGTCATGGTTCTGGTCGGAGGGGGCCATCGGGGCTCCTTTCAGGGTTGCTCTGGAGTGCGGAAAATATGGGACTGGGCGGCGGGTCAGTCGGTGTCGCCGTCGAGAACGGTGCGCAGGAACCCGTGCAGATCGTCGGTGTAGTGATGGATATGGTCCTGCGGATCGGGTTCGGGCGCGACATGCACCGTGCCCATCCCCAGTTCATGCGGAACGACGAGGTTGCGGGTGTCGTCTTCGAACATGACCGCGCCAGCGGGCTGCGTCCCATCCCGGTCGAGTATCCGGTGAAACGCTTCGGCGCGTGGCTTGGGATGATAGTCGGCGTGTTCGACCCCGTAGATGGCATCGAACACGCCGCTCAACCCGCGCGCGTCCAGCACCCGCTCGGCATAGGGGGCGGACCCGTTCGTATGGACGATCTTGCGCCCGGGCAGCGACGCGATGGCATCGCGTAGTGCCGGGTCGGGCTCCAGTCGGTCGAAACTGATGTCATGTACCTCGACCATGTACGGGTCCGGGTCCACGTCATGCACTTCCATCAGGCCGGCCAGCGTGGTGCCGTAGCGGCGCCAGTAGTCATGCCGAAGCGCGTCGGCCGCAGTGGCATCCAGCTTGAGCGTGCGCATGATGTACTGGCTCATGCGGTCGCTGATCTGGTCGAACAGTTCGCTGTCGGGAGGGTAGAGCGTGTTGTCGAGATCGAACACCCAGACGCGGCGGTGGCTCAGTCGCTGGGGCATGGCAACTCCTTGCGCATGGGATCCGCTTGCTTGCTGACTGCGCGAAGTATACCGTCGTATGCTAGGAGGAGCGCCATGTCAGTCATCCGGCCCAGTCAGAAGGACGCCTACGAGTTGATCCTCGAAGCGATTGATGTCGGCATCTACCGTCCCGGCGACCGGCTGGTCGAGTCCGACCTGGCCGAGCGCTTCGGTGTGTCGCGCACCCCGATCCGGGAGGCGCTGCAACGGCTGGAAACCCAGGGCCTGCTGGCGCGCGACGGACGCAGCCTGATCGTGGCCTCGCTGGATCACAACCAGATGGCGGAGCTTTATGTCGTACGTGCCGAGCTTGAGGGACTGGCCGCGCGGCTGGCCGCGCAGCACGCCACTGCCGAGGAGATCCGCGTGCTGGGCGACATGGTGCGGAGCGACCACGCGCTGATGCACGATCCGGCCGCGCTGTCGCGGGCCAACCGGCGCTTCCACAAGCAGATCCATCTTGCATCCCATAACCGATATCTGGTGCAGCAACTGGATCTTGTCCACCGTTCCATGGCGCTTTTGGCCTCCACTTCGCTGGCGGTGGAAGGCCGCGGCGAAACGGCGCTTCGGGAACATGCCGCCATCGTGGACGCGATCCGCGAGCGTAACGGGCTGGCTGCGCAGGAGGCCCTCAAAACGCACATCTCACAGGCCTTCGTTACCCGGCTGCGCCACGATTCGAAGGATCTCGGAGAGGTGGACGCGGCAGAGTGACCGCGGCGAGCGGGCCGTTGCCCCCGCGCTGCGATCTACCGGCAAGGCGCCGGGTCCGACTGCGCGGCCCGGCGCGGCCATCCCGATCTCGGGTTGTTCGGCAAGCTCCGGTGGAGCACCATCGGGGTCGGTCATGCCGTGATCGGTCTTGTCCCAGAAGAACGGCCGGTGAAGCATTTCGGCCAAGGCCTTTAGCGCGGCGATGGTCGAAAGCATGTAATAGAAGTTCAGCGTCAGCACCCAAGGCAGCATCCAGCGTCGCCCGGTGCGCCGCAGCGCCAGCGCGGCGAGCGTCAGGTTCACCGCCTCCGACAGCACCAGGAGCCCGGTTACCGCCACGATCCCGGCCCAGCCGATCACGCCCGCCAGCGGATGCGGCAGGCCGAAAGCGACCAGCCACCAGCTCCAGAGCACGGGTGCGGTGAGGGCCTGCAGCAACGTTGCCAGGAACATCACCTGGAAGCCCGCGAAACCGCGCGGCCCAAGGTCGCGCCACAGCCTGCGCGGCGCGCGCATGTGCGTCACGTAGGTCATCGCATAGCCCTTGAGCCATCGCGAACGCTGGCGGACCCAAGGCCACACTCTGCACGTGGCCTCTTCCAGAGTGGTCGTGTCGATCAGTTCGGTGCGGTAGCCGCGCCGTGCCAGCCGGATGCCGAGATCGGCGTCCTCGGTCACGTTGAACGCGTCCCAGCGCCCCAGAGCTTCCAAAAGCTCGCGCCGGAAGAACAGCGTTGTGCCGCCCAACGGGATCGGCATGTCCATTCGCGCGACGCCGGGCAGGATCATTCCGAACCAGATCGCGTAGTCGATGGTGAAACAGCGCGACATCCAGTTCTGCCGCGCGTTGTAGAACGACAGGCGCCCCTGCAGGCAGGCTACATCTTCAGGGCTGGCGGCAAAGCGCGCGACGACCCGTGCGATCTGGTCGGGTTCGGGTTCGTCCTCGGCGTCGTAGACCCCGACGATGCTGCCCCGGCAATGGTCCAGCGCGTAGTTCATCGCGCGGGGCTTGGTGCGAACGCTGCCACCGGGCACGACGATCACGCGGGTCGTGGACGGCAGTGCGGTTGCCGCAAGGCAGGCGCGAGTGACACCGTCGTCTGATTCGACCACGAGACAGATATCCAGCAGCGCGCGCGGGTACTTGAGCCGCGCCAGCCGCCGAAGCAGGTGACTTGCGATCCGCTCCTCACGGTAGAGCGGCACGAGAAGCGATACGACCGGCCGGGCATCTCGTGGCGGAGCGTGCAGCGGCACCACGCGTCCCGCGCGAACCCCTGCTTCTTTTTCGGCTGCGCGATCGGGGATCAGCGCGGTGTAGCAAGACATCGCCTTCAGCAAGGTCAGCGCGGCCAGCGAGATAAGGGCGAGTGCCAAGACCAGGGTGAGCGTTGCTGCGGGGTGCAGCACCGCAGCGCAGCCCAGCAGCCCCAGTCCGGCAAGCGCGGCGTCGCGGAAACGGGCGCCCGGCCACGAACGGCAACTGTCTGCCGGGTCGAGGTGCAGTTCGCTGCGCGCCCGGATCTCGGCTGGGAAGGTATGGATCAGCGCCTCTTCGAATTGCGTTTCGGTGATGAGTGCCATCATCACGGTGCCGAACCGCGCTTCGAGTTGCGCCCGGTGGACATGGAACCGATCGGGATAGACGGTGGCCACGACGGTCGCCCCGCCGATACGCCGCCACGGCAGACAGCGTGTTCGCAGGCACTGGTCCAGCCCGGCTTCGTGCGCCAGCATTCCGTCGGGTGGGTCGGTCCCGAGATCAAGCCGCCGCGCCGCCCACTGCCGTTCGAGCGCGGCCAGGATCGCCTGTTCGCTCAGCCCGATATCGCTTCGCAGCACGTCTCCAAGGCGTGCCTGCATCCCGCGCTGGCGTTTCAGGCAGGCGTCAAGCTGACGCCGTGTTACGAGACCCTCATCAGTCAGGATCTCGCCCAGCCGCCGCCGCGGCGCACTCGCGCGGGCGATGGCCGGGGCACGCGCCGCGGCGGCGATCGACAGGGGTATACGTTCCATGACGGGGCGGTTCCGGATCCGTGTCCGGACAGACTGCCCCTACTATGGTTAACAGGGGTTTACCGTGGTGCGGCTTGAGCGTGGCAGAGCCGCATCCAGCGGGTCACGCCATCGCGGCGCGGAAGCGTTCGAACAGGTAGAAGCTGTCTTGCGGCCCGGGGCTTGCCTCCGGGTGGTGCTGCACCGAGAAGACCGGCCGCCCGTCCATCCGGATGCCGCAGTTCGACCCGTCGAAAAGCGACACGTGTGTGGCCGACACGCCGTCAGGCAGGGACTGGCCGTCCACCGTGAAGCCGTGGTTCATCGACGTTATCTCGACTTTGCCTGTCTCCAGGTCCTTGACCGGGTGGTTCGCCCCGTGGTGCCCGTGGTTCATCTTCACCGTTCGCGCGCCAAGTGCCAGCGCAAGCATCTGGTGGCCGAGACAAATCCCGAACACCGGCAGATTGCGCGCCAGAACGCCCCGGATCATCGGCACCGCATAGGCGCCCGTGGCCGCCGGATCGCCCGGACCGTTGGACAGGAACACGCCCTGCGGTTCATGGGCCAGCACGTCCTCGGCCGTGGCGGTGGCAGGCAGGACAGTCACGTCGCATCCCGCGCTGGCAAGGCAGCGCAGGATGTTCCGCTTGGCCCCGTAATCCACCGCAACGACGCGCGGCGCGCCGTCGCCGCTGCGGGTGCCGTGCCCGTCCGGCCAGGCCCAACGGGTCTCGTTCCAGCGATAGGACTGGGCACATGTCACGTCGCGCGCAAGATCCCGACCGACCAGCCCTTCGAAACCGCGCGCGGCAGCAACCAGTGCAGCAAGGTCGAACTGCCCGTCGGGCGCGTGTTGAAGGGCCACATGCGGTGCCCCCTGCTGACGGATCGCGCGGGTCAGGCGGCGGGTGTCCAGCCCTCCCATGCCGATCCGCCCCCGCTTGGCCAGCCAGTCTCCCAGCCTGTCCTGCATGCGCCAGTTCGAAGGTTCGGTCGGATCCCATTTCACAATCATCCCGGCGGCCACCGGGTCCACGCTTTCGTCGTCATCGGCATTCACCCCTACATTGCCGATATGCGGGAAGGTGAAGGTCACGATCTGCCCGGCATAGGACGGGTCCGTCATGATCTCCTGGTAACCGGTCATCGCGGTGTTGAAGCACAACTCGGCCGTGGTGATGCCGGTGGCCCCGAAGCCGCGGCCGTAGAACAGCGTGCCGTCGGCAAGAGCAAGGCAGGCGGTCGGGGCGGCTTGGGCGATCATGGCGGGCATCCTGGGCTGCGTGGGGACAAATCGCCCGATCCCTAAGGCTGCGCCGCGCCGGGGTCAAGCGCGTGCGATGGGCCGCTTGCACGGACACTTGCCAGCCGGGTCCCTGTTCCTTAAGGAGCGAAATCACATCTTGGAGGAATGCCCGCGATGCTGCTTCGTGACAAGATCTCCCATGCCCTGAAAGCCGCGGTGAAGGACGGGGATTCCACGCGCCTGTGCACGTTGCGCCTGATCTCGGCCGCGATTAACGATCTGGAAATAGCCAAGCGTGGCTGCGAGGAGGGCGTCCCGTCACCTATAACCGACGACGAGGTGCGCGGCATTCTTGGCAAGATGGTCCGGCAGCGCCAGGAAAGCACCCGCGCCTACGAGGAAGCCGGGCGGCTTGAACTGGCGGAGCAGGAACGCGCCGAGGCCGAGATCATCGAGGATTTCTTGCCGCGCCAGTTGTCGGACGACGAGAAAGCCGCCGCGATCAAGGCAGCCATCGCGGATTCGGGCGCGGGGTCGCTGCGCGATATCGGAAAGGTGATGGGGCTGCTGAAGGAACGTCACGCTGGCCGGATGGATTTTTCCACCGTCAGCCCCGAGGTGCGCGATCATCTGGCGCGCTGACCGGGGCTGCGGGTAGAACGCGGCGCTGGTCATGTCCCGCTGTCGGGCACGACGACGCATTCTCCAATGGCATGGGGCTGACAGGCCACCACTCCGCCGAGGACGAGCGGCGCAGAGCGGGAGTCCGGATCACCGTCGGCCTGTCGCGGGGGCGGTGATGAAACGGGGTTCCGCGGCCAAGAGTCTGGCCGCACCAATCGTAACCGTGCCGCGCCCTCATGCAACCTGCGCTTTTGTGGGAACAACACCGGGGCGAAGCGGTGGGCATAGGTTCGAACGGCCGACGGCCTGCATGCGGACTCTCGCCAAGGCTGAACGGGGCCGACCGACACCACCGTGCATGTGCCAGGCTTGGTGCGGTGTGCGCCTGACAGTAGGGGCGGGTTCCTTGGCGCGCTCCCTACCTGGCGCCGAGATCTCGCACACGCGCCACGCATGGGCAGGATGGTCGCCGCACAGCCCGATAGAGCAGCGGCAAAGGGGGCAGTATAGCCAAATTCTGCCGCGATTCTGGCTGAACCGGTGCCTTGGTCAAAGGCCAGCGCGGGCCCCTGGGCCGCCATGAAAAGCGCCTGTTCCGCTCGTACGTAGAAGAAAAGACGGCTGCGGTTTGCGCGCATCAATGATGGGCGCGCAATATCGATCCGGATGCCTGATTCGTGGTTGGTTTGCGTTGACTGCCGCAGTTCCGCGACGGGCAGGTAAAACGTTCATACCACAAAGCGAAAACTTATGGCTTCGCCACTCTATTCGGGGCACATGGGGTCGGACAGCACTTGTCGGCCCTGCGTCCCCGCGACATCTGCTTCCGTCAGTCGCCGGTTCCGCCTGCCACCGGGGCGCCGGTGGCCACCACCCTTGCCAGCATGTCCCGTAGCACGCCATGCAGGGCGGTGCGCTCGTCCTCGGACAGGAAGGCGCCCAGTTCGACCTCGCGGCCCGCGCCCTTCAGCGTCAGGTAGCTGGCTACCGGGCCGCCCTTTTCATGTAGGTGCACGCTGATCCAGTAGGGATTCGCCTCCCAGCGAAGCGGCGCACGCCCGCGGGCGGTTCGGGTCAGGACCGCGTGGTCGGACCAAAGTTCAAGCTCTTCCAGGATCTCGCCATCGCGGTAGTTCTTCTGGATCATGGCGTACATCAACCACAGCGCGCCCAGCACGAAGGGCGCAAGCCCCCACAGGATCGGCGTGCCCAGTACGGCCAGAAGGGGCAGCAACAGCAGCGTGAAGGTCGCGAGGATGAATCCCGCAAAGCCCCGCTTCGGCAGGGATCGGTGCGGCCACAGGTGCAGCATCGCCAGCGGCGGTTCGCCCCGCGCATGCAAAGAGGCCCCGGTGATCGCCGGGGCCTGCTTGGTATCATTGACCCATTCGAGAGGCATCCTCAGGTCAGGCCGGGCCCGCGCTCAGTGCGCGTGGCCTTTGTCCCATTCGCTCTGTTTCGGGAGCGTCTCGAACGTGTGTTCCGGCGGCGGCGTGGGCAGCGTCCATTCCAGAGTGTCCGCGTATTCGTTCCAGTAGTTGTTCTCGGTGATCTTCTTGCCGCGCGTCAGCGTGTAGGCAACGATGCCGATGAACAGCAGGAACGAGGCGAAAGACAGGAACGCGCCCCACGAGCTGACATAGTTCCAAAGCGCATAGGCCTCCGGGTAGTCGATGTAGCGGCGCGGCATGCCCTGACGGCCCAGGAAGTGTTGGGGGAAGAAGGTCAGGTTCGCGCCGACGAACATCATCCAGAAATGCACCTTGCCCCAGAACTCGGGGTATTGCCGCCCGGACATCTTGCCGATGTAGAAATATATCCCGGCAAAGATGGCGAACACGGCGCCGAGGCTCATCACGTAGTGGAAATGCGCGACGACGTAATAGGTGTCATGATACGCACGGTCGATGGCCGCCTGGCTGAGCACGATACCGGTCACGCCGCCCACGGTGAATAGGAACAGGAAGCCGAAGGCCCAGAGCATCGGCACCTTGAACTCGATCGACCCGCTCCACATCGTCGCGATCCAGCTGAACACCTTCACGCCGGTCGGCACCGCGATGACCATGGTCGCCAGCATGAAGTAGCTCTGCTGGGTCAGGCTCATGCCCACGGTGTACATGTGGTGCGCCCAGACGACGAAGCCCAGAACACCGATCGCGATCATCGCCCAGACCATCGGCAGGTAGCCGAAGATCGGCTTGCGCGAGAAGGTGGCGATGACGTGGCTGATGATCCCGAACCCGGGCAGAATGATGATGTAGACCTCGGGATGGCCGAAGAACCAAAGGATGTGCTGGTAGAGGATAGGATCGCCGCCCCCCGACGGATCAAAGAACGTCGTACCGAAGTTGCGGTCTGTCAGCAGCATGGTGATCGCGCCCGCAAGAACGGGCAGGGCCAGCAGGATCAGCCAGGCCGTCACGAAGATCGACCACGAGAACAGCGGCACCTTGAACAATGTCATGCCGGGCGCGCGCATGTTCAGGAAAGTGGTGATCATGTTGATCGCGCCCAGGATCGACGACGCGCCCGACACGTGCACCGCGAAGATGGCAAGGTCCATGGACATGCCCGCCTCGCTGGTGGACAGCGGCGGATACAGAACCCAGCCGACGCCGGAGCCGGCCTGGTTGTTGCCGCCCGGTGCCAGCATGGAGGCCACGCCAAGGCCGACACCGGCCACGAACAGCCAGTAGCTGAGGTTGTTCAGACGCGGAAAGGCCATGTCCGGCGCGCCGATCTGCAACGGCATGAAGTAGTTGCCGAAGCCGCCGAAGAGCGCGGGAATCACGACGAAGAACATCATCAGCACACCGTGATAGGTGATCATGACGTTCCAGAGGTGGCCGTTGGGGGTGCAGGGGTCGGCCATGAAGCCTTCCTGGCACATGTACTGCACGCCGGGGTGCATCAACTCGAGGCGCATGTAGACCGTGAACGCCACCGAGATGAAGCCCACGACACCCGCCGTAAACAGATACAGGATACCGATGTCCTTGTGGTTGGTGGACATGAACCAGCGGGTGAACCAGCCGCGCTGGTCCCCGTCTTCTTGGCTGTGAATGGCTGCGTCGGCCATGCGTGCCTCCCATCGTTACTTCCGGACGGACTGCGTCCGGCATCATTCGCCGTTCTAAGGGCAACCCGGCAGGGTGGCAATCTCTGCGGTCCATTTGATCTGGGTCATTTTGCAGCGTTTCCCGGCATCTGCGCATGTGTCGCAGGTGCAGCAGGCGCATTGGCAGCATCGCGGACCAAGTTTTATGGGGTTTCTTGAATGTGTTTGCGCACAGCCTGGGGGCCGACTGGGGCCTGTTCGCCCGGGTCGTGCGGCGTGGTGTCGCGGCGCCGGGGTGAGGGCGGAATGCCGTGTGGCGGATAACGACAGCGCCAGGTGCTACGCTGCGGTGGGGCCGCTACATCTTGCTGCGCGTCAGCCGAGCAGGTGAAGCCACGCCCAGGCTGTCAGCACGGTTGCTGCCGTGCCTGCCAGTACGGACGACGCCGCCACCCGCCGCGCGCTGCCGTACATATCTGCGAACACGTAGGCGTTCACGCCGGGCGCCATCGCCCCGGTCAGAACTGCGGCGCGAAATGCTTCAGGCTGCAGGGCGTAGTAGCTTCCCATCGCCCAGGTGATCGCCGGATGCACCACAAGCGAGACAAGGACCACGAAGCCGATCGTGCGCATGTCGCCCTCGGGCCGGTAGCGCACCAGCACGCCCCCCAACCCGAACAGTGCCGCGGGAAGGGCCGCGCGCACCATCAGGGCCACCGCCTCGGTCAGCACGACCGGAAGCACGAAGCCCGACAGGTTGACCGCGATGCCGAGCGCGATGCCGATGATCAGCGCGTTGGAGAACATCGCCTTCAGGATCGCGCGGACGGTGCCAAGGCCCGATCCGCCCTTGTTGCGCACGATCTCCATCGCGGTGATACCGATCATGTAGCAGACCGGCGAGTGAATCGAGATTATGGCGAAGTTCGATGCCAGCGACTCGGTGCCGTAGGCGCGTTCCGAGATCGGCACACCCAGAAGCAATGAATTGGAGAACAGGCAGCAGAACCCGATGGCGACGGCGTCGGTCCAGGGCCGCCCGAACAGGTAACGTGCCCCGAATAGCCCCAGAACGAAGCCGCTGATGGCCCCGGTGTAAAAGCTGACCAGCAGCCGCCAGTCGAACACCAGCCCCAGATCAAGCGTCGACATCGCCTGGAACAGAAGGCAGGGTATGGCAAACTTCTGCGTGAAGCGCATAAGCCCGTCCACACCGGCATCGCTGAAAAGGCCGCGGCTCACCGCGACGTAGCCGAACCCGATCACCAGGAATACTGGCAGGACGACTTCGATAAGCCCCGCCACCAATCAGATCCTGAAGGTCAATGTCAGCCCGTCATGGGCCGGCACGACATGGTCGGGCGTTTCGGCCATGACCGTCGCATAGTCGAGATCGACATGCATGTTGGTCAGCACCGCGCGGCGCGGCGCGGCGCGGCCGATCCAGTCCAGCGTTCGGTCCAGATGCGCGTGGCTGGGGTGCGGCGTGCGGCGCAGCGCGTCCACGATCCAGCAGTCGAGGCCCTGAAGTTCCGCCCAGGCCGCATCATATATTTCTGATACATCAGGTAGATAGGCGACGTTGTTCACCTTGAACCCCAGCGCGTCGATGCGCCCGTGCGCGACCCGCAGGGGACGCAGCGTCAGAGCGCCGCCCGCGCCACCGATGGTGATGTCGGCATCGTCCAAGATCGGATGCAGGTTCAAGATCGGCGGGTAGTCCGATCCTTCGGGTGCGCTGAACGCATAGCCGAAGCGCGTGCGCAGGTCGGCCTCGGTCGCGGCATCGGCCCACACGTCCAGCCGGGTTCGGGTGTTGAAGAAGATCATGCGCAAGTCGTCCAAACCGTGGACGTGATCGGCGTGCGAATGGGTGTAGACCACCGCGTCCAGCACCCCGACCCCGGCATCGAGAAGCTGTGCGCGCAGGTCGGGCGAGCTGTCGATCAGCACCCGTGTGACACCCTCCGGCGTTTCGCGTTCCAGCAGCACAGAACAGCGCCGCCTCCGGTTGCGTGGCTCGTTCGGGTCGCAATCGCCCCACAACCCGCCCAGCCTTGGCACACCGCCGGACGAACCGCACCCTAGGATGGTCAGCCGCATCTCGGCCATCAGGCGGCGGCCCGGGTGAACAGCCGGTCAAAATTGGCGCTCGTCGCAGTGGCGAAGTCGGCTTCGGAGAGGTTGAACAGCCCCGCGCCGACGGCGGCGGTGTGCACGACATGACCCGGCTCGTTGCGGCGTCCGCGATGCGGTGGCGGGGCAAGATAGGGGCTGTCTGTCTCGACGAGGATGCGGTCGAGCGGCGCCGCGGCGAATATTTCGCGGAGGGCGGTGCTGCGCGGGAAGGCGGCGATGCCGGACATCGACAGGTAGAACCCAAGCTCCAGTGCCGCGCGCGCCAACGGCGCACCGCTGGAAAAGCAGTGCATCACGCAGGTATAGGGCCCGCCGTTTCGGTATTCGTCGGACAGAATGCGCGCCATGTCGTCATCGGCGTCGCGCGCGTGGATGATCAGCGGCAACCCGGTCTGGCGTGCCGCGTCGATATGCACACGCAGGCTGGCCTGCTGGGCCCGTGCGCTGTCGGCGGTGTAGTGATAATCGAGTCCGGTCTCGCCGATGCCCACGAACTTTGGATGCGCCGCCAGCGCGATCAGGGTGTCCGCCGTGACCGCAGGTTCGTCGGCCACGCTCATCGGGTGGATGCCCGCAGCATAAAAAACGCCGTCATGCGCCTCGGCGATGGCGCGCACGCTCGGCTCGTTGCCCAGCTTCGTGCAGATCGTGACCATCCGGGTGACACCGGCCGCGCGGGCACGGTCGATCATGGCGGTGCGGTCGCCGTCGAAATCGGGAAAATCCAGATGGCAATGGCTGTCCACCAGCGCCGGGGGCGGGGTCTCGGTTCGGGTCATGCTGGGCTATCTGTCGGCGGCGCAATCCTGCGCCAGTGCATCAAGTTTGACGCACATATCAAGGATGAGCGCGGCAGGGTCAAGGTTGACGGCGAGCCCGCGCCGCACGCGCCCGGTCAGCGCCTGCTGCGCCTCGGCCCAACGTCGCCCGGCCTGCGGGCCGGGGGTCAGCGCGGCAGGCACCGGTGGTGCGACGGCATGGCCCAGCACGCCCTGCCGGGCCAGCCCCGCAAGCCGCTGGTCCAGCATATCGAGGAAAAGTGCGCGCCGGTCCTCGGCCTTCGGGGCCGCCAGATCGGCGGCCAGCCGGGTTGCCGCCATCCGGTCCAGCCCCGGAAGGCTGTCCAGCATCCGGTCCAGCGTTCCGGCCAGTTCCAACCCGTCCTGGACGTGCAGTCGCACCGCCGCGCCGACGCTGCCCGACGACAGCCGCGCCAGCGCCAGCGCCTCCTCCGGGTCGAGATCAGGCAGTGCGCCGGTCAGCGCCGCACCGACATCGTCCGGCGGCAGAGGCGCGCAGGACAGCGTGCGGCAGCGCGAGCGTATTGTCGGAAGCAGCCGCGACGGCACGTGGCTGACCATCAGGAACACCGTGTCCGCGGGGGGTTCCTCCAGCAGCTTTAGCAGGGCATTCGCGGCCGGGCCCTGCATGTCGTCGGCGCAATCCACGATCACGACCCGGCGCCCGCCATCAGCCTGACTCAGGGCGAAGAAGCGCTTCAGGCCACGCACTTCGTCCACCGTGATCACGGTCTTGAGCTTGCCGCGCCTGTCATCGAGCGGGCGGCGCAGCAGGTATAGCGCAGGGTCCGACAGTGCACTGATGCGCCGATTGCGCGGGCTGTCCGGGTCCGTGTCCAGAGTTTCGGGTGCGGCAACCGGCGTATCGCCGAACAGTCCGCCGCCGGGCGCGGCAGGGGCGGTGCTCAGCAGCGCCCGGGCGATGCGCCAGGCAAGAGTGGCCTTGCCGATGCCGGGCGGGCCGGTGATCAGCCAGGCGTGGTGCAGGCGGCCCGACCCGAGAGCGGACAGGAAGGCCCGCTGCGCCGCGTCATGGCCGACCAGCGTGGCGGTGTGGCGCGGGTGCGGGGCCCCCTCGGCGCGGTCGGCTTCGGGCAGATCGTTGTCGCCGCTCATGCCGGGGCATGTTCGGCCATCGTGGCCGCGATGCGTTCGGCGACGGTGTCAGGGGCGCCGCGGCCGTCGACCAGCCGCACCCGATCCGGAGCGGTGCGCGCCAGCGCCACGAAACCGTCCCGAAGCCGCGCCTGGAAATCGCCGCCGAAGGCTTCGAACCTGTCTTCGCCGCCGCGCCGGGCCGCCGCGCGGGCCAGCGCCTCGGCGGGGGGCATGTCGATCACGAATGTCAGGTCGGGTTCAACCCCGATCATCAGACGGTGCAGATCGTCCACCAGTGCCGTCAGATCGCCGCGTGTGGTGCCCTGGTAGACCCGTGTGCTGTCGGCGAACCGGTCGGTGATCACCGTGGCGCCGCGAGCCAGAGCCGGGGCGATTGTGCGTTCCCAATGGTCCCGCCGCGCGGCGGTGAACAGCAGGATCTCGGTCTCGGGCGACCATCGGTCGGTCGGCCCTTCGACCAGTAGGCGGCGGATTTCCTCGGCGCCGGGGGCACCGCCGGGTTCGCGGGTCAGCACGACCTCGGCGCCGGAGGCGCGCAGGCGGTCTGCTAGGCGGCGCGCCTGGGTGGACTTGCCGCAGCCGTCGATCCCCTCGAAGCTGATGAAGTGGCCTCGTGCCGTGCCGGATACTGCGGTCAAAACAGCGCGCCCGCCTGCTGGGTCAACCGGTTCACGAGCGTCAGACCCGCGCTGCGCAGGCGGGGCACGAACCCGCCATAGGTCACGTCCCGGTCGGCCACCAGCGGCAACCGCGCCTCGGGTAGCCCTTCGCGCGTCACCACAAGTTCTGCCACCCGGTCGCCTGCGGCGATCGGCGCCTGCAACGGCGCGTCGTAAACGAGTTCGGTGCGCATCTCCTCGCGCGAGACGGCTTCGACAAGGACGGTCAGGTCCTCGGGTGCGACCAGTCCGACGCGGGTGGCGTCGCCCATCCAGACCGGCGCGTCGGCAATCCGCGTGCCTTCCGCCGCGATCTTCGTCTCAAGGAACTGCCGGAACGCCCAGGAGACGATCCGCTCCGCCTCTTCGGCGCGGGCCTTGGCGGTCGGCAGCCCCGAGATCACGAAGACCACGCGCCGGTCGCCCTGCTTCGCCGAGCCGACCAGCCCGTAGCCGGCCTCCTGGGTGTGGCCGGTCTTCAGCCCGTCCGCGCCGATGCCGAGACCCAAAAGAGGGTTCCGGTTGAACCGGTTCTGCGGCGCGCGACCGTCGAATTCCCATTCCGGCATGGCGAAGTATTCGTAATATTCGGGGAAATCCTCGATCAGGTGCTGCGCCAGGATCGCAAGATCGCGCATGCTCATGCGGTGGTTCGGGGCGGGCCAGCCCGACGCGTTGGTCAGCGTCGTGTTCTCCATCCCCAACTCGCGGGCACGTTCGGTCATCAGTTCGGCGAAATGCGCCTCGTTCCCGGCCAGACCCTCTGCCACAACCACGGTCGCGTCATTGCCCGACTGCACGATGATGCCCTTGATCAGTTCCTCGGCGGTTGGCCGGTCCCGTTCGTTCAGGAACATGGTCGACCCGCCCATCTCGCGGGCCTTGGTGGACACGCCGAACCGGGTGTCGAGCGTGATGTTCGGATTGTCGCGAAGCGCCTCGAACAACATGAACAGCGTCATCAGCTTGGACATCGACGCCGGTGGCATCGGGGCATAGCCGTTCTTGTTCATCAGCACGGTGTGGGTGTTCAGATCCAGCACATAAGCGGTTTCGGCGCGGGTTTCGAACGCGGTCTGGGCCGGGGCCGGCAGGGCCGCGGCAAGACCCAGCAGGCCTGCGATCAAAAGCGGTTTCAACATGACACTCCCGTGGCTTCCGGCGGTTCGGCTCGAGCCTAGCACCCGCGCCCGGCAGGGCCAACCGAATTGCCCGCCGCCACGGCTTGACGCAGCGCACGTCACGCTAGAGTGATGACAGCGCGCCGGGTGCGCGACGACAGGGCAGGGGCATGTATGGGCTGGGTGGACGAGATCGCGGAACTGGGCGGGCTGCAGGCCGCCGATCGGGACAGGCTGAACCGCGAGGCGCGGCGCATCAGCGTGCCTGCCGGGACCACGGTGTTCGGCCCCGGCGCGCAGGCCGAAAACCTGATCGTCGTGCTGCGCGGCGCGGTGCGTGTGCAGCACGTGTCGGACAGCGGGCGGCAGATCGTGCTCTATCGTGTCCATGCCGGGCAGACCTGCATCATGACCACCGCCTGCCTTGTCGCCCACGAGGCGTATTCCGCCGAGGGCGTGACCGAAACCGCTGTGGAAGCGGTGATGGTCCCGCGCCGCGCCTTCGATGCGCTGCTGGGCAGTTCGGCGGCTTTTCGCAGTTTCGTGTTCGACGCCTATTCGCGGCGCATTACCGATCTGTTCCTGCTGATCGACGATGTCGCGTTCCAGCGCATGGACATCCGGCTCGCGCAACGGCTTCTTGTGCTGGCGGGCGGCGCGGGCAGCGTCGCGATCACCCACCAGCAGCTTGCAGCCGAACTGGGCACGGCGCGCGAGGTCGTCTCGCGCCTCTTGCAGGAATTCCGCCGTCGCGGGCTGGTCAGTTCCGCGCGGGGCGAGATCGTGCTGGAAGACGCGCCCGGTCTGCGCCGCCTCTCAGAAGCGGGCTGAACCTTTTTCGCGCGTTTGGTGACATGGTCACAGACCCGGGCAGGCACGCGGCGCTATACCTTGTGCATCAAACAAGGAGAGCGACAATGACCCCCAATGTTGGACAAACAGATCGTATCGTGCGCGGCGTGGCCGGTGTGGCCCTGGTGCTGCTCGCCGTCTTCGGCGGAATGCCCCTGTTCGAGGCGGGCCTTGCCAAGTGGATCGCCGTACTGATCGGGCTGGTGCTGCTGGCGACCTCGTCGGTGCGGTTCTGCCCGGCCTACGCGGTGCTGGGCGTGAAGACCTGCAAGGACTGCTGACCGGCGCGGCCCTGCCTTGCGCAGGGGCCGAATGCCGCAGCGGGGGCGGTTGGACTTCAACGGTCCCTCATTATATTCAACAAACGTAATGTCACTGTTCGGGCGGGGCGCAAGCGGCGGTCCCGCCCTCGATGGAGGAAAAGATGTCGAATTATCCCGTGGACATATCGGTCAAGCCCGAAGTCAAGGCGTTCTTCGACGCGGCGACAAACACCATCACCTACGTGGTCAAGGATCCAAACTCCAACGCCTGTGCGGTCGTGGACAGCGTGATGGACATCGACTACGCGGCTGGCCGGATCACCTATGACAACGCGGACGAGGTCATCGCCTATATCCGCGAAAATGGCCTGAAGGTCGAGTGGCTGCTGGAAACCCATGTTCATGCCGACCACCTGTCCGCCGCACCCTACATCCAGCGCGAACTTGGCGGCAAGATCGGCATCGGCGAGAAGATCACCGTGGTGCAAGACACGTTCGGCAAGGTGTTCAACGAAGGCACTGAATTTCAGCGCGACGGATCGCAGTTCGACCGCCTGTTCAAGGACGGCGACACCTTCACGATCGGCGGCCTGACCGGCTTCGCGATGCACACGCCGGGCCACACACCGGCTTGCATGGTGCATGTGATCGGCGATGCGGCCTTCGTGGGCGACACGCTTTTCATGCCTGATGGCGGGTCGGCACGGGCTGACTTTCCGGGCGGTGACGCTGGCGAGCTCTACGACAGCATCCAGAAGGTGCTGTCGCTGCCCGACGAAACGCGTCTTTTCATGTGTCACGACTACGGCCCGAACGGGCGTGACATCCAGTGGGAGACCACTGTCGCTGACGAAAAGGCCCACAACATCCACGTGGGCGGTGGCAAGACGAAGGAGGATTTCGTCAAGTTCCGGACCGAGCGCGATGCGCAACTCGACATGCCGAAGCTGATCATCCCGTCGCTACAGGTGAACATGCGCGCGGGCACGATCCCGGCCGACAAGGACGGTCGCCCGATGCTGAAGGTGCCGGTGAACGGCCTGTAACACGGCGCGCGCCCCCGCAAGCCGGGGGTGCCGCCGACCCCACACGCGGCGCGCCAGACGCCGGACCCCGAGAGGAGACCCCCATGACATCCCCCAAGCCCATTTCGCCCGACCTGTCGGTCAGCCCGCAGATCGCGGTGGACGACGTTGCCCGGCTTGCCGCGGACGGCTTCCGCGCGATCATCTGCAACCGTCCCGACGGGGAAGGCGCAGACCAGCCCACCTTCGACGAGATCGAGGCGGCGGCCCGGGCCGCGGGGATCGAGGCGCGCTATCTGCCGATAACCCAGGGCAAGGTCGGCGACGACGACGCAGCGGCATTCGATGCGCTGCGCCGCGAACTGCCCGGTCCGGTGCTGGCCTATTGTCGATCCGGCATGCGCAGTGCGACGCTCTGGTCGCTGGGCGCGGCGAAGGACAGGCCGACCGCCGAAATCCTCGCCGCCACACGCGCGGCAGGCTATGACATGAGTGGCGTCGTGCGCCGCATCGTCAATGGTGGGCGCACCCCCACCGACACCGCCGATTCCAGCCATGACATCGTGATCGTCGGCGGCGGAGCGGCGGGCGTGTCGGTCGCGGCCAGCCTGAAGGCCCGCAAACCGGGGGCGAACATCGCCATCATCGACCCGGCCGACGTACACTACTACCAACCCGGCTGGACGATGGTCGGCGGCGGCATCTTCGACGCAAAGAGCACGGCCAAGACCATGGGATCGTTGATCCCCACCGGAGTGCACTGGATCAAGGCCGCCGTCGCCGCGTTCGAGCCGGACGCGAACGCCGTCATCCTCGACGGTTGCCGCGTGGTGAAATACAAGCGGTTGATCGTCTGCCCCGGCCTGAAGCTGGACTGGCACGGGGTCGATGGGCTGGTGGAGACGCTGGGCAAGAACGGCGTCACCTCCAACTATCGTTACGATCTCGCGCCCTATACCTGGGAACTGGTGCAGGGGCTGAAATCCGGCCGTGCGCTGTTCACCCAGCCGCCGATGCCGATCAAATGTGCGGGCGCGCCGCAGAAGGCGATGTATCTGTCGGGCGATCACTGGCACCGCACCGGCCGTCTGAAGGACATCGAGATCGCGTTCCACAATGCGGGCGGGGTGCTGTTCGGGGTGAAGGATTACGTGCCCGCGCTGATGGAGTACGTGAACCGCTACAGGGCGGATCTGGAGTTCTTCAACACGCTGATCGCCGTGGACGGTCCGGCGCGCAAGGCAACGTTCCGCGTGGCGAAGCCCGACACCGACCCCACCGAGGTCACCGTCGATTTCGACATGATCCATGTGTGTCCGCCGCAGACCGCGCCCGACTTCATCCGGGTCTCACCACTGGCAGATGCGGCGGGCTGGGTCGATGTGGACCAGGCCACGCTGCGCCACAAGACCTATGACAACATCTGGTCGCTGGGCGACGTGATGAACGCCCCTAACGCCAAGACCGCGGCAGCCGCGCGCAAGCAGGCTCCCGTCGTCGCCGAGAACGTGGTCGCCGATATCCGCGGCAAGGCGCCGGTGGCCCAGTATGACGGCTACGGCTCGTGCCCGTTGACGGTGGAACGCGGCAAGATCGTGCTGGCCGAGTTCGGCTATGGCGGTGCGCTCAAGCCGTCCTTCCCGAAATGGCTGATCGATGGCACCCGCCCGACACGTGCCGCCTGGCTGCTGAAGGAACAGATCCTGCCGCCGATCTACTGGCGGGCGATGCTGCGCGGCAAGGAATGGATGGCGCGACCCGAGGCACTGAGCGCGGCCGAAGGCTGATCGAAAGGTCAAGACCGGCAGGGGCCGCCCTCGCGGCGTCTGCCATTTTTTATTGTGACGGAAGGTTCCGGACGTGTCCCTCATCCCCTCCCTGCGCCGCCATGTGCCGATCCTCGACTGGGGCCGGACCTACGACCGCACCGCGCTGACCAACGACATGGTGGCGGCTGTGATCGTGACGATCATGCTGATCCCGCAATCGCTGGCCTACGCTTTGCTGGCGGGAATGCCGCCCGAGGCCGGCCTCTATGCCTCGATCCTGCCGATCATCCTTTACGCGGTGTTCGGCACCTCGCGGGCGCTGGCGGTCGGGCCGGTGGCGGTGGTGTCGCTGATGACCGCCGCCGCGCTGGGGCAGGTGGCCGAGGCGGGCAGCGTCGGCTATGCCGCCGCCGCGTTGACACTCGCCGGGCTTTCGGGCGCGATGTTGCTGGCGCTTGGTGTGTTCCGGCTGGGGTTCCTTGCGAATTTCCTGAGCCATCCGGTGATCGCCGGTTTCATCACCGCCTCGGGTGTGATCATCGCTGCCAGCCAGATCAAGCACCTGCTGGGCATCACCGCTTCAGGTCACAGCTTGCCCGAATTGTTGGGCGATCTGTGGCGGCAACTGCCCGAAACCAATCCCTACACGGTGGTACTGGGGGCGGCGGCCACGGCGTTCCTGTTCTGGGTCCGCAATGGGCTCAAGCCGCTGCTCGGCCGGGCGGGCCTGCCGCCGCGCATGGCCGACATCGCCGCGAAGGCGGGGCCGGTTGCCGCGGTACTGGTGACCACGGCGGCGGTGTGGCTGTTCGGGCTGGATGCGCGCGGCGTGGCCATCGTCGGCGCGGTGCCTCAATCGCTGCCGCCTTTCACGCTGCCGCCTGTCGGACTCGACCTGGTGCGCGCCCTGTTCCTGCCCGCGCTGCTGATCTCCATCATCGGGTTCGTGGAATCGATCTCGGTTGCGCAGACCTTGGCTGCCAAGAAACGCCAGCGGATCAACCCGGACCAGGAACTGATAGGGCTTGGCGCGGCGAACCTCGGCGCGGCCTTTTCGGGCGGGTTCCCGGTGACGGGGGGGTTTTCGCGGTCGGTCGTGAACTACGACGCCGGGGCACAGACGCCCGCAGCGGGCGCTTATACAGCGGTCGGCCTCGGCATCGCGGCGCTGGCGCTGACGCCGCTGATCCATTTCCTGCCCAAGGCCACTCTGGCCGCGACCATCATCGTCGCCGTGCTGAGCCTCGTGGATTTTTCCATCCTGCGCCGGACTTGGGACTATTCGCGGGCCGATTTCGCCGCCGTCAGCGCGACGATCCTGCTGACCCTGATCGTCGGAGTGGAGGCGGGCGTGTCGGCGGGCGTGATCCTGTCGATCGCGCTGCATCTCTACAAGACATCGCGCCCCCATATCGCAGAGGTCGGCCAGGTTCCCGGAACGGAGCATTTCCGAAACATCAATCGCCACGATGTCGTTACCGACCCCGCGGTGCTGACCGTGCGGATCGACGAAAGCCTGTACTTCGCCAATGCGCGGTTCCTTGAGGACTACATCCTCGACCGGGTGATCGGCGACGAGGGGCTGCGCCACGTCGTGCTGATGTGCTCGGCCGTGAACGAGATCGATCTGAGCGCGCTGGAAAGCCTGGAGGAAATCAACCGCCGCCTTGCCGACATGGGGCTGAAATTGCACCTGTCGGAGGTCAAGGGCCCGGTGATGGACCGGCTCGAACGCAGCCATTTTCTGCAGGACCTGACCGGCCGGGTCTTCCTGTCGCAATACGCGGCCGCGAAGGAGCTGTCTGGCGGTGCCGCGGCCTGCCGGGACGGGGCCGGGCGCGAAGCGGACCCCGCGGCCTGAGCGGTCAGGCCGCGCGATCCATCGCCAGAAGCTCCTGTAGCCCGCTGTTGCGGTCGGTCAGGTCGGCCAGCGTCACCGCGTCCAGAGTTTCGTAGAATGCTGCAAGCGCCTTGCGCAGCGTGCCGCGCAGCTTGCAGCAGCCTGTCAGCGGACAGGTGTTCTCATTCATGTCGAAACATTCGGCGAAGGGTACGTCGCTTTCCAGCAGGCGTGCCACCGCGCCGATACTGATCTCGGCCGCCGGGCGGGACAAGCGCACGCCGCCGTGGCGCCCGCGCGTTGTGTCGATGAAGCCGCCCTGGCCCAGCAGGTTGATGACGAGTCCGAGATGGTTCAGCGACGCGTTGCAGGCCGCCGCGATGTCCGACTTGCGGACGGTGACACCGGGATTGACGGCGCAGAACATCAGCGCGCGCATGGCTAGGTTGGTGCGGGTGGTCAGGCGCATGACAGCGGTTCCTTCGAAATGTGCCCGATCTGCATACACCTTTTCCCGGCGCTGGGACTTGACCTTGATCAAGTGCTGCCGCGACGCGCCTTGGGGCGCTTCGAGGGCGCTTCGAGGGCGCTTCGGGGGACTTTCGGGGGCGCCTATCGCAGGATCGGCGGGCTTTCCGGGTCGCTGCCGGGTGCCCTGCGCGGCGCTGGCGCCTCCGGTCTGGGCAGATCGAACCGCAGCCCGACCCGCGCCAGCCGCGCCGCAACCGGGTCGGTGGCGCGCAGGAATACCGCGTCGAGGCTCCCGGCCTCAAGCCCGCTGAAGGCCAGCGCCTCGTTCACCGCACGGGCCAGCGCGCCCTCGGCGCCCGGTGCCGCGCCGATGAAGGCCAGGAGGTGACCCCGCACGCCGCTGTCATAGGTCACGTCCGCCAAGTAGGCGAGGTCAGCGCGCCCCGCCATCGACGCCAGCTTGGCATCGAGCGCGGTGACCAGCGTTTCCGGTAGTCCGGTCGGCGGGGACAACTCGCGCGCCCGCGCCGTGGTCTGCTGCGGCGCGCGGGCCAACGTGTCGGCCAGCCACGCGATCGCGTCAGGATCCAGCAGCATCGCCGACGGCGCCACATCGGGATTGAGAGCGAGCCCCAGCCCCTGGCCCGTCAGCATCGCGGCCAGCGTGCGGCCCGACAGCGCGGCATAGGGCGCGATGCCGCCCGCGAATTCGGCGAGACGCTCTTCACGGTCGAACGCCAGCACGAAGCGGCCGTCCTCTGTGTCGAAGATGCGCGGATCGATCCCGTCGCCCTGGGGTTCGCGATCCAGAAGCAGGAACAATTCGCCATCGGCCAGCCGTTCAAAGAACCGCAGGCGAAGGGCGTCGTCCTGCGGCGCGGCCTCCATCACGGCATGGGCGGTGTCGAGAAGCGTGGGCTGTGTCATCGCGGCCTCCGGCGTGAGATGGGGGTGGACCTAGCCGCGCGCCGCGTCGCTGGCAAGCGGGACCGGGTGCGCGCCCGGCGCGGGCCGACGGCTGGAACGGCGCGCGCGTCGGCGCTAGGTCAGCGACATGTCTCAGCAGCTTGCCGACCGTATCCGCGCCTGCCGCCTGTGTGCGGACCGCTTCGCCGCCACCGCAACCGGCCATGCGCCGAACCCGGTGGTGTGGTTCGCCGCCGGCGCGCGCATCCTGATCATCAGCCAGGCGCCGGGCCTGCGCGTGCACCAGTCGAACACCCCGTTCTGGGACCGGTCCGGCGCGCGACTGCGCGACTGGATGGGTATCGACGAGGCCGCGTTCTACGACCGGGCGCGCGTGGCGATCCTGCCATCCGCGTTCTGCTTTCCGGGATATGACGCGGCGGGCATCGACCTGCCGCCACCACCTGTCTGTGCGCGCACCTGGCATCCCGCTGCGCTGGCGCAGATCGGTCAGGTGCCTCTCCGCCTGCTGGTCGGCGGCCATGCCCATCGCCGTTACTTGCCGGGCCGCTTGGGCGTCACCGAGACGGTGCGCGGCTGGCGCGACCATGCGCCCGGGACCTTCGCGCTTCCCCACCCGTCATGGCGCAACACCGGCTGGCTGAAGCGCAACCCGTGGTTCGAGACCGAGGTGCTGCCCGCCTTGCGTGCGCGGGTGGCACAGGTCCTGACGGAGTGATAAGCGAACAAGGCAAAGCAGGATAGGTGCAGGGCCATGAAGGACGTTGAGATCGGCAATATCACGGCAGGCAACGACCGCCCGCTGACGGTGATCGCGGGACCGTGCCAGCTTGAAAGCGCAGACCATGCGTTGATGATCGCGCGCGCCATGCAGGCCGCCTGCGCCGAGGCCGGGGCGCAGTTCATCTTCAAGGGCAGCTTCGACAAGGCCAACCGCACGTCGCTGTCGGGCAAGCGCGGGTTGGGGATCGAGGCTGGTCTGGAAGTGCTGGCCACAGTCCGGTCCGAGTTGGGCGTCCCGGTTCTGACCGACATTCACAGCGCAGAGCAATGCGCGCAGGTCGCGGCTTCGGTGGATGTGCTTCAGATTCCGGCCTTCCTTTGCCGCCAGACCGACCTGCTGATCGCGGCGGGCGAAACCGGCGCTGCGATCAACGTGAAGAAGGGTCAGTTCCTTGCGCCTTGGGACATGGCCAATGTGGTCGCCAAGCTGGAAGCGACGGGCAACACCCGCCTCCTGCTGACCGAGCGCGGGGTCAGCTTCGGCTACAACACGCTGGTGGCAGACATGCGCAGCCTGCCGATCATGGCGCGCAGCGGCTACCCGGTGGTGATGGACGCGACCCATTCGGTGCAACAGCCCGGCGGGCAGGGCGGATCGTCAGGCGGGCAGCGCGAATTCGCTCCGGTCATGGCGCGCGCGGCGGTCAGCCTCGGGATTGCGGCGGTGTTTATCGAAACCCACGAGGCGCCGGACACCGCGCCGTCGGACGGGCCTAACATGATCCCGCTGGCGCAAATGCCCGAGCTGATCGCGTCGCTGATGGCCTTTGACCGGCTTGCCAAGGCGGACCCGCTGCGGGTTTAGCGGCCCGGGGCGCGCGGGGGGCGGCCGCGTCGGCGTGGCAGGTGGGCGGCGCGGGGCGACAGTGCGAAAACCTGCCAAAAATTGCGTCCGGCCTCTTGCGCTCGTCCCGCCGCCGCCGTAATACCGCCCGCACTGTTGGGGTGTAGCCAAGCGGTAAGGCAGCGGTTTTTGGTACCGTGTACCGTAGGTTCGAATCCTACCACCCCAGCCAGTTCGTCTTTCATCGTCATGGTGTCACCGCCGGTCTTCGGTCCGGGACGTTCTGCTTGGTCCTCGTGGACGGTGGACTCTCCTATCGGGTGGTGAGGGGCACAAAAAGGCCCCGGGAACTGCCCCTCTGGGAATAGGTATAAGTAATGGAAGAAGAGCGAGTAACGGATCATCCTGGGTGCTAGTACACAGGACTCCTATCTCACCTTACCCCTTGGTGAATTCACATGTGCCAGTGGTCCGTAGTGGGTCACATGTTCGTCCGGACGTTCGACGTACCCGTCTGATCTGAAAGTGTCTCGTCACGACACGTAGTCGGTGTAGGAGAGAGTTTCTGCGTCGGGATCGCTGGTCTTGACGGGTAGGTCGACGCCCACGAGCGCATGAGCCGCGACTCCCATCAACGCCTATGAACTGATGCGTTGGATGCCCCCAACCCATCGGCATTTCGTATGCCATGATGGTTTCATCGGAACCGAACGGAGGGCACATCGATGACGACGAAGATCAACATGCTGGCGATCGACCTGGCGAAGGGCAGCTTTCAGGTGCGTGTCGTGGGGCCGGAGGGACGTGTGTGGCTGCCCCCGGTTTGGCAAGTATGATCTTCGATCTTTCGGCGGGGTCTTCGATCGGACGTGTGTCAGGCCTCTGAATGTGGCCTTCCATGACGCCACGGGTGGGTCATGCTGTTCGGAAGGCTGGGTTCACATCGGTTCAGAGAGCTGCAAGCGCTCGAGCCCCGGGACTGAATCTCCCGCCTTGAACTTCGAAGTCCGTGTCGCCTACTCCTCGTCGTTCGCTCACCCCGGCCTTGCGGCCATGCCGTGCCGTGCCGTCGCCCGTTCCGGGCTCGGGTCACGCCATCCGATAATTCTCCTGTTTCGTTGTCACGGCCCAGATCATGCGAGCCATCTTGTTTGCCAGCGCGACCGCTGCGACCATCCTGGGCTTGCGCGCCACCAGCGCAGCCAGCCAGCGGTTCGAACGGCCGCCCTTGCGAACCACCCAGCGGATCACGCTCGTCGTGTTAAAAGCACGCCTCTGGCGTGACGCGCCGACGATCAGCAGGCGGCGGATGTCGGTCTGGCCCATCTTGCTGACCGAACCCAGCCTGGTCTTGCCGCCGGTGGACCTCTGTCGTGGCACCAGGCCCAGCGTCACGCCAAAGGCGTGCCTCCGGCACGACGCGGCGAAGTTACGTCCGCTGTCGAACGTTTCGAGGTCCGGTGCGAACGCCGAGACCGCGCCAGCGGTGACCGGGCCGATCCCGGGGATGGTGCACAGCCTGCGCAGTTGCACATCTGTCTTCGATGCCGCCTCGAGCTCGTCCGCGAGCCGTTCGATCACCTCGGTGAGCCGCGCGATTTGGTCGAGGTAAATGGCGCCCATCTCGCGGACCGGGCTTGGCAGGTCGGTAGCCTGGTCTTCCAGCGCGTTCTCAAGGATCTTGAGGCTCGCCGGACCCTTTGGTGCCACGAGCCCAAACTTGGCCAGATGACCCCGGAGAGCATTGATGAGCTGCGTGCGCTGCCGGACAAGGCATTGGTGCGTTCGGAATGCGACCGCGCGCCCCTGGGTCTCGGCGCTCTTCACCGCCACGAAGCGCATGGTTGGGCGCAAGGCCGCCTCCGCGACGGCTTCAGCATCCGCGCGATCATTCTTCTGGCGCTTCACGAAAGGCTTCACGTAGGGTTCAAGCGTCAAGCGAACGCTCCGGGGGAGCGTTTGTAGCGTAGAACGGGACGAGCCGCACCTCGTGACCGTGCCGTTGTGCCACCCGGCCCCAATGGTGCGACGTGGCACAGGCCTCCATCGCCACGATGCACGCTGGCTGCTCAGCGAGAAGCGCGGCCAGCCGTGTCCGCGACAAACCTCGGTTGTATAGAACCGTCCCCTCCGGCCCCACGGCACAGACCTGAAAGCTGCCCTTCGCCAGGTCGATCTCCAGCATGTCGATCTTCGTCGTCATCGATGTGCCCTCCGTTCGGTTCCGATGAAACCACCATGGCATACGAAATGCCGCTGGGTGGGGGCA
>NZ_QGKU01000027.1 GCF_003172915.1 Meridianimarinicoccus roseus
AAACCCTGCGCGCCACCCGACACTACGGCAAGGCATTCTGGAAACGCTGGACCGGATACCATGTCCGAAGCCGGATCGAAGCAAAGATGCGGTGCCTGAAGGCCTTCGGAGAACGCATCAGCGCAAGAGACCCAGACCGCCAAACCGCCGAAATCCAAATCCGCATCCTTCGCAGCCTCTCTCGAACCGGTGGCGTTCGCCTGCTCAGTCATGAACCGCTTCAATGCCCTCGGCACCGCCGAGATCGTCCGCGTGGCCTGAGTTTAGTGGGGCAAGGGGCAGTCACGTCTCAAGCGCGAGTTGCGCAACAACGCCGTGAGACGCTCCCGTCGCTGTTTTCGCGCATGGCAATCCTAAATGGGACGGACGTTGTCAACTTCGTTCTCGATTTTGGTATCACCTTTCGGCGTATCGTTGAGCAGGACGGAAGAGGCCGTCGCGATTTTTGCAGAACGCGCAAAGCTGTCGGCCACGCAGCTCGCCGAGTTGCTCTCCTGGACAGGTGAACGCATCGGAGACGTCCGGGTGCGGGTTCGGAAGGAAGTCTTCGTCTCGCGGGCCCTACGAAACCCGATCATTCGGGGCTCTCCACACTGCATGCGCGAGCATGCAGCCGATCAGCCCCATCCATTGCGGCACATTGCCTTGCGGGGGGACTGGCTCTGCAGAGGTGTTGATATTTGCCAGCAGCACCATCATCCGTTGGTTCCCTTGTGGTCTAGCTCGCGCCCCAATTGAGCGGGATGACATTGGAGCGAGCTTGGCGGAAATCCTGCCGGACCTGCGAGCTGGATCATTCGACCGCATGCGCATTGATCCTACCGACTATGACCTTTGGCTCGATAAGCGTCTATCGCAGGGTATCGCTGCGGACGACACATGGCTGGCCTCACAGCCAGTGTTTCCGGCGATCACACTCTGTGAGTTCATCGGTGCAGCCTTGCTGCGCAAACAGGGCGAGGCCCCGGAAGATCGGCGCGCCAAGGCCACGGGCTTTGCCTTTGTCTCGCAAGGCCCCGACGGGATCCGAGCGGCTCTGGACTTTCTTATGCGATCGGAGGACGGAGGCCACATCGGAACGCTGGGAGAGTTGGGTCCGCTCCTCCGACACCTTAGGGGCAGCTATCTTGATGACGATGCCTTTGCGGGCTTTCGCAGCATCCTTCGTGACTATTTTCTGCAGATATGGCCCTTGGCGCCAGGGGATGACCTTCTTGGGCTGGCTGTGACAGAGAGCAGTGCCCCCGGACGTGGTGTAGGAGGAGGCCGCGCGCGGAGCCTCCGGCGCAGCGCAGCGCGCGGCCGGCGGTGACGCTGGCGGCCATCGCCGGTCTTCGGAGAAGGTTCGGGTTGCGAAACCTGGAACCGAACCGGAGACGACGATGACCGACGATAGAATGACCCTGATGGAGCTGGTGGAGAAGTCCGCCGACGAGGATCTCGTCCGCGACATGCTCGCCTATGCCGCCGAGCGGCTGATGGAGATGGAGGTCGAGGCTGCGACGGGCGCGCCAAAAGGAACGCGCACACCGGCGCGCACCACGCAGCGCAATGGATACCGCGAGAGAGGCTGGGAGACCCGCGCCGGCCGGATCGACCTGGCGATCCCGAAGCTGCGCAAGGGCAGCTACTTCCCGAGCTTTCTCGAACCGCGCAGGACGGCGGAGAAGGCCCTCGTGGCCGTCATCCAGGAAGCCTATGTGCACGGCGTCTCGACGCGCGCCGTGGACGATCTGGTGCGTGCCATGGGCGGGAGTGGCGTGTCTAAGAGCCAGGTGAGTCGGCTCTGCGCCGAGATCGACGAGCGCGTGCTGGCATTCCTCACCCGGCCTCTCGAGGGCGCCTGGCCCTATCTCTGGCTCGATGCAACCTACATCCGGGTGCGCGAGAACGGCCGGATCATCAGCCGTGCCGTAATAATCGCGGTGGCGGTCAACGGGGACGGCCGACGCGAGGTGCTCGGCGTCGCCACCGGCCCCTCCGAGGCGGAGACGTTCTGGACTGGCTTCCTGCGCTCTCTCGCCGATCGCGGCCTGCGCGGCGTGAAGCTCGTCGTGGCCGACGATCACAAGGGGCTCAGGGCCGCAGCCCGCCGAGTGTTCGATGCGACCCACCAACGGTGTCGCGTGCACTGGCTCAGAAACGCGCTCGCCCATGCCCCGGCCAAGAGCCGCACCGCCGTGGCCGCAATGCTCAAGACGATCTTCGCCCAGGAGACCAAGGCCGAGGCGGAGACCCAGTGGGACGCCATCGCCGACGCCCTCCGTGAGAAGAATGACCGGCTCGGCGCCATGATGGACGCCTCCCGCGACGACGTGCTCGCCTACATGGACTTCCCCAGGGAGCACTGGGCGCAGATCAGCTCGACCAACCCGCTTGAGCGCGTCAACAAGGAGATCAAGCGCCGTTCCAATGTCGTCGGGATCTTTCCGAACGACGCGGCCATCATCCGTCTGGTCGGCGCGCTGATGATCGAAACCAACGACGAGTGGGCCGTCGCGCGCCGTTACATGGGGCTGGAGTCGCTGGCCCGCATCACCGATACTCACAACGTCAGACTGCCCGCCGTGGCGACCTGACCAACTCGAGCCTCTCCGAAGGCCGGCCCTCTTACACCACGCCGCGGGGCACTACC
>NZ_QGKU01000028.1:0-23892 GCF_003172915.1 Meridianimarinicoccus roseus
CGTCATGGCAGCGCCACGACCACGCACGCCGTCAGAGCTGCGATACAGCGATCGCAAGCTTCGCTCTCGGAGCTAAGCCGAGAGTTCGGGAGCAACCCCAAGACGGTGGCGAAGTGGCGTAAGCGGGCGACGGTCGAGGATCTCAAAACTGGCCCAAGAGAGCCGCGCTCGACGGTCCTGACCGAACCGGAAGAGGCGATGATCGTCGCTTTTCGGCGTCACACGCTGCTGCCGCTCGACGACTGCCTCTATGCCCTTCAGCCGTCGATCCCGCACCTGACGCGCTCGGCACTGCATCGATGCCTGCAAAGACATGGCACCTCGCGCCTGCCAGACGTCGAGGGCGACAAGCCGAAGCGGCAGAAGTTCAAACGCTACCCGATCGGGTTCTTTCACATCGACATCGCCGAAGTGCAGACCGCCGAGGGCAAGCTCTATCTCTTCGTCGGTATCGACCGCACCGGCAAGTTCGCAGTGACCCGGCTCGTCGAGAAAGCCGACAGGCGCACCGCTTGGGAGTTCCTGCAGCACATGCTCGAGGCCGTGCCCTAGCATGTCCACACGGTCCCAACCGACAATGGCATTCAGTTCGCAGATCAGCCTGGGAACCGGACCACGATCCTCTCTCGGCCGATGCGTTTTGACAGGATCTGCGAAGCGAACGGCATCGAGCACCGGCTGACCAAGCCCAACCATCCATGGACCAACGGCCAGGTCGAAAGGACGAACCGGACGATCAAGGACGCAACGGTCAAGCGATACCACTACGACAGCCACGATCAGTTGCGCACGCACCTTGCCGACGTCATGGCAGCTTGCAACCACGCCCGACGGCTCTAAACACTCGGCGGCCTCACGCCCTACGAATACATCTGCAAGATCTGGACCTCAGAGCCGGATCGCTTCATCCTCGACCCAATCCACCGGATGCCGGGACTGAACACCTAGCACGCGCGTGAGTATCGCACACCTTCTGGCACATGTTGATCCAGGTCCGATGCTATGACGCGGGTCAAAGCTCGGCCCTCCGGTGCAATTTCAATGCGCTTTCCGGCCAGCTTCGTGAACGGCGTGAAGCGTGTTGTCATCTCTTTCAGGATAGGCAAAAGCGTCACTGCGCATGGACCGAATTCCCGGTGCAAATCGTCGAGATCAAGAGCGAACGTACACATCAGGTGCTCTATCGCGCGTGCGCGCAGATGATCTTCATCGGTCATCTGGTATCCACGAGAACCAGGAAAGACACCTTCTGCGATCCGTTGCTTGTAGGCAGCAGTTGCGGGCGCGTTCTGAACGTACCCGTCAGGGAAGCGAGAGATCGATGATGCGCCAAGTCCGATGAGCGTCTGACAGGAATCGGCGGTGTATCCTTGAAAGTTGCGTCGCAATAGTCCTGCATGGAGCGCTTTCGTCAGGTTATCCTCGGGGCCTGAGAAATGGTCGATTCCGATAGCGGTAAGGCCTGCCTCGACAAACCGTGCCCCGGCACGCCTGGAGAGATTGTAGCGCGACAGATCACCCGGAAGGGCGTCTTCATCGATCAGTTTTTGCCGTTTGGAAACCCAGGGTACGTGCGCGTAACCGAAGAGCGCGACGCGATCGGGCGCAAAGGTCAAAACCTTGTCGATCGTGTCATCGATACGCTCGAGGTTCTGATGCGGCAAGCCGTAGACCAGATCAGTGTTGAGAGAGTTGATGCCAGCCGCGCGCAGGTCGCTGACACAAACCTGCGTGACATCGAAGGGCTGCAGACGGCCGATGGCCTTTTGCACTTCCGGATCGAAGTCCTGAATGCCGATTGAGGCACGGCTCATACCTTCGGATGCGAGGGCGTCAATCTTTTCCCGGTCCACCATCGTCGGGTCGATCTCAACCGAGAATTCCAGCGCGTCGGTGGGGGGAAATACCCTGTATATCGCTCTAGCCAGGCGGTGGGTCATTTCGGGAGGCAAGATTGTAGGTGTTCCGCCGCCCCAGTGGAGGTTGCCCATTTTCAAGCCGTCGGGCAGCCTCGTGCGCACCAGCTCGAGTTCCGCCTCAAGGGTTTCAATATAGCTTTCCACCGGGCTGAGGGTCTTAGTGCCTTGCGTATGACAGGCACAAAACCAGCACAGTCGCTCGCAAAAGGGGATGTGGACATAGACCGATACGGGGTCTCGCGGATCCAGCGTTTCGAGTGCGCGGCTCTGAAAGGATGCGCCTGTGTCGGGCGTGAAGACCGCCGCCGTGGGATACGATGTGTAACGCGGTACACGCGTATTGAAAAGGCCAAGTGCCTTGAGTGCTTCTGTGTGTTCCATGTCGCCTTCTTAAACGACCGGATGCAAGGCTCTTTGACGCAAGACAAACTTCAGACCCCCATTCGGGGCCATTGGGCGGCCATCTCGCGAATTGTTTGGGGCATAGGTGCCCCCGTGGCCGCCAGTCCCCCTGATGTGCGCTTGCCGGTGAACCACTTGTCGGGGCCGGGCTTTCGTGTTGCGGGCAGACAAGTGTTGAATTTTTCATCACTCTTTTGCTATGATTGCCTTAGGCTGCAGCATTTACCTGAACCTGACGCGCAGCCGGGAAGGATGCGATGTCTGATCGACAAGCAACCGGACTTGGTTCCACGTCGCGCGAACCGCGGCGACGCAGGGAACTGACATGTTTCCTGATCCTGGCCTTCGGCATTTGGCCCGTTGTGGCCGTTGGCGCCGTTGGCGGATACGGGTTCCTTGTTTGGATGTACCAGCTTATGGCCGGTCCGCCGGGGCCAGCGGGGCACTGAGCGCCCGTGGCGGCAGCGACCACCATATCCCGCCGCGACCTGCTGTGCGGTCGCCCTCAATCTGGGTCTTTCCTGGCACGGCCGCCGGGCGTGACACGGCGGTCGCTGGCCGCCTGCACATCCTGCGGCGCCTGTGCCGAGGCGTGCCCCGAGACGATTCTCGAGATTGCCGCAAATGGCGTAGCGCTCAAACCAGAGGTCGGGGAATGCACCTTCTGCGGTGCCTGTGCCGACGCCTGCCCGGAAAATGTCTTTGCCGACAACTGGACCATGGCGCATGTCATGCGCATTTCCGACGATTGCCTGGCAAAGGCCGGGATCGCCTGCATGACCTGCCGAGATGTCTGCCCCGAAAGCGCCATTTCCATGCGCCCAAGGATCGGCGTGCCCTTCCTGCCTGAGCTCGATACCGGAAGGTGTACGGGCTGCGCGGCCTGCTCGGCGGCCTGTCCGGCGGAAGCCATTCACCCCGTCGAAAAGGAACCTGAAAATGTCTGACCCTCGCTGGCACGTATCCTCTGCCGTAGTGACCTTCGCCGAGGGCGCCAGCCAGGAGGTGCGCCGTTTGGTCGAGACGATCGACGGGGTGGAGCTGCACGGCGGCGACGAGACGCGCCTGATCTTAACGATCGAGGGAACGAGCACTGGACAGCTCGGTGACAAGCTCACCGAGATCAACCTGATGGAAGGCGTTCTGGCGGCCAACATGGTCTTCGAGCACGCCGAGGAACCGGAGGAGACGACATGCCACTCGACCTGACCCGACGCCAGTTGCTCAAGGCACACGCCGCCGCGCTCGCGGCCTCTGCGGCAGGTATCCCGCATGAAGCGCTTGCTCAACCGGTTCCCGGCGGTGTCGACACGCTGAGGATTAAATGGTCCAAAGCGCCCTGCCGCTTCTGTGGCACCGGTTGCGGCGTGATGGTGGGTGTAAAGGAAGGCAAGGTCGTCGCCACTCATGGCGACATGCAGCACGAGGTAAATCGGGGCCTGAACTGCGTGAAGGGCTACTTCCTGTCCAAGATCATGTATGGCGAGGATCGGTTGACGACACCGCTCATGCGCAAGCGAAACGGACAGTTCGATAAGGATGGCGAATTCGAGCCGGTCAGCTGGGACGAGGCCTTCGATGTCATGGCAGCCCGGGTCAAGAAGCAGCTTGCCGAGAAAGGGCCGGAGAGTATCGGCATGTTCGGCTCGGGCCAGTGGACGGTGATGGAGGGTTATGCCGCCTCTAAGCTCATGAGAGCCGGTTTCCGCTCGAACAACCTGGATCCGAATGCGCGTCATTGCATGGCTTCAGCGGCAGTCGCTTTCATGCGCACCTTCGGCATCGATGAACCGATGGGGTGCTACGACGATTTTGAACACGCCGACGCCTTCGTGCTGTGGGGGTCAAATATGGCGGAAATGCACCCGATCCTTTGGACTCGGCTTGCTGACCGGCGACTCGGCACGCCCGGCGTGAAATGCGCCGTGCTGTCGACCTTCACGCACCGCTCGATGGACCTTGCCGACATTCCGATGGTGTTCAAGCCCGGCACCGATCTTGCGATACTCAACTACATCGCTAACCACATCATTCAGACCGGCCGTGTGGACGAGAAGTTCGTCACCGACCACACGACCTTCATGAAAGGCGCGACGGATATCGGATACGGCCTGCGCGACGACCACCCGTTGCAACTGGCAGCCGAGGGGGCGGGCAATGCCGGGCTTATGGAGCCATCCGATTTCGAAGCGTTCAAGGCGCATGTCGCCGAGTACACGCTGGACTATGTCAGCCAACTTTCTGGAGTGGAGCCCGGCTTTCTCGAAGAACTCGCGGAACTCTACGCCGACCCGGACATCAAGGTGATGTCGCTCTGGACGATGGGTTTCAACCAGCATGTCCGCGGGGTCTGGGCGAACCAGATGGTGTACAACATCCACCTGCTGACTGGGAAAATCTCCGAACCCGGCAACTCGCCCTTCTCGCTGACCGGGCAGCCCTCGGCCTGTGGCACGGCGCGCGAGGTGGGCACCTTCGCGCACCGGTTGCCTGCCGACATGGTGGTGACAAACCCCGAGCATGTGCACCATGCCGAGGAAATCTGGAAACTGCCCCACGGCCTTCTGAACACCAAGCCCGGTTTCCACGCTGTACAGCAGGACCGGATGCTCAAGGACGGGGTGCTGAATTTCTATTGGGTCCAGGTAAACAACAACCTGCAGGCCGCACCGAATTCGCAGAACGAGACCTACCAGGGCTATCGCAACCCCGACAACATGATCGTTGTGTCGGACGCCTATCCGACCGTGACGGCAATGGCGGCCGACATCATTCTGCCGGCGGCCATGTGGGTCGAGAAGGAGGGCGTCTACGGCAATGCCGAGCGGCGCACCCACGCATGGCACCAGCTCGTCGACGCGCCGGGAGAGGCACGTTCGGACCTTTGGCAGTTGGCGGAATTCTCCAAGCGTTTCACCACCGACGAGGTATGGCCCGAGGACATTCTGGAAGCCAATCCCGAATATCGCGGTCGGACGATCTTCGACGTGGTTTTTGCCAATGGGCAGGTCGACGCCTACCCACTCGATGACATGCCCGAGCAGTACGCCAACCACGAGGCGCAGGATTTCGGCTTCTACATCCAGAAAGGACTGTTCGAGGAATACGCCGCCTTCGGGCGCGGTCACGGTCACGACCTAGCCCCTTATGACACCTATCAGAGCGACGAGGTGCGGGGATTGCGATGGCCCGTCGTGAACGGGAAAGAAACGAAATGGCGGTTCCGCGAGGGGTACGATCCATACGTGACCGAAGGCGCCGACGTAGAGTTTTACGGCAAACCTGACGGGCGGGCCGTGATCCTTTCGGTTCCCTACGAGCCGCCGGCAGAAAGCCCGGATGATGCGTTCGACATGTGGCTGGTGACCGGCCGCGTGCTGGAACACTGGCATTCCGGGTCCATGACGATGCGGGTACCGGAACTCTACAAGGCCTTCCCAGGGGCCAAGGTGTTCATGAACGCCATAGACGCGCGCGAACGCGGTCTGAACCAGGGAATGGAGGTGCGGATCGTCTCGCGACGCGGCGAAATCCGCAGCCGGGTCGAAACCCGCGGCCGCAACCGGATGCCCTCGGGCGTGATCTTCGTGCCATGGTTCGACGCCAGCCAGCTTATCAACAAGGTGACTCTGGACGCTACCGACCCGATCTCGAAACAGACGGACTTCAAGAAATGCGCCGTACGCGTGGAGCCGGTATAATGACCCAGTTTCGCCTGACCGCCATCTTCGCCGCGTGTCTGGCCGGAAGCTTTGTTCTCGCGCAAAGCGTGCCGGAACTCTCTGGCCCCTTTCCCAACCCGATGGAGCCTGTTCCAGCCGAACCGCTGGAACGCTTTGTAACCGATGACGTGCGACAGATGCGCGCCTATCCAGAACAGCCGCCAGTGATCCCACATTCGATCGAAGGGTATCAGCTTTCGGTCAATGCCAACCGCTGCATGTCCTGCCACAGGCGCGAACATACCGAAGGCTCGGGTGCGCCAATGATCTCGATCACCCATTACATGAGCCGCCAAGGGCAGATGCTTGCCGACGTGTCGCCGCGCCGGTATTTCTGCACGCAGTGCCACGTGCCGCAAGCCGACACGGCCCCCCTGATCGAGAATACGTTCACGGACATGTCCGAGCTTGGTGCCATCGGCGCCGGGAGCGAGTGACATGCGCTGGATCCTGAAGCCTTTCCGCTGGTTCTGGCAGGTCTTGTGGACGCCGGCCGGAACGCTCGGCCTCGGTTTCCTGACGCTGGGCGGCTTCATCGGTGGGGTGGTGTTCTGGGGTGCCTTCAACACGGCATTGGAGTTCACCAATACAGAGGAATTCTGCATTTCGTGCCACGAGATGGAGGCCAACGTTTATGAGGAACTATCGCGCACCGTGCACTTCTCGAACCGTTCGGGTGTGCGGGCGGGCTGTCCGGACTGCCACGTGCCGCATGACTGGACCGACAAGATCGCCCGCAAGATGCAGGCCTCCAAAGAGGTTTGGGGCCATGTTTTCGGTACGATCAGCACGCGCGAAAAGTTCCTCAACCATCGGCTTGTCATGGCCAAGCGGGAATGGTCGCGGCTGCAGGCCAATGACAGTCTCGAATGTCGAAACTGCCATACGGAAATGGCCATGGACCTCAGCCGTCAGTCGCCGCGGGCGGCGGAGATCCATACCAAATACCTGCTATCGGGCGACCGCACCTGCATCGACTGCCACAAGGGCATTGCCCACGAGCTGCCCGACATGACCGGCATTGATCCAGGTTGGACGGTGCCCGAGGAACTTCAGGGCGAAAAGCAGCCCGGCCTTGACGACGCTCATGAAATCCAGAGCTTCCTGAACGATGCCGCATCCAAGTGATGGGTACTGCAATCCCGCGGTTGACCGAAAAACGACTGAACCAGGAACCGCAAGGGTGCCGCCGGCACAAGAAAGAGGTGTTTTCGGCAGAGTGGTCTGCTTGCCGAATCTCAGGTCACAAGGCGGACACTCCGATCAAGTAGGGGTGCGCAAGTAGCAGAGTAGCGAAGGCCGCCAAACCTGTCAGCAGCTTGAGGAAGAGGATCCGCCAGGAACCCGGCGCGTAAAACGGCGGAGCAGCTTTGCGGGCCGTGTCGAGCGCGTCCCATCGCGACGCGCCGAGTAACCGCCGTTTGCGCCGATCGATCAGTGTCCGGCCAGCCAAGGCGAAGCTGCCCAGCACACCGAACAGGATGACATGCGCAAGGTTCCCGTTCGGCAAAAGGTGCACCCCTGCCCAGATCGCCAGTGCCAGCAAAACGGGATGCCGCGTCCAGCGCACGATGCCGGGCTGAGTTGGATCGAACCTGTCGTTCCGCACCCCACCGAAGCAAAACGGGTTCGGCCGCCCTATGCTCAGTGCGAGTATGAGGCAGACCGCCAGCATCCCCAGATGGGCCGCATGGCGATACCATTCCATCTGCGGCCAGAGTTGGACATAGGGTGCCTCGCCCGCCGACCAGATCAGCAATGCCAGCATCCCGAGCGATAGGAGCGAATAGGCCACCCCGAACCCGCGTAAGCCGATTGTGCCCACAAGGCGGGACTTGACAGCAGGGCGCACGGGGATTGAGTGCGTCAGGAAAAAGACTGCGAAGACGGCCGCAAATCCAGTCCATCCCATACTACTTCTCCGGTTTGGGACGCAGGAGCGATGGGCCGTAGGCGTGCACGAACCCGGCGAAGGCCGCCAGCCAGAGCGCCCCGGCAATATGCGTGAGTTCCAGATGGAGGGACGCCCAGAACCGGGCGAGAACTGATCCGAAAAGGCAGAGGTAGATCGCCACGGTCGCCCGGTTCGCGGTCAGTGGCTGGCCGGTGTGGCCAAGGCTCGCCCGGGTCATCACGGCAAGGGTCATCGCGCCGATGGCCCCGGCCATCCAGAGGTGCTGCGCCCCGGCAGTACCCGGATTGCCCATGATCTGATCGAAGCCAAGCGCGAAGGCACCCAACGGAATAAACAGGTATGCGGCATGCAGCACCCATACCAGAGGTTCGCGCAGCGTGTGGTGGGGTTGCCAACGGGCCTGCCGGACTAGGTGCAGACCGCCGAAAAGGATCAGCGCCATGCCGGTCCGGATATCGATTGGCCGGACGACCCAGAGGATCAGGATGGCGAGGCTGGCCAGCAGCACTGCCGTATCAAAGCGCTGCATCGGCGGCGCGGGCCGCGCAGGATCGTTTTCTTTGGCCAGCCAGTTACGGGTGAAAGATGGGATGATCCGCCCACCGATAACCGCGATCATCATGATGCCGGTCGCAAGGCCAAGGCGCAGACCGATCCCTTGCGCAGCATAAGCCCCGCTCAACGCTTCAATATGGAAGATGCCGTTGGCGAGTGTAAAGAGGGCCGACAGACCCAGCACGATCAGGTTGCGCCAGTTCCTGCCCGCCACGATTTCGCGCAGGATCAGGCCGCCCAGAACCAGAGGGAAAGCCAGATCGACGGCAGGCGCGACCGCCGCAGGCAAGTGGCCCGAAATAAGCACCGCCACGCGCCCTGCAACCCAGAGTGCAAAGAGCGCCGCCAGCGGCCAGCCTACCATCGGCAAGCGTCCCGTCCAGTTCGGCACCGCCGTCAGCAGGAACCCTGCCAGAACCGCACCGAGATAGCCGAACAAGAACTCGTGTGCGTGCCAGGACACCGGGTCGAAGCGCGTAGGCAGCGAAAGAGCGCCTGACAAGGCGGGCAACCACAGAAGCATTGCCAACGCAACCCAGAGCGCACCGAAGAAAAAGAAGGGCCGGAAGCCGAAGCTAAAGAGCGCTGGCCCCTTCCACGCCCGCATCTGTTCTGCCGATGTCTTTGCCATCAGCTTTGTCCTGCTTTGGTGCGCAGTGTCTTGAGCACCGTCCCGTCTGCGGAACAGGTCAGCCTAACGCGAATGTCATCATGAAAGAAGCTGAGCCGCATCTTTCCGGCGTCCTCGCCCTCGCCGGTTTCCAGCCGCGTCGTGATCCGGCCGACGCGCAACCTTTCCCTTACCTCTTCGGGCGTCAGGTTCAGAAGGCCTCCGAGATCGGTCGCGTCGATGGTGGGTTGGCCGGTTCGCATGTCGATCCTCATGACGCCTCCCTTCCGTCGGCCACGTCCATCAGGTGACGAATATGCCGGGCGAAGTACCACGTCGCGGGTGCCCCGATAAGACAGCCCAGTCCCAGTGACCAGGCCGTCGAGGCGACCGGCCCGTCGATCCAACTCAAGACCAGCGAGGCGAAAAAGACGTTCACCGCCGCGGCGCCGACCCCGAACGGGTAGAGCGCCAGCGCGATGTACTCGGTGGACCAGCCCTGCCGGGTCATCGCCGGGCCACGAGCTTATGGACCGCAACCATCGACGCGATCAGCGCGATGCAGGCCATCGCGTACCAGAATTCGGCGGTGGCCGACTGGGCCTGCGGGATCGGCCGGTCAAAGCCTTCGGCAAGCGCTGGCGAAGACACGAGAGTGGCGATGGTGAAGATCAGTCTGTGCATGTCAGGACTCCAATGTCAGGGTTCGGTAGATGTCCGGCAAGGCTCGGGTCAGGCGTTCGGGATGGGGCAGAAGGGTGAAGCCGCCGCGCCCGAAGATGCGCGCGAACCAGTCCTGCCCATCCTCGTCGATAATAATGCCGTGCAAGCTCTGCCCGGCATTGCGGGCCTCCCGCACGGCCATATGGCTGTCCTCGATGCCGTGCTGGCCTTCGTAGTGGTCGAGGTCATTGGGCTTGCCATCGGTCAGCACGATCAGCAGCTTGCGGGCGCTTGGCTGATCGGCAAGTTGTGCACTGGCATGGCGGATCGCGGCGCCGAGGCGCGTGTAATGGCCGGGGGAAAGCGCACCGATATTGGCGGTGATGTCCGCGGACATGGGGACGTCGAATTCCTTGCAGCACGTCAGAAACACCCGGTCCCGGCGCAGGGACGAGAAGCCCCAGATGCCCAGCCGGTCGCCCGCCGCGTCGATCCCCCCGGCCAGCGCCGCCATCGCTTCGCGCGCGACCTCGATCACCGAAGTGTCGCCGATGGCGGCCTCGGTGGAACGAGATGTGTCGATCAGGAAGGCCACGGAGAGGTCACGCTCGGTCTGGCGCGCCGATTGCCAGATGCGGTCCGAACCGCGTCCCGTAGCGGCCAGGTCGGCGCGGGCGGTCAGCAGGGCGTCGAGGTCCAACTCGGACCCATCCACCTGGCGCGGTTGCAGGATCCGGCGCGGGCGCAGCGCCTCGAACTGGCGGCGAACCTCTCGCATGCGGCGGGCATTGGGCACGAAGGGCATACCCCCGGAACGCGCAGGCGCTTCCAGCACGCGGCAGTGACCCGGCATGTAGCTGCGGCTTCGGTGATTCCACTCGGGATAGGTGTGTTCTCCGGCCAGTGCTTCGTGCTCGGCATCGGTCGGCGACAGGTCGAGATGCAGGCGCAGGCGGGTCGCGGCCTTGCGGTTCTGTTTCGACAGGGTGATCCGGTCCTGGTCGTCGGCGGCTTTCTGGGCGTTCTCGTCGTCATCGTCATCGACACTGCGGTTGATGTTCATCGACTCGACCCAGGACAGGATCGACTCGAACCGATGAATGATGAAGCTGTCTTTGCGGTTCTGCTGATCCTGATCCCTGCGCTCCCCGAGTTTGCGGCTGGTATAGGCGGCATTGGGTGGTGGGGCTGCTGGATCGGCCTCTTCGTCCCCCGCTGCGGAGCCCGAGCCGGGGTTGGCAAATCGTAGCCAGATAGGCACGGGGGCCGCCGGCATGTAACCGCGCGTGACTGGTGCTGGCGTGAGCGCGGTCTTGGGCGCGGCGCCGCAGAGCTGGTCCAGAATGGCGTTTTCCATTGCCGCCTCGTGCGCGGGGCGCAGGACCTCCGGACGCGTCTGGCTACAGATCCGGGCCATCTGCGCGTAGCTTTGCCGCAATCCGGGACAGGCGGCATAGGCCGCGTCCGCCGCCGCCATGTTGGCGCGGATCCGGGCACAGTCGAGGGCGGAACCGTCCACCGCGAAATCGAAGGTCGCAATGTCCGAGCACGCCGCCAGCGCCGTCAGCCAGAAATAGGCGGCGCGGTTCAGGCCCCGTTCGGGGAAGGTGGCGAGGAAGGGCGGCAGGGCCAACCGTTCACCGTCGAACCGGGCGAGCCATTCATGATCCCGCTCGGCCCCAAGCTTGCGGCGCAAAGGCAGACGGTGGCGCACCAATGTCGCGGCGGACTCGGAAAGTTCCACTCCCGGCGCGCCCCCAAGCGATCTGAAAAGCACGGCAAGGCTGGGGCGGACCGAGGCAAGCGTGACGCTCGCCTCGGGGTAACTGACCTCCGCGCCGATCCTGCTGGCCACGTCGTGCCAGAGGTTGCCGACGGTCTCTTCCGGTTCCATCAGATCGAGAAGATGCATCGCGTTTACCCGTAGATCGTTTCGACCAAGTCACGCAGCGCCTGCTGCACGTCCGGTTCGTCGCTGAGAGGTTCGATGATGGCGGCCTCCAACGCTTGAATGACGCCCAACCCGTTCTCCATCAGCGTGGCGGCATAGATCAGCAGGCGGGTCGAAACGCCCTCTTCCAGATCCATGCCAGACAGCCTCCGGATATGCCCGGCCAGCCGGACCAACGGCGCTATGCGCCCCGGATCCAGTCGGCTTTCGGCCGCGACAACGGCGATCTCAGTTTCGGCATCGGGGAAATCGAATGAGATCGACAGAAACCGCTGCCGGGTGGATGGTTTCAGCCGTTTGAGCACATTCTGGTAGCCTGGGTTATAGGATGCCACGAGCATGAAACCCGCAGGCGCCGCCAGTTCCTCGCCCGTTCGGTCGATCATCAGGGTGCGCCGCGTGTCCGTCAGCGGGTGCAGGACCACTGTGACATCCTTGCGCGCCTCGACAACTTCATCAAGGTAACAGATCCCACCCTCGCGCACGGCGCGGGTCAAGGGACCGTCGACCCAGACGGTTTCGCCGCCCTTGAGCAGGTAGCGCCCGATCAGGTCGGCCGCCGACAGGTCATCGTGGCAAGCGACGGTGTAGAGCGGCTTGCCCAGCCGAGCCGCCATGTGCTCGACAAAGCGGGTCTTGCCGCAGCCGGTCGGCCCCTTCAGGAGAAGGGGCAAACCGTTGTCGCAGGCCGTCTCGAACAGTTCGCATTCGCGACCCGTAGGCTGGTAGAAGGGCAAGGTAGGCTTGTTTTGCATGTTCATCGCTCACTCTCCCGGAACAGGGTTGGCGGGGCCGGGGGCGATGACCTCTCTCCGACGCACGACTAGCATCGAGTAGATGAAGAGAAGAGCCCCGATCACCACCGCTGCCCCTGCGCCGAAACGCATCAGGTAGAAGATCGACAGGCTGTCCTGCACGTCCATGTAGTAGTCGCCCACCACGCGCTGCATATGCGTTTGGATGGTGCCGGCGAAGGTTAGCACGAAGGTCATGAACGCCATTCCCCCGGTCATCAGCCAGAAGCTCGCCATGTTGAGTACCTGGTTGTAGGGTTCGCGCTGGCGCAGCATCGGCATCGCATAGGTGAAGACCGCGAGGTTCAGGGCCACGTAGGCGCCATAGAAAGCAAGGTGGCCGTGGGCTGCGGTGATCTGTGTCCCATGGCTGTAGAAGTTGACCCCGTGCAGCGTGTGCAGGAAGCCCCATACCCCTGCACCGAAGAACGCGACGGTGGAGGATCCCAACGACCACAGAAGGGCGGCCTTGTTCGGGTGGTTCTTGCGGCCCTTCCACACCATGACGAAGGCGAAGGACATCATTAGGAAGAAGGGGATCACCTCGAAGGTCGAAAAGATCGAGCCGACCCACTGCCAGTAGCCCGGCAGGCCGATCCAGTAGAAGTGGTGCCCAGTGCCGAGGATGCCGGAGAAGAGCGCCGTGGCAACGATGACGTAGAGCCACTTTTCTACCACTTCGCGGTCGACGCCGGTCAACTTGAGCAGCAGGAACGCCAGGATCGCGGCCATAACCAACTCCCAGGTTGCTTCGACCCACAAGTGGACGACGAACCACCAGTACATCTTGTCGAGGCTCAGGTTGTCAGGGTTGATGAAGGCGAAAACCCAGAGCAGCGACAGCAGCCACAGGCCCAAGAGCAACACGTTGGTGATCGCGGTCCTCCTGCCCGACAGCACGGTCATGGAGATGTTGAACAGGAAGATCAGTGCGGCGACGAGAATGCCGAACTTGACCCAAAGGGGCTGTTCGAGGAACTCGCGCCCGCCGTGGATGCCCACGAGGTAGGAGCCCACCGCACCCAGCGTGCCCACCAACAGGATGATGAGCTGAAGATAGGCGAGTTTCGTTGACCAGATCTCGCGCTCCGATTCTTCGGGGACAAGGAAATAAGCCGCCGCGAAAAAGCCCAGCAGAAGCCAGACGATCAGTGCGTTGGTGTGGATCATCCGGATCACGTTGAAGGGCAGCAGATCCGACAGGAAGTTGGGCGAGACGTAGATCCAACCCGCCAGCAGCCCGCCCAGCACCTGGATGCCGAATAGGGCCATCGCGGCCAGAATGTACCAGTACGCCACTTTCTGAGATTGATATTTCATAGCTTCGCCTCCTTAACCGGCGTCATTGGGCGGCCAGCCCTGAGTGTCCGTTTGATCGGCCCACCGCAGAAATTCCGCGAGGCCGCGAATGTCCTCGTCGGTCAGTTCGTAGCGGGGCATCTGGCGGCGCCCTTCGATGCCGCTCGGTTGGCTTTCGATCCAGCCCTTCAACATCCAAAACGCGTCATCCGGGCTGTCCTGTACGCCCCAGCGGGTCGTGACGTTGCCCAGCTCCGGCGCAAAATAGGCGCCTTCGCCGTGCAAGCTGTGGCAGTTGATGCAGGAATTTTTCTCCCAGACGTGCTTTCCGTGAACGACCTCTTCGTTGAGAGGCATTCCGGCGGTCGAGGTCCGCACCACGTAGCGATGCGAGTGGACGGTCATCATCACGAAGACCACGACGAAGAAGATCGAGCCCCCGTAGAAGATGTTTCGCGCCCGAGATTTCGTGAGAATTTCAGCCATGTTCGGCCTCCTTGAAAGCGGGATGCCCCGTCGTAGCCGCAACCCCGAGGCCGAAGTTTGTGCCAGCGCAAAGTTTGGCCCGATTGGTCGGCTAAGGTGATTTGTGAAAGGAGACTCTCATGGCTCGCCTGCGTTTGGACGACCCCGATCTGCCTCTAGCTGACCTGATGACGGCATGGCCGCGAACGATCCCGGTCTTCGTGCGGCACAAGATGCTTTGCGTCGGTTGTCTTGTCAGCCCGTTTCACACCGTGACCGACGCGTGTGCCGAGTATGACCTCAACGAAGAAACTTTCCTTGCGGAGCTCAGACAGGCGGCGGATCAGGGATGACGGCCGTCACTTTTGGCTGAGAATGACCAGCGCGTGCGGGTCGCGCACGACGATGCGCTTGCGGCGGCTCTCCACAAGACCCTGCTTCTCCCATCCGCTGAGAAGGCGGCTGACGGTGTGCAGCGTGGTCGCGGTCAGTTCAGATAGATCCTGTCGCGTGATCGGGAAGTCGATTTCGATACCGCTTTCGACCTTGCGGCCCGTCTGATTGACTAGGCGCAAAAGCGCGTTCGCGACACGCTGTTCGACTTGTTGGGTGGCCATTTCCACGATCTTGTTCTGCACCTCGCCGAGCCGGTGGCCGAGCATCTTGTAGCTTTCGGTAGAAAAGCCATCGTATTCCACGATGAAGCTGTTCCACAGGTGCATCGGCCAGCTGAGTGCAAGTGCGTCCGACGCTGTCATCGCGGTTGCGGGATAGGTATCGCGTCCAATAGCACGGGCGATACCGATCAGTTGGCCCGGAGGGATGTGCAGCGCTGTGACTTGCTCGCCGGTGGGAGTAATCCGCACGACCCGGACATAGCCGTCGAGAAGCATGAAGAAACGCTCTGCCGGGTGTCCTTCCTGAAAGACCGCCACGCCCCTGTCGTATCGGCGTGACGACGCCTGATCGAGAATCCTGCGTATCTGCCGTTTCTCAAGGCGCGAAAACGGAGGGAGGTGCGTCAACAGGCTCTCGTCGAGTCGCGGCAGGGTCTTTCGTGCGGGCAAAGCCTCCATGTCGAGGGGTGTGCCACATTCCGGGGGCCCAGACCAACACGAGATTTGCAGGTCTTCGCTCGGAAGTTTGTTCCAGCGCAAAAACGCCCGGCGCGGCCACGATATCTTTCAGTCAACCGAAAAAGCGATCTGAAAGGAAGAACCGATGATCCACACACTGGCAACCGGTCTGGCACTCGCGGTCCTGATGGGCGGCGCTGCCTTTGCCGAAACATTCGAAGTCAAGATGCTCAACATGGGCGCCGATGGCGAGCGCATGGTCTTCGAGCCAGCCTTTGTTCAGGCCGTACCCGGCGACACGATCAAATTCATTGCCGCCGACAAGGGCCACAACGCTGAGACCGTCGGCGATATGATCCCCGGGGGAGCCGAGGGCTTCAAGGGCAAGATCAACGAAGAGATCGTGGTTACCCTGGACACCGAGGGCGTCTACGCCGTGGCCTGCAAGCCGCACTACGCCATGGGCATGGTGATGACCATTGCCGTTGGAAACGTCGAGGTGCCTGACGGCTTTCTTGAAGGCCGTGTGCCGAAAAAAGCCAAGGCCCGCTTCGAAGAGCAACTCAGAAACATGTGATGCAGCGGTGCGCCGGTATCTCCGCCGCACCCATTTCCCAGGAGGAAAGAATGCCCAAGTTTATCAATCCAGGCCTGACGAAAACCAGCCGTCGCAACGTGTTGCGCGGAACGATGCTGGTCGGCGCCGCGGCCATGGCCGGAGCGAGCGCAACCGCCGCCCGCCGCCCGCAGCAGCCGCTGAAGGCCGACGCGATATCGCGCAACCTGCACAAGGCAGCCGCCACACAGGTTGCGGACAGCACCGCGAAACCAGCCGATCTGTCAGGTTACACTCGCGTCAAACAGGAACTCGTCGCGCCGCCCTTTGCCCCGCGACACGAGCAGATCGCCACGGGAGGTCCCAAGATCATCGAGATCACCATGGTTACCGAAGAACGCCTGATAGTCGTGGACGAAGACACTGGTGCTAGCGTTTGGGCATTGACTTATAATGGCTCTGTTCCCGGTCCGTTGATCATCTGCCACGAAGGCGACATGGTCGAGCTTACCCTGCGCAACCCCGCCGCGTCGATGATGGAGCACAACATCGACTTCCACGCTTCCACGGGTGCCTTGGGCGGAGGCGGCCTGACCCATGTCTACCCCGGCGAGGAATGCGTGCTGCGCTGGAAGGCCACAAAACCGGGCTGCTTCACTTATCACTGTGCGCCGGGTGGTGCGATGATTCCGTATCACGTGGCCCACGGCATGAACGGCGCAGTCATGGTGTTGCCACGAGACGGACTAAAGGACGCGCAGGGCAATCCGCTACGCTATGACAGCATCGCCTACATCGGGGAACAGGACTACTATCTGCCAACCGACGAGAACGGTGACTACAAAACGTACGGCGCCGCTGGCGACGACTACGCCGATAGTCTTGAGGCGATGCGCTCGCTCGTGCCGACGCACCAGGTGTTCAACGGCGCTGTCGGAGCCCTTACCGGAGAGCGTGCGCTCAAGGCCAAGGTCGGTGAGACCGTCCTGATGATCCATAACTCCTGTAACGTGGACAGTCGCCCGCACCTGATCGGCGGGCATGGAAACTATGTCTGGGAAAGCTCCTTCACCGATGCTCCCCTGACCGGGATGGAGACATGGTTCGTCCGCGGCGGCAGCGCGGCAGCGGCGATGTACACCTTCGAGCAGCCTGGGGTCTACGCCTACGTGAACCACAACCTGATCATCGGCGCGATGCTGGGCGGAACCGCGCATTTCGTGGTCGAGGGCGACTGGGACAACACCCTGATGGAACAGGTCGTGGAACCGCGCCCCTTCGAAAGCTAAGTTGGAGGAGCTGACTGATGACTGCCGCGAAGACATTGAAGCCCGGCCTGAAGGTCTCCCTTCTTCTGGTTGCGCTGCTGGTCTCCGCGGCGGTGCTTCTCGGCACCGCGCTGCCCCCGCGCGGCGCAGGGCATGATCCGGGTCCGTTCTTGGAAATGGCCCCACACCCGGTCACGCTGTCTGGTGGAGCACAGCTGTATGTCCAAAGGTACGAGGTCAGCGTGTCTGAATGGAACCTTTGCCACGAAATGGGAGGCTGCACCATGCAACTGCGGGTGCGGCCAGACCAGGACCCTAAGGTAACTCCTGCAACCGGCCTGAGCTATGTCGATGTCAGCGAATACCTTGCCTGGACCAATAACACGACCGGCGCAGCTTTTCGCCTGCCGACTGTAAACGAGTGGACCCAGATGGCGGCGTCCGTTCTGCCGGATCAAGCCGACCCGATTTTCACCGATCCTTCTCTCACTTGGGCGTCGGCATATCTGACCGAGGGCCTGGCTCCGCGCGCGCTCAAGGCCCGGGGAAGTTTCTCGACCTCTCCCGAAGGCATTGCCGACCTTGATGGCAGCGTATGGGAGTGGACGCAGGAATGCTTTTCCGGCGCATCGGATGACACCGATCCGGCCCGGTGCCCAGCCTTTTACGTAGCAGGCGAACATGTCGCCGCAATGTCCTACCTCATCCGCGACCCCGCTCGCGGCGGATGCGCCGTCGGCTCACCACCGGCACATCTCGGCATGCGTCTCGTGAGCGAAAAGCCTTTTGGAGCATGGTGATTTGGTCTGGTCTTGACCCCTGAAACTGGTCCGTTCTGACCGCGAATTTTCGGGCACACTTCGGAAGCGAGAGGAGTGCCCAGATGCCGAAGAAACGATTCACTGATGAGCGGGTGGCGTTCGCGCTGAGGCAGGCGGAAGCCGGCACGAGCGTTGGCGAGATCTGCCGGAAGATGGGCGTGGCAGGTCACTGGCAAGTTTCGCAGTTGCAGCATTGACGCGGTCGTGGCTCACGGCACACAGCCGACGTTCACGAGGATCACCAACGCCGCAGCGCGGCTTTCCCGAACCGGTCATTCAAGGCACCGTGCAGCACGCCTAGGCAGGCCGAGGTCAGCAGTGCGGGACCGAAGCCGACTTCCGACGATCGGCGGCTTTCGGTGCGGGACAGAAACGGTCCTTTTCGCCGGTGACAGAAACGCATGAGTTCTGACGCAGGCCGTGGTCCACAGCTTCCCGCGTTCGTCGGGCTTTGTCTGCGAAGAAGTTGCCAATGCATTTAGCATCAGGGAGTATGTTCATCATGGCTAGGATGTTCGAGGTCAGACAGCGCTTGCGACGCGCGTTCCTTCGGGAAACGACGCCGGACATGCGGGCGCTTCTCGGTATCCGCAGGCGAATCTATGAAATGGCTCTTTTCTCAGTCCTGTCCATACTCTTTGCAGCTTCCATCTCGTGGGGCACAGGGGACTGGACTTGGGTAGCTCGTGCGGGATCGATCCCAATCGTTTTTGGAGTGCTGTTGCTTCTCCAAGACCTTGCCTTGATTGAGATGCTTAAGTCCGGAGTTCCGCAGTCCACGATATCACGCAGCGTCGCTCCTGGGGTGAAGGAACTGAAAGATGAGGAGGTCCGCACACTGATCGACGCCACCCGAGTTCTCCGGCGGCGCGCCGAAGTCGGCTTTCTCATATCTGGCACGCTGATCAGCTCTTGGGGTGACCTGCCAGGACTGCTAACCACACCGCAGTAGCCGCCATTTTTGGGGCGGCCACATGCATTCCGAGATTGGCAGCTTAAACATCTCATTGCTAGATCGGCCAAAAGCCGCCCTCGAAGACGTGTAGGCCGAGCTTGCTCCGTGAGCGATGCGCAAGCCACTTCCAGAGACCGCCTCATCGAATTGCATCTGCCGGACAAAAACCTCTTGACACAACTTGATCTCCTAAAACGGTCCTTTCTGCCCTGGTCACAAGCCCCATGCAAAACCAACGGCCGAGGCGGGTGGCGTTGTTGCATTACACTCGCCTGAGGCGTGACTGCCCCTTACCCCGCTGACGTCATTCCACGCGGATGATCTCGGCGGTGCCGAGGGCGTTGAAGCGGTTCATGAGGGCTGTGCGGATGTGGATTTCGGCGGTCTGGCGGTCGGGGTCTCTTGCCATGATGCGCTCGCCGAAGGATTTCAGCCCCCGCATCTTCGCCTCGATGCGGCTGCGGGCGTGGTATCCCGTCCAGCGTTTCCAGAAGGCTCTGCCGTAATGCCGGGTGGCGCGCAGGGTTTCGTTTCTGGCCCGTGCCGCCGGGCAATCGTCTTTCCATAGCCGCCCATTCCTGCGGATCGGGATGATCGGGGTGGCGTCACGGGCGGTGATGGCCTTGTGGCAGCGGCGCGTGTCATAGGCACCATCGGCGGTCACCGTGCCGATCTGCTCATCGGCCGGGATCTGCCCGAGCAGGTCCGGCAGCACGGGGCTGTCGCCGTCGCGGCTGGGGGTGAACTCCACGGCCCGGATGTCGGATGTGGCCGGGTCCATCGCCAGATGCACCTTGCGCCACTGGCGGCGGCGCTGCACGCCGTGCTTGCGGGCTTGCCATTCGCCGTCGCCGAGGAACTTGATGCCGGTGCTGTCCACCAGCAGGTTCAGCGGCCCGTCGGCGCGGCGATAGGGGATCTGCACGGCCAGTGTCTTCTGCCTGCGACACAGGGTGGAAAAGTCGGGCACCGGCCAGTCCAGCCCCGCCATTCGCAGCAGGCTTGCCACCATCCCGGCGGTCTGGCGCAGCGGCAGTTTGAACAGGACCTTGATCGACAGGCAAAACTGCACGGCCGCATCGGAAAAGATCGGCGGGCGTCCTGGCCGTCCGTCACGCGGCGCCAGCCAGGTCATCTTCCTGTCGACCCAGATCAGCAGGGACCCCCGCTTGCGCAGCGATGCGTTGTAGCTGGACCAGTTCATGGTGCGATAGCGGGCGGGTGATGGCTTGCTCATGAGGGTCATCTAACGGCATGGATTCACGAAGTGAATCCTTGGTCGTCAGACTTTTGCAACAACGCCGCTTGGGATGACCGAGGGTGCATAAGGGTTTCCAGTTCGCAGCTGATCTAGATGCGTGACATCGTCGAATTTCACCTCGAGCGCGCCGCCCGCCATCCTGCGGAGACGGCCTCTGCCTCGTCGCAGAAGTATCGCTCGCCCTTTTCAGTATTGATCTTCGTGCGCGCATACCAGGGCGACCACGGCGTGTGATAGATGCGCTCCCCCTTTGAATTGATGTTACCCTTGATCGGACAGCCGGGACGCGGAGAGCTTGCGGCCGCGCGCTCCCAACGGTTTGCGCGGTAGACCCAGGGCGCCGTGGGCTCGGACCCTTCTCGCCAAATCCCGAGGCCGGCTTTGCGGGCGGCCTGCTCAGATACCGCGAAGGTATTCGAGTATCGGATGAACGCCCAGGCGAGCCCAGCGTCAACGAGGGCTTCGTTCAGATTGACCCCGTCAGCGTAGCAAGTGCTGATCATCCGCCCGTACTGGTCGGCATCCTCGACCTCGCACTCTGTGACCTGACCGGTGACAAGTTCCTCCAAGAGACCCGTCGCCGCCTCGTCGCATCGCCAAGGTCGACCGGTGGCCCGCTCACACGCCTGGCCCGCCTCCGGCGCATCGATGCCGGAAAGACGCACGGTCGTCACGCCGATCTTCAGGGTATCACCATCGATGACCTCCGCCACGCCGGTAAGACGCGCTGCACTTGCTGGCGCGACGCTCATCGAAAGGGCAGCGGCCAGGATGGCAGTCTGGTAAACTTTCATGGACCCCATAGACACTCGCAAGTTGCGAAACGAAGTTCTTCCGGTCGATCAATTGTTAGCGCATTGCTGCCGCAGAAAGCCAGACCGGAGCCATAGGGCTGCGCGGAAGAGCTTTGAGTGAAGGCGCCTTCCGGTTTCGCGCGACCAGATCGACGCTGGCGCTGGCCCTTGGCACGACGCCATGTCATTGGGACACATGCGATACTGTTCGAGTTTCAGAAGCATCCGCGCGGGGAGCAGCTTGATGCTGAGGCTCATGGTTTTTCTTTGCCTTGCCGCGGACTCCGCCTTTGCCAGTCGCATCATCGAGGGAAGGGTTTCTACGGTGCGTGATGTCGATACGATCGTGGTTGCCGGAACCCCTGTTCGGCTCAACGGCGTCGACGGGCCCGAGACCTCGACCCGGATCGGGCGTGATGCCCGTACGTTCATGACCCGCCTTCTGCGCGGCAAAACCGTGACCTGTCAATTGAACGGAGAACGGACATATGATCGTTGGGTCGGGGTCTGCTTTCTAGATGGCACGGATATCGGTGCGATCGCGATAGCCAACGGCCATGCGCTTGACTGTCGCCGGTATTCGGGAGGGCGGTATCGCAACCTCGAGACACCCGCCGCCAGATCACGGATCCAACGCGCGCAGTATTGTTGATCGTGGAAATCCCTGATCACAATTCGGCGGAACTCGCTGGAGTTCAGGCGGTATTGCAAAACCGCTGGGGCCATTGCCACATGGATTTCGGGATTGATCGTGCACCAACGGCCAAGGCGAGGCACCGGTCTGATGAATGATGCCTATGAAGGGGATAACGGACGGGCACTTGCAGATAAGTACCAGGCGGTGCCGTCGGAGAACCTTTACAAGGACGTTCTGGACTGCTTTCCGACAGCGCCGTCTGCCATCCTTGATATCGGGGCAGGCTCTGGCCGTGACGCCGCATGGCTGGCTGAAAAGGGCCACGACGTCCTGGCTGTCGAGCCCTCCGCCACCATGCGCGAGGCGGGCCAACGTCAGCATCCCGATGCGCGCATCACATGGCTTGCCGAACAGCTTCCGGGGCTGGAGGCGGTCCTTCGTTTCGGCGCGTCGTTCGATCTGATCCTGCTTTCTGCTGTCTGGCAGCACGTGGCGCCGACAGATCGGGTCCGGGCGTTTCGCAAGGTGGTCGGCCTGCTCAAGCCCGGTGGCTCCCTGATAGTCTCGCTTCGGCTGGGACCTCCGGATCGGTCGAGAGGTATGCATTCGGTATCGGTCGACGAGGTGGCTCACCTTGCCCGCGCACAAGGCATTGTGCTGCTGCGTGAGGTACGGGCGGAGGACCAGCTGGGTCGCCCGGACATCACCTGGGCCACCCTCGTTCTCAAGCTTCCCGATGACGGCACCGGTGCACTTCCGCTTTTGCGGCATGTCATCCTGAACGATCAGAAGTCGTCGACCTATAAGCTTGGACTTTTGCGGGCATTGGCGCGCGCCGCGGATAGCGCCCAGGGGCTCGCACGGATCACCGACGAGGAAACAGTTGAACTGCCGCTTGGGTTGATCGCGTTGAACTGGGTACGCCTCTACAAGCCGCTCATTGATGCTGGCCTTCCGCAGACGCCGGGGAACCGAGGAACTGAAGGCTTGGGTTTTGTAGGTGAGACATGGAGCGGGATCCGCGAGATTGCCGCTATCGAACTTCGCGTCGGCGCGAGCTTCGCCGAGCTGCGTGCAAAGGCATTGCACGGCGTGCTCCGCGATGCCGCGACCACGATCACGAGAATGCCCGCGACGTTCATGACCTATCCGGGATCGTCCGAACCAATCCTGCCAACGCGCCGCGGCAGGACTGCGCGTTCCGGCTCAGCGGCTCGGCTGGACGCGTCGTACCTCTGGTCGTTCGGCGAGATGCGCGTGCCACTGCATCTGTGGCGCGCCCTTGCCCGGTTCGATGCCTGGATCGAGCCCGCGCTCATTGCGGAATGGACCCGCGTCATGGAAGGCTACGCCATGCGGCAGGGGCGACGTATAGACCCCGGTCTGGTCGCAGCTGCAATGGCGTGGCATGACCCCGGTCGGAATGTCAGCTTCGCACGACGGCGCGCGCTCCAGTTGGTTGAAACGGGAGATCTGAAATGCGTCTGGACGGGGCAGAGCCTCAGACGAAATAATATCGACATTGATCACTGCTTTCCGTTCTCGGCCTGGCCATGCGAAGATCTCTGGAACCTCCTTCCAAGCAGCCCATCGGTGAACCGACACGGCAAGCGCGCCAGGCTGCCGTCAGCCGACACGCTCGAACGCAGCGCAGAGCTCATACAGTCCTGGTGGTCTGAGGCTTGGCTAGCAGCGCCCACGACGGCAGAACGGTTTCTTGTGGAGGCACGGGCATCGTTGCCGGTCGGTACAACAGGAGACGAACTGACGGCAGTCTTCGCTGGCCTACAGGCACGCCGCTTCGCAATCCGCGCCGATCATCAAGTTGCAGAGTGGAGATCATCGTCAGCTTGACGAACTCCAGCCAGCGCCGAGCCTATCCATGCTATCGGTAGCGAACACATAGAAAAAGTGGAACGTCTAACGTACTTGGCGTGGCCAGGGTGCAAGAAGTCGAAGAACTGTTGGGAACCTCTCCAGGATAACCGAGCCACCCGACGTAGGGCGCAACGGGCGGATTGTGTTGAATAAGTCGGTTGTTTTGGTGCGCTCGTCTCTCCAGCAACGCTAGGTCGTTCAGGCCTCGGCCCGTTCGTCCGCCCTAAAGCGGCTATCTTGTCGTTCAGCTCATGCTGCGGCCCCCTGCATCGCGCATTGAGGGCGTAGCTTCGCGAGTTTTGTAAGCGGCGTCTGGCAGGCACCTTCTGCTGAGGGCCGCGATCTGGGACT
>NZ_QGKU01000028.1:23942-38375 GCF_003172915.1 Meridianimarinicoccus roseus
GGGCGATGGCGGCGAGGAGGAATTCGTCCTTGGCACCGTTTGGTCCGCGGAGCCGCAGACGGGTCAGTCCGAGGATCCGTTTCAGGTGGGCGAAGAGCATCTCCACCTTTTTCCGCTTGTCGCGCGACACCTTGTAGGCCTTCGTCTTGCGGCATTCTCGGGCGAACTCACGTGCCTCTTCGTGGGGCTCACGGGTGACGTATCGCGCATCTGCTTTTGGGCAGCAGATGTCCTTGGATGGACAAGCTTGGCAGGTCGCCTTGAGGGCACGATATTTCTTGCGCCCACCGGTGTCCTGACCCCGGTTTGGATCGGAATAGTTCCGGCGGAACTGCTTGAGCGCGTGCCCCTCCGGGCAGATGTACTGGTCGTTCGCCTCGTCCCACTCGAAGTCTGCTCGGGAGAACGTCCCGTCGGTCCGCTCCGACTTGTCGATCACCGGGATGAACGGGATGATGCTGCGTTTCTCGACCAGCCAGCCGAGGTTTTCGGCATTGCCATAGGCGGTGTCCGCAGCCAACCAGTCCGGTCGGATTCCGAACCGCTTCTCCGTCCTGTCCAACATGGTGCGAGACGCCCCGACCTCGGCTTGGCGGATCGCTCTCGTCGCCTCGACGTCCATGATTACAGAGCTTTTCGTGTCGATCAGATAGTTGGTGGCATAGGCAAAGTAGGGGCGGCTTTCCTCGGCGCGCGTCCATTGCGCTGCTGGGTCCGACTTGGCCACGAACTTCGGCTGGCTCGGGGACGCGGCGCCGAAGGCGGCATCATCCAGCGTCTCAAGGTATTCACGCGCGGCCCTGTTCCCTGCGTCACGCGCCACCTCAGGGCTCCAGTCTTCCGCCGCGATTGACCGGATCTTGTTTGCGTCAGCAGAAATAAGGCTGGCATCCACTGCAAAGCCCTCGCCGGACACCAGGTCCTCTTTCAGGCACCGCTCGACCGTGGCTTCGAACACCTGCCGCAACAAGTTGCTTTCTCGGAGCTTGCCATGGCGATAGCGGGAAAATGTCGAGTGATCCGGAACATTCCCTTCCAGCCCAAGGCGGCAGAACCAGCGATACGCCAGGTTCAGGTGAACTTCGTCGCACAGGCCGCGCTCGGACCGGATACCCATGACGTAGCCGATCACAAGCATCCGAATGATCAGTTCGGGGTCGATGGAAGGGCGGCCAAGGTGGCTGTAGAATGGGCGCAGCGAGTCACGAAGGCTCTCGCCGTCAAGAAACCGATCGATCTCTCGCAGCATGTGATTGGCCGGGACGTGCCGCTCCAAATCGAAGTCGTAGAACAGCTGCGTCGGTGCTTCCTGCCTGCCCATCATCCCGAAATCCTCCCATCCCCTCATAGTTGAGTGAATCGAAAGACTTGCCGCAGCGCAACAAAGACTTTTTCAACGGCATCGGCGGAAAGCTGCCGTTCGCTGCGTCTGCTTTCAAACCTTTGATTTGCGGACTCCTACGGTGTTATGCGCCCGCAGCACGAAGCTTGGCAACCGGCGCACCAAAGACTACGAAAGATCCATGAGCCAATTCACGCCCAACATGACCAAGGCTGCCCATCGCAATTGGGCGGCTGCTGAGCGAAACAGGAACGCAGCGGGACCTGACCGCACGACCGCGGGTTATCTCTATGGGATTGCCGCTGAGTGCGCGGTCAAGGCTTTGTTCCGCGATATTCCTTGGACCACCGACAGCAAAGATGGGCCTGTCTACGCTCATTTCCCTCAACTCAAAGCGAAACTCCGCGACGCGATTTCTGGGCGCGGAGCATCGCAGCTCGCGCGGTTTACAGATCAGCATTTTATGGAAGGCTGGGCTATCGATATTCGATATAGCGATGGTGCACGACCGGACAACGCAACCTTGGAGAAATGGCGCACGGACGCAGAAGTAGCTCGGGCTGAATTGCTATGAGAGAACCAATTCGTTTCGATACCAGCCTTCCTCAGTTCGTGGCCAGTCTCAAAGCTGCATATCGTGGAGATCTGGCCGCCGCAGAGCCTATTGTGATCCGGGACTTTGAAGGCCGCCTTGGCATTATTCTGGACATCGCCGAAGCAGATCTTGACGGCTTGAATAAAGCAGTGGCCGAGCATCTTGGCCCATATGCCCGCCCCGAAGACCCCGTGCGTGGACGCGACTCGGTCGGCGTCTCCCGGATCGTGGCGGAGGCCCAAACCGCACCCGTTCTGAAGATTGAGGGAGTGGACCTTCGACTTCTCGACCGCCGGATTGTGGGTGCAGATTGGATGGCGCGTCCCGTGCTCAAGCCAGGCACGATCCCCCGGTTTGCGTTTGTCAGCATCAAGGGCGGTGTTGGTCGTTCCACGGCTCTTTCTATCGCGGCGACGCATCTGGCCCGGACGGGTTTGCGGGTGCTCGCCGTGGATCTCGACCTCGAAGCTCCGGGGCTCGGCGCGACACTCTTGAAGCCAGACGAACTTCCCACTTATGGTGTCGTAGATTGGCTCGTCGAAAACGGGCTATCCGGGACTGATGGCACGTTCCGCGCCGATTGCATCGGCAGATCTTCCCTCTTGGATGGAATTTCTGTCGTGCCCGCCTTCGGTAGCCAAACCCTGGCACATCCCGCCGATGCGCTTGCCAAGATCGCCAGGGCAAGCATCGAAGACATGCGCGCCGGCACCCCCGTGCCTCTTCGCGATCAAATGCAAGAAATGCTGGAAAGCTTTGAGGCGACCGGCGACTATGATGTTGTGTTGATTGACGGGCGCGCGGGGCTGCATGAAACGACGGCGGCCCCGGTCCTCGGGCTCGGAGCGAGAGTTCTCCTGTTTGGCATCAATGAGCCGCAGACCTTCCAAGGCTATGCCTTCCTTCTGGCTCACATCCGCGAACGTATCCCGGGGGGCACAGATTGGGAGGACAACGCCTGGTTCGTGCAAGCCAAGGCAGATCCCGCGGACATGAAGATCGCGAAGGAGCGTTTCAACGCGCTTTGGAGTATGGACGAAGGGCCGCTTGCAAAGCCCGAAAAGCTCGGGCCGGACGATCTCGAGTTAGCCTGGGCGGACAATGACGCTCCGGCCCCCCTGCCCAAGGAACCGGTGCCGTTGCTACGTATTCTTAACGACGAGCGCTACCGCAGCTTTAATCCGGTTGAGAACCGCGTCCAACTCGATGAGGGGCTCGTGCGGTCGACCTTCGGGGGGCTTCTGGATTGGTTCGACGATCAGATGGAATCGGGCAAATGACCATTGGCCAAGGATCCCGCCACCCCAAACCGGAGGATATCTCCGCGATTCGCGAGGCCATCTCCCGGTTTGACCCCAGCGCTTCGACGACAATTGTCGGACAGGACAAGGCAAAGTTGCGCGACGTCTTCGCGCCCACAGCCCATAGCAAAGCGCTCGATCCCGCGACCACGCTTGTTCTCGGCGCGCGCGGGGCGGGTAAGAGCTTCTGGGCGAGCGTGCTCTACAACAAGGACACCAGGCGGCTTGCCGGCGATCTCTACCCTCGCCTGGAACTCGGCAAGCTCCGGGTCGAGATTGGATTTGGAGGCGTGAGCCGCGCAGGTGTGTCTAAGGACCAGATCGACAAACTGGTGCCCCCGGGGCAGGAGAAAACGTCCGCAGCTCCCTTCTGGCAAGCCGTCATCGCAGGCGCGGCCCTGAAAGTGACCGAGCCTGACCAAAAGCACCTCCCCAAGGAGATGCTCAAGCGTTTCGCGGATCCCCAGGATTGGGCCGATGCCATGGCGGAGGTCGATGACGAACTTACCAACCAGGGCGAGACTCTCCTCATCGTCTTTGACGCGCTCGATGCAATCTCGGAGGATTGGGGACGGCTAAGCGGGCTCATTGACGCGCTGATGCGATCGGTTTGGGAGTTGCGCGGGTTCAATGCGATCCGGGCCAAGCTTTTCATGCGACCGGACCAGTTGAGCGAACTCACGCTACGATTCGTGGAACTGCCGAAGCTGCGGAGCGGAGCGGCCAAACTCGGGTGGGGGCAGGCGGATCTTTACGGGCTGATGTTTGCGAGATTGGCTTTTGACGAAGAGGCGGCGGAGGCATTCGGTCTTTTCGTCGATGCTCAAGGTTTGGGCAAACCGCCGGAAAAACCAGAGGAGCTTCGAACCTGGAAGCTGTCCAGCAATAAAACCCTACAAGAAAAGCTTTTCGAGGCCATGGCGGGTAACTTCATGGGCGCAGGACCGCGAAAGGGGAAAACCTTTGACTGGCCGTATAACCATTTGGCAGATGGCCTCGGAGATGTGACGCCACGCAGCTTTCTCATCCTGATGCAGAATGCCGCGGAACGGTCCCAATCCCGAGATTCAGGCGCCCTCATCCTCCTTCCGCAAACGATCCGCGATGGGCTCAGGGAAGCCTCTAAAGTCCGCATCGATCAGCTGCACACGGAATACCCTTGGATCAAACGAGTCCTCCAACCGCTCGCGGGTCTACGGGTGCCGGCAGAACCACAGGTCTTCTTTGACGCTTGGATAGAGAACGCCACGGTGGAAGCCGCCGTGAAAATTGCGCGCAAAGAAAATGCCCTCACTCCGGTGCCGATCAATCCGTCCCGGAAATCTGATCTGTCTGATAGAGAGCCCGACCTCGCCGAACGCCTGGCCAAGATGGGTGTCCTCACAAGCCGCCCAGACGGGCGCTACGACATGCCCGACCTCTTCCGCATCGGCGCAGCGCTTCTGAAAAAGGGAGGGGTCACTCCGAAAGCCTGATGCTGTAGATGTTTACTCACTGAAAGCTGCACCGCGGCGTTGATCCACATCGTCAAGGTCCGCTCTGGGCCGGGAGTGACGGCCGCCGCTACCTGCCAGGCGCACGACCCGATGCGCCGCCGCATGACCGCTCCGAGCCCAAATTCACCACCTTGATCTCGGCGAGGTGCGCAGTTGCAGCATCGCCGCGGCCGTCGCTCCCGGCCCATTCCCGACCTTCGTGCCGTGCGCGGCGGATGACCGGTCCCAGCCCTTCGCCACCAAGGTCGAGCGTCTGCTCGGCTCTGTGAAGCCGCTCCTGTTGGTCACTGATCCGCCCTACGGAGTGGAATATGACCCGGGCTGGCGCAAACAGGTGGGGACGGCGAAGGCCAAGCGCACCGGTAAGGCGCTGAACGATGATCGCGGCGACTTGCGCGAAGCCTGGGCGCTGTTCCCGGGCATTGTCGCCTATCGCTGGCACAGCGCGCGGCACGTGGCGACCGTCGCCGTGAGTCTCTGAGGTCGCAGCATGAAACACTCCCGCCTGATGTCGCTCGTCGAATCCGTCGCCAATGTAATCGTGCGCTACGGCGTCGCGGTCATGACGTAGATCCTGATCTTTCCGATCTTCGGCCTGCAAACGACGCTGGCGCTGAACCTGAAGATGGGCGTGGTATCCAGCGTGGTCAGCATCGCGCGGCCTACGTCCTGCGGCGGGTGTTCGAGGCATTGAATGCGCACGAAGAAGTCTTGGGCCATCACCTGCGATTTGGTCCGACAAGTCGCTAATGAGTTGCCCGTCCAAGGCTGAGGTGTAAGCTGTTTGAAAACAGTTCGGATCGGAATCATGGCGATAATCCAAACCTCTAACAAACTCTCGCTGCGCCAAGAAGAGTATTGCATCTGCTCGGAGCCATATGTTTTCTTTCGGCTGATCTCTGACCGGGACGGCGTTCGGCTTATGACTGCAACTGCCTCTGAGGACACCGGGGAATATAGGGTATTCGGGAATCAAGCGTCGTTGATTAGCGCAACCTCTCGGGCGTTTGAGGATCGCAATCTGAACTACGCGACGAAGAAGGATCAGATGGGGCGGGCATACATTGAGACCTCCGTCTATCCGGACAAGGATGACCTTCTTCACTTGGCTGCGACGGTCCTCGACCAAATTGGGTTCGAGGATATCTCTGTCTTGGCGCTGCGAGAAATGAAGGCCATCTACGATGAATTTTCTGTGGGTGACAGCGGTGAATACACCTACCTAAGCGGCGGCATGTGGATCACCTCAGATGGACGCCTGATTGAGAAATAGATTCATAGGCAGGAGAACACGTCCATGAGAGAAATTTGGTGGTGCAAAAATGGGTGACTTTGAGGATTTGTTTGGCGCGGGTGCAGACGCCGTAGACATTATCGAGGGCTACAGCCGCCAATATTCGCGTGCAAGTAATCGAGAAAAGGCGAACTGGTGGGGAACAGCTTCGGAAGAAGAACTCGAAGCGGCTGATCAACAGGACGAAATTGAAGCTTGGCGGGCGTCGATGGCGTCGCGGGGATATGAAAGAGGTCCGCAGTTTGCGTCTTACGACGAGCTCGCTGAATGGGATAAAAGCAACACGCGACCCCACGTCCGTCGGCGGACTTCCCGAGGCTTCGAGGTGTTTTTCACTGACGGGAAAGGTCCGCAGCGCAATTCCAACTCTCAAACCCTTCGAGAAAGAACCCCACCCACGGTATCAGACGACGATATCCCATTTTGAGTAGTTTGCAGAACGGCCGCCAACTTCTTTTGCCGACTTTCAGTCGACCTCAGGACCTTGGCGGATGAAGTAGACCCGCCCGCGTCCTCGACTTTTTCCGAGGTAACGCCGAGTCCGAGCCTCTTCTTCAGCGCCCCGGCGATCGCGCCGCGCACCGTGTGCGACTGCCAGCCCGTAGCGGCCATGATCTCTTCGATGGTCGCGCCGTCCGGCGCGCGTAGCATGGTGATCAGGGTCGCTTGCTTGGTGCCCTCGCGTGGCGTGCGCGTCTTGGGTGCGGGTTCGGGGGCGGCGGAAGTGTCCTGTTCGATGCCGATGGTGGCAAGGCCTGCGTCGGTGGCAACCAGCGTGACGCCGTGGCCGTCGCCGGTCTCGCGCCAGACGAGTTCGCCCTTGCGCATGTCCGCCGCGACCTCTTCGCAAGGATCGCGCTGCGTAACTTGGAAAACGCTACAGCTGAGCCATGGGTGCGGGATACCGCAGGCCGAGCGTGGTTGAACAACTCCATCCGACCGGTGAATGACTATGTCCGCTTCCTGCGCACTGCTGCCGTTCGTGACAAGCGCAGCGAACGGCAACTCCCCGCCCTGTCTGCCGGATCTGGCGCAACCGGCCCTTACCCGCCGTTCGTGGAAGCCGAAGCAAATGACTGGGCTTTAGCCCGGAGCGTATGCAACAGAAAAGTCTATTCTCTTGGAATGCGGGTGATATCTATGCAATTGGTTGAGTATGCTGCGTGTTGGAACAAGACTCAGCTTAGAGAGCATAAGGCATGGGTCACAACTACAAACCAACCGCAATCACAAGAGTTGGCTTCGCATACCAGGACTTGGTTGCGGCACAGACACTGCTTGATTTCTATCGCAACCCCAGAAAATATTCGTGGGTACAGGTCGAAGCATCCGACCAGTCATTCCGTGCCGTGGATGACGTGGTTGCGTGCCTAGCTGATGGTCGGTTCGAAGTTACACAGGTCAAGTTTGCGGTCGATCCAGAAAACCCAAAGACAGCGCTTGATTGGGAATGGCTCTTAGGCGCGAAGCCCAAAGGAAAGTCTTTCCTTCAGCACTGGGCTGCGCCAGTCTTGAAGATTTTGGATGATGGTTGTCTGGCGAATGCTCGTCTCATGACGGATCGAAAACCGGATTCAGAGTTTTCCAAATCCTTGAAGGGCAGTCGTGTAAATTATTCAAAGATCCCTTTGCCAATTCGTACGCAGATTATTGCACAGCTTGGATCGGCTACGGCCGCTCAAAAGTTCTTTAAAAACTTTGACTTCATTCACTCGCAACCCATACTTGAGGACCTTGAAGCGACCCTCTGGGCGCGTATAGCATCTGACACGGACAGCGCTGGTTGGGCATTATTCCAGAAACAGCTCCAACTTTGGGCGACACAAAAAAATCGGCCAGGCCCTGACGGGCGTATCCGCTACATCCATCTCCAGCAAGCTTTTTCCCCTGAAAGAGCCATGCCCCTTCCCCAAGATTTCACGGTGCCAGAAAACTACCGTGTGCCGGACGAGAGCTTTTTTGACGATTTCTTTTCGCGGACAGTAAATGGCGATGGCGTCACGGTTCTTTGGGCTCCTCCTGGGCGTGGGAAAAGTACTTTACTCAGCCACTTTAAGTCGAAACTCGATACTAAAAAGGTTGTGTGTATAAGGCACCACTACTTCCTTAGCCTCAATGACAGATCTGAGGGAAGGTTCCACTTCCAAGCTATTGCACGTTCGCTAGAAGCTCAACTTCAAGAGGCGATGCCTGACTTGAGAGTGCGGAGGCATAGCACTTTGGGCGAAACGATCGAACAAGCTGCCCGGAATGTCATCGCCGAAGGAAGACGCCTTATCGTGATCATCGACGGACTCGATCACGTCTGGCGAGAAGGCCGTGATCGTGAGCACGCCGAAGAACTCTTTAACGCGCTGATCCCCGCCGTACCAGGTACCCATCTGGTAATTGGGACCCAGAAGATTGCGGAAAAGGACCTTCCAAAAAGGATGCTGGCTGCAGCACCTATGGAAGGCTGGGTCGAGCTTCCTCTTATGAATCGCGCTGCAGTTGAAGGCTGGATTGCATCACAACACCGCGCTGGACGGCTGAATCTCTTCCGATGGCCTCACCAATCGAAAGCGAAGGCGCTTGCAGCGGTTTCTGATGCTTTCTTTGACATATCCAATGGCTTGCCTCTGCATCTGATTTATTCATTCGAGGCCGTTGCCCGTGCCGGCAATGAAGTGACACCAGACCTAGTTCGAGGGCAGCCGGCCTGTCCCAGTGGAGACATCCGGGATTATTACGCTGGGTTTATGTTGCAGCTTTCTCCACGCGGGAAAGCAATTCTACACGTCCTAGCTGGTCTCGACTTCAGTCCGCCGCCATTTGCTCTCAATAACTGCTTTGGCGTGGACGATCAGAGCATCTTGGGGCTGGCCGAGATCGGTCATCTCCTCGACTTTCGAGAGATGGAAGTACGCCCCTTTCACGGTAGCTTGTTCGCCTTTCTTCGAGATGATCCCAGTCACCATTCAATTTTTATGGCCAACAGCTCGCCGACTTTGGCATGGCTGGAAACAGAAGCGCCTCCCTACTGGCGAGAGGCGTGGCTATGGATCACTCAGGCAACACGCGGGAAAGCACAGAACCTAATCAAGGGACCTTCCCGTGAGTGGGCGTTGTCCTTCGTCACTGCGGGGTACCCGATCGACCGTTTGATCAATGTATTGAATCATGCTGAACAGGCCGCTTTCGAAGTATTCGATTTGGCAAGCGTCGCGCGTCACCGACTTGTAAAGATTCGTGCGATAAATGCCGTTGAGCTACAGCACGAAGAACTAGCCCAGGTTTGGTATGTTGCGGCCGCTTTAAGTGGCGACATTTATTTGCCGGCCGTCCTTCGCGCTGACTTGGTTAACTTGCCTTCCTCGCTAATCTCGGCGCTCGTCCAGATGACCGATGAGAGTCAGCGAGATGCGCTTGTCGAGCAAGCTGTTGAGGAACTTAACGGACGCATCATCCAAAACCGCCACGAAGAATACATCAGCAATGACCAGCAAGGCGATTTTGCTCGGGCTGTGGTCTCAGTAGTTGCTGCAAGCAAGAAGAACGAGGTTGCTCGGGTACTGCGTTTCGCGCGCGGTTATGGTCAAGCAGACTCTATCGTTGCCGCTTTCGCTCAAAGCGCGCGCCTTGTCGGAAATGTTGGTTCTGTCTTGCAAGCGGGTAAGAGTTTCACAGGCGTCGAGTTTGACCGCGAGCTGTTTGCGTGCCTGTGCCTCGAAGGCCTGTCGCCTGCTAGCCAAAATCCGTTGAAGGCAGAAAAGCACCCCGCTATTCGCTGCTTGGGGATCGTCAAAGGAGACGCAATAAAAGCAAGCAACTCCGGCAAAAATCTGTCGACGCTTTTTGCAGGCGCTGATGGCCCAGTAGATCGCCACCAAACAGATATTCGAGGAATCGTCTATAATAATTTCATGTCCGCACTTGCGGCTGCTCTGGCGGGAAAGCCAACAAAAAGCTGGGTAAAGATCCCGGATCATGCATCGGAAAGCTGGCTCGCGGGTGCAGTACGTGCGTTTGAAAAACTCGCGCAATGCATCGCTGCACACTGGGCCAACACGAAGCGTTGGCCAACTCTCGGTGACGTATTCAGTTGGTATGATGGGCAACCTTGCTACGAGCGAGGCTATGACGATCAAAGGCGTTTCATTGCTGTGCGCCTTGCGCTTATCGACGCCGCCTTCGATCTTTGCCTCATAGGTCGAGGGCTTGATGCTGCGTATCAAATCGACGATGCCGCTCTTTCTGAGGCCCGTACATCACCCTTCTGGCTTAACGAACTTTGGCTGGAGAAGCTCACAACACGCCGGATATCATTGCATGACCCGGCTAGCGCTGAGACGTTCATTTCGACTTACATGGACGAACTCAGACGGTCCGTGACTGTGTTTAACGAGCGAGCTGCTAACTACGGCAAGCTGGCTCTTGCAGCGCACGACCACAACAAACTTCGGCTCGCAGCCCAGGCATTGAGACATGCTGTCGATTGTTTGTTTGGGTATGGCTGGCGAAAGGATGCATTTGCAGACGACGTTCTTACCGCGTTAGGAATGATGATCGAAGTTGGGGATCAGAACGCCAAGCAAATCCTCTTGGATCTAGCAGGCGCGTTTCATCGCATCACGGACTACACCGACGGTGACGGAACCGATCATATCCGCAGCGAATACTACGCTGCCGTGGCAAAGCACTATCCCGAACGCATCGCGCCCATGCTGAACGATCTAATCAGGGCTGAGGACTGGCACTATGCCGAAGAATTGTACAAGGAGCTTCCCTCTCTCCCTTTGGCCCAGACCGCCGAAGGATCTGCACTTCTTTCTACCTTTATCATGCCGAGCGAAAGACTGGCCGTTGAGAAAGCCAACCTATCTCCGTCCATCGGGGATGATCTCCGCAGAAAAGTTGGGCCCAACATCGAACACGCACTCAAGGCGGATCGATACGCGTCCGCAAGCCACGAGAATGAGGAAAAGGGCAATGTGGAGCCTCCAAAGCCTGGCGACTACCCCCCCGGCAAGCTCTCGGAACTGATTGCTGAGCGTAGCCGCCTGAACATTTACGATAGTTCGAGGTCGACAATCGGAGAATGGCTCAACTATTGGGATGCCAAGGGGCAGGGTACCGCGGCGCTTACCGATTTGGAGGCGGAGTTGTCCGAACCACGACTTCACCTAAAGATCGAAAGCGGCCTTGATACGGCAGCCGAATTGGCGGCAAAGCTTCACGGTCGCAGCGATGCATTCAAGTGGTTGGTGCGCGCCCACATCGCACGCTATGGCTGGCAAAGATATTTCACAAGCCAAGACGAGGCGGAAGCTCGGCTCGAGCTAGTCGCTCGCGACCACAGGGCGCGTTGGAAGGACTTTGTCCGCGAGACCAGTAAACCCGTGCTCAACCTTCGAGAAAGTAGAAACGGATTGGTGATCGGCTTCACGCGGCTAATCTATTTCCTCATCCAGATAGGCGAACTTGAACTCGCCAAAGCCCATACCGACGCGCTTGTCGACGCTTTCATGGAAGAAGTTTCTCAACAGCCATTGGATAAACCTTCGTGGGCTTAGCAGTGCATTCAATAGATATCCTCCTGACCCGGCTTCTATGGCCTGCCCCCCGCGTTCGATTGGAAGCCGCGAGAGCTCTAGCGGAGTTGATCAAGTCTGGTGATCGCAACGCCGCCGATCGCCTGCTGGTTTGGATTAGCCAAAAGAAGTTTGAAAGTGAGGTGATCATTGGTCTCAATATCATTGAAGCTTTTAACTTAGGTGCTTTTTTCGAGTTTCGTGAGGTGCGAAACTCCATAAATGCCGCGTCACACCTATCTGACTGGCTTCTGAAGGCAAACTTTAACCAAGCCGATAGGCTTTTTCAATTCAGATACGCTTACGCTCCTCCAAAGAGAGCGGAATTACCAGAGTCGCTTCGCCGCTCGTTTTCGGCCTTCAATGGCGTGCCGCGGATGTTTCACTCCCACCTCTCCCATCTGGAGAGATGGTCGGGAATGCCGTTCTGTAAGCGATGGCAACATGAGTGGGAGTGGCTTCAAGCAACGGAACTTCGGAGCCAGGGCGATCCTTCATACTTCTTCCATGGTAACCGCGAGTTAACCGGGCAGTTCGACTTCGCTGATCGTGAAACCTACGTTTCGGCATATCTGCGGACGCTTTCCTTTGCCGCTTCCGAATGGGAGCTGCCTCACTCGATAGCCCAGCAACATTCGCGAGCGGCTCTAACCTTGAATCGCGGCCTCGCAGGGATTGCGCCAGTAGAGAGGCCCGGATGGTCGGATGGCATTCTGCTCGGCGAGCGTGACCCAAAGTCAGTCGCATCAGCCATTTGGGCCGCGGCTGCTTCAAGTGCTTCTCCGGGTCATATACTGGCGGCTTTACGTGCCGTCGAGGTGGACGGAACCGGCTACGCGGTGTTCGAGTTTGATGTTGTAACCGGGAGCGCTGCTGCATTAGCAAATCCCGACAAGCCTGATGATTGTAAATGGTCTTTTTTGGCTAATCCCGCTCGCTATGAAGGCGGCTTCTATTCCAGCCCAGATATCGGTTTTAAACCAAAATCAAGAAGACTCTGCGGCAAAGTAATAACGCTTGATGTTGGTCGCTCCTTGGTGGACCTCGCGCAGTATGTGCATCTACCGTCGCCTCACGCAGATCAGCCAAGATCAGAGATCGGCTGCGTTGAAAGCGGAATGGAAATGCTGGGTGGTGGATCGCCAATCGCCTTTTGGCAGCACTGGTATAGCGATTGGGAACCCGCCTGTCCTCATCAAGTGAGTCATTTAGTTGGCTACAAGACCACTGTGAGTCGCGATTTCCTTGAGGCGTTTTGCGAACGAAATTTTCTTAAGTCCGCTGTATGGTGCAGCGTAAAGTCAGGCACACGGCAATACCGCTACACAGAGTTTCAGGATCGGGAAGAAGGATTCTGGATCGACATTTAATCCAAAGAGAAATTGCCCTTAACGGCTCTTTGCACGTACTGCAGCGAAGGTCGGCTTTCCGCCCAACTGTCATTCGCCTCGTACTGATTCTGCGCCCCGGTGAAAGGCCGATCTGGTAAAGTTGCACCGCAGCGTCGACAATGACAGTGAATGACGGGAGGATAGGAGCGGTGAGGCCCTGATCATCGACGATCCACCGCAGGCCTCCAAACAGATCTATTTTGGCTTTCGACAGCAGCAATCGAGCCCTTTCATATTTGGCCAAAGCCCTTTGTCAGTGAGCATCCCGCCATAACCGACCTTCCGATCCAGACCCCGAGACCAGCCCCACGCGAGACGGTGTATTCGTACCTCAGCCGCGTTGCAGCCACATGGAGAACCGGGACGGTTGAATTCGCCCACGATATCGGCGCGCCGTTCAAATACTTCCTCGAAGAGAAACCTGAGGCTTTCGATGCGCTCGCGACTTGGGCCAACCTGACATCCGAAGAGATGGACACGCTCCTGTCGTGGACGGGGCAGCGCATTGGCGATGTCGGGATGAAGTTTCGCGGCGAAGTGATCGTTTCCCGCGCCCTGCGCAATCCGCAGATACGCGGCTGCCCCGTTTGCCTACGGGAAGATGCCGGGGGACAGGACGGTCCCGCAATCGCGGCCATGGTCATGCGCGGCGACTGGCAGCTTCGCGAGGCGTACTCTGCGTTCGGCATGGATATCCGCTTGTCACGCTCTGGACCGTTCCACTGCCGCGAGACCGCAACGATATCGCAGCGCGCCTCGCTTTAATCGAGGACGATATCCTGTCGGGAGCCTTGTATGCAGCGCGCCAGACACCTTCCTCCTTCGATCTCTGGCTCGATGCTCGGCTGGAGGACGGTCGAGACGACAGTTGGTTCCGCGCACACCCACTAAGGGTCGGGGCGATCTTTTGCCCGCTCCTCGGCGCGGCCTTGCGGCGCGCGGACGGGACGGACTGTGACGCAACGCCCGGCGCGGATCACGCTGCGGGCTTCGAGGCCGCGCGCCATGGCTCAGTGGCCATCCGCGATGCCTTCGACCGGATCGCGGCGGCCGCAACCGGTACATGGGACGGGCCCAACAAGGCCTTCGGTCAGTTGTACATGAGGTTCAGCCAGGATCTGCTCCACGACGACGCGTTTGCCCCGCTTATCGACCTGATGCGGGATTGCATTTTCGAACACTGGCCGATCGCGCAAGGCACCTGCCTTCTGGGAGAGGACATCGCGACACGCAAGCTGCACTCGGTCGTCACGGCCGCAGAGGAAACCCGGCTGTCCCCGGACCTTGTCGAGCAGGTCCTGGTTGAGTTCGGCGTGCTGTCGCCAGACGACCCGCGCCCCAGGGGTCGACGGTTGTTCGATGCACAGGCTTGGGCGGGCCTTCTCAACGACTTGCCCGAGCTTGTCGGCCTGAAAGCCATGCGCGCGGCGATCGGCGCAACGGA